>NZ_CP189837.1:0-680364 GCF_050261105.1 Ornithinimicrobium pulveris | reverse complement strand
TGGGTGCTGAGCCTGCTCGACGCTGCCGATGTGCGGGTGCTGACCGCGCTGCTGGAGCAGGGTGTCGGGGTGCGCCTGCTCGAGGACGGCGATGTCTACCTGCCGGTGTCGGCGGCCGCGTTGGTCGGTGAGCTGGCCCGAGCCGAAGGGGTCACGCTGCGGGCGGCTCCGGCCGGCGTCGGCGACGGTGCTGCCGAGGTGTCCTCCCTACGCGTCGGTGTCGCCGGGACAGCAGAGGAGCGCTGGGCGTTCGGCGAGATGGGGATCGAGGTGCAGCCGGTGTCCTCGGCGGCGCTCAACGAGGGGCTGGACCTGTCCGACCTGGACGCGCTCTATGTCTCCAGCGGGCTCGCCTGGCGCGATCTGGACGAGCAGGCGCAAGCTGAGGTGCGGGCCTTCGTCGACGAGGGCGGGGGCGTGGTGGCTCGCGGGTCGGTCGGCGTGGCGGTCAACGACGCGCTCGACCTGCTTGAGGTGGAGACTGTCGCCGGGCGCTCGGACGCCAACGGCGTGGTGCGGGTGGTCAACACCGACGGCGCGATCGCCGGGGGCGCCCCGGACACCTCCTTCGTGTATTCACCACGCTGGTTCACCGAGCTCGGGGACGACGTGCAGGTGGAGCAGAGCTTTGGCGCCGTGCCGCTGGTCAGCGGGCACTGGCGCGCGGACGCGCAGGGCCGCGGTGGCCCGGGTGCGGCGGCAGGTCAGCCAGTGATGGTCAGCGGCGCGACCGAGGTCGGCTCGCGGGCTGTGCTGCTCGGGACCGAGCCCTTGTTCCGCGCGCACCCCAAGGGCGAGTACGCCACCGTGGCGCGGGCCCTGCTGTGGGCCGCGCAGGGCGAGCGCGACTGACGCGTGCGCGAGCTGCCGCACCCCCTCACCGCGCTCCCCTTCCCCAGCCCGGTCCCGCCCGGGGCGGGTTGGCCGCAGGACCCGGCCACACGGCATACGAGACGGGCGCGGAGCGCTGCAGGAGTGAGCCGGGCCGCTGCCGGCGCGAAGGACATCCCCGAGCTGGACGCGCGGGTGTCGGTCTGCTCGGCCTGCCCCCGCCTCGTCGCCTGGCGCGAACAGGTCGCGGCCGAGAAACGGGCGGCGTATGCCGACGAGCCGTACTGGGGACGTCCGGCGCCCTCGCTGGGCCCGCCCGATGCCCGGATCCTGGTCGTCGGGCTGGCCCCGGCCGCGCATGGGGCGAATCGGACCGGGCGGATCTTCACCGGCGACCGTTCCGGGGACTGGATCTATGCGGCGCTGCACCGGGCGGGCTACGCCACCCAGGCGAGCTCGGTCGCGGCCGGTGACGGACTGGAGCTGATCGATGTCCGCATCACGGCCGCGGTGCACTGCGCTCCCCCGGACAACGCGCCCACCACGCAGGAGAAGGCCACCTGCCGCCCCTGGCTGGAGCGCGAGCTGGCCCTGCTGGAGCCGCACCTGACCTCGATGCTGGCACTCGGCGGCATCGGCTGGGACGCCGCCCTGGCCGCCGCGCGCGGCGCCGGGTGGCAGGTGCCCCGCCCCAAGCCGGCCTTCGGGCACGGCGCGACCACGACGCTGATGGCACCGTCCGGTCGTGAGGTGCGCCTGTGGGGCAGTTACCACGTGAGCCAGCAGAACACCTTCACCGGGCGGCTGACGGAGTCGATGCTGGACGAGGTCATCGCCGCGTTGTAGCTGCCCAGCTGCACCGCGTCGGCAGTCATGGGATGCAGTCATGGGATCTCGACCAGCTCAACAGCACGAGCCTGATGACCGCACCGGTGCCCTCCCCACTAGGCTGGGGCGCTGCCGCCCCCGTAGCCCAATCGGCAGAGGCAGCCCACTTAAAATGGGTTCAGTGCGGGTTCGAGTCCCGCCGGGGGCACCGATAGGCAGCCATGCCCGTGGTCGTGCCCGTGTCCAACGATCCTCGTGCACGCGACGTGCACAGCTGGTCAGCCGTGCTGGACAGCCGCGTCCCGGAAGAGCACACGCGGCACGAACCACAGGTAGAAGATCATCCCGAAGAGCTCCACCAGAGACTGCATCACGACCACGATCGCGGCGACCTCCCAGCCCGCCGGCAGGGACAGCGCGAAGGGCAGCACGATGAAGGAATTGCGGGTGCCGAGGGAGAACGCCAAGGTCCGGCCGGCAGGCGCGGGCAGCGCGGCAGCAACGCTCAGCGCCTTGGCGATGACGAACGCAGCCACCAGGTAGGCCACGCCCACCCCGATCACGATCGGCAGCAGGTGAACGTTGTCGCGGACCTCACCGACGTGAGCGATCGCGACGAGCAAGATCACCACCGCCAGGAGCGGCACCGGCCACCAGCCGAGCCGCTCCACGAAGCGTTGACGCTCCGACCTGGGACCACCGCGTCCCGACCTGGGCTCATCGGGCTCATCGGGCCCATCGGGCCCATCGCGGCGAGCCCAGATGTCGGTCAGCCAGGCCAGGGCGAGCGGCACCAGCACCACGAGCAGAGCCGGCCAGATCTGGGCGGCGCCGAAGACGGTGCCGAGGTCGACCCCGGCCAGCAGCCACAGATACACCGGTAGCAGAAGCAGTTGCAGAAGCAGGCTTATGGGCGTCAGCGCGGTCGCCCGTCCCGCATCACCGCGGCCGAGCTGGGTGAAGGTGATGAACCAGTCCGTACACGGCACGAGGAGGACGAGCAGCAGCCCCAGCCGCAGCGCAGGGTCGTCCGGGACGAGCGACACCAGCCCCCAGACCACCACCGGGACCAGGACGAAGTTGCCGATCAGCGCAGCGGCCAGGAAGCGCCCGTCCCGGAAGGCGTGCGCGATCGACACCAGCGGCAGCTGGGTGAAGGTCGCATAGAGCAGGAGGGCGAGCACCGGCCAGACCAGGGCGCTGGTCCACTCCCCCAGGCCCGGTAGCAATGTGCCGACCAGCAGCCCGAGCAGCACCGCCGTGAGATACCACCAGACCTGATGGCGCTCCAGGGAGTCCCGGGTCATCGGGTGGCTTGAGAGAGCGCGATCCCGTCGAGGATGTCGGTCTCCGAGGCCCGCACCGTGCTCAGCCCGGCATCGTGGGCGACCCGCTGGACCACCGTGCGCCAGATCAGCGCACCGGCGCCGATGACGTCGACGCGCCCCTCGTGCATGAAGGGCAGTTCGCGCCGCCGCGAGCGCGGCATCAGCAGCAGGTCGGTGCAGGCGTCGATCACCGTGGACACGGGCAACTCGGCCCCGTGGATCCGGGAGGAGTCGTAGGCGGGCAACCCGAGCGCGTGCGCGGTCACCGTGGTCACCGACCCGGCCAGGCCCACCAGGGTGCCGACCTCCGCCAGGTCTACCTGCTGCGCCGCCGTGTCCACCGCTCGGACGATGTCCGAGAGCGCCGCCCACACCTGGTCCTCGGCCGGCGGGTCGTCGTGCAGGTGCCGCTCGGTCATCCGCACGCAGCCGATGTCCACCGAGACAGCCTGCTCGACCTCCGTCGTCCCGCGGACGAACTCGGTCGAGCCGCCACCGATGTCCACGACCAGGTATGGCACAGCTGATCCCGCGCGGCGCAGGTCACCGGTGGCGCCGGCGAAGGAGAGCTGAGCCTCCTCGCGGCCAGAGATCACCTCGGGACTCACCTCGAACTCACCGAACGCCCGCTGCACGCCGGCCACGAACTCATCGGCGTTGGAGGCATCGCGGGAGGCGGAGGTCGCCACGAACCGGACCGAGGACACCTCGGCCTCCCGACAGAGCACGGCATACCCTTCGGCGGCGGCCAGTGTGCGGTCCATGGCCGAGGGCGAGATCTGCCCAGTGGCATCAATGCCCTCGCCGAGGCGCACGATCTGCATCGTGCGGGAGAGCTCGGTCAGCGTGGAGCCGTCCTCAGCGACGTCGGCGATCAGCAGACGGATCGAGTTCGTCCCGCAGTCGACGGCTCCCACGCGGGTCATGGCTGCTGGCCCGCTTCAGTGGTGACGGCGTCGGTGTCGGCGCCGCGGTCGATATCTGCGCTCGCCACGCCCTCGGCCTTCCCGGCGTCCGGGTCGATCGGGTGGTGCCGGGGGCAGGTGTTCTGCACGGTCTCGTGCGGGTCCGCGTCGTCCTCGTCCAGCGCGCCGCAGCAGCCGTCATGCCACCACTCGGGCAGGGCGGCGAGCGCCTCCTCCCCCAGTGGCTGCACGCCCGGGCCCGCAGCGAGCGCGTGGGCGACGAGCACGTGCAGGCACTTGACGCGGTTGGGCATCCCGCCGGCGCTGATGCCGGCGATCTCCGGCACGTGCGCCAACTCCTCGCGGCGACGCAGGTAGTCATCGTGCGCCTGGGCGTAGGACCAGGCCAGCGACTCGTCGTGGCACAGCCGCTGCGACATCTCCTTCATCATCCCGCTGCCCTCCAGGGTGGAGATCGCGGACGTCAGCCGCGGGCAGGTGGCGTAGAAGCTGGTCGGGAACGGGGTGCCGTCCGGCAGTCGAGGCTCCGTGCGCACCACGGTCGGGCACCCGCAGGGGCACCGATGGGCGATGGAGACGACGGAACGGGGCTCGCGGCCCAGTTGGCGGGCGATGACCCTCAGGTCCTGCTCGGACGGGGTCTCGTCCAGGGTGGTGCGGTCGAGGTTGTTCATGGCTCCTTGGTCTCAGGGAGACCTTCGTTGGCGATCTTCACCGATTCCCAGACCTGGCCGTACCACGGGCTGGCCTCGATGACCTCGTCCGCGACCGGGGCCATTCCGGGAAGCGCTTCAGTGTAGTCCGTCCCGGTGTCATCCAGAACCGTGAAGGAGACCTCGCCCTCCTTCACAAAGCGCAGCCGCTCCCGGGCCTGCCGCTCGATGTAGGCCTCGTCCTCCCACTTGGCCAGTTCCTTCTCCAGCGCCGCGATCTCGGCCTGCTCGGCCGCGATCTGGGCACGCGCCTCGCCGATGTCAGCCCGCTGGCGCAGGTAGCCCGAGAGCACCGGAGCGAGCACCAGGGCCATCAGCACGACCAGCACCACGAGCGTGAGCAGCCGCCGCACGTGCGCGGGTGCGCGGCGGACGCTGGAGGCGGCCCGCCCCACCCCGCGCACGCCGGGGCGGCCAGCAGGGCCGCGGCGGCCGGCCGGCCGCGTGCTGCGCGAGGTCATGATGCTCCTGGGTCGGGTGGGGCGCACGGGTCTGTCGACAGCGTAGGTCGACAGCACGAAGCGATCGGTCAGCCGCGCCGGGGAGTCCCCGGACGCGGCCGACCGATCGCGTCGTCAGGTGGTGCGTCGGCGATCAGCCCGCGAAGCGCGGAAAGGCGCCGGCGCCGGCGTAGACCGCAGCGTCGTCCAGCTCCTCCTCGATGCGCAGCAGCTGGTTGTACTTGGCGACGCGCTCGGAGCGGGCCGGGGCGCCGGTCTTGATCTGGCCGCAGTTGGTGGCGACGGCCAGGTCGGCGATCGTCACATCCTCGGTCTCACCGGAGCGGTGCGACATCATGCAGCGGAAGCCGTTGGCCTGGGCCAGCGCGACCGCGTCCAGGGTCTCGGTCAGCGAACCGATCTGGTTCACCTTGACCAGCAGTGCATTGCCGGCCTTGTCATCGATGCCGCGCTGGAGCCGCTCGGGGTTGGTCACGAACAGGTCGTCGCCGACCAGCTGCACCTTGTCGCCCAGCTCGGCGGTGATCGCCACCCAGCCCTCCCAGTCGTCCTCGTTCAGCGGGTCTTCGATGGAGACGAGCGGGTAGGCGTCGACCAGCTCGGCGTAGTACTTGATCATGTCCTTGGCGGCGCGCTTCTTGCCCTCGAAGGTGTACTTGCCCTTCTCGTGGAACTCGCTGGCGGCCACGTCCAGGGCGAGCGCGATGTCGCTGCCGGGGGTGTAGCCAGCCTTTGTGATGGCCTCCATGATCAGGTCCAGCGCCTCGCGGTTGGAGCCGAGGTTGGGGGCGAAGCCGCCCTCATCGCCGAGGCCGGTCGCCAGGCCGCGCTTCTTCAGCACGTCCTTCAGCGCGTGGTAGACCTCGGTCCCCCAGCGCAGCGCCTCCCGGAAGGAGCCCGCGCCGATCGGGGCGATCATGAACTCCTGGATGTCGACATTGGAGTCGGCGTGCGAGCCACCGTTGAGGATGTTCATCATCGGCACCGGCAGCACGTGCGCGTTGGGTCCGCCGACGTAACGGAACAGCGGCAGGCCAGCGGAGTCCGCGGCGGCCTTGGCCACGGCGAGCGAGACGCCGAGGATCGCGTTGGCGCCGATCTCACCCTTGTTGTCGGTGCCGTCGGCGGCGATCATCTCGGCGTCGACGAGACGCTGCTCGGAGGCGTCGAAGCCCAGCAGGCGCGGCTCGAGGTCGTCCATCACGGCGGTGACGGCGTTCTCCACGCCCTTGCCCAGGTAGCGGCTGGTGTCGCCGTCGCGGCGCTCGACGGCCTCGAAGGCGCCGGTCGAGGCGCCGGAGGGGACGGCGGCACGGGCGACGGTGCCGTCGTCCAGACCCACCTCCACCTCCACGGTCGGGTTGCCGCGGGAGTCCAGGATCTCGCGGGCGATGATGGCGTCGATGGTGGCCATGGGCGCTCCTTCGATGGTTGACGTATGGGCTTGTCGTGCGGTTGAGGTGCGGGGTGCAGGCGGGTCGACGTTCGCGGGTCAGGCAGCCGTCGGCCGCTCCTGGGAACGAGCCTAGTCGTCCCGGTCCAGGTCCCGGGCCGCGGTCTGCAGATCCCGGAGGGTATGCCGCATCGCGGCGGAGGCGTCGACGTCGCCGTCGTGCAGGTCGAGGGCGGTTTCCAGCAGCAGGGCGCCTGGGTCGCGGTCGGCGATCCGGGCCTCGATCCAGTCCCGCAGCCACTCTTCGCGCCCGGCCCGGCGCACGCGGGAGGCGACCTTGGCGGCGCGGGCGAGCGGCGGCATACCAGACGGGATCCCGTCGAGCAGGTGGGCCCGCGCGGGCTTGCCGCCGTCCGCCCGCTCGGCGGCCTTGATCTGGTCCCAGTTGGCCTCGACGGCTTCGGGGGTGTCGGCGGCGACGTCGGCGAAGACGTGCGGATGGCGGCGGACCAGCTTGGCGACGAGACCGGCGGCGACATCGTCGATGTCGAACGGGTCCTGGTCGTGGTCAGCGGCGACCCGGGCGTGGAAGAGCACCTGCAGGAGCACGTCGCCAAGTTCGTCGGTGGCGTCCTCGCGCAGGGCGAGGTCGTCCGTGTCGTCCAGTCGCTCGAGCACCTCGGCCGCCTCGTGCGCCTCCTCGATCAGGTATGGCGTGAGGCTGGCGTGATCCTGTCGCGCGTCCCACGGGCAGCCGCCGGGTGAGCGCAGCCGGTCCATGACCGCGACCGCGTCCAGCAGGCGCGCGCCCGGGACGTCCCAGGAGCCGACGAGCAGCTCGAGCGTGGGCGGGTCGTCCTGCGGCATGGTCACGGCGAGCGCCTCGGCGAGGCCGGGGTCACCGTCGGGTGAGCCGATCCAGACCACCGTGCCGTGCTCGGAGGTGAGCTCCAGGAGGTGGGCGGCGAGGGTCTGCGGGGTCCGATCCGGCAGGTCCGTCTGCTCGACCGGCACGCCCGCAGCGGCGATGGCACGCGCCTGGGGCGAGTCGGGGTCGGCGGCGAGCACGACGCTCGCGTCATGGAGAGTGGACCAGGCTGCTGCCGAGAGCAGCCCGGGCGCGACCCTGGGGCTGCTCAGCAGCAGGCTGAGGTGCTCAGTTCTCGACGGGGCCACTACGGATCCAGGCCGGCTGCTCCTGGAGCAGGCCGCCTCGGCTGGCGTCCCAGGTGCCATAGCGCGGGTTGACCTCGATCTGGAGGGCATCGATGTCCTCCTGGGTGATGGCGGTGGCCTTGGCCAGCACGTCGGCCATCGAGGGGTCCTGCAGGATCGAAGGATCGTTAAGCAGCTGCTGGTAGTAGCGCGAGCGCCGGGCGTCCAGGGTGGCCGGGCCGGGGTCGGAGATGCCGCTGTCGGACAAGGCCGAGCGGACCCGACTGTCGGTCGCTGCGGCCGGCGAGCCGGCGAAGACCTCGTCGAAGATCGGCAGCAGCGCGAGATCGGCGATCACCCGGCGGGAGTCGGCCGGCTCGGCGCTGGCAGAGGCGAACTGGCTGGCGGCCTGCTGGAGCTCGGCGACCGAGTAGTCCGTGCCCTCGACGGTCAGCCCGGTGTCGGAGCCGACGCCGGAGCATCCGGTCAGGGCCAGCGCGGTGGCCACGGCGAAGGAGACGATGAGGGGCTGGCGCTTCACGATGCTCATCATGGCACGCGTACCGGTCAGGAGACGAAGCGCTCCCGGTCAGCGCACAAAGCGCTCCAGGGTGGCTCCCAGCCCCGGCAGGGCGGCCACCACGTGCTCCTTGGCCTTGCCGCGGAAACTGCCGTAGACCTTGCCCAGCGGGTTGCCTTCGACGGCCTTGGCCCGGGCGTCGGCGACGGCCAGCAGCTCGTCGGAGACCTGATTCGCGCGAGCCGGGTCGGCGAGGTAGTCACCGAAGGCGCGCTCGCCCTTGGCGTCGTAGTGCGGGTCCAACGCCCGCGCCACGCCGGGCAGCAGGGCGTTGACCGCGCGGCCGATCCCGCCACCGGGAGCCTTCTTGGCACCGGCGAAGGCGGTCTTCATCATGGTGCCGGACAGGCCCTTCTTGGCGCCGACCTCCCGGTCGGCGAGCTGGACCAGTGCCTCGACGACCTGCGGGCGGGCGGCTGGGTCGAGCAGCGAGGTGCTGAGCGTGTTCATGGCGTCAGCATGGCACGCGAGCGCCTGGATCAGGCTGCGCGGTCAGCGGAAGCAGCGGAAGCCCACAAGGGGAACGGGCCGGGACACAGGGGCACGGCCAGGGGCAGACCAGGTCCCCTGTGACTGCCCCTGTTTGATACGCACTCTGAGCTCTGCGCGCATCAGATCAGGGCAGTCACAGTCACCCGTCGGTGTGCTTTTCCGCGCTCACGAGCTCGCGCTCGCCGCGGCGGCGATGTCGTCGAGCAGCACGGCCCGCACCAGCTGGGAGGCCCAATCGAGCACGTCCTTGTCGCGCAGCGGCTTGCCGCCGACCCGCGAGGTCTTGGGCGCGGGCACCAGGATCTGGCGCAGCGCAGGCTTGACGATGGTGCCGGGATAGAGCCGGGTGAGCCGCAGCTGCTGGCTCTCCCGCAGGTCCTCGACCGGGCCGAAGCGCACCATCTGCCCCTGGACCCCGATGTCGGCGATGCCCGCGGCCCTGGCCACGGTGCGCAGCCGAGCCACCTCGAGGAGCGTTTCAACGGGGAGGGGAGGGGCGCCATACCGGTCGACCAGCTCCTCGCGGATCGCGGCGAGCTCGTCCTCGTCGGCGACCTGTGCGAGCTTGCGGTAGGCCTCCAGGCGCAGCCGCTCCCCGGGGACGTAGTCGTGCGGGAGGTGGGCATCGACGGGTAGCTCGATCTTGACCTCGGCCGGCGGCTCCTCCGCCTCGCCCTTGAAGGCGGCGACGGCCTCGCCGACCATCCGGACGTAGAGGTCGAAGCCGACACCCTCGATGTGCCCGGACTGCTCCCCGCCGAGCAGGTTGCCGGCGCCGCGGATCTCCAGATCCTTCATCGCCACCGCCATGCCAGCCCCGAGGTCGGTGTTGGCGGCGATCGTCTGCAACCGGTCGACAGCAGTCTCCGTGAGCGGCTTCTCGGGCGGGTAGAGGAAGTAGGCGTAGGCCCGCTCGCGGCCACGTCCCACACGGCCGCGCAGCTGGTGCAACTGCGACAGGCCGAGCTGGTCGGCGCGCTCGACGATCAGGGTGTTGGCATTGGAGATGTCCAGGCCGGTCTCCACGATCGTCGTGCACACGAGCACGTCGAACTTGCGCTCCCAGAAGTCGACGACGACCTTCTCCAGGCGCTGCTCTCCCATCTGCCCATGGGCGGTCTCGATCCGTGCCTCGGGCACGAGATCGCGCAGGCGGGAGGCGGCCTTCTCGATCGAGCCGACCTTGTTGTGCACGTAGAAGACCTGGCCCTCGCGCAGCAGCTCACGCCGGATGGCGGCGCCGATCTGCTTCTCGTCATAGCCACCGACGAAGGTCAGCACCGGGTGCCGCTCCTCCGGGGGGGTGGCCAGCGTCGACATCTCCCGGATCCCGGTGACCGCCATCTCCAAGGTCCGCGGGATCGGCGTCGCGGACATCGCGAGCACGTCGACATTGGTGCGCAGGGCCTTGAGCTGCTCCTTGTGCTCGACGCCGAAGCGCTGCTCCTCATCGATCACGACCAGACCAAGATCCTTGAAGCGCACCGTGTTGCCGAAGAGCCGGTGGGTGCCGATCACCAGGTCGACCGAGCCGTCGGCCAGCCCGGCGATCGTCTCCTTGGCGTCCTTGTCGGACTGGAAGCGGGACAGGGCGCGCACGGTGACCGGGAACTGGCCGTAGCGCTCGGAGAAGGTCTGGTAGTGCTGCTGGACCAGCAGCGTTGTCGGCACCAGGACCGCCACCTGCTTGCCGTCCTGGATCGCCTTGAAGGCGGCCCGCACCGCGATCTCGGTCTTGCCGTAACCGACGTCGCCGCAGATCAGGCGGTCCATCGGGACCCCCTTCTCCATGTCCGCCTTGACCTCATCGATCGAGGACAGCTGGTCCGGGGTCTCGGCGAAGGCGAAGGCGTCCTCCAGCTCGCGCTGCCACGGGCTGTCGGGAGCGAAGGCGTGGCCAGAGCTGGCCATCCGGGCCGAGTAGAGGCGGATCAGCTCGGCGGCGATCTGTTTGACGTGCCGGCGGGCACGGCTCTTGGTCTTCTGCCAGTCCGAGCCGCCGAGCCGGTTGAGCGTGGGGGCCTCACCGCCGACGTACTTGGTCAGCTGGTCCAGCTGGTCGGTCGGCAGGTAGAGGCGGTCGGGCTGCTTGTGGCCGCGCGGCTTGGAGGAGGCGTACTCGAGCACGACATACTCCCGCGTCGCCCCCTGGACGGTGCGCTGGGCCATCTCCACGAACCGGCCGACACCGTGCTGCTCGTGCACGACGTAGTCGCCCGGGCGGAGCGCGAGCGGGTCGACCTGCTGGCGCCGCCGCGAGGGCATCATGCGCATGTCGCGCGTCGAGCCGCCGGTCGTGTGCTGGCCGGTCAGGTCGGTCTCGCCGACCACGACGAGGCCGGTGTCGGTGAGCACAAAACCGCGCCCGACCACCCCGGTGGTCACCGTGACCAGGCTGGGATCGAGGATCTGCGCGGCATCCTCGCCGGTCACCGGCGGCAATGGCACGGACAACCGATGAGGTATGTCGTTCTCCCCCAGGATCTCGGCCACCCGCCTGGCCATACCGGCGCCGTCCGGGCTGACCAAGACTCGCCGCCCTTCGTCCAGCCAGGCGCGCAGGTCGCGCAGGATGGCCTCGCGGTCGCCTCGGTAGGCCTCGACCGACGTGCTGGGGACGACGTGCGTGATCACCTCGTCGTCGGCGAGCGATTCCTCATCGGCAAGCAATTCCTCGTCGGCGAGGAAGGCGGTCAGCGACCACCAGGGTCGGCCGGTGGTCAGGGTGTGCGAGCGCATGTCGGCCAGCGACCAGGACGAGGCGGTGCCGAGTGCCTGCTGCAGGTCGATGGGCGCTGCCCCGTCGGCGGTGGCCGCGGCCGCCCAACTGGCCTGGAGGAATTCCTCGGAGGTGGCGACGAGGTCGTGAGCGCGAGTCCGGACCCGCTCGGGATCGAGGACCACGATCCGGGAAGCCTGCGGGAGCACGTCGACCAGGGTCTCCATGCCGTCGACGAGGACCGGGGCGAGCGACTCCATACCCTCCACGGCGATGCCCTCGGCGATCTTGCCGAGCATCTCCGCGGCCCCCGGCAGGGTGCCGACCAGCTCGGCCGCCCGCTCGCGCACGGCGTCGGTGATCAGCACCTCCCGGCAGGGTGGCGCGTAGAGGCCGTGATCGGCGATCTCCAGCGAGCGCTGGTCGGCGACCTTGAACCAGCGGACCTCCTCGACGGTGTCGCCCCAGAACTCGATCCGGACCGGGTGCTCCTCGGTCGGCGGGAAGACGTCGAGGATGCCGCCGCGGACGGCGAACTCACCGCGCCGCTCGACCATGTCGGTGCGGCTGTAGGCGGCGTCGACGAGAGCCTGGACCACCTCGGTGAGCGGGTGCTCCTCCCCCGCCTGCAACCGGACCGGGCGGAGCTCGCCCAGGCCCTTGACGATCGGCTGGAGCAGCGCCCGGACCGAGGCGACCACGACCTGCACCGGCCCGGCCTGGGCATCGGCGGGGTCGGGGTGCGCGAGGCGGCGCAGCGTCGCCAACCGACGACCGACGGTGTCCGAGCGGGGGCTCAGGCGCTCGTGCGGGAGCGTCTCCCA
Source organism: Ornithinimicrobium pulveris (assembly GCF_050261105.1). Taxonomy (GTDB): domain Bacteria; phylum Actinomycetota; class Actinomycetes; order Actinomycetales; family Dermatophilaceae; genus Ornithinicoccus. The sequence goes on along the minus strand of NZ_CP189837.1, from coordinate 668,114 downwards.
GCTCGGGAACGGAGCCACCCCGGCCCCGGCGTCGGGCAGCAGCTCCCCCAGGGTGGCCACGAGGTCATCGGCCTCGCGCCCGGTGGCGGTGACCGCCAGGACCGGTGCCTGGTCAGCGGCGGCGAGCGCGGCCACCAGGGCGGGGTGGGCACCGGCCGCGACCGAGACCTCGACCGCCGGGTCGCCCGCGCGGGCACGCTCGAGCACCCGGCGCACGGCCGGGTCGGCGCGGAGCAGGTCGACGAGCGGGGCAAGATGCATGGGGGATTCCTCGGCAGGGGCGTGAGGGCAGGGTCGTCAGTGCAGGGTGTGAGGGCAGGGTCGTCAGTGCAGGGTCGAGCTGTCGAGACAGGGTCGTCAGGGCAGGTGCCTCGTGCAGTGCAGGAGTGCAGCGCAAGAGGGGGCAGGGAAAGTCTAGGCGCGTGCCGTGCCATGCTTGGCCGCGGACGGTCCGGTGGACGGGACCGGCGCAGGTCAGGGAGGATCGCACACGTGAAGACTCGTGCTCGCAACACCCGACACGGTTGCTGGCAGGCCGTCGCGACCGCCGTGGCCATGGGGGTCGGCGCGCTGCTCGCGCCGGTGGCCGCCCAGGCCGAGGAGCCGGCGCAGCTGCAGGAAGCGGTCTATGACCCGGCTGACGCCCTGACCTCCCAGGAGGAGCAGCAGGCCCAGGACGAGATCGACCAGTTGCGTGACCAGACGGGGCTGTCGCTCACCGTGGCCTTCGTGGACACCTTCGAGGACGCCGACGGCGCGTCGGTCGACGGCGAGACCTGGACGCGGCTGACCTCTGAGGCCTCCCGGATGGGGACCGGTGACCTGCTGCTCGCCGTCGCGCTGGACGATCGGCTCTACGGCTTCGGCGACGCCGGGAGCGTGCTGCCGGACGGCGCCACCCAGAGCATTGAGCTCAACGACATCCAGCCTGCGCTGCGCTCGGGCGACTGGGCGGGTGCGGTCTCAGCCACCGTGTCCGGCCTGGAGCGTGAGTATTCCGGCTCTGGCGGGGGGCAGGACACCGGATCCGGATCGGGCGTCCCCGGGGGCACGACCTACGACCCCGGCCCCGCCCAGCCACGCTCGAGCAGCGGCGTCGGGACCGGCTTCCCCTTGCTGTTTTTCGGCGTTCCGGTGCTGCTCTTCGCCGGCAGCGGGATCATCACCTCGATGTCCCGCCGCCGTCGGCAGGCCGGTGGGGGCGGGAGCGGCGGACGCTCCGCGGGCAACACCGAGGCAGTCTCGATCGAAGACCTGCGTCGCCAAGGCGCCGAGGCCCTGGTGGGGATGGACAACGCGCTGCGCTCCGCGGAGGAGGAGCTGGCCTTTGCGGAGGCGCAGTTCGGCACCCAGCGCACCCAGGACTTCCGCCAGGTGTTGGAACAGGCGCGAAAGTCGGCCAAGGAGGCATTCTCGCTGCGCCAGCAGCTCGATGACGACCGCCCCGAGCCCGAGCACATCCAGCGCGGCATGCTGGCCCGGATCCTGGAGCTGACCGGCACCTCGCGTCGCACCCTGGATGAGCACACCCAGGAGTTCGCGACCCTGCGCTCGCTGCAGGACCGGGCGCCGGAGTTCCTCCGCGAGCTGGAGACGCGGGCCCGGGAGACCCGCCAGCGGGTCCCGGCCGCCGAGCATGAGGTCAAGGGCCTGGCCGCCCGCTACCCCAAGGAAGCGCTCACCACCGTCCGCGAGCACCTCTCCCAGATCACCAACCTGCTGGACTCGGCCGACGGCTTCGTCACGGCTGGGCAGCAGAGCGTGGAGCGGGACGACCGACCGTCGGCGGTGGCCGCCGCTCGTGCTGCCGAGGAGTCGATCGGGCAGGCCGCGACCCTGCTCGACCAGATCTCCCGCGCCGGCGACGACCTGGCCAACTCGACCGAGGAGTTGACCCGTCGGGTCGCCTCGATCAGCTCGGACCTGCAGGACGCCCAACGCCTGGCCCCCAAGGAGCCGGCGGTGCAGCAGGCGGTCCAGCGGGCACGCTCCGCGCTCGAGCAGGCCCAGTCCGCGCAGTCCGGCGGTGACCCCCTCAAGGCGCTGGCCGACCTGGACGCCGCCGAGCACCAGCTCGACACGCTCCTGGCCCCCATGCGCGAGGCGGAGGCGCACCTGAGCAAGATGCGCGAGAACTTCGCCCAGCGGGTCAGCCGGGTCGGTGCCCGCCTGCGCAGCATCGACGAGACGATCTCCACCCGCCGCGGCGCGGTGAGCAGCGGCGCCCGCACCCGGATCTCCGAGGCGTTGCGCGTCTTCGACGAGGCCCAGTCCGCAGCCCAGCAGGACCCGGGCTCGGCGATGGGCCTGCTGACCCGCGCCGAACAGCTGGGCGAGCAGGCGCTGGCCGAGGCCCGCAACGACCTGAACAGCTGGGGCGGCTCCGGCGGCGGAGGCGGCTTCGGAGGTGGCGGCGGCAACCGCAGCGCCGGCATCGACCCGTGGTCGGTGATCCTCGGGGGCATCCTGCTCGGCGGCGGCAACAGCGGCGGGCACCGGCACAGCGGCGGCTGGGGCGGCGGCGGTTCCTTCGGCGGCGGCGGTGGCTTCGGCGGCGGCGGCGGTGGCGGCGGATCGTTCGGCGGAGGAGGCGGCGGTGGCAGCTTCAGCGGCGGCCGTTTCTGACCGGACGCGCGCCATGTCTCGAATCTCCCCCACCGGACGCGCGCCAGGTCGGCCATCTGCCCCACCGGACGCGCAGTCTGCCCATCTCAGCCGCCACCGGACGCGCATGGGGCGGCCCTGGTGGGACACGCCATACGGGACCTGAGCCGACCTGAACGCACCACAACCTGACACCGACCCTCGAAGCACCGCCACCCGGCGGCCCACGAAAGGAACCGGCATGACCCAGAAGCAGACCATCCTCGGCCGTATCAGCCAGTTGGCCCGTGCCAACATCAACTCGCTGCTGGACCGCGCCGAGGACCCGGAGAAGATGCTCGACCAGCTGATCCGGGACTACACCAACTCGATCGCCGAGGCCGAGGAGGCGGTCGCCCAGACCATCGCCAACGTGCGAATGGCCGAGTCCGACCTGCAGGCCGACCGCGACGCGGCTGCCGAATGGGGCCGCAAGGCGTCCGCGGCCTCGAGCAAGGCCGACGAGATGCGCGAGGGCGGCGACCCCGACGGCGCCTACCGGTTCGACGACCTCGCCCGGGTGGCCATCGGCCGCCAGATCCAGCACGAGAACGACATCAAGAGCTCTGAGCCGGCGATCGCCCAGCAGAACGCGACCGTCGAGCAGCTCAAGGACGGTCTCATCCAGATGAAGACCAAGCTGGAGGACCTGAAGTCCCGCCGCAACACCCTCGTCGCCCGCGCCCGCAGCGTCGAGGCGCAGAGCAAGGTGCAGGACGCCATGTCCTCCATCGACGTGATGGACCCCAGCAGTGACATCGCCCGGTGGGAGGACAGCATCCGCCGGCAGGAGGCGGTCGTCCAGGGTCGCGCGGAGGCCTCCTCGGCCCGGCTCGAGGACCAGTTCGCCGAGCTGGAGGCGAGCAGCGACCAGGCCGAGATCGAGGCGCGGCTGCGTCAGCTCAAGGGAGACCAGGGCTGATCCACGGCACCGGAGCACGGGCGGGGCGGTGATCGCCCCGCCCGTCACCATGCGAGGGGGACGTTGTATGACCTATCTGCCGACGTCGGTGAGATTTCTCCTGATGCTGCTCGCCGTCATGCTCGTGACGCCCGGGCTCGGCAGCCCGGCGCAGGGTGTCGGCAGCGCCGCCCAGGGGATCGCCAGCGACGCCGTCACCGGCGGGTTCGCCGCCGAGCCGCCACGGTATGTCCTCGACGCCGTCACCGACGACAGCGGCGTGCTGACGGCGCAGGAGCGGGAGTCGCTCGAGGACGCGATCCGCGACCTGCGTGAAGCGAGGGGCATCGACCTGTATGTCGTGTACACCCGGACCTTCGACAGCTGGGACGGGCAGGCCTGGGCCGAGGAGACCTTCTCCCGTGCCGGGCTGGGAGAGGGCGACGTCCTGCTGGCCGTGGCGGTGGAGAGTCGGCGCTACGGCTACATGGAGCAGACCGAGCTCTCCGCCGAGGACGTCACCTCGGTGATGACCCGTGATGTCCAGCCGCACCTGCGAGATGGCGAATGGGCGCAAGCGGGTGTGGCGGCGGCCGAGGGCCTGGACGTGCGCTTCCCGTGGCTGCTCTTCGGCGGGATCTGGGCAGGCGTGCTGGGCGTGGTCGGCGGCGGGTGGGGATGGGTCTGGCGGTGGGACCGCCGATCCCGTCGCAAGCGCGAGAGCACCCTGCTGGCGGAACGTCAGACCTTGGCTGGTCGCGTGGTCCGGCTGGACGAGCAACTCGACGCGCTGCGCCAGGAGCAGGCCTTCGCGGAGGCGGACCTGAGCCGGGGGGACGTAGAGCGACTGCGCAACCAGACCCAGGAAGCCGCCCGACACGCGGACGATCTGCATCGCCACCTCGCTGAGGTGCCGTCGGAACCGGGCCGCCGCCCCCCGGTGACAGCTCAGTTCCGGACCGCGGAACGCGCGCTGCGCAGCGCCGAGGAGTCGGCCGACTATGCGCAGTTCATCATCGATGCCGAACTCGAGCGGCTTCGCGATGCCCGACAGCTCCGCGGCGAGCCGACCCTGCTGGACGACCAGGCCCAGGCCCTGGCGGACGCTCAGGTCCGGGCCACCGACCTGCGGTCGCTCACCGACGCCAGCTCCGCCCAGCGACCGCTCTGGCTCCAGCAGCGCCTGCTCGCCCTCGCCGGCTCGGCCGGGACGAGGCTGGAGTCCTCGCAGGAGGCCCTCGAGCGCGCCCGGCCGCTGGCCACCAGCCAGCCGGGCAACGCCGGAGCCTTCTGGCGCCGCTCACGCGAGAACCTCGCGGAGGCCCTGGCCGATCTGGACCGGCTCGCGGACCCGGACGGGGTGGAACGTGCCGCGCTCGTCCCGGTGGACGAGGGACGCGAGCGCCTCCGGGGAGTGATCGAGGAGGCCGAGCGCTTGCTGGCCAAGCGCCCCCGGCTGATCCGCTCCTCGCGAGCCGTCAGGGAGCGAGATCGCTGGCGCTCGCTCGACATCGCCCCGTGGGAGCAGGCACTCGCCCGCGCCACCCAGGGGATCACGCACGAGCCCGACCGCGACATCTCGCCCGAGGACCGCCTGGAGTCCCTCGGCCAGCTGGCCGCGACCCTGCACCAGCTCAACCTCCCCTGGACCAACCTGGAGCGGCGCATCGCTGCCGCTCGACGGTCCAGGTCCTCCTCCTCCGGCTCCTCCTCCGGTGGCGGGGGCGGTGGCTCCAGCTCGAGCTCCGGGGGTGGCCGGTTCTGATGTGGGCACTGAGATCGGGTGCGATGGCACGTCGATCAGGCGGTTCGCGGGGGCTCACCACGCGCCGTGGCCGCACGCTCCCCCATGGCGACCCGGCGCCGATCCCCCGGATCGCCCGGATCCCCCGGATAGTCCTGATCATCCGGATGTCCCTGCTCCTGCTGGCCGGCGCGCTGATCGCCGCGATCCTCGCCCGACCGGCCACAGCAGAGCAACCCCTGGATCTGCCCACCGAGCTGGTCGACGGCCGGGGAGCACTCGAGGACACCGCCGCGCTGGAGACCCTGCAAGACCGCCTGGTCCGGGAACGCGGGCTCCAGCTCTTCGTCGTGGTCGTCGACGACTTCGGGGGCCACTCGGCCCAGGAGTGGGCCGAGCGGACCGCCGACCTCTCGGACCTGGGCGATCAGGACCTCCTGCTCGCGGTGGCCACCCAGGAGCGATCACTGGAACTGCGCGTCCCGTCCGGGACCGGACTGTCGCCTTCCACGGTGTCGGGCTTGCGCAGCCAGGCCGAGACCGAGCTCGGCCAGGGGCAGCTCGATTCCGCCGTGCTGACCGTCGCCGAGGGCCTGACGGACGGACCGTGGAGCGACCCGGCCGGCCGGTCGACCCGCGCTGCGCTGTGGGGCCTCGGCCTGGGGTCTGCGGCCCTGCTGATCGGGATCGGGGTGATGGCCTGGCTCATGCGCTCCCGCCGACGGGCTGCCGAGGAACGGGCGCTGGAGGAGGCAACGATGCTGGCACGCCTCTATGGCGCTGCCGCGGTCGCGACCGACCAGGCGCTGGACGAGGCAGAGCTCGAGGTGAGTTTCGCAGAGGCGGAGTTCCAGCCCTCGCTCGTGGATCGGCTGCGCGACCGGTTGTCCGCGGCGCGGGAGGATTCGCTGCGCGCCCACCGGCTGCGCAGCGAGACCGCGAGCGGACCCAGCGATGACCTCCGATGGTTGGTGCCGGCCACGCAGGCTCGAGACCAGCTCGGGACGGCTCTTGATCTCACCACCCGATCCCAGAAGGTCCTCGACGGCCTGGGCGAGGAGTTGACCGACCTCCGCCGGCAGGTGGACCTGGTCCCGGACCGCCTGGTGGCCCTCACCGCCGCCGCCGACCGCGCCCAGCTCCCAGCCGACGTCACCAGGACCGTCACCGAGCTGCTCGCACGGGCCCGGTCCGCGCTGGACTCGGGGCGACCTGAAGGTGCGGTGCTCCCGTTGGAGACCGTCGGCATACATCTGCGGTCGCAGGCCGAGCAGTGAGAAGGCGCGGCCCCGCGCCAGCACCCCTCAGCGCACGTGGTAGCGCTGCTGGGTCGGCTCCAGCCCCAGCTGTGCCAGGTCGACCACGGCGTCCGCGCCGTCGTCGATGAGCAGGGCGGTCTCCTCCCGGTCCCGCGCAGGGAAGTCCGAGAGGACGTAGTCTGCCGGGTCCTGGCGGCCGGGCGGGCGACCGATCCCCAGCCGCACGCGCAGGTAGTCCTTGCTCCCCAGCGACTGGCTGATCGAGCGCAGCCCGTTGTGGCCGCCCTCGCCACCGCCACGCTTGAGCCGCACCTTGCCCGGGTCGATGTCCAGCTCGTCGTGGACGACGACGACCTGCTCGATCGGGATCTTGTAGAACTTCGCCAGACCCGCCACCGGCCCCCCGGACAGGTTCATGTAGGTCATCGGCCGGGCCAGGACCGCACGCGGGCCCGGCAGACCACCCGCCGCGGTCCCGAGCCGCACCTCCGCGGCCCACGCCTGGGCCGACTTGTGCTGTCGCAGACCGGTTCCCGCCCGCTGGGCGAGCTCGTCGAGCACCATGGCACCGATGTTGTGACGGTGGCCGGCGTACTTCGGTCCGGGGTTGCCGAGTCCCACCACCAACCAGGGCGCGCTGTCCATGTCCTCCACCTCGTCCTCGCGGGCTCGTGCGTGCATCTGTCGTGGTCCGACTCGTCGTCAGGTCTGTGGTCCGGGCCCGTGGGGGTGCGCGCCGGGGTGCGTACCCACCCCCGAGATCCCGTCCCGTATGCCGTCACCACAGACGAGCGTGGCCGTGCCGGCGGGCATCCCGCGCGGCACGGCCACGATTGTTCATCGGTCCGGGTGGACCCGGGGACCTCAGTCCTCTGAGGACTCGCCCTCGGCAGCCTCGCCGTCGCTAGCCTCCTCGGCCTCGCCCTCGGCAGCCTCGCCGTCGGCGTCCTCCGGCTCGTCCTGCTCGATGCCGGCCTCGGCCTCAGCCTCGGCGAGCTCGGCCTCCAGGGCGTCCTCGGAGATGGCCTGGGTGACGTTGACGACCAGCGCCTCCGGGTCGGTGACCAGGGTGACACCCGCGGGCAGCTCGACCTCGCCGGCCAGGATCTGGGTGCCGGCCTCGAGACCCTCGACCGAGACGGTGAAGCTCTCCGGGATGTTGGTGGCCTCGGCCTCGACGGTCAGCTCGGAGTGGTCGGTGGTGACGACGGTCTCCGGGGCGGCCTCGCCCTCGACGTGGACGGAGACGTCGACGGTGACCTTCTCGCCCTTGCGGACGATGACGAGGTCGACGTGCTCGATGAAGCGCTTGACGGGGTCACGCTGGACGTCCTTGGCCAGGGCCAGGTGCTCCTCGCCCTCGACGTCCAGGGTGAGGACCGCGTTGGTGTGGCGCAGCGCCAGCAGGGTCTCGTGACCCGGCAGGGACAGGTGGATCGGGTCGGTGCCGTGGCCGTAGAGCACGGCGGGGACCTTGTCGGCGCGACGGATGCGGCGGGCAGCGCCCTTGCCGAACTCGGTGCGCTTCTCGGCGGAGATCTTGAGCTGGTCGGACATGCGAAAGGCCTTCTTCTTCTGGATCACGGATGGTCAGGAGCGGGGCCTCGACGCGGGACACGGCACGGTGGGTCGAACGCGGAGGCGTCAGGACTCGCCCGACATGCTCGCCGGGCGGGGGCGACGCGCTTCGTCGAATCACGGACCCGCTTCCGTGCGGAGTCCCTCGCCGAGGCAACCCGAGCAGTCTAGCCACAGCGGGCTGGCCAGCAAAAATCAGGAGGAGAGCACACTCCTGCCCTTCCAGACGCAACCGCCTGCTACGCCCGGCCGCACCGAACCGCCTGCTACGCCCGGCCCTCGAACATGCTCGTCACCGATCCGTCCTCGAAGACCTCCCGGATCGCCCGGCTCACCAGCGGCGCGATCGAGAGCTGGGTGATCTTGTCCAGCTGCGCGGCCTCCTCGGTCAGCGGCAGCGTGTTGGTCACCACCACCTCCTGGGCCACGGAGTCACGCAACCGCTCGACCGCCGGCCCCGAGAAGATCGGGTGGGTCGCGGCGATGACCACGCCCTTGGCACCGTCCTTCATCAGGGCATCGGCCGCGTGGCAGATCGTGCCGCCGGAGTCGATCATGTCGTCGACGAGGATGCACAGCCGGCCCTCGACCTCACCGACGACCCGGTTGGCGACGGACTGGTTGGGGCGGCTGGTGTCGCGGGTCTTGTGGATGAAGGCCAGCGGCGCGCCACCGAGCTTGTTGCTCCACCACTCCGCGACCTTGATCCGGCCCGCGTCGGGGGAGACGACGGCCAACGGCTGGTCCCCGTACTTCTCCTTGACGTAGTCGGTCAGGATCGGCGTGGCCATCAGGTGGTCCACCGGGCCGTCGAAGAAGCCCTGGATCTGGGCGGTGTGCAGGTCGACGGCGAGCAGGCGGTCGGCACCGGCGGTCTTGTACATGTCCGCGATCAGCCGCGCGGAGATCGGCTCGCGCCCGCGGTGCTTCTTGTCCTGGCGGGCATAGCCGTAGAAGGGCAGCACCACGGTGATCCGCTTGGCCGAGCCGCGCTTGAGCGCGTCGACCATGATCAGGTGCTCCATGATCCACTGGTTGACGGGGGCGACGTGGCTCTGGATGACGAAGGCGTCACAGCCACGCACCGATTCATCGAAGCGCACGTAAGTCTCGCTGTTGGCGAAGTCGTAGGCCTGCATCGGCACCAGGTCGGTCCCGAGATTCTCGGCCACCTCCTCCGCCAGCTCGGGGTGCGCGCGGCCGGAGAAGACCATCATGTTCTTCTCCGTGGTCCGGTGGATGCCGGTCATCAGCTCTCCTGGGTCGACGAGGGGTCGGAGGTCGGGTTCGAGGCTCCCGTATGCCGTGTGGCCGGCGCATCCTGCGTGTGTCGGCTCCCGGAGGCCCGGGCGGCCTCGGCAGCATCGGCGGTGGGGGTGCCGGAGCGGCGGCGGTCCACCCAGCCGTCGATATTGCGCTGGCGGCCGCGGGCGACCGCGATCTGGCCGGGCTCGACGGTGCCCTCGATCGCCGAACCGGCCGCCACGTAGGCGCCGTCACCGATGTCGACCGGCGCGATCAGCACCGAGTCGGACCCGACGAAGCTGTGCCGCCCCACATGGGTGTGGTGCTTGGCCACCCCGTCATAGTTGGCGAAGATCGTGCCGGCACCGATGTTGGCGCCCTCCCCGATCGTGGCGTCACCGCAGTAGGTCAGGTGCGGCACCTTGGCGCCGGCGCCGATCTGGGCGTTCTTGGTCTCGACGAAGCCGCCGATCTTGCCGCCCTCTCCCAGCACCGTGCCCGGGCGCAGGTAGGAGAACGGGCCCACGCTCGCTCGCGGCCCGATCTCGGCGCTCTCGGCCTGGGTGCGAACCACGCTTGCGCCGTCCCCCACCTCGGTGTCGGTGAGCGTGGTGTCCGGTCCGATGATGGCGTCCGCGCCGATGGTGGTGGCGCCCAGGATCTGGGTGTTGGGGCGGATCACGGTGTCCTGGCCGATCGACACGGCGTCGTCGATCCAGGTGGTGTCCGGGTCGACGACGATGACGCCGGCCTTCATGTGCTGGTCGACCACGCGGCGGTTGAGCTCCTTGCCGAGTGTGGCCAGCTGCGACTTGTCGTTGACCCCCTCGGTCTGCCACAGGTCCGCGAGCGGGTGGGCCTGCACGACCCGGCCCTCCTCCCGAGCCGCCGCGATGACGTCGGTGAGGTACTTCTCGCCCTGGGCATTCGACATACCGACCTGGGACAGGGCGCGACGCAGGACCTGGGCGTCGAAGGCATAGATGCCGGAGTTGTACTCGGTGATCCCGACCACGTGCGCGAACTCATCGCCCGCCTCCTGGTGCCGCTTGGCGTCCTTGAACTCCATGATCTGGAGCAGCGCGCCGGACTCGTCGCGGACCACCCGGCCATAGCTGCCCGCGTCCTCGACGACGGCGGAGAGCAGGGTGACGGCGGCGCCGGCCTCCTCGTGCACCCGGGTCAGCTCGGCGAGCGTGTCCTGCGTGAGTAGCGGGACGTCGCCCATGGTGACCAGCACCGTGCCGGTGAGGTCCGCAGGCAGGGCGTCCAGGCCACACTCGCAGGCGCGGCCGGTGCCAGGGATCTCGTCCTGGTCGGCGATGATCGCCCCTGGGTCGACCTCCGCCACGTGCGCGGCCACCCGCTCGCGCTCGTGGCGGACCACGACGGCGAGGTGGGTGGGGCTGACGCCACGTGCGGCCTTCAGGGCGTGCCCGACGAGGGTGCGGCCGCCGATGCGGTGCAGGACCTTGGGAATGGTGCTCTTCATCCTGGTGCCCTGCCCGGCGGCGAGGATGATGACGGCTGATGGGTGATGGGTCGTCACGCCCCTGACTCTACTTGGCATGATGGAGGGGTGAGCCCCACCACCTCCAAGCCCCCGCCCCGCAACCGGATGACGGGCCCGCAGCGGCGCCAGCAACTGGTCTCCGTGGGGCGGGCACTCTTCGCCGAGCGCGGGTTCGAGGGGACCACGGTGGAGGAGATCGCGGCCACCGCCGGGGTCTCCAAGCCGGTGATCTATGAGCACTTCGGAGGCAAGGAAGGGCTCTACGCCGTGGTGGTGGACCGCGAGATCCAGGCCCTGCTGGGCCAGATCACGGCGGCCCTGCAGCAGCACGAGGGCAACGCGCGGGCCCTCCTTGAGGCGGCCGCGATGGCCCTGCTGGACTACATCGAGACCTCGACCGACGGCTTCCGGATCCTGGTGCGGGACAGCCCACCCGGGCAGTCGACGGGCTCCTTCGCCAGCCTGATCAGCGACATCGCCAGCCAGGTCGAGCACATCCTCGCCGCCGAGTTCAAGCGAAGGCGGCTGGACCCGAAGACCGCGCCGCTGTATGCCCAGATGTTGGTCGGGATGGTGGCGATCCCGGGTGGCTGGTGGCTCGACTCCCGGCGGATGAAGAAGCAGGATGTCGCCGCCCACCTGGTGAACCTGGCCTGGAACGGCCTCGCCGGCATGGAGTCCAAGCCCACCCTGCGCACGCTCTGAGCCGGGTCGCGAGTTCTGGTCGCAGCCACCTCCCGAGGCAATGGGCCTGCCCACCCCTGCTCGTGGCCTAGGCTTGTGGGGTCCGCCTGGACACCTGTGTGCACCTGCGGGCCCTCCCCTGGAGGGCCGATGTGGGTCACGCGGACCTTCCCCGGTTGCTCTGCTGGTAGGGGCCGCCTGACTTTGAATCAGGATTAGCGACGTAGGTTCGATTCCTACCCGGGGAGCTGTCCCAGCGTCAGTACTCGACGTCGAGGAGCAGCGCTTTCGGCGTCAGTTCTCGAAGTCCACGAGCAGCGCCTTCAGATAGGCCGCCAGCCCCTCCTGGTCCTCCGGCGCCAGCCCGGCGAGCAGCCGTCGCTCGCCCACGAGCAGCGCCTCCAGCGCCTGATCGGTCACCTCGCGCCCGGTGTCGGTCAGGGTCACCAGCACCGCCCGCCGGTCGCTCGGCGAGGTCTCCCTGGTCACCAACCCCCGGGCGGCCAGCCGGTCGATGCGGTTGGTCATCGTGCCGCTGGTCACCAGCGTCTGACGCAGCAGGTCGCCGGGCGTGAGCTGGTAGGGGTCCCCCGAGCGCCGCAGCGCCGAGAGCACATCGAACTCCCAGGTCTCGATCCCCTGCGCCGAGAACGCCTGTCGCCGGGCGAGATCGAGATGGCGGGCCAACCGGGATACCCGCGAGAGAACCTCGAGGGGCGCGACATCGAGGTCGGGGCGCTCGCGACGCCACGCGGCGACGATGCCCTCGACGTCGTCATGGCTCCGGTCACTCACCCGCCCAGCCTAGGCCGTCAAGATTGTCGACGTCGAGACACCTTGACCGAGCCCAGCAACTCGTCCCGGCGACACGCCCGACCTGACCGGCTCAGCCGCGCCCGGGTACGACTCAGCCAGTCCGTCCCGGGTGAGTCGCGGGAGGGATCAGCCCTCGGCGATCTCCGACGCCTCCAGCCACTCGACCTCGAGCTCTTCCTCCTGCGCGGTCAGCTCGGCGAGCTGGTCGGTGAGGGTGGCGAGCCGGTCAGGGTCGGTCGCCGCGGTCGCCATCTCCTCGTGGAGCGTCGCCTCCCGGGTATGCAGTTTGTCCAGCGCTTTCTCCACCCTCGCCAAGGTCTTGCGGGCCTCGCGTACCTCTGCGGCGGAGTAGGACGAGGCCGCCGGGGCAGACGCAGCGCTGCTGCCGTCGCCACCCCTGCTGCCGTCGCCACCCCTGCTGCCCTCCCCCATCCGCGCGCGCAGCTCGAGATACTGCTCCACCCCGCCCGGCAGATCGCGCAGGTCACCATCACCCAGCAGCGCCACCTGTTGGTCGGTCATCCGCTCCAGGAGATACCGGTCGTGCGAGACCACGATCAACGTCCCGGCCCACCCGTCGAGCACGTCCTCCATCGCGGTCAGGGTGTCGATGTCCAGGTCGTTGGTCGGCTCATCGAGCATCAGCACATTGGGCTCATCCATCAGCAGCCGGACGAACTGCAGCCGCCGCCGTTCGCCACCGGACAGGTCCCCCACCCGCGACTGCTGCCGCCCGCCGGAGAAGCCGAGGCGCTGGGCGAGCGAGCTCGCGGACACCTCCTTGCCGCCGATCATCGTGAACGAGCGCACCTCGGTGATCGCATCGATCACGCTCCAGCCGGCCACCCGGTCGAGCTCGCGAAGCTCCTGGGTGAGCGTCGCCATACGGACGGTGCGCCCCGTCTTGAGCTTGCCCGCGGCGAGCGGGTGGCGGCCCTCAAGGACACGCAGCAAGGTCGACTTGCCGGCGCCGTTGACGCCCACGATCCCGTAGCGATCGCCCGGCCCGAGCCGCCAGGTCACCCGCTCCAGAAGGGTGCGGTCCCCCACTTTCACGGTCGCATCGAGCAGGTCGAAGACGTCCTTGCCCAGCCTGGTGGTGGCGAAGCGGACCAGCTCGACGGTGTCGCGGGGCGGCGGCTCGCCGGCGATCAGCGCGTTCGCCGCCTCGATCCGGAAGCGCGGCTTGCTGGTGCGGGCGGGCGCGCCGCGACGCAGCCAGGCGAGCTCCTTGCGGGCGAGGTTGGCTCGGCGTTCCTCGGTGACGCGGGCGACGCGCTGACGCTCGACCTTGGCGAGCACGTAGGCGGCATAGCCGCCCTCGTAGGCGTGCACGTAGCCGTCCGCGACCTCCCAGGTCTTCGTCGCGACCTCGTCCAGGAACCACCGGTCGTGGGTCACCACCACGAGCGCCTTGCCGGGGGTGCTCCGCGGCCCGGCCAGGTATGCCGCGAGCCAGGCGACACCTTCGACGTCCAGGTGGTTGGTCGGCTCGTCGAGGACGAGCAGGTCGGGGTCCTGCACGAGCAGCGCGGCCAGCGCGAGGCGGCGGCGCTCGCCACCGGACATCGGCCCGACCTCGCGCTCCCAGCCCCCGACCGCCTGAGCATCGGTACCGCCGAGGAGGCCGTCGAGGATCTGTCGGATCCGGGCCTCCCCGGCCCATTCGTGCTCGTCGAGGTCGCCCAGGACGACCTCGCGCACGGTCGAGGAGGGGTCGAGGCGGTCGGTCTGCCCGAGCATGCCGATGGTGACGCCGCCGGTCCGCAGGACGCGGCCAGAGTCGAGGGTGCGCTCCCCCACGAGGGCGCCGAGCAGGCTGGTCTTGCCGCCGCCATTGCGGCCCACGACCCCGATCCGGTCGCCGTCGAGGACACCCGTCGAGACGTCGTCGAGCAGGACCTGGGTGCCGGCGAGGAGGCGGGCGTTGTCGAGGACGACGAGAGCGGGAGGGGGCCCGGCCATCAGCCGGGCACCGGCCCTGTGGGTCCGGTGGGGCCTGGAACGGACCCCACCTTCGGGTCGTGGCCTGAGCTCCCTGGTCCGCCCGCGCCTGGCCCGCCGGGTCCGCCTGGTCCTCCCGAGGGTCCGGGGGGTGGCGTCATCCGGGTCTGGACCAGCTGGGCTCCGGGCGCCGGCCCGATGGCCCGGAGGATGTCACCCTTCGGGCCGTTGGCCGCCAGGCCCACCGAGAGGTCGATCGCCTGCGTCTGGGAGCCGACGAGGAAGGCCACGGTCGGGCCCGAACCCGACACGATCCCGGCTCGCGCGCCCAGGTCCAGGCCGGCCGCGAGGACGTCCGCGAGCACCGGTTGGAGCGAGATCGCGGCGTCCTGCAGGTCGTTGCGCAGGTGCTCGGCCACGCTGTCGGCGTCCATCCGACGCAGGCCGGTCATCAGGTCACCGGAGGGCTCTGGGGCGGGAACCTCCTCACCGGACTCGGCGCGCAGGCGGTCGCACTCGGCATACACCTCGGGGGTGGACAGCCCCAGCCCCTCGCCGGCCCAGAGCACCCAGTGCAGCTCGCCGCGGGCCAGGACCGGGGTGATCTGTTCGCCGCGGCCCGAGCCGATAGCGGTGCCGCCGTGCAGCAGGAAGGGAACGTCCGAGCCGAGGCCGGCCGCGACCTGCTCGAGGACGTCATTCTCGACGTGGTCCAGGCCCCAGAGCTCGCGGCAGGCGACGAGCGCCCCCGCGGCGTCGGCGGAGCCCCCGGCCATTCCACCGGCGACCGGGATCTGCTTGTCGATGTCGATGCGGACCGGGGTGAGGCGCATCCCCCGGGGCCGTCGGCGCGCGAGCGTCTTGGCCGCGACGAGCGCGAGGTTGGTGTCGTCGGTGGGGACGCGATCGGCATACGGGCCGGTGACGTGCACCGACCAGCTCTCCGCCGGCTGCACGCTCACCCGGTCGTAGATGCTCACGGCGTGGAAGACCGTGGACAGCTCGTGATAGCCGTCCTCCCGCAGCGGGCCGACGGACAGGTCGAGGTTGATCTTGCCGGGGACCCGGCAGCTGACCACGCCCGACAGTTCCGCTGACCTCATGTCGTCACCCTATGGGTTCGTCGCTGCGGGCGAGCGCGGCGTCCGCGATGCGGGCGAAGTCGGTGACGGTGAGCACCTCGCCACGGGCCTGCGGGTCGACGTCGGCCGCGCGGAGGATCTCCTCGGCCGCGGCGGCCGACCCTGCCCAGCCCGCGAGGGCGGCGCGCAGGGTCTTGCGACGCTGCGCGAAGGCGGCGTCGATCACGGCGAAAACCTGCTCGCGTGTCGCGGTCGTCGCGGGCGGGTCGCGGCGCACCATCCGGACCAGGCCGGAGTCGACATTGGGGGCCGGCCAGAAGACGTTCCGGCCGATCCGCCCCGCCCCCGACACCTCGGCATACCAGGCGGCCTTCACGCTCGGGACGCCGTAGACCTTGCTCCGCGGCCCCGCCGCCAGCCGCTCCGCGACCTCGAGCTGGACCATGACGAGCACCTTCTCGATGGTGGGGATGGTGGCGAGCAGGTGCAGGACGACCGGGACGGCGACGTTGTAGGGCAGGTTGGCGACCAGGGCGGTCGGCTGCGGGTCGGGCAGGTCGGTGACACGCAGTGCGTCCGTATGCCGCACCGCCAGTCGGTCCGCCAGCTCCGGGGCGAGGGTGCGCACCGTGCGCGGGAGCTGGTCGGCCAGGGCCGGGTCGATCTCGACGGCGGTGACCTGCCGGACCTGCGGGAGGAGGGCGAGGGTGAGGGAGCCCAGGCCCGGGCCGACCTCGAGGACGATGTCATCGGGGGTGACGTCGGCGGCGCGGACGATGCGGCGCACGGTGCCCTTGTCGATGACGAAGTTCTGCCCCCACTGCTTGGTCGGGCGGATGCCGAGCCGGGCGGCGAGCTCACGGATCTCGGCGGGGCCGAGGAGGGCTGCTTCGTCGGGGCTGTCGGTCACGCTGGCATCCTGCCACGCGGTGATGACAGGGGTGGCTGGGCGGCTGGGCGCACGGTCGTGGCTGGGCGGAGGGCACCCGGTCGTGGCTGGGCGCGGGGCGCACGGTCGTGGCTGGGCGCGGGGCGCACGGTCGCCGGGCAGAAGGCTCGGCACTCCGGCATGCTGGACAGATGAGCAGGTACGACACCGAGCAGCCCGAACGCGCCGACCTCGACGACCTGTCCGGCCCGGCGGTGGTGATGTTCGGGACCAACTGGTGCGGTCACTGCGTCGGCGCCGAGCGCTATCTCGGGCCGGCGCTCGCGGAGCATCCAGAGGTCCCCGTCTATGCGGTGGAGGACGGCAAGGGGCGGCGGCTCGGCCGGTCCTACCGGGTGAAGTTGTGGCCCACGGTGATCTTCCTGCGGGATGGGGAGGAAGTCGACCGGGTGGTTCGGCCTACCGGCCGAGCGGAGATCGATCAGGCGCTGGCGAGCATCACGGGTGGCGCGGAGGGGTGACAGGGGCTCAGGGTCGCAGGATCACCTTGAGGCAGCCGTCCTCCTTCTGCTGGAAGACGTCATACATCTGCGGCGCCTCCTCAAGCGAGACCCGGTGCGTGGCCAGCGCCTCCAGGCCGAGGATGTCCTCCTCCTGGCTGACGAGGTCGAAGAGCTCCTCGGTCCACTGCTTGACGTGGCACTGGCCCAGGCGCAGGGTCAGCCCCTTGTCGAACATGTCCATGAGCGGCATCGGGTTGATCATCCCGCCATAGACCCCGCTCACCGAGACCGTGCCGCCACGCCGGGCCGCGTCGATGGAGGCGTGGAGCGCTGCGAGCCGGTCGATACCCATGTTCTCGATCATCGGGCGGCTGAGCACGCCCGGCAGTCTGCCGATGGCGTTGATCACCCGCTCGCTGACGGGGTTGCCGTGCGCCTCCATCCCCACCGCGTCGAGGGTGCCGTCTGCTCCGCGGCCGTCGGTGAGGTCGCGGATCGCGTCACCGACGTCTTCGGGATTCTTCAGCCCGTCCCGCAGGTCCAGCACCTCTGCACCCCATACCTGGGCGAGAGCCAGTCGCTCAGGGACCAGGTCGACGCCGATGACCCGCAGCCCCAGATGGCGTGCCGAGCGGACCGCCAGCTGGCCGACGGGTCCCAGCCCCATCACGGCGAGGGTGCCGTCCGGGGGGACCTGAGCCCACTGCACGCCTTGCCACGCGGTGGGGAGGATGTCTGAGAGGTAGAGATAGCGCTCGTCCGCGCCGTGATCCGGGATCTTGACCGGTCCGAACTGAGCCTGCGGCACCCGGACGAACTCGGCCTGCCCACCCGGCACCGCGCCATACATGTCCGTGTAGCCGAAGAGCGAGGCGCCCTTGCCGTGCTCGGTGTTCTGCGTCGTCTCGCACTGCGCGAAGAGGCCGCGCTCGCACATCCAGCAGTGGCCGCAGGAGATATTGAAGGGGACGACGACGCGGTCGCCGACGCGGAGGTGGCCAGCGGCTTCGGGGCCGACCTCCTCGACGATGCCCATGAACTCGTGGCCGAGGATGTCGCCCTCGTGCAGATAGGCGCCGAGCACCTTGTAGAGATGCAGGTCGGAGCCGCAGATCGCGGTTGAGGTGACGCGCACGATGGCGTCGGTCGGTTGCTCGATCACGGGGTCGGGGACGGTCTCCACACGGATGTCCTCGACGCCCTGCCAGGTGAGTGCTCGCATGTCTCGACACTAGGCGGGTGCGGGTGAGGGGGCGCGCTCAACGGGCAACTCCACCCTTTGCGGCCTAGTTTCGAGGTATGCCGTCACCCACCTCGCCGCCCGCCGCTCCAGAGCTCGTTGATCGGGCGCAGACGTCCGTTCAGTCGGGGGCGTCCGTTGATCAGACGCCGACGTCCATCGATCCTGAGGGACCGCCCCTCGCCCTCGTGATGGGCGCATCCCGCGGTCTGGGACTGCTCATCGCCCACGAGCTCGTTGGGCGTGGACATCCTGTCGTGATCAGTTCACGCACGCCGGCGGATCTCGAGTCGGCCCGGACACAGATCCTGCAGGTGCACCGAGGTGCACAGGTGGAGATACGACCCTGCGACGTGAGCGATCGGGAAGCCGTCACCCACCTGGTGGAGGAGGTCGAGTCAACGCTCGGTCCGATCGAGGTGCTCATCACGGTCGCTGGGGTGATCCAGGTGGGGCCGGCGGAAGCGATGACCTTCGAGCACTTCGACGAGGCGGTGGGGATCATGCTGCAGGGCCCGATCAACGTGACCCTGCCGGTCCTGGAGCGGATGCGATCTCGCGGTCGGGGCCGGATCGGCACGGTCACGTCCGTCGGTGGCGAGGTGACCCCGCCGCACCTGTGGCCGTACGCCGTGGCCAAGAAGGGTGCGGTGGCGTTTAGCGAAGGCTTGGCGGCCGAGCTGTCGGGGACGGGGATCACCGCGACGACGGTGGTGCCAGGGCTAATGCGGACCGGCTCCCACGAGCGGGCACAGTTCACCGGTCAGCCGGGCAAGGAGTACGCCTGGTTCGGGCCTGCCGCCTCTCTGCCCCTGCTGTCGATGAACGCCCAACGGGCTGCCGCTGCCATCGTGGACGGCGTGCTCGCCGGGAGAGTTCGGGTGGAGCTGACGCCGCTGACCCGAGTCGCCACCCGGTTCCGCGGACTCATGCCGGGAGTGACGACTCACCTGATGGGGGTCACCAGCAGGCTGTTGCCCTCGGCCAGCGGTCCTGGAGAGACGATCGAGGGTCGGGCGGCCAAGCAGCGGTTGGGCTCGACAGCCTCGCGGGTCGTCGGGGCATTGACAGTCCTGGGCTCGCGCGCCGCGCGCCGCAACAACGAACGCTGAAGATCGGATCGCGTCCGAGCGCTTCGCGTCAGTGCCGCGCCGAGCGAGGACTTCAGGCCCTGCGCATCTCACTGCCGCTACTGGCGCGTGATCCGGCCCTTCAGCGGGGTGGTCCGGATGGACATGCTTCGGTCCGTGGCCCGGCGCTGCCGCTGAAGCCGGGCCGCCTCCAGACGGAGAGGACGCCTTCACCCCCGGTGAAGCTGACCCACGGCGCCTGGAAGTCCCTCGTGACTTCCACGAAGCCGAGGCCCGCATGGAGGTCGAGGGAGACGGTGTTGACGGCTGCGGCGAAGTACCAGACCTCCTCGACGCCTCGGCTGACCAGCGTCTGCACCCGCGCCTCGGTGAGCCGACGGCCCCATCCTCGACGTCGCTGGTCGGGGCGGACCACCAGGCCCGAGAGGTACCAGCCGGTCGGCATCCCACGCCCGCCCCGGCTCCTCGGATCAAGATGGCCGGCCTTCCCGTAGCCCAGGATCTCCTCGCCTGCTGCCGCCACCAGAGTCAGCTGGCACTCGTCCCGCAGTGCCCGCTCGAAGCTCTCGATCCACCTCGGCAATCCCTCCCCCTCGCGGTCCGCCGCCAGCTGGGCGCAGGCCACGAGATCCTCCCGGCGGAGTGGCCGGACGGCCAGGTCAGGCGACAGCGCTCCTCCCGCGCCTGGAGGCAGCCCTTGCGGCGCCGTTCTGCCGGCAGCGCTGCTCTCCTCCCGCTCCCGAAACTCGGCGAATCTGGTCATCTCCCTGCCTTCCCGGAGTCACCAGGGCCCGTAGACCGTCTCGCTGTTGGTCGACAGTGCCTCGCAGAGTTGGGGCACGGAGGTGTTCAGCGTCGCCGCCATGGCCCGGACGGTGAGCGGGATCAGGTAGGGCGCGTTGGCGCGGCCGCGGTGCGGGGTGGGGGTGAGGTAGGGCGCGTCGGTCTCAACGAGCAGGTACTCGGTGGGGGTGACCGCGAGGGCGTTGCGCAGGCTCTTGGCGGACTTGAAAGTCACCGTGCCCGCGAAGGAGAGGTAGTAGCCGCGGCGGACGCACTCACGTGCCATCTCCATGTCTCCGGAGAAGCAGTGCAGCACGGTTGTCTCGGGCGCGCCCTCCTCGGCCAGGATCCGCAGGATGTCGTCATGGGAGTCGCGGTCGTGGATCTGCAGGGCGAGGCCGAGGTCCTTGGCCAGCTGGATGTGACGGCGGAAGGAATGATGCTGTGCCGCAACACCTTCGGGGCCCGTGCGGTAGTAGTCCAGCCCGGTCTCGCCGATCACTCTGATCCTGGGATGCGCTGCGAGAGAACCGATCTCGTCGATCACGTCATCGAGGTCGCCAGCCCGCTCGTGCTTGGGTGCCTCGTTCGGGTGGATGGCGACCCCACCGAGCAGCGCCGGGTGCTGGTCCACGATGCCCGCGGTCCAGCGCGCGGACTCGATGTCGCAGCCGATCTGGACCACCCGGTCAACCCCCACCGCGGCCGCCTCCGCAAGCGCCTGGGCCAGCGTCACCACCGGGGCGTCATCGCGCTGGATATCCAGGTGACAGTGGTTGTCCACCACCGGGATCGGGAGCGGGTCAGGGCGTTCGGGCCGCTCGGCGAGCCGGTCGTCGTGCTTTGCTCCCTCACCCCCGCCCTCACCGGCCACGCTCGACCCGACCGTCATGATCCGGTGAGCGGGTGGGCAGTGGTGGGAAACGTCATACCTGGGCCTTGGTCTGTGACTCGGCTCCCGGCTCGTCGACGAGCCCGAGGCGAGCCCGCTCCTCGTCCACGACCGAGGGGTCGAGCTTGGTGAAGATCGGGCTGGGCTTGGCGACCGGGGCACCGACCTGGACCGGACGGTGCGCCCAGCGTGGGGCGTCGGAGTAGTCGCCAGTGATGATCGGGTAGTCGGGCCGCGAGGGGTCGTCGAGATCCGCGACGACCTCGACCCGCGGCATGGGCTGGAAGGTGCCCTCGCCACCTAGCGCCTGGTGGACCGCGGTCGACGAATGCGGGAGGTAGGGCGACAGGATGGTGTTGAGGTCGACGACCGCCTGAGCGAGGACATGCAGGACCGTCCCGAGGCGTTCGCGCTGGTCCTCCCCCTTGAGCTTGAACGGCTCGGTGGTGGAGACGTAGGCGTTGGCCTCGCCGACCAGACGCATGGCCTCGGCGAGGGCGGCCTTCTGCTTGTGCGTGGCGATCAGGTGGCCGACGGTGTCGAAGCCCTGGGCGATCTGGTCAAGAAGGTCGCGGTCGACGGCCTCGAGCTCGCCTGCCGCGGGGATCACGCCGAAGTTCTTGGCGATCATCGAGGCCGTCCGGTTGACCAGGTTTCCCCAGCCGGCGACGAGCTCGGTGTTGGTGCGCTTGACGAACTCGGGCCAGTTGAAGTCGGAGTCGGCGGTCTCGGGCGCGGCGGCGGACAGGAAGTAGCGCACGGCGTCCGGCTGGTAGCGCTCCAGCACGTCGCGGACGTAGATGACGATCGAGCGCGAGGTGGAGAACTGCTTGCCCTCCATGGTGAGGAATTCGCTGGAGACCACCTCGGTCGGCAGGTTGAGCACGCCGAAGGGGCCGGGCTCGCCGCCCTTGCTGCCCTGGCCGTTGTGGCCAAGCAGCTCGGCCGGCCAGATCTGGGAGTGAAAGGTGATGTTGTCCTTACCCATGAAGTAGTAAGAGGACTGCTCGGGGGTCGCACCCTCGACCCACCACTCGCGCCAGCGGTCCTCGTGGCCCTCGGGCAGGCGCCGGGCCCACTCGACGGCGGCGGACAGGTAGCCGATCACCGCGTCGAACCAGACGTAGAGCTTCTTGTGGGTGTTGTCCTCCCATTCCGGCAGCGGGATCGTGATGCCCCAGTCGATGTCGCGGGTCATCGCGCGCGGGCGGATCTCCTCGAGGATGTTCTGGGAGAACTTGATGACGTTGGGGCGCCAGAGGCCACTGGCCTCCCGGCCGTCCAGCCACTCGCCGAGCGCGTCGGCGAGGGCGGGCAGGTCGAGGAAGAAGTGCTCGGTGTCCTTGAACTCCGGGGTCTCGCCGTTGATCTTGGAGCGGGGGTCCTTGAGGTCGACGGGGTCGAGCTGGTTGCCGCAGTTGTCGCACTGGTCGCCGCGGGCGTCGGGGTAGCCGCAGATCGGGCAAGTGCCCTCGATGTAGCGGTCGGGCAGGGTGCGGCCGGTCGACGGGCTGATCGCGACCTGCTGCGTCTGCTCGAGCATGTAGCCGTTGGCGTGGTTGGCCAGGAACATCTGCTGGACGACGTGATCGTGGTTGGCCGTCGTGGTGCGGGTGTAGAGGTCGTAGGAGACGCCCAGCAGGGCGAGGTCCTCGGCGATCAACGCGTGGTTGACATCGATGAACTCCTGCGGGCTCATCCCGGCCTTCTCGGCCTGGACGAGAATCGGTGTGCCGTGCTCATCGGAGCCGGAGACCATCAGCACCTCGTGGCCGGCCATCCGCATGTACCTGCTGAAGACGTCGGAGGGGACGCCGAATCCGGCGACGTGGCCGAGGTGGCGCGGGCCATTGGCGTACGGCCAGGCGACGGCAGACAGGACGTGGCTCATGGGGCACCAGTCTAGGTCCGCTCGGCTCGGCGTTTTGCCGGGTCGGATCGTCCCGGTATGCCGTGGGTCTCCTCCCGAAGTCACGGGCCACCTGCCGACGTCACGGGCGAGCTGCCGAAGTCACGGGCCAGCTGCCGAAGTAGAACACGGCGGATGCGACGGGGTATCGCAGAGCCGCCCCGCTCAGAAGGGTGGGGGGTCGTCGTTGCGGTTGTCTTGGTGGTCGGTCCAGGGGGTGGCTGGCTCGTCGGCGCTGGTGTGCTCGGGGCCGGGCGGCGGCTGGGCCGGTAGGTCGAGGAGTTGTTCTGGGGTGGGGTGGTCGGGGGGTGGGCCGGGGCGTCGTTGGCCGTTGTGGTCGGTGTGGTGCAGGTGGCCCCAGTCTTCGATGGTGAGCCAGTCCTCGGAGCCGACGATGTCATCGTGGGCTTGGGTGCGTTCGCCGGGGCTGCGGTGGACCAGGGCGGCGTAGAGGAGCTGGTTGATCAGGTCGCGGCGGTGGGCCAGGTCGGCTCGGTCCTGTTCGCTGCGCTGGCGTAGCAGGTCGGAGTATCGGGGATGTGTCCCGGGGACTGGTTCTTCTGGGGGTTCGGGTGGGCTGTAGGGGGTCTTGGTGGTGAGGCGGTCGGCGTATTGGCGGTAGTCGTGGCCGCGGGTTCTGGCGATTTGGCCGAGCAGGGTGGTCCAGGTGAGGTCGCGGCGGCGGTTCATGATCGAGGCCCAGAGCTTTTTGGTCTTGCGGGCGTGGTCGAGGGCTTCTTTGGAGTTCAGGTTGATCTCGGCGGTCCAGGCGTGGGTGGACCATTCCTTCTCGTGGTCGATCTCGCACCGGTCGGCGGGGCGGCGCGAGCCAGGGCCGCGCCCGTACCTGTCGGCGGCCCAGATCTGGCGTTTCATCTGCGCATCGGGTGACCGGGTGCCGGTGGAGCGTTCGATACAGCGCCCGTCGGCCGGGTCGTACAAGAGCCGGGAGAGCACCGATCCTGGGGTGAGCACGATCTGCCGGGCCTGCCGGGGGGTGATGAAGCCCGAGTTCCACCCGACCAACTCCCCCACCCCCCTCGGCCGCCCAGCGGGTGGCATCGTCCCGTCCCCGGGCCGGCAGGGTGCGCCAGGGGCGCACCGTGAGTGCGGACCATCCAGATCAGTGCCCACCCCGGGTTCGCTGCCAGGGATGGGGGCAGAGTCCTCCCCAGGTCCCGGGACGGATTCCTTCCCAGGACCCGGGACAGAGCCCACCCCGGGTTCGCTCCCAGGGATAGAGGCAGAGCCCTCCCCAGCACCCGAGACAGAGTCCTCCTGAGCATCGGAGGCAGAGTCCTCCCCGGCCTTGGGGGCAGGGTTCTCCTCAGGCATTTCGTGATTCTCGTGCTTCTCGTGCTGGGAGGTGGCCGGTGGGTGTGTGACGGGGGTGGTGCAGTGTGGGCAGACGGCTCCGATGAGGGTGTCCCAGGGGATGAGGAGCTCGACCTTGCCGGCCGGGGTCGCGTTGATGATCGCGCGCAACGCGTGGGCGTCTTCGGGAGTGATCACCTCATCAAACAGGCTCTCCTGGGCACTGGCCTGGGCACTGGCAGCGCTGGCGCAGGAACACCCGCACCCGCACCCGGCCCCGGCCCCGGCACTGTCATCACCATCGTCGCTCTGACCGTCCTGGCCGCACCGGCCGTCCTGGCCGCATCGGCTGTCCTGGCCGCATCGGTCGTCCTGGCAGGTGTTGTGGGGTGTGGGTTGGCCGGGGAGGGTGAGGGTGCCGTGGATGAGGAGGATGGCGGTGATGTCGGAGCGGAGTTGGGCCAGGGTGCGGGGGTCGCCGCCTTTGCGGGCGCGGCGGGCCATGTCATCGATGCGGGTGATGACCGCGATTCCGGTGACGGTCCCGAACTGGGCGATCAGGTTCGCCACACCCTCATC
Source organism: Ornithinimicrobium pulveris (assembly GCF_050261105.1). GTDB lineage: Bacteria > Actinomycetota > Actinomycetes > Actinomycetales > Dermatophilaceae > Ornithinicoccus. The sequence continues at coordinate 643,505 of NZ_CP189837.1, read as the reverse complement.
CCCGATCTGCAGGCGGGTATCGCGGGCGGCGTGCGCGGCGTCCCTGACCCGCTCTGCTTCGTCTTCGTCCTCGGCGCTGGCGCGGGTGATCTCGCGTGCTAGCGCGGCTGTGAACTCGGCCTGATGCCACGGCCTGCCGGGCTCGAGTTCACCGTCGACATCGAGGCGTTCAACAGCGGCGACATCCTGGTCGGTGCCGAACATCACCAGCGACACCCGTGCTGCCTGCTCCACGGACAAGCGCCGGGTGTCGGCCTGGAAAGTGATGATGTGCTTGCGGGCGATCTCGCCGCGGCGCAGCGCGCCGAGCAGGTGGGAACGGACCGATCCCGGGACGGTGGCCAGGGCGACCTGTTGACGGGCTTCCCAGGTACCGATCCCAGACAACACGCTCAGCTCCCCAGCGACCGCGGACTTGGTGTCTGCCCGCCAGGACTGGTGCGCGCTCTTAGACATCGCACCCGGGTCCTCTACCCCGCGTCGGGCCAGCAGGGCACTGCCCGCGGTCATGACCAGGTCCTGGGTGGAGACCAGCAACGCGGCCTCCAGCTCGCACTGCGCGCGCCGCATCGCTGCCATCCCCGCCAACACATCCCCGGCGGTAGCCGGCACCGGCACCCCGACGGCCTCGGTCCCATCAGCAGCGACCTGAGCACAGATCGCCCCCACCCACCGCTGCGCAGCCCCCGCCTCCACACCCAGACCCTCCAGCCCAGCAATCGCGACCGCCACCGGATCCGGTCCAGCCCCCGGGTCACCAGCCGCCACCGGACAGGACCCGCCGTCGTCACCCTCGCGCGCTAGGAGTTGGTCCGGGGAGGCCTGTTCTGACTCGCTCGGCTTGGGACCACCGCGGGAGCTAGAGGAGGTATCAGGGTGCTGATCGCCCGCCGACGCCGGTTCTGCATCGCCACCATCAGAGCCCTCATCGACGACGGCAGCCAGGGTGGTTTCGTCAGCAGCTGCTGGTAGGAACCCAAGCACCTCATCCCAGTCCGCCCGCTCACGCTCGACCGCAGCACGCTCATCACGCCCTGGCCGCTCACGCCCTGGCTGTTCACGCTCCTCTGGCTCACGCTCTGGCTGAGTCACCACCACCCCTCACCCCGCTTCCCTCCACTAGACCGGGACCATCCAGAAAGCCCCTCTTCCTGAACTACCACCCACCCTAGAACACACCTCCGACATACCCGACACATGTCCACAACCACAGTCCCGAAGGGGCCCTCGACCAAGGGGATGTGGATAACGGCAAAGCGGAGGTGAGGACAGCCCTGCAAGTCGGCTGCTCAGCGCCGATCGCGAACAGCGAAAGTGCGGCGGCGCCTCAAGCGCCACCGCACTTCCTCCACCGTCCTGACCACCCCTCGCGTGCGCCCATCCGTCCTCACCAACTTGGGCGCTCAGTCCTGACACACTTAAGCGCTGGGTCCCGACGAACTCGGGTGCTCGGTCCTAACTCGCTCGAGCGGCAGCAGGCTTGGGGAGCAGCTGCTCAACGGAAGTGGCAGTCAACCTTTTGATCGGCGGCTCAGCCCTGGAGCCGTAGATCCACTACCCCGTCACCGTCCTGGTCGAAGCCGGACACGTAGGTGGACAGGTCCTCGCGCGTCAGGTCGACACCCTCCGGCACCCGCACCGTGCTGAACACGAGCGCGGGCCGGCCGGGAGCGGGTCGCTGCGCCTGCGTGCCGCCCTCAGTACTCGTCGCACCATTGGACAGCACCGGGTCCGCCTGCGTCGGGTCGCTCACCAGCGCCACCACCATCGCCGTCCGGTCATCGATCAGGTAGGCCACTGCCTCCTGATCGACCCCGGTCGCCCTCGGCAGCTCGCCATCACCCAGGCCACCCTCGTCCGTGCCACCGACCGCCCGACCGCTCACCAGCAGCACGCTCCGGTCGGTCCCGTCGGTCGCGACCACCGCCTCACCACCGTCCAAGACGTAGTGCTCCTGCTCCGTCACGCCCAGGAACGACCACGTGTTGCCGATGCCATCCTCGAGAGCCCGCACGTCTTGCCGGGCCAACCCGACCACCCGGGTGCCTGCCGGCACCCGCTCGATGGCGAAGGTCCGACCACCACCAGAGCTCACCAGCCCGGACTCGGTCACCTGGTCCTGCCCGACCTGGACGCGATCACCGGCACCCTCGGTCACCACGACCACAGGGCCGACGGACCCGGTCTCGCCGATCACCAGGGTCGCGCCGTCCAGATCCTGCCACGCTCCGACCGGCTGCCACGGCTGCGGGTTCACCTGCTCCAGCAACTCCCCTCCCCTCGCCACCCCGTCCACCTCGAGGGTATCGGCGTTGATCGAGAAGGACAGCCCCTCGAGCGCACCGGGACCGGCACTCTCCCCGCCACCAGCGACCGTGCTCTCACCGGCCCCCACGCCGACGGCCTGATACACCCGTCCATCAGCGAGCTCCTCACCGACGAAGGCCTCGCCCAGGGCCTCGCGGCCCTCCACCGACAGCGCCAGGAACGGCCGCTCACCGCCCGAGGCATCCGGCACCATCACGAAGGCGGCATCCAGCGGCTCCTGCCAGTCGACAGCTCCCGCGCCCTGCATCGGATCCCCGGGCACACCCACCCGCAGGGACGCCGCATCGCTGGGCGTCCAGCCGTCCACCATCACCACCGGCCGCTCGCCGATCATCGCCGTCCGCACCTGCCCGTCCCCGCGCATCGACAGGTCGGTCCGGAATGTCCCGCCGTCCAGATCGGTCGCCATCACCTCACCATTGCTGACAGTCAGCGTGATCGCCGCACCGTCGGCGAGCGCCAGCCGGTCGTCCAGCTCCACCTTCTCCGGAGCGGGGAGCCAGCCCTGGCGGTCGGGCACCGGCCCCTGCCGATCGGCACGGGCTCCATCGACCGAGCCATCCACCTCTGACTCCACCCCGGTCGTCGGCTGGCCGGCCGGACCGCCGTCCTGCGAGGCACCGAGCAGCCCGCTGCCCCCGAGCCCCGCCCAGACGGCACCGGCGAGCGCGAGCCCACCAATCGCCATACCGGCTCCGGTCGCCCGCCGGCGGACCACCTTGCGGCGACCTCCGCGGACCACCTCGCCCGCCTCCAGGTGCATCCGCGGCGCCTCCGCGGCCGCGCGGTCCAGGATCGTCAGCACATCACGGTCAGACATGGGTCTCCTCCTCCAGAAGCAGGGCGCGCAGGCCGGCGAGGCCGCGCGAGGTTGAGCTCTTGACCGTGCCCACCGAGACGCCGAGGGCGTCCGCGGCATCCTTCTCGGACAGGTCCAGGTAGTGCCGCAGCACCACGCACTCGCGTTCGCGAGTGGGCAACTGCTGCAGCGCACGAATCAGGTCGACGGTCGAGGACGAGGGCTCGGAGCCGCCGAACTGCTCCGGCGGCGCCTCGGTGAGCACCTCCCGGCGCCGCTTGCGCCAGGTGTCGGTGTGCAGATTGCTCATCACCCGGCGGGCGTACGCGGTCGGGTGCCCGCCGCGCAGCCGCGTCCACCTGACGTAGACCCGTTCCAACGCCTCCTGCACCAGCTCCTCCGCGCTCCCCGGGTCACCGGTGAGCATCCAGGCGCTGGTCAGCAGCCGCGGGGAGGCCGCGTCGACGAAGTCGACGAACTCAGCCTCGTGCTCGGCCCGCATCAGGCCACCTCATCCGTGTTCACACCCCACCAACGTCCCGGTATGCCGAAAGGTTGAGTCGCGGGAACAGGTCCGCCCCCGTGCGTGGTTGACTTGGCAGACGGTTCCCGCCGGGAGCCGCCGAGCAGAAAGACGAGGCGAGGAAGCACATGCTCGCTGCACTCACGGGGGCAGGCCTGTCGGCCGCGGCCGGGCTCAACGCCTACATCCCCTTCATCCTGGTCGCGCTGGTGGCGAAGTTCACCGACGTCATCAACCTGCCCCATCAGTACGCCTGGATCGAGTCCTGGTGGGCGATCGGCATCGCCGCGGTCCTGCTGGCCTCCGAGTTCATCCTGGACAAGGTCGCCGTCGTCGACAGCATCAATGACGCGGTCGGCACCTTCGTGCGGCCGGCGACCGGCGGTCTGATCTTCGCCGCGTCGACGGCGGCGGAGGACTTTGAGCGCGGCTCCAGCTTCATGGCGGACAACCCCTGGATCGGGGTCCTGCTCGGCATCATCACCGCCGGCATCGTGCACACCGGCAAGGCGGTCACCCGTCCCGTCGTCAACGCGGGCACCGCCGGGGTAGGCGCCCCCCTGGTCTCAAGCGCTGAGGACGGTGTCTCGCTGACCCTCTCGCTGGTGGCGATCTTCCTGCCGGTGCTGGTGATCTTCCTGCTCCTGATCCTGCTGTGGGGTCTGTTTGCGCTGTGGCGGCGCGGCTACCGTCGGCGTCGTCGCCGCGACGAAATCATGTCGTCGGCGGGGTACTGAACCGACGACTGGACGTCCAGCAGGGTTCCCGATCGGGCGCTCTGGTGCGAGGCCAGTCAGGGGGCGAGCTCTTCCTCCTCGATCGACTGGTGCCGCAGCAGGGCGGCCAGCATCCCGTTGACCGCGACCAGGCCGATCAGCCCGACGCCCAGCATTAGGATGGCCCCCACCAGATAGAGCCCGGTGGGGTCCGACTCGTTGGCCTGCCGGGCCCAGGCAAGGGTCCCGCCGACCGCCCCGAGGAAGCTCACGATGGCGGTGATCCCGCCCAGCCCCTTGGCGCGACGCCCTTGGATCAGCCAGCCGGTCATCACGCCCAGCAGACCGCCACCGGCCGCGAAGGCGAAGGTCAACAGCATGTCGGAGAGCTGCATCTCGGCATCCGAGGCAGGCAGGATGGAGGTGGTCGCCCAGCCCGCCACAAACCACGCGATCACCCCGCCGACGAGGCCCGCGAGCACGGTGATCAGGGTGTTCATGCCGCTGGAGCGCTGTCGCCGGTTCACGCGCGTAGTGTGCCCCACCCCGGCCCCGCGCACAATAGGCCGGGGCTCACCGAGCGGCGACCGCCGCCTCGTAGAGGTCGCGTGCGGAGAGCCCGGTCCGCCCCGCGATCTGCCGACAGACATCCTTGAGCCGTTCCCCAGCCGCGGTTCTCGCCAGGATCTCCGGTATGACGTCCACCTCGCCGTGGGTGGGGCCGGCCGAGGCATCCCGTCCCTGCACCACGATGGTGATCTCGCCCTTGACCCCGTCCTGCGCCCAGTCCGCGAGCTCTCCCAGGCCGCCGCGGCGGACCTCCTCATAGGTCTTGGTCAACTCCCGGCAGACCGCGCCTGGCCGGTCTGGCCCGAACGCCTGCGCCATCGCCGCGAGCGTCTGCGCCACCCGGTGCGGCGCCTCGAAGAAGACCATCGTCCGCGGCTCCTGCGCCAGCTCGGCCAGCACGCTCCCACGCTCCCCAGCCTTGCGCGGCAGGAAGCCCTCGAAGCAGAACCGGTCCACGGGCAGCCCGCTCACCGCCAGCGACATCAGCACCGCCGACGGACCCGGCACGCAGGTCACCCGGAGGTCGGCCTCGACACAGGCGCTCACCAGGCGGTACCCGGGGTCGGAGACTGACGGCATACCGGCGTCGGTCACCAGCAGGACCCGATCCCCGGCGGCGATCCGCTCGACCAGTTCCGGCGTGCGGGACGCCTCGTTGTGCTCGTGATAGCTGACCACCTCGCCGGTCACGCTCACCCCGAGCCGGTCGGTCAGCCGCCTCAGCCGGCGGGTGTCCTCGGCGGCGACGACGCCAGCCCCCGCCAGCTCATCGAGCAGGCGGGGGCTGGCGTCGCGGGAGTCACCGATCGGCGTCGCGGCGAGGACGAGGGTCCCCTCCGGCGCGCCCACCGCTCGACCGCTCAGAGACCGACCGTTCAGGGATCGACCGCTCAGAGACCGAAGCCGGCGCGGCGCAGGTCGGAGTTCATCTGCGAGATGACGTTGAGCGGGATGCCCTTGGGGCAGGCGCGGCTGCACTCGCCGAGGTTGGTGCAGCCACCAAAACCCTCGAGGTCGTGCTGCTCGGTCATCGCCACCACCCGGGCGTCACGCTCGGGCTGGCCCTGCGGCAGCTCGCCCAGGTGGGTGATCTTGGCACCCATGAAGAGCATGCCGGCGGCGTTGGGGCAGGCCGCGACGCAGGCACCACAGCCGATGCACTCGGCCGCCATGAAGGCCCGGTCGGCGGCGACCTTCGGCACCGGGGCCGCGTGGGCGTCCGGGGCCGCGCCGGTGTTGGCCGAGATGAAGCCACCGGCCTGGATGATCCGGTCGAAGGCGGTGCGGTCGACCACCAGGTCCTTGATGACCGGGAAGGGGTCGGCGCGCCACGGCTCGATGACGATCTCGTCACCGTCCTTGAACGAGCGCATGTGCAGCTGGCAGGTCGTCGTCCGCTCCGGCCCGTGGGCCTCGCCGTTGATGACCACGCCACAGGTGCCGCAGATGCCCTCACGACAGTCGGAGTCGAAGGCGACCGGCTCCTCACCCTGCTCGGTGAGGTGCTCGTTGAGCAGGTCGAGCATCTCCAGGAACGAACTGTCCTCGGAGACGTCGTCCATCGGGTAAGACACCATGCGGCCCTTGTCGGACGGGCCGTCCTGGCGCCAGATCTTCAGCGAGACCCTCACTTGTAGCTCCTCTGCTTGAGCTCGATGAACTCGTACTCCAGGTCTTCCTTGTGCAGGATCGGCGAGCCGCCGTCACCGCCCCACTCCCAGGCCGCCACGTAGGCGAACTCGTCGTCGTGGCGCAGCGCCTCGCCATCCTCGGTCTGGGACTCGGCGCGGAAGTGGCCACCGCAGGACTCGCGGCGGTGCAGCGCGTCGATGCACATCAGCTCGCCCAGCTCGAGGAAGTCGGCCACGCGTCCGGCCTTCTCCAGCGACTGGTTGAGGGTGTCGGCGGCGCCGAGCACGCGCACGTTCTGCCAGAAGTCGGTCCGCAGCGCGCGGATCTCCTCGATCGCCTCGCGCAGGCCCTCGTCGGTGCGCTCCATGCCGCACTTCTCCCACATGATCTTGCCGAGCGCCTTGTGGTAGGAGTCGACCGATCGGGTGCCGTTGACCGTCAGCAGGTGCTCGACCCGGCCGGCGACGTCGTCGCGCGCCGCCTTGACCTCGGGGTGGTCCTCCTCGAGCGTGCCGAAGGGGCCCTTGGCCAGGTAGTCGCGGATGGTGTTCGGCAGCACGAAGTAGCCGTCCGCCAGGCCCTGCATCAGCGCCGAGGCACCGAGCCTGTTCGCGCCGTGGTCGGAGAAGTTGGCCTCGCCGGTGACGAACAGACCCGGGATCGTGGACTGCAGGTCATAGTCCACCCACAGGCCGCCCATCGTGTAGTGCACGGCCGGGTAGATGCGCATCGGCACCTCATAGGGGTTCTCCCCGGTGATGCGCTCGTACATGTCGAAGAGGTTGCCGTACTTGGAGCGCACGGTGTCCTCGCCCATCCGCTCGATCGCCTCGGCGAAGTCGAGGTAGACGCCGCGGCGGGAACCGTCGACCTCCGGGCCGACGCCGCGACCCTCGTCGCACATGTTCTTGGCCTGACGGGAGGCGATGTCACGGGGGACCAGATTGCCGAAACCGGGGTAGATCCGCTCCAGGTAGTAGTCGCGGTCCTCCTCGGGGATCTCGCGCGGGTCCTTGTCGCAGTCCTCGGCCTTCTTGGGCACCCAGATGCGGCCGTCATTACGCAACGACTCGCTCATCAGGGTCAGCTTGGACTGGTGGTCACCGGACTGCGGGATGCAGGTCGGGTGGATCTGGGTGTAGCAGGGGTTGCCGAAGTAGGCACCCTTGCGGTGCGCCCGCCAGGCGGCGGTGACATTGCAGCCCATCGCGTTGGTCGACAGGAAGAAGACGTTGCCGTAGCCCCCGGAGGCCAGCACGACCGCGTCGGCGAGGTGGGTCTCGATCTCGCCGGTGACCATGTCGCGGGCGATGATGCCGCGGGCCTGTCCATCCACCACGATCAGCTCGAGCATCTCGTGCCGGGCGTACATCTCCACGGTGCCGGCGGCGACCTGACGCTCCAGCGCCTGGTAGGCACCGATCAGCAGCTGCTGACCCGTCTGGCCACGGGCGTAGAAGGTGCGCGACACCTGGACACCACCGAAGGACCGGTTGTCCAGCAGACCGCCGTACTCGCGGGCGAAGGGCACACCCTGGGCCACGCACTGGTCGATGATGTCGGCGCTGACCTCGGCCAGCCGGTAGACGTTGGTCTCGCGGGAGCGGTAGTCCCCACCCTTGACCGTGTCGTAGAAGAGGCGGTAGATCGAGTCGCCGTCGCCCTTGTAGTTCTTGGCGGCGTTGATCCCGCCCTGGGCTGCGATCGAGTGCGCGCGGCGCGGGCTGTCCTGGTAGCAGAAGGACTTCACGTGGTAGCCCGCCTCGCCCAGGGTCGCCCCGGCGGCGGCGCCGGCCAGGCCGGTGCCCACGATGATCACCGAGAGCTTGCGGCGGTTGGCCGGGTTGACCAGGGCGGCGTCGAACTTGCGGGTCGTCCACTTGGTGGCGATGTCCCCCGCGGGCGCCTTCGTGTCGGCGATCGGCTCTCCCTCGCGGTAGAGGCCGTCGATCAGCGTGTCAGTCATCTGGTGTCACAGGTCCTTAGTCGACGAGGCCGAAGAGGATGGCGAAGGGCGGGATCAGGAAGCCGATCACGATGATCGTGGCCACCAGGATCGAGACGAACCGGATCTGCTCGGCGCGCTTGAGCGAGGTGTTCAGGCCCAGCGTCATCGCCGCGCCCCACAGCCCGTGCAGCAGGTGCATCCCCACCGCGAGCATCGCGAGCACGTAGATGATCACGACGAGCGGGTTGCTGAAGGCGTCGACCACCCGCGCGGCGGGGCTATGGTGCGTCCCGTAGTCGAAGGTGATCGTCTGCGTCGTGAAGTGCATGATGTGGAAGATCACGAAGAGCAGGATCGCCAGGCCGCCCCAGCGCATCGCATGGGCGTAGACGCCGCCGTAGCTCGCCTTCTTCTTGCCCGCATAGCGCGTCGTCCGGGCATTGCCGGCGCGGCGCCACAGCGTCATCGTGGCCCACACGTGCAAGATCAGCGAGGCGATCAGCAGCAGGCGGAAGGCCCACAGGGCCCCCTTCTCCGGGATCATCCCCTCGCCCAGCACCCGGAGGTGGTGGGCGTAGTCGTCGAACGCCTCCCGACCAAGCAGGATCTGCAGGTTGCCGTACATGTGCATCAACAGGAAGAAGACGAAGAACAGGCCGGTGGCAGCCACGATCGTCTTCAACAGGATGCTGGGCGGACCAGTCCGGGATCCGCGCGCAGGAGCAGTTGTAGTGGCCACGAACCGGACTCTACTACTGCCCTCCACCAGCGCTTTTTCGACAAACCGCCATGCTCTAAACCCGCCCCGGGTGGTCGGTCGGGGCGGGCGACACCGTCCAGAACCTCTCGGTTGCACCACCTACCATGCCCCGTATGGAGTCACTGCGGGCGCGCCTGCTCGGTGCGCCGCCCGCAGATCTTGCGCGGGCCAACCGGATCGCCTGGATCGGCATCCTCGTGGTGACCCTGCTCGGCGGGGCCATCCGGTTCTGGCGCCTCGGCACCCCCGGTCGCCTGGTCTTCGACGAGACCTATTACGTCAAGCAGGCCTGGTCGATGGCCCTGCACGGCGTCGAGATGAAGGTGCGGGCAGGTCTGGAGGAACCGGACGCGCTCTTCACCGCCGGCACCCCCGACGTCTTCGGGACCAGCCCGGACCTGGTCGTCCACCCCCCTGTCGGCAAGTGGATGATCGCGGCCGGGCAGCTGCTCTTCGGCCCGGAGCACTCGTTCAGCTGGCGCGTCTCCTCCGCTGTGATCGGCACCCTGTCGATCCTCCTCCTTGGCCGGGTCGCCTGGCTGCTCTGGAAGAACGCGCTCCTCGCGATCTCGGCCTCCCTCCTGCTGGCCGTGGACGGCCACCACTTCGCCCAGTCGCGGATCGGCCTGCTCGACATCTTCGTCATGTGGTGGGCGCTGCTCGCCTTCCTCTTCCTCCTCCTGGACCGCGAGCAGGGCCGCAGACGTCTCGCCGAACGGTGGGATCGAGCCACGGCGCGCGACGGCACGGGGAAGATCTCGGCTGCCCGACGCCGGTGGGGACCGGGCCTGGGCTTTCGCTGGTGGCGGCTGGCCGCCGCAGTCAGCCTCGGGCTGTGCATCGGCACGAAGTGGTCGGGCCTGTACTTCCTCGCCGCCTTCGGCCTGCTCACCGTCTGGTGGGACATGGGCGCCCGCCGCGCCGCCGGCGCGCCCAACTGGTTCGTCGGCACCGTGGTGCGCGACGGCATACCGGCGTTCCTGACCATGGTTCCCACCGCTGTGGTCACGTATGTCGCAACCTGGGCCGGGTGGTTCGCCACCCAGGGCGGGTGGAAACGGCAGTGGGCCGTGGACAACCCGGCTGCGGCGGGCAACCTCGCGGACCTCGTCCCGGACCCCGTGCGCTCGCTGTGGGCCTATCACGTGGAGATGATGACCTTCCACGTCGGACTGCAGAACGAGCACAAGTGGAGCTCCAACCCCTGGAGCTGGACCGTGCAGTGGCGGCCCACCCTGTTCTACGCGCAGTGGCCGAGCCAGGGCGAGCAGGGCTGCCAGGTGGACAACTGCGTCGACTACATCGCCTCGCTCGGCAACATCTTTATCTGGTGGGGCGCGACGATCGGGATGCTCATCGTCGCCTTCCTCTGGCTGCTCGGGCGAGACTGGCGGGCCGGCGCGGCGCTGTCGGGGATCATCGCGGGCTGGCTGCCGTGGTTCCTCTATCAGACCCGGACCATCTACAGCTTCTACGCGGTGGCGTTCGTGCCCTGGTTGGTGCTCGTCGTCGTCGCCTGCCTGGGCCTGGCGCTCGGGTCGGCGAACGCCTCCCGTGAGCGGCGGCGGTGGGGAGCGGTCGCGGTCGTGATCTATCTCGCGCTGGCCCTGGCCTGGTTCGTGTGGTTCTACCCCGTGCACGCCGCGGTCGTGATCCCCCGCCAGCAATGGGATCTGCGGCTGTGGTTCGACTTCTGGAACTAGGGCGGCGCTTGAGGTGACCTGGCCGCGGTCAGGACGCAGGGTCGGTGAGGAGCGGTCGCAGGAGTTCGACCCACCCCGGAGCGAGGCTGGTCGAGAAGGTCGCCGTCAGGTGCGCACCGTCGGACCACAGCAGCATGCCGTCCCGGACGACAGTGCACGTCTCCTCAGGGCAGACCAGCGGAACCAGGTCGAGCACGGTGACTCCGGGCACCTCGCGGGCGATCTCGGTCGGCCACTGCTCGTTGCGGATCTCGGCCAGCGGGCGGCTGCAACTCTGGATCGATCCGCCAGGGAGAGCCAGACAGTCCGGCACCGAGCTCTCGAAGGAGGGAGCGGTCGAGATCACCGCCACCTGCTGACCTTCCTCGAGCAGCTCGAGGAGCAGGGTGCGGAACCCCTCGGTGGGCCGCTCCGGGTCAGCCCCGTCGCTGACATCGCTGCCGGCCACGACATACCGGGGGGAGAGCCCGAGGACGACCAGGTCCGGCGGGTCCGCCGCCAGCTCGGCCCGCATCGCCGCCACCCAGTCCTCGCACGCTCGGAAGGGTGCCCTGGCGAAGGAGACCACCTGGGTCGTGGGTGGGCAGGCCGGTTTGCCCATGAGGTCCACCCGCCACCCCTCCTGCTCGGCCGCGGCGACCAGGCCAGGTGCCCACATCACCGCATGCGAGTCACCGATCAGCGCGATCCGCGGCGACGCCCCGCCATCCGTAGGGTCGTCGGCGCCGAAGGAGCACACGCGCACCTCAGCGTCCCGCTCCTCCGGTCGGCAACCAGTCTCGTAGTAGGGCGCGAAGTGGTCCTCGCTCGCGCGGGCCAGGGGTGGGGTGAAGGCGACGTCTCCACGGTCACCGGCCCCGCCGTCACCGGTCCGGTCCGTCCCGCCGGGATCAGCGAAGCACCCATCACCAGCGCCGCGGCCGTGAAGGCGATGACCGCGAGGCCCGGCCCCGCCCCCGAGCGGCGAGCTCCCGTGGATGGTGCGGCGCGACCGCGCGCACGCAGACGGGGCGCCGCGGAACGGGCGTGGCGCCCGCGCGTCCTCCCGGCTCGGACCCGTTCCTCGACCTGGCTCCAGGTGAGCGCGGCCAGCACGACGGCGAGCGCCACCGCCGCCACGATCGCGAGCCGCGACTCAGGCCAGCGGACCAACGCCACCACGAGGAGCGGCCAGTGCCACAGATAGAGCGAGTAGGAGATGTCACCCAGCCGCTGCACCGGCCAGGCCGCCAACGGGCTGCCCGCCACCCCGAGCTCGTCCGCGTCCGCCCACAGCACCAGCGCGGTCCCCAGCGTGGGGATCAGCGCCACCCAGCCCGGGAAGGCCATCGTCGTCGGTGTCAGGACGATCGCCCCGACGATCGCCGCCGAGCCGATCCCGAAGGCCGACCACCTCAGCCAACCGGGCGACATACGGACGGGGACCACCATCACCAGCAGCGCGACGACACCGCCGAGCGCGAGCTCCCACAGCCGCAGCGTTGTCCAGAAGTACTGCGACCCGTCGGGGTCCCCGAAGGCACTGGCGACCGAGGCGATCAGCGAGGGGATGCCGAGCAGCGCCAGCGCCATCCCGGCGACGGCCAGCGCGCGCCGACGAGCTGACCCACCTCGGATGACCAGACCGACGACGAGCAGCACGAGCGGCAGCACGAGATAGAACTGCTCCTCCACCGACAGCGACCAGTAGTGCTGCACCGGACTGGGCAGGCTCTCGGCCGCGAGGTAGTCGGTCGAGGTCCAGGCGAACCGCCAGTTGGAGACATAGGCGATGCTCGCCAGGATGTCCCACCCGGTGCTGCGCCAGATCGTCACCGGCAGCAGCGCCCAGGTCAGGACCGCGGTCACCGCGAGCACGAGTCCGGCCGCCGGGAGCAGCCGGCGGGCGCGGCGCACGAAGAAGCGCCCGAGGCGCGGGCGGCCGCGCTCCTCAAGATCCCGCACCAGGATCCTGGTCATCAGGAAGCCGGAGACGACCAGGAAGACGTCGACCCCGACGAAACCGCCGCCCCACCCCGGCACCTCGGCATGCCACAGGACCACGGCGAGCACCGCGACGGCCCGCAGGGCCTGGATGTCCTTCCGCACCGCGACATCCCCCCCTTTCGGGCCTTAGGTGTCCAGCCCCATCGCCTCGGCCATCTTGAGGAAGACCGCGCCCTCCTGCGCCCGACCCGCTCGCTGCAGGGTACGGGCCAGCAGGAGGTGGGCGTAGGCGTCCGTCGGCCAGCGCTCCACCATCTCGCGGGCCACCGTCTCCGCCGGACCGAGCCGGGCGGCGTGGTAATAGCTGCGCGCGAGCAGGAGCATCAGCTCGGCATTGCCCGGCGTGCTCTCCACGAGCGGCTCAAGCAGATCGGCGGCGCGCCCATAGTCCTTGGTCTCGAAGGCGAAGGTCGCCCGGTCATAACGCGCATGGTCATCCAGGCCCGCATCGTCGGGCAGGGCGATGAAGGTGGGCTCCTCGGGCTGGTGCTGCTCGTTCATAGACATCACGACGTCGTGAAGTCCGTCAACATTCCCGGGGTCGCCCGATCGGCGAGGTCCACGGCCAGCTCGACCGGCATGTTCGGCGCCACGACCTGCTCGCCGCCCGCCGCGGTGGTCGCGGTGAGATCGGCCAGCCCCAGGCGGCGCTGGAAGAAGCTCTGGTGCACCACCCAGCCGATGATCCCGGCCCGTTCGAGCACCTCACGGGTCCGCACCACGGCACCGGTCTGAACCACCAGGTGCTCCTCGGTCAACCCGTGCCCGAGATTGCGCCACCCCGCCTCGGCGATCACCGCGTTCAGCAGCCCGAAGCCCACCAGGACCGCGACCGGGATCCACCACGGCCAGCCCTGGAAGAACTCCCACGGCAGCAGGTAGGTCGGCACGGCGACCAGCGCGGTCAGGAAGAGCGTCCCCCACTGATGACTGACGTGCATCCGCCGCCGGGCCCGCGGGCCGTGGCCCCGCAGCGCCATCGTGAGCGGACCATCCTCCTCGAGCAGGTCATGCCCGACCTCTTCGACCACCTTCCGGGGCGCCGGCGGCAGCACCCGAGCCGTCCCCGCGCCACCGACACCGGTCGCGATCGCGGTGAGCTCGGCACCGGTGACGAAACGCAGCAGGAAGGGCTCGCTCATCTGCACACCGCGCACCTTGGCGCGCTCGATCGTCTGGCTGCGGGTGGTGAGCAGCCCCCGGGTCACCCGCAGGTTGCCATTGGCCTCGCTCACCAGCCGTAGGTTCCACCAGTTGAGCACGTACGACGCGGTCGACAGCAGCACCCAACCGATCACCACGACGATGGCCAGGCTCGCCACCAGGACCAGGACCGCCTGGGCGACGATCCACGCCCACGCGTCCTGAGCCACCTCGAGCTGGTCGATGGGCAGGTCGTCACCGAACTGGAAGAGCACACCCACCGCACCCGCGACGACGACCAGGCTGGACAGGCTAAAAGGGGCGAACCGCAGCCAGCTCCAGTTGATCCGGGCGAGCTCGCGCTCCGCGCCCCCCTGGTATGTCGTGTCCCCCGTCCCTCCCGCACCGGCACCTTGCGCGGGCGCCGGGTGGGGCTGCCCCTCCGCGGCGACGGAGTCCCCCGTTGTGCTGGCCGCCTTGTCGGCCGAGGAACTGACCTCCTTGGACCGCTCCAGCAGGTAGACCCGCAACTCGGCAGCCTGCTCCTGGGTCAAGCCGTCCAACTCGATCCGGCTGCTGTCCACGCCGGTGCCGACGGCCACCTTCGCCAACCCCAGCACCCGGTGGATCGGGGTGGACTCGATGTCGACGCTGCGGATGCGGTCCAGCGGCGCCGTCAGCGTGCGCCGACTCAGCAGGCCGGTGCGCAGCTGCAGCTGTTCCGGCGTGAACCGATAGCGGGTGATGAACCAGGTCATCATTCCGGCGACCAGGGCGACCACGGCACCGGCGACGGCGATCCAGAGCCACCAGTTGCTGCCCTGCGCGCTCCCCCGTTGTCCCGCGAAGATCGCGATCAGCAGCGGGAAGGCCATCGACCACAGGGTGCGGACGGGGTGGACGAGCAGCATCCGCGAGCTCAACCGGCGCCACCCCTCCGGGTCGGCCTCCTGCAGCCCCACCCCCTCGGGCGGACCGAGCGGCACCTGTGCCGGCGGTCCACTGGGCGGGGCCCACCCGGCCGGAGCACGCTCGCCCGCACCCTCTGGCACCGGCTGCGCGGAGGGGGGTGACGGCATACTGGGCCGGGCGGGGACCACCGGCGGACCGGACGGCGGGGGAAGGTCGGGCGTGCTCACGTCGCGTCGCCGTGCGTCTGGCCGGTCACCCTGGCCAGGTCCGCGGTGACCCGGTCAGCCAGGTCGGTGTCCAGGCAGGGCAGCGTGATCGGGCCGGCGGCGGACGCCGTGGTGACGGTGACATTCGCGAGCCGGAAGAGCCGCATGATCGCCCCCCGGTGGGTGTCCACGGTCTGCACCCGCGACAGCGGCGCGATCCGCTGGTCCCGCGAGAGCCACCCAGTCTGGGCGAAGACCCGTTCGCCGGTGACCTCCCAGCGCGTGCGCTTGTAGCGGATGATCGGCTCGAGCGTCACATCGAGCAGGTTGGAGATCATGATCAGGATGAAGATCGGCCCGAGCCAGGTGCGCCAGGACTCCGGCACGACCGAGTAGATGGTGAACATCACCGCCCAGCCGATCACGCCACCGATGAAGCCGTTGATCACCCAGTAGTTCACCGCGCGGGGGCTGACGCGGTTGGCGGGCTCGCGCAGCCGCAGGTCCTCGGCCACCGGCTCGCCCACCCCGGGCTGGCCCGTCCTCGGGTCGTCCTGGACGACGCTCATGCCAGGGTGGCGACCATCAGCGCCTTGATCGTGTGCAATCGGTTCTCGGCCTGGTCGAAGACGATGCTCGCCGGCGACTCGAAGACCTCGTCGGTGACTTCCAGGCCACCGACGAGCTCGGGGTGCTGATCCATCAGTTCCTGTCCCACCTGGGTGTCGGTGTCGTGGAAGGCGGGCAGGCAGTGCATGAACCGCGCCTCCGGGTTGTCGGTGGCCGCCATCAGCTCGCTGTTGACCTGATAGGGCAGGAGGGCCTCGATCCGCTCATCCCAGGCCTCCACAGGCTCCCCCATCGAGACCCAGACGTCCGTGTGCACGAAGTCGACGCCGCGGACAGCCTCGACGGGATCCTCGGTGATGGTGAGCTGGGCGCCGGTCTCGGCTGCGACCTGCTCGCACAGCTCGACGACATCGGCGCGCGGCTGGAAGGCGGTGGGCGCGCCGATCCGCACGTCCATCCCCATCTTGGCGCCGAGCAGCAGCAGCGAGTGGCCCATGTTGTTGCGGGCATCGCCGACGTAGGCGTAGCTGATCTCGTGGCGGTGCTTGTGGCTGTGCTCGGCCATCGTCAGGGCGTCGGCCAGCATCTGGGTGGGGTGCCAGTCGTCCGTCAGCCCGTTGTAGACGGGGACACCGGAGAACTCGGCCAGCTCCTCGACCTTGGCCTGGCTGGAGCCGCGGTACTGGATCGCGTCATACATCCGGCCGAGGACGCGGGCGGTGTCCTTGATCGACTCCTTGTGCCCGATCTGGGTGCTCTTGGGGTCCAGGAAGGTGGTCGTGGCGCCCTGGTCGGCGGCGGCCACCTCGAAGGCTGCGCGGGTGCGGGTCGAGGTCTTCTCGAAGACGAGCGCGACCGTCTTGCCGACGAGCAACTGTCGCTCCTGGCGGCTGTGCTTGGCCCGCTTGAGGTCATAGGCGAGGTCGATCAGATAGCGCACCTCGGCCGGCGACTCCTCGACCAGGGACAGCAGGCTGCGTCCCCGCATGTTGACCGCCATCGTTCCTCCTCTATTCGCTCCCCGGCCGAGCCTATCCTGACCAGCGGGTCCGGCCCGCAGCCGGACGGAGCACCGTCGGCGCCGGTGTATAGTAGGTAGCCGCACACGGGGCTGTGGCGCAGTTGGTAGCGCGTCTCGTTCGCAATGAGAAGGCCAGGGGTTCGAATCCCCTCAGCTCCACCGGTAAGGCCCGGTCCCGCTTGGGACCGGGCCTTCGTGCTGGGGTGGGGGCCTACGTGCTGGGGTGTCGGCTGCGGTGTGGGGTGAAGGTTGGGAGGTCAATTGCGGGGGTATCGGCTCGCGCCGCTCAGCCGACGCGGTCGACGCGCGGCAGGTCCTCGAACTCCTCGTCGAGAGCCATCTCCGAGCCGTCCGCCGGCAGGTGGGTCGAGCCGGCCGGAGAGCTCGAGACGGTCGCGCGCGCGGCGCGGGCCTTGAGCGTGTAGGTCGGAGGCGGGACGGGCACAGGCTGCCAGGCGCCCGGTTCCGGCGTCTCCTCGCGCGGTGCTGACCAGTGCCCGGCCGGCGCCACGGCGGCGAGGTTGTCGCCCTCGTCACCCGCTGCCGCGTCGTGGTCCGGGGCCATGGGTGCCGCGTCGGCAGCGAGGCTGGCCTCGACCCGGTCGATGTCGTAGAGCTGGGCGGCCAGCACACTGCGGCGGGCTGTGCGGGTCGTGGCGGCGACGGACTGCCGAGCAAAGGCGTGGTCGCGCTCGGTGGCCTGGACGCTGGCGACCGACTCGACGTTCTCCGCCGGCTGCGCACGCTGAGGGCGACGGGTGGGGTTGGCGCCCGCGTTGCGGGAGGACGTCTTGGCGGGTGCGGGCGACGGCGTCGCCTCGGGCCTGCGAGTGGGCGTGGCCGAGCTCGACACCCCACGACGTGCCCGAGCCGCGCGGCGGCGCCTGGCCTTTTCCTGCGAGGTCGACAGCCGCACCAGCCCGAGGGCCAGCACCATGGCCCCGATGCCCGCGAAGTAGCCCCACTCGGCCAGCACCCCCGCGATCGAGAGGCCGACGAGCGTCACCATCGCCACCGATCCCAGTAGCAGGGTGCCGAAACGCAGCTTCACGGCCAGCCGAGCAGTCCGCTGAGCAGCGCTCGGCAGGACCACGTGCGCCCCGCGCTTGACCACGACCTCGGGCCGAGCGGGACGCAGCGGGGAGACGGAGTAGGAGCGCGGCGCCGGCTCCGACAGGTCCGGGCGGGGCAGCGTGCGACGCCGCTCCAGCACCCGCATCGACTCCGAGAAGCGGTCCACGGACCGGGCTGTCGCAAGGTGATCGCGGCGACGCACCCAGTGCTGCACCAGATAGACAGCCCACACAGCCAGGATGACGACGAAGATCAGGCTGCTGACGGGCACGTGCCTCACGTTAGGCGGACGCTGGAAGGGTTCCGGTCAGGCACTCGGAGTGTCGCGGAAGTTTCCAGTGTGACTCGGGTGACGAGCCGCGCCCAGCCGCGCTGTCAGCCGTGTTGTCAGCCGCGCAGCAGCCGCAGCAGGCCCCCGGGCGCATAGCCTCCCGCCTCCAGGTCCTCGGCGACCACCGCGAAGATCCGGTGGTCGCGCCAGTCTCCGTCGACATACATCAAGCCTCGGGCCGGGCCCTCCTCGGGCAGCCGCAGCCGCTGCACCACGGCGATGCTGCGCGTGTTCTCCGGGCGGATCGCGACCTCGACCCGGTGCAGGCCCACGTCCTGGATGGCGTGGTCGACGAGCGTGGCCAGCGCCCAGGTCGCGACGCCGCGCCCGGTCTCGGACTGCGCCAACCAGTACCCGGCCCAGGCCGCCCGACGCGAGCCCCACATCACGTCGAACAGGTGCATGGTGCCCACGAGGCGGCCATCGACCTCGATCACGAGCGGCAGCATCAGGCCGTCCCGTCCCGCCCGGTCCCAGGCCCGCCGCAGCCGATGGAAGGGGGTGATCATGTGGTCGGCCCTCGCCTGGCGTTCCGGCGCTCCCGCCTCCCACGGCGTCAGCCACTCGACATTGCGCTGCCTGATCTCATCCCACGCCCGTCGATCCCGGCGGGCCAGCGGACGCAGCACCAGCGACCGACCGTCGGGCAGCGCAACCTCCACCCGCACCGGCCAGGTCCAGACCACCTAGACCTCGCCCTCGCGGGTCCACTCACCCGAGCGCCCACCGGACTTGGCGGTCACCCGCACCTCGGTGATCGTGGCCAGCTTGTCCACCGCCTTGACCATGTCGATCAGGGCGAGCGCGGCCACGCTCACGCAGGTCAGCGCCTCCATCTCCACGCCGGTGCGGTCCGCGGTCCGCACCGTCGCGGTGATGTCCACCCCGTCATCGGCCACGATCAGGTCGACCTCCACCGCATGGATGGCGATGGGATGGCACAGCGGCACCAGGTCGGGCGTGCGCTTGGCCGCCTGGATCCCCGCGATCCGAGCCGTCCCGAGCGCATCGCCCTTGGGCACCGTTCCTTCCCTGAGCGCAGCGACCGCTGCCGGCGACAGCAGCACCCGGCCCGCGGCCGAGGCCGTCCGCACGGTGACGTCCTTGGCGCTCACGTCCACCATGTGCGCCGTGCCGTCACCCCGCAGGTGCGTCAGCCCATCCGGCGGGCCGCTCAATCCGCGTTCTCCTCGTCGGAGCGCCGCAGCTCCTCCACCTCGGCCTCCAGCCGAGCGTCGATCTCCCGCCGCGGCCGGAGCAGCATCAACTCCACCTCGGCGCCGGTCTCGACCTCCTCGACCTCCGGCGGCGAGACCGCGAGCGCATCCGCCATCGCCAGCCCACCCAGCAGATGGGACCCGGATCCGCCGGCCGGCTCCACGGCATACCCTCCGGTCTCGTCCCGGATGAGGCGCACCCGGGTGTAGGTCGCGCGGTCCTTGGAGCATGTCCAGGAGCGCGTCGCGTAGCCCACCGCCGAGCCCTCGCTGCTGCGACGGCCGCCGCGGCGCTCCAACGCC
Organism: Ornithinimicrobium pulveris; assembly: GCF_050261105.1. Taxonomy (GTDB): domain Bacteria; phylum Actinomycetota; class Actinomycetes; order Actinomycetales; family Dermatophilaceae; genus Ornithinicoccus. The sequence goes on along the minus strand of NZ_CP189837.1, from coordinate 623,763 downwards.
GGGCGCACGAAGACCTCGAAGCTGACCAGCGTGCTCACCGGGTTGCCCGGCAGCGTGAAGACCGGCACCCCCTTGTCTCCCTTGCCCAGCACGCCGAAGCCCTGCGGCTTTCCCGGCTGCATGGCGACCTCGACGAACTCCATCGTGCCTTCGCCGTCGAGCACCTTCTTGACGATGTCGTAGGCGCCCTTGCTCACCCCACCGGTGGTGATGATCGCGTCGCACTCCTGCGCCAGGCGCTTGATCTCCTTGCGGGTCTCGCCCTCGTCGTCGGCCAGGTGCCCGACGAAGACCGGGTAGCACCCGGCCTCGCGCACCAGCGCCTCGAGCATGGGCCCGTTCGAGTCGATGATCTGCCCGGCACCCAGCTCCCCGTCGGCCGACCCGAAGGGCACCAGCTCATCCCCGGTCGAGAGCACCGCCACCCGGACCGGCCCGACGACCTCGACCTCGGTCACGCCCGCCGAGATCAGCGCGGCGATCTGCGGCGCCGCCAACTTGGTCCCGGCCGGCACCACGACGTCGCCGCGCTTGAGGTCCTCCCCTGCCCGCCGGATGTTGGCGCCATTGTCCGGCTCGACCCGGAACTGCGCCTCCCGAGGGTGACCGTCCGTGTCCTCGACCCGCACGACCGCGTCGGCGCCGGTGGGGATCGGGGCCCCGGTCATGATCCGGTAGGCGCTCCCCGGCTCCAGCCGGCGCGGCTGCCCGGCGCCGGCCGCGATGTCCCCGGCCACGGGCAGCAACCTGACCTCCTCGGAGGTGACGCCCTCCAGGTCGGCCCGGCGCACGGCATACCCATCCATCGAGGAGTTGTCGAAGCGCGGCAGGTCGGCCAGGCTGCGGACGTCGTCGACGGTGACCAGCCCGTGGGCCTGCGGGACCGGCAGCGTGACGGTCGCGACGGGACGGATCTGGCTCAGGATGCTCTCGAGGTGCTCCTCGACGGAGATCATCGAATGACCTTTCTGCTCGGGGACGCGCCCCAGCCTAGCCAGCGACCCCACAATGGGGGACGTGGAGCAGCCCCCGACCCCGTCCTCGCCCGAGCTGCCGACGTACCGCAGCAGCGGCGACGTCGCCGCCGACAAGATCACCTGGCGCGCCCTGGTGCGTGCTGCCCGCCGCGAACTCGTCGACGGCTGGGAGGAGGGACGGCGCGAGGAGCTGGCGCGCTCGCTCGCCGCCTCCGGGGTGGACCTGATGCGCCGGTATGCCGTGTCCCAGGACCGCGCGGACCTCACCGGGCTGTGCGTGACGGCCTTCGAGCCGATGCGCACCGAGCCGCCGGTGGACGGGCTGACCCGCGCGCTGCAGGAGCTGGGGGTGCGGGTGCTGGTGCCCATCACCCTGGAACGACCGCGGTTGGGCTGGGCCGACCTGGCCGACCCGGACCGGACGCCGCTCGGCGAGGAGGTGCTGACCGGGGTCGACCTGTTCCTCGTCCCGGCGCTGGCGATCTCGCGGGCCGGGGTGCGGCTGGGGCAGGGCGGTGGCTACTACGACTGGACGCTGCCGCGGGCGCGGGCGCTGTCCGGTGGGGCGCCGGTCGTGGCGTGCGTGCACGACCATGAGGTGCTGCCCGAGGTGCCGGCCGACGGGCACGACGCGATCGCGGACCTGGTGCTGCGCCCGACACTGGGGGTTGACGAGGTGCCGCTGGCGTAGGTGCCTCAGCGGCCGGGGTCGGACTCCGGCGTCAGGGTCAGGGTGTGCCGCTCGGCCTCCACGACGGCCTCGCGCGTGAACGGCCAGGGGTAGGTCTCCCCGTCGATCCAGGACTGCGTCTGGTCGGTGTAGTGCGGGTGGTAGGGGTGGCCGCTGGCGCCGGTCTGGTTGACCCAGGTCGAGGCGTCGAGGTCGGACAGGTCCACCACCATCCGCATGGCCGGGCCGGAGGTGACGTTGAAACTGCCCAGCGAGGCGTCCCAGTTCATCGCGTTGACCATCGCGCTGCTGCCGGAGACGGGGCGCGCGGGCTGGCCGAAGACCCGTTCCACCAGCGTGGGCACGTCCTCGCCGGAGAGCACCTGGTGCTCCATCGCCACCTGGTGCAGCTCACCCCAGGTCCAGCGCGAGGGGTCCTTGGAGATCCGCTTGGTGAGGTCGAGCCGGGCGTTGATCATCGCGGCGCGGATGACCTCGTCGCGGGACTCGGTGACGCCGGGGGTGCGCCGGTCGTCCCACCACGGGGAGTCCGGGCTGGCGAGCAGTTCCTCCACGAGCAGCATCGAGCGGGAGTTGCCCGATGCCCCGAGCTCGGGCGGCAGCTCATCGTCCAGCACGCTCTCCAACAGGTGGGAGTACACCGCGTAGAAGTAGGCGGCGGCCGCCGAGTTCTCCCCCTCGGCCGGTGAGGTGAAGTCCCACTCGCGGAGCAGGTCCTGGGCCTCGGTGTAGAAGTCACCGTCCAACTGGGCGGCCAGCAGATAGGGGGTGAGCACCTCGGCGAAGGCGCTGCGGTCATCCAGCTGGATCTGCTGCATGTCCTCCACCGACAGCGGGCCCTCCTCCAGGTGGTTCTCGAGCAGCTCCAAGATGCGGGTCGAGCGGTAACCCTTGTCGTACTCCGTCGTCAGGAACGGCCGGGTGCCGCGCACGACAGCCTGGTTGGCGGCCACGATCTTGCCCGAGGGCGGGTTGTAGGTCCACGGCAGATCCTCGAAGTCGACCCACCCGGTCCAGTCGTAGGCGCGGTCCCAGCCGGGCGCCGGGTAGTAGCCGGGCGGGGTGCCGTGCGTGGCCGAGGTCCGGATCGGGATCTGCCCCGGGGCCTGGTAGCCGATGTTGCCCTCGACGTCGGCGTAGATCAGGTTCTGCGCGGGGACGGTGAACAGGCGGGCCGCGTCGCGGAAGTCCTCGAAGTTGGCAGCCTGGTTCATCGCGAAGATGGCATCGGCGGTGCGTCCGGGGTGCAGGGCGGTCCAGGCCAGCGAGACGGCGTAGTCGTTGGAGGTCTGGACCCCACCCAGCGGCGCACCCTGACCCAGATCGGCCACGTCCGCCATGGCATCGGAGATGAGCGGGCCGTGCACGGTCTCCCGGACGGTGAGCTCGACGTCCTCACCCCCCGCCACCTTGATGGTCTCGGTGCGGACGTCCATCGGCACGTACTCGTTGCCCCGCCGGACCCGGTCATCCATCACGTCCTCGAGGTAGAAGTCGGTGACGTCGGGGTCCAGGTTGGTCAGCCCCCAGGCGATGTCCGCGTTGTGCCCGATGATCACGCCGGGGAAGCCGGCGAAGGTGAAGCCCGCCACGTCGAAGGGGCAGGAGGAGGAGACCACGCGGCAGTGCAACCCGACCTGGGTGAACACCCCGGGCTGGGTCACGGCGAGGTGGGGGTCGTTGGCGAGCAACGGCATACCGGACGTGGTGTGCTCCCCCGAGACCACCCAGGAGTTGGACCCGATGCCCTCACCGCGGCCCACCAGCTCCGGCACCGCCGCCATGGCCGCCGACGCCTGCAGCAACGCGGCATCGGCGCTGCCCTGCTCCGGAGCCTCGCCGACCGGCGCGGGGACGCCCCCGCCCGCGAGCCAGTTGTGCGTGGCGTCGTCGGTCGGCGTCGAGCCCGGCCCCTCCTGCCCCATCGGCGGAGTGTCGGCAGGGTCGGGCGTGGACCCAGGCTCGGGCACCACGGCCGGACCCCTCGTGCCACCGCGCGCCTGGGATTCACCACGCTGCGGCGCGGGCGGGGTCCAGTCGTCGCGGCCCAGGATCGGGGGGTGGCGGTCGATCGGGTAGTCGGGGTAGAGGCTGTTCAGCTGGTTGAGCGGGATCTGTCCGACCAGCAGCCCGCGGGCGAGCTCGTCCTCGTAGTTGCCGCGCAGGTCCCACGCCATCGCCTTCAGCCAGGCGAGCGAGTCGATCTCACTCCACGGCTCGACCTGGTAACCGGGGGCCGACTGGGCGAGCACGACATACTCCAGGCCCAGCGCGGACGGCCCGCCCTGCCGCTCCAGGTAGGAGTTGACCCCCGCCGAGTAGGCCTGCAGATAGGTGCGCGAGGTCGGGCTGAGCATCGGCAGCTCCTGCTCGGCCACCCGGCGCCACCCCATCGTGCGGATGACCTTGTCGGTCTCCAGCCCGCCCTCACCGACCAGTTCGCTGAGCCGGCCCGAGACGATGTGCCGGCGCAGGTCCATCTGGAAGAAGCGGTCCTGGGCGGCGACATAGCCCTGCGCGCGGAAGAGGTCCTCGGGGGTGTCGGCATAGATGTGCGGGATCCCCCGCTCGTCGCGGATGATCTCGACCTCGCCCCGCAGGCCGGGCACCGAGAGCTCCCCCGTGGTCTGCGGGTAGGCCCGCCGCACCACCCCCACCCCGATGACGGCAGCCGCGACCACGACGACCACGAGGATCGCCACCACAGGCACGGCGACTCGCTGCCACAACGGACGGGACACGGTCTCCACACTAGGTCACCGGGCGCAGGCTCCCCGGGACCCGACGTAGAATCGCCGTTCGTGCCGACCTATTCGTATGCCTGCAAGGACTGCGGTCACGCCTTCGATATCCAGCAGTCCTTCTCCGACGACTCCCTGACCGTGTGCCCGGACTGCGGCGGCAACCTGCGCAAGGTCTTCAGCGCCGTGGGCGTGGTCTTCAAGGGTTCCGGTTTCTACCGCACCGATTCGCAGAGCTCCAAGCGCAGCTCCTCGGGTGGGTCCGGCTCGGGTGAGAAGAAGTCTTCGGGCGGATCCGGGGAGAGCTCCGGCTCGTCCTCGGACTCCTCGTCCAGCTCGTCCTCGGGCAAGAGCGAGTCGGGCTCGGGCTCCAGCAGCGGGAAGGCGGGCTCGGGGTCGTCCACATCGTCTTCGGGCAGCAGCTCCTCGTCCACAGCCTCGTCCTGAGCGGGTGACGCGCCGAGCACGGCGCGCCTAGTTTCCAGGGGTGCTGTTCTCTCGACGCTCGCGCGCCCGACCCCGTTCTCCCTCGGCCCGAGGGCGCGGCGGCCTGTCCCGCCGACGCCGGTGGATGGCGGCACTGATGGCCGCGCTCGTGGTGGGTGGCCTGGCCCACCTCTTCCTCAACCGTCCCTCCCCCGACGCAGTGCCCGTGGTGGTGGCGACCACCACCGTCGGGGTCGGCACCCCGCTCAGCTCCTCCCAGGTGACCGTGCGGGAGATCCCGGGCGACGCCATACCGGAGGGGGCGCTGTCCGACCTGGACTCGGTCGTGGGCCGACCGACCGCCGCCGTGCTCAGCCCGGGTGAGGTCCTGACCCGGTATGACGTGCACCAGGCCGCGCAGCTCGCGCACCTTCCCGAGGGTGGGCGGGCATTCTTCCTGCCGGTCCCCGAGCCAGCGGTGGCGCGCGCGCTCCAGGCCGGAGATCGGGTGGACGTGCACTCGCCGCTCGACGGGTCGGTGACCGTGGCCGACGTGGTCGTGCTCGCGGTGGTCGCCGGTGAGGGCGGGGGTGGGACATTGCTCAGTGCCGGTGGTGGCGGGTCTCCTGCCCAGCCCGGGGCGTGGCTGTCGCTCACGCCCGTGCAGGCGGAGGCGGTGGCCGCGGCTCGGGGCGCAGATCCGTCGGGGGCCGCGCTGCTGGTCGCGTTGCGGGCGGGGTGAGCACGCTGGACGGGGTGAGCACGCGGGGCGGGGTGAGCACGCTTGCCTGTTCACCCCTGCGTGGACCGGGCGTGGGCATGCGAAAGGGCCCCGGCACCAGGTGCCGGGGCCCTTGAGGCAGGTCGAGGAGACGTGCCGAAAGCAGGTCTGCTCAGATGTTGCCGCGGGTGATCAGCGCGTCGCGGATCTCGCGGAGGGTCGCCAGCTCGTCGGAGACCTCCTCCTCGTCCTCGATGCCGAGGCGGGCCTTGCGGGCCTCCTGGAACTTGTTCATCGGCATGACGAGCACGAAGTACACGACGGCGGCGGTGAGCAGGAAGACGATCAGCGCGTTGATGATCGCGGCGAAGTCGATGTAGGTGTTGGGGTTGTCGGCAATGATGTGGAAGCCCAGGCCGGTCGCCTCGGCGCCACCAGCGGCGTTGAGCAGCGGCTCGACCAGCGAGCTCACGACGGTCTCGACGACGGTCGCGAACGCAGCACCGATGACCACGGCCACGGCCAGGTCGATGACGTTGCCGCGCATGATGAAGTCCTTGAAGCCCTTGAGCATGACTTCTCCTTTCAGTTCGGACAACGGGCAGCGCCCATCGATCGTCCGGGGGTGGGTTGGTTGCAACCGAACTCCCATGGTTCAGCCGCCGGAAGAGTGTAGGGGAGGTGCTTAGATCCTTCAAATCCACCCTTTTGGGCGGCGTGTCGGATGTGATAGTGGGGACCGCCAGGTATGGCGTGACCTGGGTCGACCCCCTGTCGGCTCTCGAGCGCAGATCGCCTCGGGCCACCTCCTCAGTCCCAGTGCGGTGGGCGCTGCTCGCGGAACCAGGCGTCCCTCGCGGCCCCGCTGCTGGCGCCGGTCGATCCCGACTCTTCCGATGTCCCCTCCACCCCGTCCGCGGCTGATCCCGTCGGCCCCGGCAGGTCAGGCGCGTGGTCCGCAGCCGGGTTGGTCGCGGGCGCGACGACGCGGCGATGGCCCCGGCGGCGCGGACGGGGCTGAGCGGCCGTGCCCGTCGGCTCGCCGTCGTTCACGGCTGGTCGACGCCCTGCACCTGGTCGGTGCCACGGTGTGCCGCGAGGACGCGGGCGACTTCCCGCGCGGGATCGGTGAAGACGTCGGTCGAGCGCACCCGGACCGGCGCCCAGCCCATCCGGACGAGCTGTTCGTGGCGCAGCCGCAGGGTGTCCCGGCCACGCCGCAGCGCGGGATCACCGGACCCGCTCGCGCCGTCGGAGTCGATCGCCACCGGCCGCGTGTCGAACCCGTCGGAGTCCACGCCCACCGCGATCGCGTGCGGACCGTGGCCGACACCTTCGTGCACGCTCAGCCCCTCGCTGCGCAGCCGGCGGACCAGCTCACCGAGGACGGCGGACCGGGATCCCCCGTCGCCCTGGTCGCGAGGCGCGAGAGCGTGGCGGATGAGTTCGGTCCCAGGGCCTGCGGGCCACTCGGCGACCGCACGCCCGGTGATGATGTCGACCGAGCGCCGGGCCGCTGCGAGCACAGCTCCCGCCACCCGCGCCTGACGCGCCACCCCGGGGCCGCCGACCCAAACCACGCGATCGCGCACCTCGCCCCCGATGCGGTCCACCGGCCGGACCAGGAGGGGCTCGGGGCGAGATTCGTCATCCGAGAGGGCCAGCGAGGCGGACCCCAGACCGTCCGGGTCCCCCGATCCGGCGGAGTGGGCGATCCGCTCCCGCAGGGCGACCCCGAGCTCCTCGACGAAGGCATCATCGTCCCCGAGGACGAGCAGGGTGTCCCCCGGGTGCTTCCTGGCGAGCCGCAGGACCTGCGCGGTCGCGGTCTCGACGAGAGCGACGGGTCCACCCTCGACGACGTGCTCCTTGACCGCACCGCTGCGAGCCGGCCCGGGGAAGCTGTGGACCGGCACCGGCAGCACCGGGGCCAACGGGGCGACCAGGCCCTGGTCGAGCGCGCGGTAGTGCGTCCGCAGGTGACGCACCGGCAGCACCGCCGAGGCGTCGTCGAGCAGTGAACGCTGGCCGGGGCCGACCGCGTCACCCTCGGAGCGTGGGTCAGCCACCACCGAGAACGGCCGGGGACCCGGCCCACCGGAGTCGCCCACCACCACGACCTGACGCCCGCGTGCGATCGCCGGAATGGTGCGGGCGGTCGTCGTGCGAGCCGCCCGGTCCACCACGACCAGGTCGAAGACCATGTCTGGCGGCAACACCGAGGGCACCGCGAGCGGGGAGGCGAGAATGACGGGAGCCACGGCCAGCACGACGTCTGGCGCGCGGCTGATCACGTCCCGCACGTCGACATCGCCGATCAGGCTGGTCTCCAGCGCCCGTTCCCAGGCGGTGACCTGGGAGGCGTGCGAGGCGATGGTGCGGTTGAGCCGTCGCAGCACGGCCCGACGTGTGCGTGCAGCATTGCGGGCCAGGTGCGCCCGGTCGGCCCGGCGGAAGGCGCGCTCAGCCTCCCGGACCGCCTCCCCCGGCACCTGCTGCGGCACCGCGTCGGAGCGCAGGTGCCCGAGCAGTGAGGTCCGGTGCACGAAGCGCACCTCGGCCGGGATCTGCTCGGCGGCCACACCGCGACGGGCGAGATCGTCGATCAGCTCGCCCAACCCCTGCTCCCGGACCGGCTGCAGGAGGGGGTATGCCGTCGCCGCCACCGGAGCGCGGTCGGCCCGGGCATCGAGGGTGACGAGTCGCTCGAGGACGGCGTCGAGGTGCACCGTGGAGAATTCCTGACCGGCAGGAGTTCCGGCGAGCACGCCCTGCAGCCAGGTCAGGTCCTCCCCGATGGGGGTCCAGGCGCCGAGCGCCTCGTCCCAGCCTTCGGGGGCGGTGGGGCGAGCGGCCTTACCGGCGACCTGCTCCCATTCGTCGCGCTCGTCGCGGGCCTGCCGCACCCGCTGGGGCAGGTCCGGCGGTGGCGCACCGGGGCGCAGCAGCGAGCGGACCTGGCGGCGCAGCCGGGCGCGGCTGACCGCGCCGGGGCGTTCGGTGACCTCGTCGCGGGAGGCGGTGGCCGCGACCATCTCCCCCAGCGGGGCGTCGTAGATGCCGGCGGAGAAGACGTCGAGGGTGTCGCTGGCCCGGGCCACCAGGCCGAGACGGTGCCCCCACTGCTGAAGCGTGGTCGGGACCGGCAGCCCCGCCGACCGACAGATCTGATCGGCCAGAGTGCGCGCCTGGGAGAACTCCCCGGAGACGAGGCGCCCGACGATCTCCCGGGCCCTGGAGGCTTCGTCCTCGCTGGTCAGCTTGGTGCCGTACCAGGGGTCCTGGGACCGACCCACCGGCCAGGCGCCGGCCGCGGCAGCCTCGACCAGCGCGTCGCTCACCTCGGAGACGCGCTCGTCGGTGAGCGGCCGCAGCACCTCCAGCGCCAGCCGCACCTTGGAGGACGGAGGCGTGTCCAGGGCCGCCAGCGCCGCGAGGTCCTCCTCGGTGCGCGCCAACGACATACCCCACGGGTCGTGCTCGCCGTGCAGCACGTCGTGCTCCCGGGCGAGCACCTTCAGCGCGTCCGCGCGGGCCGGCAGCGGGTCGGGGCCCAGATCCGGCTCGACCTCCTGCGGGAGCTGCTCGAGCGAGTGCCGGATCCTGGCCAGTGCTGCGCGCATCGAGGCCGGGTCCTCGGCCAGGTGCAGGCACAGGTCGCCCAGGCCCACGTGCCCCAGCCGGCGTTGCAAGGTCTCCAGCGCAGAGCGCTCCTCGGAGGCGACCAGCACGGTCCGCCCCTCCGACAGCGCGGCGACCACCAGGTTGGCGACCGTCTGCGTGGCGCCGGTGCCCGTCGGGGTGTCCAGCACGAGGGAGGCGCCCTGGAGCGCCTCGTCGATGACCAGCCGCTGGGAGTGGTCGGCGTCCAGCGCCGCGAGCTCACGCTGCGGGTCCTCCGCCCGGTCGAGGTCCGGCCCTTCTGAGGTGAGCGAGACGTCCGCGCCCGCGAGCGCCGCCACCAGGTCGTGGCCGGCGTGCTGCTGGGGGTCACCGGTGTAGGAGGTGACGAGCGGCAGCTTGGCCCAGGGGAAGGTGGCCAGCACCATCTGCGGACCGATCGCGAAGCCGGTCATCTCCTGGCACAACTCCTCCAGAGCCTGATAGGACAGGCGGGGGTCGAAGCCGTGGCTCTGCGAGGACAGCCCGGCCAGCTCGGCCGAGTCGGGGCGCAGGTGCACCTCGCTGCGCAGGTAGTGCTCGAGGACTGGGTTGAAGACGACGTCCTCGTGCAGCTCGATCGTGTAGTCGGAGTGACCGGCGTCCGTGGGCCGGATGGTGCAGGCACGGAGGAGGACCGGCGCGCGGGGAGGCACCGGCACGCGGTGCAGGTGCCAGGTCGCCAGGCCGATCGCCAAGAAACCGGTCTCCAGGCCGTGCTCGCGTCGCAGCTCGACGATCTTGTCCCGGATCGCGCCCAGGCGTCGGGCAGCATCCTGGAAGGCCACCTGCTCGCGGACCAGCTCGGACAGCAGCGTCGGACGTCCGGAGAGCAGCTTGGCCACACCCCCGGGGTGGGCGAGGTTGAGATCGAAGGTGCCGGTCAAGGAGGTGCGGTGCCACAGCAGGGAGTTGGGACCGCCGAGGTCGGCGACCTCGTGACGCCAGCGGGTCCTGGCGCGCTGGACCGCCTCGACCCGGGTCGGGTCGGAGCCGTGAGGGTTGCGGGGTGACGTCACCCACCCAGGCTAACGACTCGGCGGCGCGCCACCGTGAAGGCGCCGAGCGCGAGTGCAGCCACCCCGGACAGGAGAGCGAGGACGCCATACCCGAACAGGTCCATCACCACCCCGGCCAACGCTCCTCCGGCGGCCGCGGAGAGACCCATGACCAGGTCCGCCGCCCCCTGGACCGCTGCGCGTTCGGCGACCGGGACCGAGCCGGCGATGGTGCCGGATCCCGCGACCATGGTGCAGGACCAGCCGAGCCCGAGCAGGACCAGCGCCACGGTCAGGGTGGCGGAGTGGCCGTCGGAGGAGATCGCGGCGAGCAGGCATGCCACCAGCAGGATCGCGACGCCCAGCAGCACCACACGTGGGGCACCCCAGCGGTCGGTGAGCTGGCCGGCGACCGGGGAAAGTCCGTACATGCCCAGGATGTGCAGGCTGATGACCAGCCCGATCACCTCGATCTCGGCATGTCCGTGGCGCATGTGCAGGGGAGTCATCACCATCACCGCGACCATCACGACGTGACCGATGGTGAGCGCGGTCGTGCCCCACAGCGCGGCCGGGGTGGTGCGGATCAGCCGCAGGCCCTGGGCGACATTGCCGCGGCGGGCAGCGGTCGGCGCGGCCTGCTCCTCAGCTCGACCGGCGTGCATGCGGCGGGACAGCAGCAGCGGGTCTGGGCGCAGCAGCACCAGCAGGAGCGCAGCAGCGAGGAGGAAGCCGAGCAGCGAGAAGACCCACGCCCCCGCGAGCGGTGGGATGTCCAGCAGCGCCGCCACCCGCTTGCCCGGGCCGACCATGTTGGGCCCGAGCACCGACCCGACGGTGGTGGCCCAGACGACCCAGCTCAACTGTCGCCCACGGCGCTCGGCCGGGGCGAGGTCAGTTGCGGCATACCGGGCCTGGCTGCCTGCGGTGGTGGACGCGCCGAACAGCGTGGTGCCGATGAGCAGCAACCAGAAGGCGCCGGTCGCGGTCGCGGTGATCGCGAGCAGGGCGCCCACGCTGCCGATCAGGTATGCCGTCACGAGCCCGGTCCGACGACCGAACCTGGCCATCAGCGCGGCGATCGGGATCGTGGCCAGCGCTCCCCCGAGCACCTGGGTCGTGGTCGCCAATCCCGAGAGCGCGTCGCTCCCGCTGACCTCCGCCGCCACGATCGCGCCGACCGCGATGCCGCTCGCGACCCCGATCCCGCCGAGCGTCTGGCTGCCCATCAGGGTGAGGACGGTCCGGCGCTGGATCTGCTCGGTGGACTCCGAGGTCAGGGCGGGGAGGGTCACCCGGGCAGTGTGGCACTTGGCCCGGACATCACTGGTGCGCTGGGTCGGATCTGGCCGCGCGCCGCAGCTCAGCCCGCGACACGCCCGGAAGTGACCGGCTCACTCGAACCCGGGCGCGATGGAGTCGGTGCCCATCGGGCCTGTCGCCGGGATGACGTGCACTCAGGCGGTCGACTGCCGCAAGGAGTCGGTGCCCCCGGCAGGATTCGAACCTGCGACACCCGCTTTAGGAGAGCGACCCCGGCCGAAAGAGAGGGCGCACCACCGGACGATTTCCGCGTGGTTACTGGGCTGCGGCGGCGCGCGGTAGTGACTACCGGCGGGGCGGCGCGGCCCGCCGGGCACCACTGAGGCACCAGTCCGCCAGTGCGCGTCCGCGAGCAGCCGAGCCATTGACCCGCGCACCAAAGGCAAGTTACCTTGGGAGGCTGACGGATGCTCCGATCATCGCCCCGTCCGCACTCAAACACGGACTCCGAGAAGACGACATCCTCCACGCCTACCGCAACCCCGTCCGGGTCTGGGACCTGGGCGACGGGTTCACCATGATCGTCGGCCCCAACCAGGCGGCGATCTTCTTGGAGGTCGGTTACGTCGATGGCGACCAGACCCAGGTCATGGTCCATGCGATGGTGGCCCGAGAGAAGTTCCTGAGGTGATGAACATGCCGCGCACCGTTGAAGAGATCCTGGCCCACGCCGATGAGCTGGCCGCACGGTTCGAGTGTTACGAGCCGAACCCTGCCGACCAGCTGGACGCCGGTGCGGTCGAGATGCTGCGCACCGCGGTCGCCGAGCGGTCAGAGGCCGAGCGTCACCTGTTCGAGGCGGTCCGCGCCGCCCGTAAGTCCGGCATGTCGTGGTCCGCCATCGGCTCCTTGGTCGGGACTACCGGCGAAGCGGCGCGCCAGCGCTACGGCGGCAAGGTCGCTTGACTGGCACAGCGCGCCGGACGCGCCCCCTCGTCCTAGGTTTAAACCCGCCTGGTTAGTACGAGCGGCTCGCGGCAGGAGCGGACGCGCCGAAGGCTAGCGTCCTCCTGGCGGCAGTAGCGTGCGGCTCAGTGTCAGGGTTGGGGGTACCGCGTCATGGCGGTGGGTTGGATCCTGATCACCTGGTGCCTGGCTCTTAGCGTGCTTGTCGCTCTCGAGCTGACGTTGCGTGGTTTTGCCGGCACCAGGTGTGACGGACCGGCCGGCGTGACTTGATAGGAGCGTGGCGTCGCCCCCACTGAGATGTGTCCGCCGACCGGTCCAACCGTCCAGTTCACTTCAGGAGTGAAGGAGGCAACCACCATGGTTGTTGTTGGAGCCGATGTGCACAAGTCCACCCATACCTTCGTCGCCGTCGATGAGGTCGGTCGACAGTTGGGCCAGCTCAAGGTCGCGGCCACCACCAAGGGGCACCTGAAGGCGTTGGCCTGGGCCCGGTCCCAGTACCCCGGCCAGGAGCTGGTGTGGGCGGTGGAGGACTGCCGGCACCTGTCGGCCCGCCTGGAGCGTGACCTGCTCTCCGCGGGCCAGCAGGTCGTGCGGGTGCCGCCGAAGATGATGGCCAACGTCCGCGCCAGCGCCCGTACCCGCGGCAAATCGGACCCGATCGACGCCCTGGCAGTGGCCCGGGCCTACCTGCGTGAACCCGACCTTCCCGTAGCCAGCCACGACGAGGTCTCACGGGAGGCCAAGGTGCTCATCGACCGCAGAGACACGCTGGTCAACACCCGTACCCGCACGATCAACTCGTTGCTGTGGCGGGTCCACGAGCTCGACCCCGAGCGGGCACCCAAGCCGCGGTCGCTGGGCCTGGCCAAGCACCAGCAGGCGCTGCGGGCCTGGCTGGCCACCCTGCAGGGCATCGTGGCCGAGATGGCCCTGGATGAGCTCGACGACATCGTCACGCTCACCGCCCGGATCAAGACCTTCGACAAGCGGATCAAGGCCCTGGCACGCCGCCAGGTGCCGCAGCTGCTGGCACTGCCCGGCTGCGGTGAGCTGTCGGCGACCAAGCTGCTCGGGGAGTCCGCGGGCGTCACCAGGTTCAAGAGCGAGGCCGCGTTCGCCCGGCACGCCGGCGTGGCTCCGATCCCGGTCTGGTCCGGACGCACCGACGGCAAGGTGCGGATGACGAGGTCGGGCAACAGACAGATCAACTGCGCGCTGCACCGCGTCGCGATCACCCAGATACGCCTCAGCGACTCCCTGGGTCGGGCCTACTACGACAAGAAGCGAGCCGAGGGCATGACCAAGCAGGAAGCGCTGCGCTGCTCAAGAGACGGTTAGCCCGCACCGTCTTCAACCTGCTCAACGCCGACCACGACTACCAATCATCTCAGCTCGCCGCCGCCGCTTGACATAGGAGAAACCACGCTCAGTGCGGCAGAACAGGACGTCTGGCCGAGTTGCGATGGGGGTGATGAATCCGGCGCTGGGCATCGCAAACGGGGAAGGGTGATGAGGCTGTGCGCGAGGCACCAACTCCGGACCGGGGGACCTTGGCGGTTCGGTCGGCGGGGCGGCTGGCCACCGCCAGCACCCCTGGACGGAAGTGCGGGAGGATTGCCCCCGTATATCGATGTGCCCGTTTGCGCGTCTTCGTGCCGCGCCCTTCGGTGGGACGAAGGGTGGGACGAAGGATGAAGCCATGGGAAGCAAGGTGATGTGATGGAACCTCGTTACGCGGGTCAACCGCACATGCCGTCGCGCAGGATCTTCGAGACGAGGCGCAGGCCGTGACTCTGGCTGACCTCGTCGCGTCGAACGGCGAAGGTCTCCGGTCTCCGGGCATGTACATCTGGTGGGTGGATAGCCCGGGCGCCGAAAACCTCAGCCGCGGGCTGGGCCACGACTCCCGGCTGGGCTGATCCACGCCGGACTGGCCGGTGCGACTCGCAGTGGGGGATCGACGTCGCACAACACGCTGTGGGGGCGGATCGCCACCATGCACCTCGGCAAACGCCACGACCTCTCGACACTGCGCCGGAGCTTGGGATCCGTACTGGCCAGTGCAAATGGCTCGTGCCATCGACGAGGTGGAGCTCACGCGCTGGATGCACGCCCACCTCAGCGTCGTCGCGGTTCCAGTGGCCGACGTTGACACGCTGGAGGCCCTCGAAAGCGAGATCCTGACCGAAGTCGACCCGCCCTTGAACCTGGCCCAGGTCAGCAAGACTCCGCTGCGGACCCAACTCTCAGCGTTGCGGAAGCGGTACGCCGGCGGGGAATTAGGCATGCATGCGAGGGGGCACCGGGAAGTGAGCACGGTAGAGGAGGTTCCTGGTCGGCCGAAGTCCAGAGTTGCGTCGTCTGTCCGGCCTAAGATCCCCCTAGGCGTAACCCCGCGTCGCCAGCAGGAGGAAATTCGTGCCAACCATCCAGATCGCCTATGACGTGCCCCTCGACATTGCCAAGGGGCTGGCGACTGGCGAGCTCTCGATGCTCGGCACCGCGGCGGTTCGCAACAGGAAACACATCGCGGCGCACATCCAGGAGGTCTCGCGGACGATCAGCGACGTCGATGACGCCACGAGTGCGGCAATCGCGAAGAGCTCCAAGAACCCGAAGTTCATCATCATCGGCCTGGGTGTCGTAGCAGCGGCGGCCGTCGGCGGTGGAGTAGCAGCGTGGGCCATGAGCAGGAAGCAGCAGGAGGCGCAGCCGGAAGTGCCGGAGTGCGTTGCGAACTACAACGCCTCGCTGGCCGCCTACCTGGGGGCAATCGGCAGCGGAAGCCTCGACGCCGACCTCATCACTCGTCTCATCAAGAACCTGGACGCCCTGAGGGAGAACGCTGATAGCGGGACGATCGCCCTTGTGTTGTCGGTGGAGGAGGACAAGTTGGTGCGCATCATCGCCGACTACACGACCAAGTTGGCCGACGCGAACTCGGTCGAGTTGAGCGGTCTCGATGAGACGGACTCGGAGTCAACCCAAGGCGTGATCGTCGACATGCGTCGCTACCTCATGACTCAGCGCGAGATCTTCGGCCAAACGGCCTGAGCCTCGCGGTCTTGGTCGCCCAAGTCGTTTTGGTCCTTACGTGAGGGGGTGGTCGGCCCACGACGTTCTCGTGGCTATCGAGTCGGCTCAGGACGCCGAGGTATGACAGTTCCGTCCGCCCGATCGGCACTGTCTCCGCGCAGCCGGCCCGTCATAATGGGCGATATGAAGCCCACCCCGAAGCTCCGTTGGGCGTACCTGGTCGGTCACCACCGTTGACCGCATCCCGTAGGGCGGTGGGCGGCTTGCCCGAGCGCTGCGCTTTGCCGCTCAACAAGGGGGCGGGCGCTGGCGGTCGCCTGCCGCGCTCGCGGGCGTCCATCGGCCTTGAAGCGGAGGCTGTCGAGGTCCCGTTCACCGGGCAGCACATGGCTGCGCCGACGGTCAGAAGGGGGCACGAGGGGACATACTTGACGCACGTATGTTGCACGAAAGCCCCAGTTGCCCGCTGTTACGTGCGATATGCGCAGGTCAGCGGCTTTCGCATGGATGTCTTGTAAACAGGTGGTGGTTGTGGAGCCGGTGCTTTCGGTAGCCCTCCTGCGGACCGTCGGCTCCATCGACTAATGACCTGTAGAAAGGTGTAAGTCCGTGTGCAGGCGACGTAATCGGACGCTGCCAGGGGGTCACAACACACTCTCAGTGCAAGAACGCACCCGAGTTCCACCGCCGCGGGTTCGACTACCCTGCCGATTCAGGCTATCCAGGGCTCGCCTGCCACATACAACGCGTGCCCCAAGTGAGCTACGGCAAGCTCAGACTCGCCGAGGCGCGGAAGCCGACTAACTGGCCGGATCGGCTGGCGCCCCACCAGCCGCATCCTCCAGATATCCTGTGAACCGCCGGGCAGCGTTGCGCACCGAGATCGCGAGAGCATTCGCCGACGGTGCGAGATAGTTCGTGCGGATGTCCTCCATCATCTGCTCCGCATCCTCGGGCAAGCGTCTTCTCAGCACGATACGCCGAAGAAATTCTTGGGCGACGGGCGTAACGACTAGGAAAGAAGCATCGACCACTGTGTGACTATGCCTGTCGATCTCAAAGATGACCCCCACCTGTCCGTAGACGGCATGGGACCCTGTATTGCTCGGGGCGGCCGAGTAACCCGTCACGAGGACCGTTCCGTTGGCGGGAGGAGGTCCGTGATCAGTCGACGACATGACGCCAACCTACAACGCGGTGCCTGGCTGGAGAGCGCAGCCCACGCCGTGATGTCAAGGGACAGTGGGACTTCCCTGTGGGCGGACAGTTGATCTCCTTGGTGGCGGACAGTTCATCTCCCTGTCCGCGGTCAGCTGATCTCCCTGGGGGTTCAGGTCAAGGGGATCACCCCTCGTCCGGTGGTGGCTTCGGCGAGGCGGAGCGAGGTGCCCTCGGTGATGATGACGTGGGCGTGGTGCAGGAGCCGGTCGACGGCGGCGGTGGCCAGGGTCTTGGGCATGATCGTGTCGTACCCGGAGGGGTGGATGTTGCTGGTGACGGCCAGGGAGCGGCGTTCGTAGGTGGCGTCGACGAGTCGGTAGAAGGCCTCGGCGGCGGCCTGCCCGGAGGGCAGCATGCCGATGTCGTCGACGACGATCAGCTCGGCCCGGGTGATCTTGGCCAGGACCTTGCTGACCGTGCCGTCGACCGCGGCGCGTCCGATCGCGGCGGTCAGGGACTCCAGGGTGAACCAGGACACCCGCATGCCTTCGTCGATGACCTTGTGCGCCAGGGCCTCCACGAAGTGTGTCTTGCCGGTGCCCGAGGGGCCTGATCGCGAGGTCTCGGCGCGGTGGACCCACTCCAGGGCGGCCAGGGCGGACTGGGGCGGCCTCGATGAGCCCGACCACGCCGCCGGCCCAGGCCGGCACCACGGGCAGGGTGGTGGTGTCGGCGACGATCACGACCTCGGTGCCGACGACGCGGACCCACACCTCGGCCCCGACCAGGCCCGGCGGGACGGAGTACCGCACCGAGCCGAACCGGACAGTCTGGTCGGTAGCCACGACCCGGGTCGTGCCCAGCGCCATCGTGTGCGGGGCGGCCGCCAAGGCGAGCAACCGGGTCCGTTCCTCGGCCAGGGCCAGCTCCGGGACGCGCGCCGACTCCCGGTGCCGGCGCCCGTTGACCTTGACCATGAACGCCTCGCACGCGGCCCGCAGCTGGTCGAACGAGGCGTACTGCTCGCCCAGGTTCGCCTCGGTCGGGACCAGGTCGGCCTTGGCGATCTTGACCGTGGCTTCGGTCCCGCCCTTGGACTGCGGGTCGTACGGCACGCACGTGTGGACCGTGGTGCCGTAGTGCCGAGCCACCGCGACCAGGTCGGGGTGGCGCACCGGCACCCCGGCCACGCGGTCGATCGTGACCGTGCGGGCGTTGTCGGTCAGCACATACGACGGGACCCCGCCCAGGGTGCGGAACGTCGCGTCCAGGCACGCGACCAGTGTCGGCAGGCTCTGGTCCCAGGTCGGGATCACGACCCGGTACCGCGACCAGGCCAGCCACGCGCAGAACAGCAGCGTGCCCCGAGCCCGTCCTGCCCCGGGACTTTCGGCCCCTCGCCCCAGTCGAACTGCAGCCACAGCCCTGGCTCGGTGATCCACGGCCGGTAGGTGCGGGCGTTCCCCGCCCGCCACGCGGCCTTGACGGCCGCGACCGCCCGGCGGGTGGTCCGCTCGGTCCCGGTGAAGCCCAGCCCGACCAGTCGGGCGTGGATGACGTCGGCGCGGGCCTTGCCCTCCGAGCGGTCTACCCATTCCTCGATCTTGGGCATGTGCTCATCGATGATCCGGGGCCGCCGCCCCGGGCCGGTCACCGGCGCCCCCGCGTCGCGAGCGGCGACATACCGTCGCACCGTCTTGGGATCCGCGCCGGCCAGCTGCGCGGCCGAGTGCGCACACTCGGTGGCGTCGAACGCCTCAAGAATTTCCATGAACGCCTCGGGCCGTAGCCACGGCCGCCCCGGAGGATGAAAATGGTCTTGGGCCCGGCCGGGTGACGTCGCGGGAGATTGGTGCTTTCGAGCCCGCGCATGAACGGGACGCTGGGGCCACCAACAGGAATCCCGGATTGTTGCCTTCGAGCACGCGACTGATCGTCTTCGCAACCTGTGGCCCTCCCGACTGGGCCCGCCACGGCACGACAGAAGGGAGACAAGGACATGGAAACCTACGCGGAGCGGTGCGCGGGGATCGACATTGGCAAGGCCAACGTGAAGGTGTGCATCAGGGTGCCCAGCAGGCGTGCAGGCCAGCGTCGAAGCGAAGTCCGCACCTTCGCCACCACCACCCGGGCGTTGCTGGCGATGCGGGACTGGTTCCTCCAGGAACAGGTCACCCTGGTCGGGATGGAGTCCACCGGCCAGTGCTGGCGACCGGTGTACTACCTGCTCGAGGACGTCCTCGAGTGCTGGCTCATCAACCCCCAGCACATCAAGGTAGTCCCCGGCCGGAAGAGCGACGTCTCCGACGCAGCCTGGATCGCCCAGCTGGTCGAGCACGGGCTGGTACGCCCCAGCTTCGTGCCACCCCCACCGATCCGCAGATTGCGCGACCTGACCCGGTTCCGTTCCTCTCTGGTCCACGACAGGACCCGCCAGGTGCAACGCCTGCACGACCTGCTCGAGGACGCCGGGATCAAACTCTCCCTAGTCGCGACCGACATCCTCGGTGTCTCCGGACGAGCGATGGTCGCGGCGCTCATCGCCGGACAACGGGACCCCGAGCAGTTGGCCGACCTAGCCCTTGGCAAGCTCAAGAAGAAGAACGCCGCCCTCATCGAGGCTTTGACCGGCAGATTTGATGAGCACCACGGGTTTCTGGCACAGATGATGCTGGACCAGATCGACAACCTCAACGCTGCGATCGACAGGCTCGACACCAAGATCCAGACTGCTCTCGAGCCCTACCGTGACCTGGAGAAGCGGCTCATCACCATCCCCGGCGTAGGGACCCGCGCGGCCGAGGTCATCATCGCCGAGACCGGCGGGGACATGAGCCGGTTCCCCACCCCAGGACACCTGTCCTCCTGGGCCGGCCTGTGCCCAGGCAACAACGAGTCTGCAGGCAAACACTTCTCCGGCAGGACCCGCTCCGGCAACGCCTGGCTGTGCGGGATGCTCGGCGACTGCGCCACTGCCGCAGCACGCACGAAGAACACCTACATCGCTGAAAGACACCGACGACTACAACGTCGCCGAGGACGCAAACGGGCTAAGGTCGCCACCTCCCGCACAATCCTGGAATCGGCCTGGTGGGTGATGCGTCACGACGTCGACTACCAAGACCTTGGACCCGAACACTTCCTCACCCGCACCCTCAACCCTGCCCGACGGGCGCACAGGCTGGTCAGCGAGCTACGAGCCCTCGGCTACGACGTCCCAGCCCTCACCACACCGCCCAGAACCCTCCCTACCTGAGCACGTCCGTCACCCCATTTTCGACTGATCTCCCTGTCAGACTTCTTCACGCGGCCCTCCGGTGGAACCTGCTCGTGGTGGTCGAAGACCTTGAGCATCCCCGGAGGGCCGCTTGTCATCAGGACCGACACGGCCCGGTCCCATAGCCACGGACAGGGAGATCAACTGTCCGTCAGCAGGGAAGTACGTGTCCGCCTACAGGGAGATTGGCATGTCCGCTAGCACCGTGACGATGCGGTCCTGACCACGGCCACCCACGGTCGACGGCGGCCTCACCATGGCGAGTGGATCGGGCTCCTGCGCTGACGACCTGACGCCCCGTCGACGCACGGGACGTGAGGAGTGTGAACCAGAACGTCACTACTGCCGGCGGGCATCGAGCCCGGGAGCCGCGTGGATGAGGCTCGCCGACTACCTCTTGACGCGCCCCCGAGTCTGTGCCTACCTTGTCCGTGTTGGCGAAGTTCGTCGGGCGATCAGCATCCCTGTAGCGACGGGGCTTAGATCGGATGCTGTGCAAGCCCCACAACACCACCAATGTTGACGTGACGCGATTCCTTCCGTCCGCTCGTGAGGCTCTTGAGCCGTTCAACCAGCCGATGTTAGGAACAGCATGCGTATTACCGGTCTTTCAGCCACCTCTATTCGCCTTCCCCTGAAGCAACCTCTTGCGTTCAGCACCAGGGCCGTTCGTCACCGCGACTACACCGTCGTGCGCGTCGAGACCGAAGCGTCACATGGATGGGGTTTCAACTACGCCGGCACCGGTGGTGGTGGCGTGGTGGTTGCGGCGGTGGATGAGCTGCTGCGGGACGTCGTGGTCGGGGAGGACTCCTGGGACGTCGAGCGACTGTGGGCGGCGATGTACCAGAAGGTGCTGCTGCACGGTCGCGTGGGCTCGGTGATGCGCGCGTTGAGCGCTATCGACATCGCGCTGTGGGATGCGAATGCCAGGTCGGTCGGTCTTCCGTTGTGGAAACTGCTCGGCGGGCATGCGCAGACGGTGCCGGCGTATGCCAGTGGGGGGTACTACTTCGAGGGCAAGGATGCCTCGGGGTTGGCGGACGAGATGGAGTCCTACGTCCAGGCGGGGTTCCGGGCGGTGAAGATGAAGGTCGGCCGTGGGGATCTGCGCTCTGAGGAGGCGCGGATCGCCGCGGTGCGGGAGCGGGTGGGGCCGGATGTCCTGGTGATGCTGGATGCGAACAACGCCTGGGCTGACGTGGTGACTGCGCAGCGGATGATGGCGATGTTCGAGAAGTACGACCCGTACTGGATCGAGGAGCCGTTCAGTCCGGACGACAAGCGTAGCCATGCGGCGTTGGCTGCTCGGACTTCGGTTCCGGTGGCGACCGGTGAGATCGAGGCGGGCCGCTGGGCGCACCTCGAGTTGCTGGGGCAGGGTTCGGCGCAGATCCTGCAGACCGACGCCGCTGTCTGTGGGGGCATCACCGAGTACCGCAGGATCAGCAGTCTGGCCGCCGCACACGGCGTCAGGATGGCCCCGCACTGGTTCCACGACCTGCATGCTCATCTGGTCGCCGGGGACGCCAACGGCATGTGGGTCGAGTACTTCCCCGACTCATCGGTGCTCAACTTCCGCGATCTGGTCTCGCACCAGCTCGACGTTCAGGACGGTCAGGTGCGGATGTCGGACCGGCCTGGCCTCGGCTTCGAGATCGAGGGGCCGTGATGATGGCAGACTCCCGAGTCACCGAGGTGCGCGTCCGTGCGGAGCGTCGGGCGCTTCTGAATCCCCCGAGTTTCTCCACCCGCACTGTCCCCGCACGCATCTTCGTCGTCGTGGAGGTCCACCGGGCGGACGGAACCGTCGGTGAAGGATTCACGCCATGCAACGCTGAAGGTAGTCGTGTGGTGGTTGCGGCGGTGGATGAGCTGCTGCGGGACGTCGTGGTCGGGGAGGACTCCTGGGACGTCGAGCGACTGTGGGCGGCGATGTACCAGAAGGTGCTGCTGCACGGTCGCGTGGGCTCGGTGATGCGCGCGTTGAGCGCTATCGACATCGCGCTGTGGGATGCGAATGCCAGGTCGGTCGGTCTTCCGTTGTGGAAACTGCTCGGCGGGCATGCGCAGACGGTGCCGGCGTATGCCAGTGGGGGGTACTACTTCGAGGGCAAGGATGCCTCGGGGTTGGCGGACGAGATGGAGTCCTACGTCCAGGCGGGGTTCCGGGCGGTGAAGATGAAGGTCGGCCGTGGGGATCTGCGCTCTGAGGAGGCGCGGATCGCCGCGGTGCGGGAGCGGGTGGGGCCGGATGTCCTGGTGATGCTGGATGCGAACAACGCCTGGGCTGACGTGGTGACTGCGCAGCGGATGATGGCGATGTTCGAGAAGTACGACCCGTACTGGATCGAGGAGCCGTTCAGTCCGGACGACAAGCGTAGCCATGCGGCGTTGGCTGCTCGGACTTCGGTTCCGGTGGCGACCGGTGAGATCGAGGCGGGCCGCTGGGCGCACCTCGAGTTGCTGGGGCAGGGTTCGGCGCAGATCCTGCAGACCGACGCGACCGCTTGTGGGGGCATCACCGAGTACCGCAAGATCGCCGATCTGGCCGTGACCTATGGCGTAGGTATGGCCCCCCATGCCTACCACCAGCTGCATCAACACCTGGTGGCGGGTCTGCCAGGACAGCTCTTCGTCGAGTACTTCGTCGACAACTCCATCGTCAACTACGGGGAGTTGTTGTCGGCGGGGGTCAGCCACACCGATGGACGACTGCAGCTCACAGATGAACCAGGCCTGGGCTACAGGCATGTCAGCAAGTCAAATCAAGACGGAACGAGGTAAGTACGATGCGCAACACTTCCCCCCGAGCTATCCCCGCCCTTGTCGCAGTTGGAGGTTTGCTGAGTCTGGCGGCCTGCGGCAACGGAGACTCGCCCGCCGATGTCGAGGCGGATGCTCCCGCCTTCTTCTCCATCGGTACAGGAGGTACGGGCGGCACGGCATACCCAGTGGGTGGCGCCTACGCCGGGATCCTGACATCGAACGTCGAGGGAACGACGTTCACCGCCGAAGCGACGGGCGGATCGGTCGAGAACGTCCGTCTCATCGGTGAGGGCGAGATCGACATGGGGCAGATCCAGGCAGACACAGCCTCCCAGGGTTGTAACGGCGAAGGTGTCTTCGAGGATGCCATCCCCATCACCACCTACGCCGTCCTCTACCCGAACACCCTGGCCTATGTCCGTCTGGCGAACTCCGGGATCGAGAGCCTCGAAGACGCCAAGGGGACCGCCTTGAGCGTCGGCGACCAGGGCAGCGGTACGGATTTGGCGGCCCAGGCGGTGCTGGAGGCCAATGGCATGTCCTACTCCGACTTCGACATCAACTACCTGAGCCTCGCGGACCAGGCGACCGCGTTCCGCGACCGACAGATCAGCTCCGCATTCTGGAGCCCTCCCCGACTGGGAGCTCAGTCCTCGCTGATCGACCTGTCATCCGACCAGGCCATCGACTGGCGCGGTTTCACCGACGAGGAGATGGAGAACGCCGCGGCCGAGCACCCCTACTACACCCCCGGCGTCATCCCGGCGGAGACCTACAACAACCAGCCCGAGGACTTCCCTGTCCTGCTGATCTGGCACACCTACCAGGGGCGGGCCGACCTTCCCGAGGACTTCGTCTACGAAGTGACCAAGCAGCTCATCGAGCACGCCGAGGTTGTCTCCGCCCAGCAGGTCGCCCTGGGCGACTTCGACGTGGACAACATCCAGTACGCTCCATGCCCCATCCACCCTGGGGCGGCCCGTGCCTACCAGGAGGCCGGTGCCACGGTCCCAGATGAGCTGATTGCAGATGGCGCCTGAAGAACCCACTGCTGCAGCTCCGGTCCTCCGCGACAAACCGGTCGAGGAATCAGACGGTGAGTCCGGTGGCAGGCGGCTGCGCACCCTAGGACGAGGCTGGTCGAGCGCGGTCCTCGTGGCCTGCGTCGCATTCAGCCTGTTCTACATCTACACCGCCATCGCGGGGATCGTCAGTCAGGAATCTCACCGCGCCGTGTTCTGGGGTATGGCGACTGCCCTCGCGTTCGTCGTCTTCCCGATGCACAAGGGCGAGAAGCACATGACGCGTCCGCCGTGGTACGACATGGTCCTCGTCAGCGTGACCCTCGCGGCCATGGCGTACTTCATCTACAACTACGGGGTCTTCGCCAACCGGACCGCGCAGTTGACGACGGCGGAGCTGGCTCTGGGGCTGGGCGCCATCGTGGTGTCGCTCGAGGCTACGCGACGGGCCCTGGGCTGGACGCTGGCTGTCATCGCCCTGCTGGCTATCGCCTACATCCTCTTCGGCCCCCACTTCCCGGCGACGTTCGCCCACCGCGGCTACAGCCTGGAGCGTTTCGTCACATCCATGTATGCATCCTTCAACGGGATCTTCGGGATCGTGACACATGTCTTCGCCACGTTCGTCTTCCTGTTTATCCTGTTCGGGGCGATCCTCGTCAGGAGCGGAGCTTCGCAGTTCCTCGTCGACCTGCCACTAGCCGTCGCTGGTCGCTACCGCGGCGGCCCGGCGAAGGTCTCGGTCCTGGCCAGCGCCGTCATGGCATCCGTCTCGGGCAGTGCGGTCGCGAACGTCATGACGACGGGACACATCACCATCCCGTTGATGAAGAAGAACGGGTACCGCAAGGAGTTCGCCGGGGGAGTGGAGGCGGCCGCGTCCACGGGTGGTGTGATCATGCCTCCCGTCATGGGTGCCGGCGCATTTCTCGTCGCCCAGTTCACCCAGACCTCGTACACGACCGTCGTGCTGGTCGCCATCGTGCCGGCGATCATGTACTTCTGGGGGGTCTACTGCTTGGTCGATATCGAGTCCTTGAAGAGGGATCTGCAGGCGATCCCCAAGGAGAAGCTGCCGTCGGCGGGCAAGGTCCTCAAGGAGGGCTGGTTCCACTTCATCCCACTGATCGTCATCTTCTCGCTGATTCTCATGCGTTTCAGCCCCGCATATGCGGCGTTCTGGGGCATCATCAGCGCGATCGTGATCGGGTTCATCCCCTACCAGGGGCAACGACTCACGATCGCGAAACTGTTCACGGGTCTGCGTGACGGTGTGCTTGGCGCACTCTCGGTGCTCGTCGTCGTGGGATCTGTCGGTATCGTCATCGGGGTCGTCAACCTGACCGGCGTCGCACTCCGGTTGAGCGACATGGTGGTGGCACTGGCGAGCGGGAACCTGTTGATCGCCCTCGTCCTGGTGACGTTGATCTCGTGGGTGCTGGGCCTCGGCCTCGGTGTGACCGTGTCATACATTGTCGTCGCCATCGTGGCCGCGCCCGCCCTGATCGAGATGGGGTTGACGCCCCTGGTCGCGCACCTGATCATCTTCTGGGTAGCCCAGGACGCGAACCTGACACCCCCGATCGCCCTCGCTGGCTTCGCTGGCGCCTCCATCGCCGGCGGTAGACCGATGCGGACCGCTTACGAGGGGTGGATGCTCGGGCGGGGTCTCTACATCGTGCCGCTTCTCATGGCCTACAGCCCCCTGGTCGACGGACCTTTCTGGGACGCCGTGCCGGTAGCGGTCATGGGCTTCTTCGGCATCTACGTGGCCTGTCTGGGCCTCGGTGGCTGGTGGATGGGGACCCTTCCATTCTGGCTGCGCGGGGTGTTCTTGGTCATCGGCGGGCTGATCATCGCCCCCGGCTTCGGATCGGACGCCGTCGGGGTGGCTATCTTCCTCGTGCTGTTCCTCTGGAGACGGACCCGTGCGCGCGGCTGAGGCGCAACCTGCCCGCGTCAAGATCGGACCGTGGTTTGACGAGGACCTGGCCGATCTGTTGAGGGAGGGGGAGTGCCAGGTCATCAAGGACGGGCCTGCACATGTCCTCGTCTGGCTCGACCGCGGCCCCGGAGAGGTGGAGCACTGGCTGGACGCTGACGTCCGGATGGTGCAGGCGTCCGAGACAGGTGACGAGAAGTGGTCCCACGTCATCGCGGCTCACCCAGGCATCGACTTCCGCTTTGCCGCCGGGGCTTACAGCAGAGAGATCGCCGAGCACGGCCTGGCACTGGTGCTTGCCCTCATGCGAGACCTGCCCAGGGCCATGGCACAGAGGTCATGGGCTCGACTGGACACGCGAGAGCTGTCCGGGGCCACGGCTCTGATCTTGGGTCATGGACGCATCGGAGCCACGCTCGGCAGTCTCCTGCGTGACCTTGGGGTCCGATGCTACGGCTTGACCTCGGGGCAGTTGGTGCGCCCGGACGGCAGCCGGCTCAGCACCACACTGGCGGACCTGCTGGGTCCGGACCGACACCTGCTGCCGGAGACTCTAGACATCGTCTGCAACGTCTTGCCCCTAACTGCGGGCACCCGCAGTGTCGTGGGGAAGGACTTCTTCGACGTCATGGGCCAGGGTTCCTACTTCGTCAATATCGGACGTGGCGGGACGGTGGACCAAGAAGCGCTCATCGAGGCCCTGGCGGCGAGGCACCTGCGAGGAGCCGGCCTGGATGTCGTGAGCCCTGAGCCCTTGCCCGCGGACTCTCGGCTCTGGGACTTGGACAACGTCATCATCACGAGCCACTCCGCCAACCCCGAGCGATCACGGTCACGCAGACTCGGCCGGGTGGCGATGGAAAACATCGCGCAACGTATGGAAGGGAAGCAGTTATGGGACTGAAGGACAAGCTCACGGCGTACGGGGACGAGGGTTTCAGCGCGTTCCTACGCACCGCGTTCTTATCGGGCGGTGGCGGACTGGGGCCCGAGGACACGGACCGTCCTTGGGTCGGGATCGCTGACACCAGCTCGGACCTCAACCCTTGCCATGCCAACGGCCCACGGATCATCGACGCCGTCAAGCGCGGCGTTCTGCAGGCCGGCGGAATGCCGCTCGTCTTTCCTATGCTCACGCTGCACGAGAGCTTCGCGAACCCTACGTCGATGCTGTACAGGAACCTGCTGGCGATGTCCCTGGAGGAGACGCTGCGCATGCTTCCCCTTGACGCGGTGGTTGCCCTGGGCGGGTGCGACAAGACGATCCCGGCCCAGATCATGGCCTTGATCAGCGCCGAGACTCCTGGTCTGATCGAGCCGGTCGGCCCCATGCAGGGCGGGCAGTGGCGTGGGGAGCGACTCGGCGCCTGCACCGACTGCCGCCGGATGTGGGCCGACTACCGTGGGGGGGACCTCACCGATTCGGACATCACCGAGGTCTCCCAGCAGCTCGTCTCCACGGGCGGGACATGCATGGTGATGGGCACTGCCACAACGATGGCGTTGGTGTCCGAGCATCTTGGGGCCACGCTCGAGGACGGGGCGACGGCGCCGACGGTGTCCGGGGAACGGCTTCGGCACGCTGCAGAGACGGGCAGAGCGGCCGTCGCGCTGGCGCGCGGCGACAGGCAGCCCTTCACCGCTGAGCTCTCGCGGGACAAGATCGTGTCGGCACTCGAACTTGTCGGCGCGGTCGGAGGATCCACGAACGCCGTCGTCCACCTTCTCGGCATCGGGCACCGCCTCGGGATCACCTTCTCGCCGCAGGAGGTGGACGGTGCGCTCGGCCGTCATCCGCTGGTGGTCGACCTCAAGCCGTCCGGACAGGGCTACGCCGACGACCTCCACCGCGCTGGCGGGCTGGCGGCCATCATGGCGGCCCTGGCCGGCGACCCGGCTGTCGCGGAGCGCGGTGGTCATGTCCGACCGATCGCGGACCCCGTCAAGGACGCACCGACGATGGTGGTGCTCACCGGGAGCCTCACGCCTGAAGGGTCCATTCTCAAGACGGCCGCAGCCTCGCCCCAGTTCTTCGAGCACGAGGGCAGTGCGATCGTCTTCGACGACCTCGAGGAGGCGTCCCTGCGCCTGGAGGACCCTGAGTGGGACGTCGACCCCGATGACATCCTCATCATGCGGGGCATCGGCCCTCTGGGAATGGGGATGCCCGAGGCCGGGAGCCTGCCGATCCCCAAGAGCTTGAGCCGGAGAGGCATCCGCGACATCGTCAGGGTGTCCGATGGACGGATGAGCGGCACGTCGTACGGAACCGTCGTCCTTCACGCCAGCCCCGAGGGCGTACGCCCGGGACCTTTGGCCGTTGTCCGGACCGGCGACCGGATCCGGCTCAGCGTGAGCCAGCGACGTCTTGACCTTCTCATCGACGCGAGCGAGCTGCAGGCACGGCTGGCCGCGTGGGAACCGGTCGTGCCCGAAGCCTCGGGGTATCAGGCAGTGCACAACCGGCACGTAATGAGCGCCTGGAAGGGTGCCGACCTGGACCTATGGAGTTCGAACCACTCAGCATGATGGAGGAAGCATGATTCGGAACGAGTTTGTTGCGAGGGCGGGGACAGTACTCCCGCCGTTGGTATCACCCTTCGACGCGGACGAGAACCTGGACCTTTCGGCACTCGAGAAGAACAGTGCATCGTTGGCGAGCAAAGGGATCCGGGGGTTCGTCTGCCTCGGATCCAACAGTGAGGCGGTCCATCTCTCTTACGCGGAGAAGGTGGCCAGCATCTCGGCGGTCCGCGACTCAGTCCCGGAGGACTGTGTCGTGCTTGCTGGGACAGGTGTGGACTCCGTGCGGGAGACGGTACGGCTGACCAAGGCCGCGGCCGAGGCTGGAGCCGAGCTTGCTCTCGTCATCACGCCCTACTTCTACGGCAAAGGAAGCTCAGGCGTGCCATTTCTCCGCCGGTACTACACGGAGGTGGCAGAGGCGGCCGACATACCCGTCCTCATCTACGATGTGACCAAGTACACCGGAGTGTCGCTGACTGCAGACTTCGTCCTGGAACTGCTGGAACACCCGAACATCGTGGGCATCAAAGATTCCTCTGGGCTCCTGGAGACCCTGTCCCTGATCGAGCGCGAGGCCCCTGACTCGATCCCCCTGGTCGGCACGGCGTCAAGCTTCCTCGAGGCTCGAAAGCTAGGCATCCCTGGCGGAGTGATGGCCCTCGCCAACTCCCACCCGGCTGAGTTGCTGCGTCTGGACGAGCTCGGCCGCGCAGGTGCGCACCTTGAGGCCGAGCAGCTGCAACGGGACCTGGCCGAACTGAACACGGCCGTCACCGCGACCTTCGGCATCGCCGGTCTGAAGGAGGCATGCCGTGTGCGGGGGTATGACGCCGGACACGTGAGGTCGCCGCTCGGTCCGCTGGACCCAACGTCTGCATCGACCTTGGTCGAGCTTGTCCACGAGGTGGACGAGCGCATAGGAGCGCGCGCATGAGTTGTACTCTGGTGGTTGGCCTCGGCGGACTTGGGTGGGAGGTGTGCCGCCGGCTCCGCGACGCAGGCCAGGACGTGGTGGGTGCTGACATCGACGAGGAGCGACTCCGAAAGGCCCAGGTCGACCTGGGCGTCATACCACTCCTCGTCCCCGCAGAGACCAGCGAGCTGGAGACCTTCGACCTCGACTCTGCAGTGAACGGTGCAGCAGTCCACGGGTTCGTGCACGCCGTCGGTGTCAATACCCGCGTTTCGGTGCTGGACACCGACGCCGCCCAGTTCCGCTCCATCCAGGAGCTGAATCTGACGAGCGCCTTCCTGTGGGCGAAGAAGGTGGCGCCTCGGATGCTGGACGCACGAACGGGAAGCCTGGTGTTCCTGACATCGGTCTCTGAGCGCTCGGCTCACGCGGACCACGGCGCGTACGCCGCGTCCAAGGGTGGCTTGCGCCAGCTCGTCAGGGTCATGGCGCGAGAATGGGCACCACACGGCGTGCGCGTGAACTCTGTGGCTCCCGGTTACGTCGAGACGGACCTGACGCGACAGTACCTCGAGAAGGACGGCAACAGGGAGAGACTGACGGCCTTGGTCCCCATGGGTCGGCTGGGTACCCCTGAAGAGGTCGCTCCTGTCGTCGAATTTCTCCTTTCGGACGGGGCAGCCTTTGTGACCGGTCAGAGCGTGCACGTCGACGGGGGCAGGGGCTTGCTGTGACCGACAGGGCAGACTTTCTAGGTGCACGCCAGGGCGGCGTGATTCCTCTTATCGACCGAGATGGGCGGCTGACCGGGCCCTTTGCCGCCATGGAAGCCCTGGGCTCTGTCGGGCTGGCTATGGCCCGCTTCGGAGAAGCGCTCCGTTTCGGAGGGCAACTTCCATCGCGTATCAGGGAGGCGATCATCCTGAGAGTCGGATCCCACCGGAACAGCGAGTTCGAGGTCTGGGCGCACCTCAGGGTGGTTCGCGAGTCGGGTCTGCTCTCCGAACAGGAGATAGAAGCCCTGCTCCACGGGCACCACGCAGGTTTGGATGACCACCGCCTTCGGGAGAGTCTGGCGATCGCCGAGCTGGCGCTGGCCGGCCAGGTGTCCAGGGCTGACGACTCGGTGGTGCCCCGCCCCGAGTGGTTCGAGATCGTGTCACTGGTCCACTACTACTCCCTGCTCGCGGACCTCATGGCTGTCGACGGGGTCGGGGTGCCGGCTCTCACGGACGATCCTGGGGTCACGTCGTGAGGCCTCTACGTATCGACAGCTGCGAGCTCTACGTCGTCAAGGCCGGGCTCCGCGATTGGCTCTTCGTCCGCTTGCAGTCAGATGTCCCTGGGTTGGACGGCTGGGGCGAGGCAACTCTGAACTGGCGAACCGAGTCGGTAGCGGCTGTTCTCCGGGAGCTGTCGCCGCTGCTCCCAGAGTTGGACGGGCGCCGGGTCAACCACAGTCTGAACCTCCTGCGCCGACGCTCCTACTACCGGCTCGGCATCATAGGCGAGACGGCGCTCAGCGCCATCGAGCACGCTCTTTTCGACATGCACGGCAAAGAACTCGGCATCCCTGTCTATGAGCTCCTTGGCGGCCGCATCCGTGATTCACTGCCCGTGTACGGTCACCTTGGGGGCGGCCGGCAGGAGGCTGTCTACGGGGCCAAGAGCGGGGACTCGATCGGCGAGGAGCTGCTGAGCCTGCGCGATCGCGGATACCGAGCGGCCA
Organism: Ornithinimicrobium pulveris; assembly: GCF_050261105.1. Taxonomy (GTDB): domain Bacteria; phylum Actinomycetota; class Actinomycetes; order Actinomycetales; family Dermatophilaceae; genus Ornithinicoccus. The sequence goes on along the minus strand of NZ_CP189837.1, from coordinate 592,939 downwards.
AGATCGTGCCGCTGCCGTCGCTGGGCACTCTGGTCGAGGCCGATGTCATCGCCCACCTCGACCGAATCATGAGCGTATCGCGCGGCGCGGTAGGGGACGACTTCGAGATTATGGTGGACCTGCACGGAAGGCCACGATCGCTGGATGTGGCGGCCCGGATCCTCGACGTCCTCGGCCCGTACCGCCCGCTCTTCGTCGAGGAGCCGCTGGCTCCTGCCCTGACCCGGGGATACGGTCGGCTGTCGCGGTCTGGAGTTCCGATCGCTACGGGCGAGCGGTTGATCGGGGCAGAGGAGTTCTCGAACCTCGCGCTTGGCGAGATCAGTTTCCTGCAACCCGATCTCAACCACTGCGGAGGTCTTGGAGTCGGCCTCGAGGTCGCGACGCTAGCGAAGCTGCACGGCGCCGCACTGGCGCCGCATAACCCCAATGGCCCACTCGCCTCGGCGGCGGCTGCCCACTTCGGCTTCGCGGTCGAGGGTGTGGCGATCCAGGAAGAGATGTCGGACGCAGGCATGCCGTTCACGGATGTCTGCTCGCTACCGTTTGATCGAGTGGGGTCGGAATGGCGGATGTCCGAGCGTCCCGGTCTGGGGATAGAGATGGACATGGGGGTGCTCGAGAAGTTCGAGTTGGGTTCGATCAAGCCGACATACCCTCGCGGAACTGCGCCAGACGGGTCCGTGGCCGCATGGTGATCCGAGGCGTCAGCTAGCCCAGGGCCCGCGGCTGATCGAAGGCCGGACGGTTGCGACCGAGAAGAGAGTGACTGGCCGGGCGGGGCAGAACACCACGGGCGCCCGCGGTGCGCCGAACGTCGAGACTGCGGACCTGGGTGTACCTAGTGGGATGCATCGTGAGCGCGGGTTCGGTAGTCCGATGAAGGGCGGAGCATGAGTCGACCAGCATCGGGGCGGACGATCCTGTCGGCCAGCGGTCTGACCGTCCTGGGGGTGCTGCCACCGTCCCTGCTCGGCGCTCAGGCGGTCCTGGTGCAGCGTGACCTTGGCGTCGCGCTGAGTGGCATCGGCGTGTCGGTCGGGGTCTATTTCGCGGCGGCTGCGCTCCTTTCTCTTCTCGGCGCACGCCTCTTGCTGCGCCTAAGCCAAGGCGGGAGACTCCTGGTCGCAGGTTTCCTGACCATGGCAGGTGGCTTTGGCGTGGCCCTGCTCGTACACGGGCCCGTATCTCTGACGGGAGCGACGGCAATTCTGGGGCTCGGTAATGCCGCGTGTCAGGTGACGGCCAACGCAGCCGTGGCTGTGACGCTACCTCCGCAGCGGCGCGGGCTGGGCTTCGGGATCAAGCAGAGCGCCGTTCCCGTCGCCATGATGTTTGGCGGACTGGCCGTGCCGACGATGTCTGTGGTACTGGGGTGGCGCAGCACCTTCCTGATCACCGGCGGTCTGGGGTTCTTGGTCATGTCCGTCGGCGTGGTCAAGATGTGCAGGGGTCGAGGCATTGTTCGGCAACCTCTGCCTCACGAGAACAAGCCGGGAGTCACTGTGACGGCGCTCAGGTGAAACTCCCCAGTTCTGCTCACTGAAATTCCCCACCCTGTGGCACCCCATCCGGGGACGGACGGGGCTCCTTCGATGATGGCGGTCTCTGACCACACGCCGACTCGAAGGAGCCCCTACGTCCCATGCTGTCACGGGAGGAAGACATCGACGCTCACGCGCTGGCCCGCCAGGGCTGGACGATCTCAGCGATCGCCCGGCACCTGGGCCGGGACCGCAAGACCATCCGCGCCTACCTGCGCGGAGACCGGGTCGCCGGCGTCCGCAAACCCGCCGGTGAAGACCCGTTCGAGGCGTTCGTGGGTAAGAGTCCCGTGGAGTGGTGGGGTTTGGGGAGTGGATGTGGCTCTCTGACGTAGAGGGGTCATCGGCGAGATGCTCGGTGTGTACCGCCAAGTACTCACCAGAGGAGATCTCACCGATGACCCTTTCCCAGTCTGCCGTGTCCGACCTGCTGGATGCACTTCGCGCCGGTGACGGCGTGGACCTGGTACGCGAGTCCGTGCGCATGGTCCTGCAGGAACTCATCGAGGCCGAGGCCACCGAGGCCATCGGCGCAGCCCGATACGAGCGCACACCGGCCCGGGTGACGGAGCGCAACGGCACCCGCCCGAAGCTGCTGACGACCAAGGGCGGTGACGTCACGGTCGCGCTGCCCAAGCTGCGTCAGGGCAGCTTCTTCCCGTCCATCTTGGAGCCACGCCGCCGGATCGACCAGGCGCTGTACGCGGTGGTGATGGAGGCCTACGTCCACGGCGTCTCGACCCGCTCGGTCGACGACCTCGTGGTCGCCCTCGGCGGCACCGGGATCTCCAAGTCCGAGGTGTCGCGCATCTGCGCCCGCCTGGACGAGGCCGTCGGGGCGTTCCGCACCCGCCGCCTGGACCACGCCGCCTTTCCCTACGTCTACCTCGACGCGACCTACCTGCACGTGCGCACCGAGGCCGCCATGGTCGTGTCCAAGGCCGTCGTCATCGCCACCGGCGTCACCGAGCACGGCCGCCGCGAGATCCTCGGCCTGGACGTCGGCGACAGCGAGGACGAGGTCTTCTGGCGCGCGTTCCTGACCGGCCTCAAGAAGCGCGGCCTCACGGGCGTGCAGCTGGTGATCTCCGACCAGCACGCCGGCCTGGTCGCCGCCCTGACCCGGGTGTTCCAAGGCTCGTCCCACCAACGCTGCCGGGTCCACTTCATCCGCAACGTCCTGGCGCACGTGCCCAAGGCAGAGACCGAGATGGTCGCCGCAGTGTTCCGGACCATCTTCGCCCAGCCCGACCTGGCCTCCATGGCCCGGCAGTGGGACAAGGTCCGCGACGACCTCGCCACCCGGTACCCCAAGACCGGCCCGCTGATGGACGCCGCGAAGTCCGAAGTGCTCGCGTTCGCCGCTTTCCCGCGCGAGCACTGGCGCAAGATCTGGTCCACCAACCCCCTGGAGCGGCTCAACAAGGAGATCAAGCGCCGCTCCCGCGTCGTGGGCATCTTTCCCAACGAGGCCGCCGTCATCCGCCTCATCGGCGCCGTCCTCGCGGACGCCCACGACGAGTGGCAGGTCGACGACCGCCGCTACCTCTCCGAAGCCTCCATGGCCAAGCTCTACCCCACCAGCCATACTGAGAGCGTCGCCCTCCAAGAAGGCGACCGGTAGGCAACGAGCATCACCTCAAAGCCCACCACTCAGCGGGGCTCTATCGGACGCTACGCGTTCACAGCGGCAATACCGGACGTTTGACACCTGTGCCGCCCGTGGAGAATCAGCGCATGCTGATCGCTCCGATCCCGTCCGCACTGGAACACGAGGCAGTACGACTCTGGCGTGACTGCGGACTGGTCCGCCCGTGGAACGATCCCGACGCAGACCTTGCGCGTGCGCTCGACGGACCGTCTTCCACGGTTCTTGGGGCGGTGGCTGACGAGCAGCTTCTCGGCACGGTCATGGTCGGGCATGATGGGCATCGCGGCTGGGTGTACTACCTGGCTGTCCAGCCGGACCATCGCGGGAACGGGCTTGGGCGTGAGCTGATGAGCGCTGCTGAGTCATGGCTGCGCGAGCAGGGCGTTCCCAAGCTCCAGCTCATGGTCCGTGCAGACAACAGCGCTGTGATCGAGTTCTACAAGCGGCTTGGCTATGTCGACCAGCAGGTCGCAGTCTTAGGTCGCTTCTTCGACGAGGAGCTACAGGAACTCCGTGATCAGAAGTCGTCCGAGCGGCTTCGCTAGGCTCACGCGGTCTGGAACGACCCGGTAGCAAGGCGCGGCCAGCGGCAATAGCGTGCGACCACGCTCCTGGCGGCATGAGCGTGCGGGGCGTGTGGGGCGTGGCAAGGTCGTTCTCATGAGGACGGGAGACGATGCGCGGCATGAACCGACACTGCACACAGCCCGCCTGTTGCTGCGGCCTTTGAGCGAGAGTGACGCGGCGGTCCTGCACGAGCTGTGGACCGAGCGGGATCCGCGTGTGCCACCTCACCGGCAGATCGACGCCGATGGCAGACCCACGGTCGCAGACCTCATGGAGTCCATCCGTTCTAACCCACCGACCACGGTCGGCCTGCTCGCCGTCCAACATGTGAAGACCGGGGACGTTATCGGCTATTGCGGATTGGCGGACAGCGGACGCCCCATCACAGGGGAACCGGAGCTAGCCTTCGAGCTGCTACGACGCCATTGGGGTCAGGGCTACGCGACCGAAGCATCGCGTGCGGTTATCGACTGGGCCAGATCGTCCGGACACGAGCGCCTATGGGCGACCGTCTGGGACTGGAACACCGCCTCTCGGCGTGTCCTGGCAAAGCTTGGCTTCCTCGAAACAGACCGCCGTGAACTGGACCCGGCCCGCGGAACCACCATCTTCACCACGCGAACGCTCTGATAGCGAGAGCACCGTTCGACGACGCGCATCGGGGAGGTGAACCTCGTGCCCTGATGGACACGCTGGACGCGGCAAATGGGTGTGTCTGCGCCCCGGGTCTGGCCCTTGTTACGTGTTCAGGATGGTTAGGCTGCGCCCGTGATCCTTGAGGCTCGGACTGTGTTCGCCGTCGCGCTCGGCGGCGCGGTGGGCAGCCTGCTCCGGTGGCTCGTCGAGCTGGTCCTGCCGGCCTCCACTGGCACGGTCCCGTGGGGGACGCTGCTCGTTAACGTGCTCGGGTCGGTCCTGCTCGCGGGCGCCGTCGTGGTGCTGGACAGCGGGGTCGGATCCGTGGTGCATCGCTCGTTCCTCGGGACCGGCGTGCTGGGCGGGTTCACCACGTTCTCGACGTATGCGGTACAGGTCGCCGTGCTGGGTGACGTCGCGCCGGCGACCGCTCTCGCCTACCTCGTGGCGACCCCGCTGTTGTGTGTGGCCGTAGCTTGGCTCGCAGCCGCCTGGGTCCGCCGGGCTTGGGGGCTGCCGTGACGGATCCGGGGGTGGCGTGGGGCTGGGCGGTGCTGGCAGTCGCGGCAGGCGGCGCCGTCGGAGCGGTCGTTCGTCACCTGCTCACCGTGGCGCCCTGGGGAACGCTGCGCGGCGTGCTCGTGGCCAACACGACGGGCTCGGCAGGGTTGGGGGCAGTGTTCGCGCTCGTCGAATCACCGGGGCTGGTGCTCCTGCTGGGGACCGGCCTGTGCGGTGCGCTCACCACCTGGAGCACGCTGGCTGTCCAGACGGCCGAGCTGGGCCGTCGCGCAGCCGCGCACGCCGGCGCATACCTGTTCCTGAGCGTGGTGCTCGGACTCGCCGCGGCACTCCTGACGCTCGCCGTGCTGCGCTGAGCATGGCGTAACACCACGCTTCCGCGCGTCTGCGCAAATCCCTCCCTGGCTACGACTGCGGCCGAGCCCGTCCCGGCCTTGCCTCAGTCACGCTGGCCGGTGTGATCGGATCGGCACGTAACCAAAGCCTCATGGATGATCTTCGATGTGGGTCTACGCTGGTGCCATGGCACAGTCTCAGGAGTCGGTGGTCTCGGTGGTCGACGAGTGCTGCGTGGGGGCTGACTGCGAGTTGATGCCCAGGGGCGAGGCGGAGGACCTCGCTACCGCGTTGCGGGCTTTAGCCGACCCGACGCGGGTTCGACTGCTGCACTACCTGGCCGAGTCTGAGTCAGGCACGGCCTGCGCATGTCACCTGCCGGATGCGTTGGGCATCACGCAGCCGACCCTGTCCCACCACATGCGCAAGCTGCACGACGCCGGTCTGGTGGCGCGCGAGCGGCGCGGCCGCTGGGTGCATTACACCGTCCGGCCCGAGGCGCTGGGCCGGGTGAGGGCATTCCTCGAGCTGCCGGCGAGAGGTGCCGCCGAGCGCTGTTGCTGAAGGCGTCGCTTCGGGTCAGGTACTCACTCGGCGACGGGCTGCCCAAGCGATGCGATGAGGGCGGTGACGCGGTGCCGGATCTGGTCGCGGATGGGCCGGACGCCCTCGATTCCCTGGCCGGCCGGGTCGTCCAGCTCCCAGTCCTCGTAACGCTTGCCGGGGTAGATGGGGCAGGTGTCGCCGCAGCCCATGGTGATGACGACGTCGGAGGCACGGACGGCGGCGTCGCTGAGCAGCTTGGGCTGCCCGGCGGACATGTCGATGCCTTCCTCGGCCATGGCCCGGACCGCAGCGGGGTTGACCTGGTCGGCCGGGGCGGAGCCCGCGGAGAGGACCTCGATGCGGTCACCCGCGAGGTGCTGCAGGTAGGCGGCGGCCATCTGGGAGCGGCCGGCGTTGTGGACGCAGACGAACAGGACGGTGGGCTTGTCGGACATGGTCAGCCTCTCGGTCAGCGGGTGGTGCTCGGGTCAGGGGGGAAGGCGTGGTCGACGGCCTGTCGGGCCCACTGGCCGACGCCGATCAGGGTGGCCGAGGCCAGGCCGCACCAGTCGCCGTAGCCGACGAAGGCAAGGCGAACTTCGGCGGCCGCCATCGGGCCGTCGGTGGCCGGGACGCCGTTGGTGCGGTGCAGCCCGAGCGGTGCGAGGTGACCGAGCGCGGGCCGGAAGCCGGTGCACCAGATGACCGTGTCGACCGGTCGGGTGGTGCCGTCGAAACCAAACCACGCCGTCGGTGGTGAACCGCTCGAACATCGGACTTCGCCGCAATCTGCCCGCGTCGCGCGTGGCGCGGACTGGTGGCACTGCCACGATGTCGCCGAGGCCGCCGACACCCTCACCGTGGCCACGGGCTCGGAGGGTGGCCACTCTGAAGAGCTCGCGGCCGTCGACATGGTCGGGCAGGAACCGTGGCGGATGCAGGGTGCACCAGGTCACGTGCGCGCGGGAGGCCAGGTCGGCCGCGATCTGGGCGCCGGAGTTCCCCCCGCCGACGACGACCACGCGCTGCCCGGCGTAGGGCTCGGGTGAGCGGTAGCGGGCGGAGTGCTGCTGGGCACCGCCGAACTCCTCAGCCCCCGGGTAGGTGGGCACGAAGGGTCGGGACCAGCTGCCGGTGGCGTTGAAGACCGCCGCGGCCCGCCAGGTGCCCCGGGAGGTCGTCACCCGATAGTCCGCATCCTCGGCCTCCACGGCCGTGACCCGCTCCCCGCGGCGCACTGGGATGTTGTAGCGCTGCTCGTAGCGCGCGAGGTAGTCGACGACGTGCTCCGCGTGGGGGTAGCCCTCGCCGGCCGTCGGTGGCATAGGCCACCCGGGCAAGGAGGAGAACGCGGCCGGCGAGAACAGGCGCAGGGAGTTCCAGGTATGCAGCCAGGCGCCGCCGGGGCGGTCCTGGTCGTCCAGCACGATGTGCTCGACACCGCGTCGGCGCAGATAGAAGGAGGTCGCCAGACCGGCCTGGCCGCCACCGATGACCAGCGCCCGCACTGGATGGGCGGGGTTGTTGGTCATGCCTGGGATCGTAGGCCCAGCTGCTCACCGAGGCTGGCTACCCGGGCGTCGATGTCGTGGCGCACCAGGCGCATGCGTTCCATGCCCTCGATCCCGCGACGGGAGGGTTCGTCCGTGACCCACCGCTGCACCTGTGTGTCGGCCGGGTCCAGCTCGACTTCCTCACCCAGCAGCACGACCAGGTCTGCCTGGTCCACCAGCTGGGGATCGACGGGCTTGGGGTGTTCACCTTCGGTGCTGGCGTCCACCTCGGCGAGGGCGGCCACCGATTCGGCGTTCAGCGCGCTCCCGGGTCGGGTTCCGGCTGAGTACACGCGGGCTGCGTCGGCGTAGCGCTGGCGCATGAGCGCGGCTGCCATCTGGGACTTGCCCCCGTTCTTGACGCAGACGAACAGGACGGTGGGGATGTCGGTCACGGGCGAGGAACCTCTCAACGGGTCTGGGGCGGTGGCCGGGGTCAGAGGGTGAGGTCCCGCAGCAGTGTGGTGACGCGGGCCTGGAGTATGTCGCGGATGTCGCGCACGACCTCGATCGGCTGCCCGGCGGGGTCCGGAACGGCCCAGTCCTCGTAGCGCTTGCCCGGCAGCACGGGACAGGAGTCTCCGCAACCCATGGTCACGATAACGTCGGCGGCGCGGACGACATCTCCGGTGAGTGGCTTGGGAAAGGCCTCGCGCAGGTCGACGCCGCGCTCGGCGAGGGCCTGCACGACGACCGGGTTGATCTCGCCGGTGGGTGCCGAGCCGGCTGAGCGCACGTGCACCCGGCCCGGGGCCAGATGTGCCGCGAGTGCGGCTGCCATCTGAGAGCGGCCGGCGTTGTGGACGCAGACGAACAGCAGCTCCGGGACGATCTTCACGATTCGCCCGTCCGCCTGCGCGGCGGCGGTCAGACGCTCGCGCGCCAGGCGCGCGGTCAGCACCGGCAGGTAGGTCGGGATGCGCGAGACCGCCGCCAACTCGGACCAGGCGACCTCGACCGCCCGGTAGACCTCCTCGCCGGTGAACGTGCCCTCGAAGGCGTAGGTCAGGTCATGGACGATCTGCGCCACGGACTGTTCGCCGCGGTGAGTCGCGGCCTCAGGAGTTGGAGCGGACATCGGCGGGGACCTCCTGGGAGAAGAAGCGGTCGCGCAGGGCGAGCGAGACGTAGACGAGGCCCACCAGGACGGGCACCTCGATGAGGGGTCCGACGACCCCGGCCAGGGCCTGGCCGGAGGTGACCCCGAAGGTGGCGATTGCCACCGCGATGGCCAACTCGAAGTTGTTGCCGGCCGCGGTGAAGGCCAGGGTCGTGGTCCGCGCGTAGGACATCCCCAGGCCCACACCGACCGCGAAACTGACGCCCCACATGAGGGCGAAGTAGAGCAGCAGGGGCACCGCCATCCGCGCCACGTCCAGGGGCTGGGCAAGGATCCGGTCACCCTGGAGGGCGAAGAGCAGCACGATCGTGAACAGCAGACCACGCAGCGCCCAGGGGCTGACGGCGGGGATGAACCTCTCCTCGTACCACTCGCGGCCCTTGGCGCGCTCCCCCCAGACGCGGGAGAGGAAGCCGGCCAGCAGCGGGATCCCCAGGAAGATGAGGACCGACGTGGCGATCTGCCAGGGCGAGACGTCCAAGGCGGCCTGGTCGAGCCCGAGCCAGCCAGGCAACACAGACAGGTAGAACCAGCCCAGCCCTGCAAACGCCACCACCTGGAAGAGCGAGTTGAGGGCGACCAGCACCGCGGCGGCCTCACGGTCGCCGCACGCCAGGTCATTCCAGATGATGACCATCGCGATGCACCGGGCCAGCCCGACGATGATGAGCCCGGTGCGGTACTCCGGCAGGTCGGCCAGGAACGCCCAGGCCAGCGCGAACATCAGCGCCGGACCCAGCACCCAGTTGAGCACCAGCGAGCTGATCAGCATCCGACGGTCAGCCACCACGGAGTCCAGCCGGTCGTAACGCACCTTGGCCAGCACCGGGTACATCATCACCAGCAGGCCCAGGGCGATCGGCAGCGAGACCCCGTCGACCTCCACCGCCCCCAACCAGGCGTCCAGTCCGGGGACGAGCCGGCCCAGCAGCAGCCCAGCGATCATCGCCGCCCCGATCCAGACCGGCAGGTACCTGTCGGTGGCGGACAATTGGGCGGTGGGCGGGCTTGCGAGCTGCCTTGGCGCCGTAGGAGTGACCCGGCTCATGGTGATCCAATCTATGGACGAAGATCGATACGGCTATCGTGGCCGCCACATAGACAAATGTCAATCAAATGTCGGGGACGTTTGGAAACTACCCGGAGCTCGGCGTCCGGCGCCCGGTCAGGATCCTCCAGCCAGCGTCTGGCGCAAAGACTCGAGGGCCGCAGGGACAGCGGCATACCAGACGTTGGTGCCCCGCCGCTCACTGGTGACCAGACCTGCCTCGCGCAGGATCTTGAGGTGGTGGCTGACTGTGGGCTGGCTCTTGCCGACCGGCTCGACCAGGTCGCACGCGCACACCGCACCGTCGCTGCTGGTGGCCAGCAGGCTAAGGAGGCGCAGGCGCACAGGGTCGCCCAGCGCCGCGAACCGGCGGGCCAGCTCAGTGGCCTCCTGTACACCCAGCATCGTCGTCTGCAGCGGCGCACAGCACTCCGCCACCTCCGGCTGGGCAGGGACGACGAGCGAGGCTGCAGCCGAAACTGACATGGCGAAGACTCCTTCATTGACATTCGTCGATATAGGGTGCACGATGCGTTCCATCGACAGATGTCGATACTAGGCATCAACCGGCGGCGCCGCCAGGAGGCAACACATGATCATGACCAACGCGCTTCGTGAGGACCTTCCCGTCGTCGTCATTGGCGCCGGGCCGGTGGGGCTGGCCGCCGCCGCCCACCTGGCCGACCGGGGGCTGCCATTCCTGGTTATCGAGGCCGGGGACCAGGTCGGCACCGCCGTCTCAGAGTGGGGCCACATCCACACCTTCACCCCGTGGCAGTACATCGTCGACCCGACGGCGGCTAAGCTGCTCGCTCTCACCGGGTGGGCTCCTCCAGCCACACCCGTTCCGCCCACGGGTGCGGAGCTGGTCGAGCACTACCTGTGCCCGCTCGGCCAGCTATTCGCCGACCGGGTGCGCTTGGGGACGCGGGTGCTGGCGGTCTCCCGGGCGGGGATGGACAAGACCCGCAGCATCGGCCGGGCGGAACGTCCCTTCATCCTGCGAGTGCGCGAGGCCGACGGAGCCCTGGGCGAGCTGCTCGCCCGTGCCGTCATCGACGCCTCGGGCACCTGGGGCCAGCCCAACCCCCTGGGGGCAGCCGGCCTGCCCGCGCTCGGTGAGCAGGACGCTGGCCCGTTCCTGGTGGGACCGCTTCCGGACGTGCTCGGCCAGGACCGAGTACGGTTCGCCGGTCGACGCACACTCGTGGTCGGGGCCGGGCGCTCTGCCGCGAACACGCTGCTGAACCTGGCCCGCCTGGCCGAGCGGGAGCCCAGGACGGAGATCCTGTGGGCCGTCCGTGGCGCATTGCCGGCGAAGGTCTACGGCGGCGGTGCGGCTGACCAGTTGCCTGCCCGGGGCCAGCTCGGCAGCGACCTGCACGCGCTCGTGGACTCCGGAGCCGTGCGTCTGGTCACCGGCTTCTCCATCATCGCGCTGGAGATTGGTCAGGACGCCGTCACGGTGCGTGGCCAGACGGCGCAGGGCCCGCTTATCCTAGAGGGCATCCACAATCTGGCGGCCGCGACCGGCTTCCGGCCCGACCTGTCCCTGCTCGCCGAGACTCAGCTAGACCTGCACCCGGCGTTGGAGGCACCGACCCGGCTCGCGCCACTGGTCGACCCGCAGTACCACTCCTGCGGCACCGTCCCGCCCCACGGCCACAACGACCTGGCCCATCCCGACGACGGCCTGTACATCGTCGGGATGAAGTCCTACGGGCGCGCTCCCACGTTCCTCATCGCCACCGGCAACGAACAGGTACGCTCCGTCGTCGCAGCCCTGGCCGGCGACTTGGCGGCGGCCGACGAGGTGCGGCTCGTGCTGCCAGAGACCGGGGTCTGCTCGGTCAACGACAAGGGCCAGGACACCGCCGCCACCGGCGGCTGCTGCGAAACCCCGATCGATCTCGAGGACCCGCAGGTGCCGGCCGAGACGCACCGCGCACGACCTGCCGGCGTTCCGGCACTCGGCTTCGCCACCGGCACGGGCGGCAAAGACCCGTTGGCCGAGCTCGTCATCACCAGCCCCGCCGGCGCGGGCCGGTGCTGCCCGGGCGCGTGACGCGTCCACCTGCCGCGTTCCCCCGCTGACGCGTCGTCTGGGTGCTCGCCGTTACCGAGGCGACCAGTCACGCCGCAGTTGCGACGGTTCTGAGCTCCCGGCAAACGTCCGGACATCGGCGGTACAGCGATGTATCACCCCTCAGATGGCAGGCACCGCCTGCGATGGGGGCTCGGTTATCGGGATGGGCCGAGTTGGTGAAACGCACTGCCGAAGACCTGGTGTTGTTCTGCTAGTCGTTGGGCAGCCCGGAGACGGCTGCCAGCGTCGGGCTTGAGAGCGCCGGAGACTGGGGACGGGGTGCTCAGCCGCCGGAGCAGTCTTGTCTGATATCTGGCTGCGTCGGGTTCTCTGGCCGGCGGGCCGGTCGGGTTCGACTCGGTGGGCGGGATGGCGTGCGCAGCTCGCCAGACAGCGAGATCGCCAAGCAGGTCGTCATCGACCTCGGGCGGCAGGGTCCGCTGCCAGGGCGTCCGGGCGGACGCACCTGCTTGGCGTGCCTCGCCGGCGACGTTCTCGACCAGCTGCTGGACCCGGTGAGTGAGCCGGTCCAGGTACTCGGTCGTGTCTGGGTCGTGTCGTAGGGCGGGTGGGATGCCGGGCAGCCACGGCAGGGGCGCGCCCCTGTGCAGCAGCGGTGCGATGGCGCTGATGCGCTAGGTGAGGGCGGCGGCGGGGTCGTCGGCCTCGGTGAGGCTGTGTTTGCCGCGGTACAAGGTCGCGTCCTGCACGACCGTCTCGGGCCGGGTGCCGTCGACCCAGTGCAGGGCGAGCTGGCCGCGCAGGTTCGGGTATGCCTCCTGCTGGGTGAGGCCGGGCAGCCAGCGTTCGAGCGCGTCGTCCAGAGCAGCCATCCGCTGGGGTCCGAGGTGGTGCTGGGCCAGGACGGTCAGGGCGTCCCGGTAGGCCAGCACCGCTTCCCGCAGCAGGGCGGCGGTGTCGCCGTGCTCGACGGTCGTGGCCGAGTGGGCGCGGCCGTCCCGGGCCAGGATGTCGGTGAGCACCTCCCGCGGCTCCGCCACCTGCTCTTGGACCTCTGGGCCGACGGAGTCCATCGAGGCCGCGGGCGTGGCGAGGTAGAGGTGGTTGGACTCCCGGCCGCGGGAGAGCGCGACGTACAACCCTTGTCGGGTCTCGGTCCCGGTCAGGACGGTGTGCGTGGTGTCCACGGTGGCGCCCTGGGCGCCGTGGATCGTGGACGCGTACCCCAGCTGGACGTGCTGGGCGACGTACCCCGCCGGGAGCCGCAACCGGCCCGACCCGGACCGGGCTCGCCGGTCCTGGCGATGCACGGTGACGGCGCCGTCGGGATGGACGCCGTCGACGCGCCATCGATCCCCGTTCCTCACCCACGACCCGGCCCCGGCCCGCAAGCGCCGGTCGTTACGGCGGGTGATCACCAGGTCACCGGCACTGGCACCGGTCCCGTCAGCCAGGACCACTTCCGGGCCGGGGTGCTGTCCTCCGGTGGTGTGGAGTCGGTCCTGGCGGGCGCGCTGGTTCAGGACGCGCACGGTGTCCCGGGTGGCGGCCAGCAGCAGGCTGGACCGGCCCGCCTCCTGGTCGGTCCTCCAGGCGGCGTACGCGGCCTCGTTCATGGCGCCGGTGTCGCCGGCGTGCACCCGTCCCCGTTCCAGGTAGTGCTCCAGGCCCGCGGGGTCACTGTCGCGGATGGCGAGGGTGGCGGCGCCTTCGGCGGGGTCGGTGAACCGGTGCAGCTCGGTCAGCGTGACGGTGGTGCCGTGCGCGTACCCCTGCTCGGCCAGGTCGGTCAGGATCCCGCCCGCGGCCACGGCGGCCAGCTGCTGGTCATCCCCCACCAGCCGCACACTGCCACCCCCCTCGACGACGTGCCGAACCACCTTGGCCAGGTCACGGGTACCGGCCATACCCGCCTCGTCGATGACGACCAACGTCCCCGGCCCTACGGGCTTTCTCACGACGGACAGTGACGACACCCGCGTTGGGGAGTCAGCTGCCGTGGCGGTCTCGTGGAGGTACTTCGCGAGGGTGTCGGCGGGGATGCCGGTGGCGCAGGCCAGCTCGTCAGCGGCGACCGCGGTCGGTGCCAGGCCCAGGACGGTCCCGCCAGTGGCTTCCCAGGCGCGGGCCAGCACCTGCAGGGCGGCGGTCTTGCCGGCGCCGGCCGGGGCGAGGGCGACCTGGACCCGGCACCCGCTGGTGGTCAGGCCGTGGACCATCGCTACCTGGGACCGGTCCAGCCCCGGTCCGCCTCCCCTCTGTCTGGCCAGGACGGTCTCGACCACGTCGGGGTCGGCTTGGCGGCCGTCCCGACGCAGCGCGAGGGACAGGAGTTCCTCCTCGGCGGCCAGGATCGCCTTGGAGGTGTAGGCCTGGCTGCCGTGTACCCGGTGGGCGGGCTGCCCGTCCGCGCGGCGCAACACCTCTGGTTCGCCCAGTTCGGGTGGTACTCCGACCGGGACCGAGAAACCCTCCAGGACCCACCGTTCGACCTCGCGCCCGTACTCGCCCAGCCGGGCCAGCGGCACCCCCGCGGTGCGGAGCTGACGGGAGGTCTCGGCCCGTACGTGCCACACCTGCCACGTCGCCCGCGACCCCTCCAGCACCGCGAGCACCCGCGCAGCCACCACCTGGGGACGCACACCCCCACGCCGCCGCACCCGGACCCGTCCCTGGAGCGTACCCACCTGCTGACCTGCAGTGACGCCGGCGTCTCTGCTTGCGTCCCCAGCGCGCTCCCGGTTGCGTCTCCCCCGCGTCTCCACCTCGTGGCCTGCGGCGATGCCCTCTCCCTCACGTGCGTCTCTGGTGCGCTCCCGGTTGCTTACCCACCGCGTACCCAGCGCGGCCGCGACCATCTCCTGCGGGCTCTTCCCCGCACGGGCGAGCACGGTCGTGGCCTGCTGGTGCCAGGCGCGGCGCTGCTCGGCCTCCGAGCGGGGTTGGTGCTTGCCCGGCCGGGTCTCCAGGTTCGCCCGCTGCGCCAGATCCAACGACTCGGTACCGGTCGGGGCCCGACCATGGTCAGCCACGAAGACCGACACCAGTTCGTCCAGGCGGGCCTGGATCGCCTGCCGTCGCGAGGACCACGCGGCCAGCAGGGCCGGGTCGATCCCGTCGATCTCCCGCACCGCCCGCTTCCCCTCCGGCCCTGGACGGTCCACGAATCTGACCCCGAGCCGGTCGACCAGGCCGGCCTCCAGGTGGGTGTTGTAATGCTCAGAAGCCATCACGTTCGCCTTGAACAGCATCCGCCCATCCAGCGACAACCACCGGCTACCGTCCTCCGGCAGGGACTGCACCTTGTTCGAGACGACGACGTGGGTGTGTAGGTCCGGGTCCCCGGCCCGCGAGTCCCGGTGGTCGAACGCCGCCGCGATCAACCCCACCACCGGCACCTGGCGGATACCGCCCTGACCCATCCGCGTGAACGCCACCTCGGCCTCCAGCAGCGCCAGCGTCGCCCGGACCGCGTCCTCGTGCGCAGCCTCCACCTGCCTCGCGACCTCGACCGGCCCCAGCGCCCACAGCGCCGAGACCGACTTCACCGGCGAGAACGTCAGGTCGAACCCGGCCACCGGCACCCGCGCCGGCTTCGATGCCTTCGCGACGAACCGGGTCAGCTCGCCCTCGTCCACCGGCCCCCGCCCGTGCCGCTGCTCGAACACCTCCCGCGCGACCCGAGTACGGATCGCTGCCCGCTCCCCTGCCGGGATAGGGGCGTTCCACGCCAAACCGCGGCTGGTGTTGTGCTCGGTGAACGCCCGCGCGATCACCTGCTGCAAGGTCGTGGCAGCGAACGTGGGGAACGGTCGCCCCAGGGCATCCCAGCCACGCTCGGCGGCCCCGGGCTCACCGGCCCGGGGGTGGCGGCCCTGACCGAACAACAGCTTCATCTGCTCCTCGGTCACCACCTCGCCGGCGGCGAGGTCCACACCGGCCAGGCCCGTGCCCAGCCACCGGCCCGGGGACTCGCCCTTCTCCTCGTAGTACGCGGCCAGGCCCACCTGCCGGCGCTCGGTCGCATCATGTTGGGCGACCTGACTGGTCAGGTACGTGTACCCGCTCCCGGCGGACAGCTTGTGCAACGTCATCACGCATACGAAAGCGCCGGGCCCACGCGCTGGGTCTCACCCCGTCACCGCGTGCATGAGGTGTGCCTCTCCGTGGTTCTGGCAGGGCGTTTGGACGTCGGAGGCGCGGTCAGACAGGGATGGAGAGGGTCATTGGATCGTCGAGCGCGGGCAGGCTGACTGAGTGTGATCGGTGCTTCGGGCTGCGCGCTCAGAAGTTGTCCACAGGTTGGAGCCAGAGCAGATGGTCGGACGGCGGGAAGTGACTGAATGGGAAGAGACGGTGAGTCCCTGGGGTGGACCTCGTCGCTTTAGGGACTACAGCGGAAGACGCTGATCACGAGTGAAAGGAAGTCGAAGCCATGTCTCAGACCATCAGCCCCATGGAGCTGCTCACCGTTGAGGAGGCTGCTCGGTGGTGTCACATCTCGCCGAACACCTTGAACTATCTTCGGGTCCAGCGCCGGTTCGCTCCCGCCATCCGGGTCGGGAGGCGGGTGTTCTTCAAGCCCTCCGACCTCAACGACTGGTTGGAGGCCCAGCGCGAGGACATGGAGTGATCCAGAAGCGGGGGCGGCGGTACCGCGTCCAGGTGAAGCACCGGGGCATCGTGGTCGCGGACCGGTCGTTCGAGCGCCGCATGGATGCAGCGGTCTGGGAACGCGAGCAGAAGCAGCTCATCCTCATGGGCGACTTCGTCCCTCCGTCCGCCGGCAAGGTCACCGTCGCCGAGCTGGCGAAGACCTATCTGGAGGTCCGACGCGACCAGGTCTCCGTCCGCGCCTGGGAGTCGGACGAGAGCGCCTTGCGTGTGCACATCGTGCCGGCCCTCGGCCGCAGACCGGTCGGGTCGGTGAACCGCGTCCACATCGAGCGCTTCCTCGGCGCGGTCGCGAGCAGCCGGTCGGTGGGCACGGCGGCGCGCGTGCGGACGACCCTGCGGGGCCTGTTCGACTACGCCGTGCGTTCACGCGTGATCCGTGACTCGCCGGCGACGGTCGTCCGGCTGCCCCGGCCCGACTCCGGCCGAGCCCGTGGCGAGTTCCGGCCCTTCAGGATGGAGGAGCTGCTGAGCGTCGTGGAGGAGCAGCGGCAGCACGCCGGCCCGCAGGCCGACGTGACTCTCTTCCTGGGGCTGACCGGGCTGCGCTTCGGCGAGCTGCGCGGGTTGCGCGCCCGCGACGTCACCAGCGTCCCGTACCCGGCGGTGGTCGTCGCCAGGTCCCTGCCGCAGTCGGGGCGCACCGGAAAGGTGATCGAGCGGACGACCACGAAGAGCGGCCGCAGCCGGATCGTTCCGCTGCTGTCCTTAGCCCTTCCGGTGGTCGAGGCACGTCTGGAAGGGCTGGGCCCCGAGGACCTGCTCTTCCCGGCCAGCCAGGGCGGATACCTGCACGCCCAGAACTGGCGGCGCGCCGTCCGGTGGAACGAGACCACGGACGGGCGCCGGCCACATGACCTGCGGCACACGGCCGCCAGTCTGTGGATCGCCGCGGGGGTGGACATCAAGACCATCGCCATCTGGCTGGGTCACAGCTCCACGAAACTGACGTTGGACACCTACGGGCACCTCATGGGCACCGACGCCGAGCGGGCCGCCATCGAGCGGATCAACCGCGCCTTCGGGCACCAATCAGGCACCAGTCCGAGCCAAACCTCAGGCCGACCACTGCCACTAGAGATGGGACACGGCATCTGACCTGCAGAAACGCAAAGTGCCCCCGGCAGGATTCGAACCTGCGACACCCGCTTTAGGAGAGCGGTGCTCTATCCCCTGAGCTACGAGGGCGTGCTCGGTGGTACCGAGCGCAGGGACGATCTTCTCACAGGCCAGCGCCCGCTCCGGCGGGGTGAAGCCCCACTGGAACGGGCGCCATACGACTAGTGGATGTGGTCGCGCCAGTCGGCGGGAACGGCTCCCTCGGGCCCGGGCGCCGGCTGGTCCTCGGGTCGGCTCGTCGGTTCCGCCAGCGCTGGGCCGAGGAAACCTTTGCCGTCCTCGAAAGACCAGAACCAGTCCTCCCCCGGCTCGAAGCTGGTCATGACCGGGTGGCCGGACGCCGTGTAGTGCGCGCTCGCGTGCTGCGACGGGGAGCTGTCGCAGCAGCCGATGTGACCGCACTGGGCACACCGGCGCAGATGCACCCACCAGCCACCGGACTCCAGGCACTCCACGCATCCGGTGCCGCTCGGCGGCACGGCAGGCTCGATGCCTTCCCGCTCCTGGCCCATCGTGACCCCGCTGCCTCAGGCCGAGACCGCAGCAGCGAGCCGGTTCAGCGTCTCCTCCAGCTGGCTCTCCTCGACCAGCGGGAAGCTGACCTTCTTGAGCAACTCCTGGTCGGTGACCTTGCTCCAGTCGTAGGTGTGCCGGACCTCGGTGCTGTCCGGGCCCTGCGGGATGAGCTCCCACACCCACTGCCAGCCGGGCGGCTCGGTGCCCGCCGGCGCGGTTTCCCAGGCCAGCAGGTGGTCCTTGTCGTAGCCGGTGACGTGGTTGTCGGTCTGGTAGTCGCCGCCCATGTGGTCACCGGACATGTTCATCGTGAACTTCTGACCGGTCTCGGTGATCCGGTCGCCGTGGTCGATGCCGCGGACGAAGCCGGAGCCGTCCAGCTCGACGTGTCGCTCAGGCAGGGACAGCACCTCGAACAGGTCGCTGGCCGAGGCGTCGATGGTGCGGGTGACGGTGATCTTCCTGTCGTCGTTCATCTTCTTGACGCTAGCGGGGTCGACGATACACCGCGACCGGAGGCCCGCGTGGCCTATCGTGGTCCGATGAGCACGTCCCCCACCCCCGCGCCCGACCACGAGCGGCCGGTCGCCGGCACCCCGACCACCACGGAGGATCGCAGCGCCCTGCGCGCCGTCACCGTGTTCCCGATCCTGGTGCTCCTCGCCGGCCTGCTCGGCTGGGCGTTCAGCGGCCCGATCTCCACGCAGGCCGGGCTGATCAACCCGTTGCTGGGTCTGATCATGTTCGGGATGGGGTTGACGATCACCCTCCCCGACTTCGCGCTCATCGCCAAGCGACCATTGCCGGTCTTCCTGGGAGTGGCCGCGCAGTACGGCATCATGCCCCTCTTCGGTCTCGCCGTCGCGACCCTCCTGCAGTTGCCGCCGGAGCTCGCGGTCGGCGTCATCCTGGTCGGCTGCGTCCCCGGCGGAACCGCCTCCAACGTGGTCTCCTACCTCGCCCGCGCTGACGTCGCGCTGTCGGTGACGATGACCTCGGTGTCCACACTGCTCGCGCCGATCATGACCCCGCTGCTCACCTGGTGGCTCGTCGGCGAGCGACTCCCCGTGGACGCCGCGGGGATGGCCACCGCCATCGTCCAGATCGTGCTCGTTCCGGTGCTGCTCGGCCTGCTGGTCCGCACCTTCGCGGGAAGGTTCGTGCAGCGGATCCTGCCCGCGCTGCCGTGGTTCTCGGTGCTGGTCATCTGCATCGTGGTCGCGATCGTGGTGTCGCTGTCTGCCGACCGGATCATCGAGGCTGGTCTGATCGTGCTGCTCGCGGTCGTCCTGCACAACGGGCTCGGCCTGGGGCTGGGCTACCTGGTCGGGCGAGCGACCGGTGTGGGGGAACGCTCGGCCCGCACGATGGCGATCGAGGTCGGTATGCAGAATTCCGGCTTGGCCTCCGGCCTCGCCGCGACCTTCTTCACCCCGGTGGCAGGACTTCCCGGGGCGGTCTTCTCGGTCTGGCACAACCTGTCGGGCGCGTTGCTGGCTGGCTGGTTCCGCCGCCGGGACGCTGCGAAAGCGAAGACTGCGGGCGAGGGAGCGCGGGCGGACGCTGGCCGGAGCACAACTCACCCGGAGCACGACTAACGGGTCGAGAGAGTCAGGGCCGCTGGGCGATCACGACCCACTCGCGGTCCGGCCGGTCCGGGGCGTCCCGGACCTCCCGGATGCTGAACCCAGCCTCGGTGAGAGTCCGCTCGAGATCGGGCATGGACCGGAAGATCAACGTCGACTCGTTGGGCACCACCGTGCCGTCGGGCAGCGTGTTGTCCGAGCTGAAGGTGACATAGGGCTCACAGACCCGAAGCAGTATGAACTCATCGCGCACCTCCCCCACGCCATCGACCTCGAAGACCGAGGAGCCCCACGTCGCCCATTCCTCCCAGGCTCGGCGCTCGGGGATCCGGGTTTCGAAGACGAGGTGCCCGCCGGGGACGAGCACGTCATGGAGAGCGCGCAGCGTGGCCAGCCACTGCCCGTCAGTGAGGAAGACCTGCGCGACATTGCCGGTCATCACCGCCAGGTCGACGGGCGGATGGGGTAGGTCGGGGAGCAGCTCGGCGGTGCCGTGGACCCACCGGACCCGCTCTGCTCCTGGCTTGGCCCGGGCTACGTCGAGCATCGCCCCAGCGGGATCGACGGCACTGACGGCGAGCCCCCGGTCCGCCAGCATGATGGCGAAGACTCCGGTGCCGCAGCCGACATCGATGACCGACCGAGCGTCGAGCTCCTCGACGAGGGCGGCATAGTGATCCAGGTCCTCACGCGAGCCCTCGGCCTGGTCGTAGATCGCGGCGGACAAGGGGTGGTCGAACTCGTTGGCCTGCCGCTCCTTGGTCACCGCTCCGAGGATTCCGAACCCCCGACCGCGGAGCAACCGAATTCTGAAGTGCGTGGTCAGCGTCCGAGGCAGACAGCGGGACCTCAGTCGGGCCGGACCCGGACCAGCTCCATCGCGCGCACCTGGTCCAGCGCCGGAAGGTGCGGGAGCGGGTCCAGTCCGTGCCGCTCCACCACCTCGGTGAGCAGCCGCCGGATGATCGAGCGCAGGTCATCGGGGTCCCACGGCTTGGCCACGTAGTGATCCAGACCGGCCTCATTGACCGCGCGAATGGTGTCCTGCTGATCGGCCTGACCCGTCACCAACACCGTTGCAACGTGTCGGGTCGCGGGGTCCTTGGCGACCTCGACGAGCAGGTCAACCCCGGTCTCACCGGGGAGCCGGTGGTCGGCAAGCACCACGGCCAGCAGGTCGCCGTCAGCGGCGACCTCGGCCATCACCTCGCGCGCGTCCGCCACGTCTCCTGCCGGCTCGATGCGCACGGTGCGGGCGAACTCCTCAAGGTCGCGCTCCAGAGCCATCCGCACCTCCGGCTCGTCCTCGAGCACCAGGATGGCGAGCTTCATGAGTTCTCCTCCTCGTCCTGCGCTCCGGCCGGAGCACCAGTCTCCAGTCCGTCGGCAGCATGGCCGTCCGCATCATGGCCGTCTGCAGCATGGCGGTCCGCAGCATGGCCGTCTGCATGGCCGTCCCCATCCGGTGCCGCTGGCAGCCGAACGTCGACCGTGGTGCGGCCGGGACGCGAGCGCAGGGTGATCGTCCCGTCGTGCGCCTCGATGATGGTTCGGGCGATCCCCAGGCCCAGCCCGAGCCCGTAGCGGACCACCCCGTGCTTGGTGGTGAAGCGTGGCTCGAAGACCCGTTCCAGAAGCTCGGGTGGGATCCCGGGGCCGTCATCCTCCACGACCACCCGGACATAACCCGCCCCGGCGTCGGAACCGGTCTGGATCCGCACCGTGATGCGAGCCTGGCCCGCCGAGTCGCTGTCGGGCTCGCTTCCCCGCGCCCGAGTCCCGATCGCTTCGGCCCCGATCGGCTCGGCCTCGACAGCCTGTTCGTCGGCGGCCTCGGTGTCGGCGCTGTGCCACGCAGTTGCCTCGGCGGCATTGGTCAGCAGGTTGGACCACACCTGGACCAGCTGCCGCGCGTCGCCGAGGACCGTCGGCAGATTCGCGTCAGCCTGCACCTCCAGGTGCGCTCCAGCCAGGTGGTGACCGTGCAGCCGGATCGCGTCCTCCACGGTGGTCAGAACCGACACGGGAGCGAGCGCCACGCGCTGTCCGGCATCCGGCGGAGCATCAGGACGCGCGTGCTGGCGCAGGTTCTCGACCAGTGCCGCGATATGGCTCCCGGCCAGGCGCAGGGCCCGCAGAGCAGCCCCTGCCCCAGCAGCGTGCTCCACCCGCTCCAGCGCATCACGCCCACGCCCCGCCACCAGCTGCGCCGCCTCCTGCGGGTCGGTCATCCCAGCCGCGACCAGCCTGCGCACCAGCGCAGGATCGGAGACCACGCTGCTCAGAGCACGCCGCGCCGATCGTTCCTCGGCAGCCGTCAGCGGCGCGGAGTCGCCACCAGCGCGGCGGACCAGGTCGGCGGCGAGCGGGTCGACAGCCAGCAACTCCGGCAGATCGTCGAGCACCGTGTCGCAGGCCCGCAACAGCGCGGCGACCGGGTTGTTCAGCTCGTGGGCGATGCCCGCGGCCAGTTCGCCCAGGGTGGCCATCCGCGCCTGTGCGATGAGGTCTGCCCGCGCCTGCTCCAGCTCGGTCAGCGCCTGCTGGAGGTTGGCCGCGAGCTCGGACTTCTCCGCGGCCAGCTCGGTCTTCTCGACCCGCCGGGCCTGGGTCCGACGCAGCCGCGCCGACAACGCGCGAATGCTCAACGCGGTCAACGCGCCCCCCACCCGAGGGTCACCGGCGAGCGCACGATCAAGTTGCTCCACGGTGAGCGGAACGATCTCGCAGGGGGTGGTGGTGCGCGCCGTCACCTGGCTCCGGCGCTGGTCGGCCAGGGCCAACAGGCCGACCACCGGCCCGGTCGAGGCGTGGTGCAGGGTCACCGTGCCCGCGCGTGAGGTCACGCTGAGCGCCACCCTGCCGGACACCACCAGGAAGATCTGGTCAACGTCCTCACCCACGTCAGTCATCCGCACACCAGCGGGGAGATGGACGCGAGGGCGCGGCCCCAGGACCTCCTCGACGGCCGCGAGCAACTCCGCCGCCGCCTCATCTGTGGTCAGCCGCAACTGGCGCAGCAGGTCGCTGCGAGGAGCCAACGCTCCGAGTTCGCCACCATCTCCAGCTGCCTCACCACCGACCCCCAGCTCGCCCACGTCGTCCGGAGCCGCGTGGTGGATCCGCCACCGGGTCAGCTCGGCCGCGGCGTAGGAGGCCAGGTTGCCCGGCGTCCAGGACGCGCGCACCAGCCCGTGCACCCGGTGGTGGTCAACAGCGCTGGCCAGATCCAGGTGCTCTCGATCGGTCACCAGGAGCAGGCGTGCCCCCTCGCAATCGGGGCGGGACATCACCGTGGCCACCAGGTCATCCACCTCCGCCCCGGCTGAGGGGAGGAGGATGATGACGGCGACCTGCGGCATACGGGACCCGGGGTCGTGCGGATCGCGCAGGTGACAGACGTCGGCGTCCACCCGACCCCGGATCTCCTCGACCGCGCGGTCCGCCGTCGGGTCGTCACCCACCACGAGCACCGTCGTTGTGTCTCTCACCACAGCCCGATCACCTCGCCCCACCAGGGCAGGAAGACCCCGACCAGGAGCACTCCGACCACGCCGAGCAGGACACCCACGACGGCCAGGTCACCGGTCTTCACGGTGCCGGTCGCGTAGGCGATCGCATTCGGCGGCGTGGAGACCGGGAGCACCATGCCCAGGCTGCAGGCGACGGCGAGGAGCACCCCGGTCACCACCACGTCCTGTCCGATCGAGACGGCGAGCGTCAGACCGATCGGGATGAGCAGGTTGGCGGTCGCGGAGTTGGACAGCAGGTTCGACATCGCCCACGCCATGGCCGCGATCGTGAGCAGGAGCAGCATGGCCGGGACGTTCTCCCAGCTCACGAGACCGACCAGCCAGCCGTCCAGCCCGCTCGCGATCACCCCGTTGCCGAGGGCGATCCCGCCGGCGACCAGCCAGAGGACCGGCCACTGCAGCGCCCGCAGGTCGTCTCCGGACATCACCGTGGTCGCGAGGAGGACGACGACC
This sequence comes from Ornithinimicrobium pulveris, assembly GCF_050261105.1. Taxonomy (GTDB): domain Bacteria; phylum Actinomycetota; class Actinomycetes; order Actinomycetales; family Dermatophilaceae; genus Ornithinicoccus. The sequence continues at coordinate 569,488 of NZ_CP189837.1, read as the reverse complement.
GGCAGGAAGCCCACGGTGGTGGCCGGTATGCCGTGGAGCGGCTCGCTCAGCCACAGCACGATCGTGGTTGCGGCCACGGCGTAGAAGACCCAGGCACCCAGGCTGGTGTCGAAGTTACGGGTGAGGTCCAGGTCGAGCGGGGTGCCGCGGGTGAGGTAGCGGCGCGAGAGGTAGAGCCAACCGAGAGCGAGCAGGATGACCATCAGCGGGACCGTGGCGAGCATCCACGACAGGAACGAGATCGATTCGCCACGGGAGGTGATGGCTGCGACCGCGAGCGCGTTCGGCGGAGAGGCGACCGGGGTGCCGATCCCGCCCAGGTTGGCGGCGAGCGGGATGGACAGCGCGAAGCCGGTGCGGGCCATCCCGTCAGGCAGCACGGCCAAGACCGGGAGCAGCACGGCGAACATGGTCGCGGCGGTGGCGGTGTTGGACATGAACAGCGAGAGCCCCGCGGTCATCAGCATCAGCGCCAGCAGTGCGCGGCGGGCGTCGGAGCGGAACGGGGTGAGGACGAGGGCGGCGAGGTTGCGGTCGAGGCGGTACTTGGCGGCGCCGTCGGCGATCAGGAAGCCGCCGAGGAAGAGGATGATCACCGGGTCGGCGAGGGAGGCGTAGACCTCGCGAGCGGACACCGACGGCTCGGTGAGGCGGACGAGCGCCTGCTCGGAGAGCATGAGCACCTGCAGCAGGATGATCAGCGCGGCGGTGGCGAAGAGGGGAATGGCCTCGGTGACGAAGAGCACGATGGCGACGAGGAAGATCGCCAGCATCCGCTCACCGGCCGGATCCAGGCCCGGCACATCGAGCGCCAGCGGCAGGATGAACAGCACGATCGCGAGCAGGAGGCCGACGCCCCGCCGGACCCCGATCCGGGAGGCGAGGGTGCGCGGGGCCATGTGTCTCAGTTTAGTGGGCGGGCCCTTCGGCAGATCAGCCGGTCGAGGCGAGCCTGAGCGCGGTGGAGATGACCAGCGCACCCGTCCAGGACAGTGGTGCGACCGCGGCCGGGGAGCCGTCGCTGAGCACCTTCTCGGGCAGGCTACCGGTGCTCGTCCGGTGGGCCGCCAACCAGGCCAGAGCCTCCTCGGCGTCGGCCGTGCGCCCCACGTGGGCGTAGGCCTGGGCGAAGAGCGCCGTCTCGGGAGTCCAGCTGATCCAGTCGTCCTTCCAGGACTCTCCCGGCGCCACGCCGCCGGCAGGTCGCAGCATCGCGGCGTGGGCGACATCGAGCAGCGGCGCCACCTCGTCCTCGAGCCCGGTGACGTAGGGCGGGAGCAGGAAGGTGAGGGCGGCGTCATACCCACCTCCGCGGACATAGCGCTGGAAGCCGCGACGGCCGAACTCGCCACGGATGGCCTCGCGCAGGTCGGTGGCAAGGTCCGCGGCGGTGGCGGCCTCGGGGCAGAGGTCCTCGCCGAGCTCGGCCGCGGCCTGCAACCCGGCCAGGGTCATCGCCGCGATGCCGAGGGTGGTGCGGCGCTCGGGCACTTCCCAGTAGTCCGGGGAGGGCGGCGGCAGACCATCCGTGCCGAGGAGACGCAGGTCGGCCTCGATCGCGCGAAGCGCCCGGCTGGCCGCGGGTCCCGTTGTCGCGAGCAGTGCGGCGCGGTGCTCGGGCAGGGCCTGGCAGCACTCGCGGATCGCCCAGAGGAACCAGCCGACGCCGTCGGACTGGGGAGTGCGGTCGTCGGGCACTGTGCCCTCGAAGGTGTAGCGGGCCTCGAAGTGGCCATCCTTGCGCTGGTGCTCGGCCAGGAAGGCGAGGCAGCGTAGGACGTCGTCAGGGCGGTCCAGCCCGGCCAGTGCTGCACAGACGTGGGCGGAGTCGCGTGGCCAGATGTAGCGCCAGTGCCGGGTCCAGGCGGCGGCCGGGCCGGGCAGCCCGTACGTGAGCGCGTTGATGTCCAGGATGGCGTCGACGGTCAGCGGTTCCCACCGGGGCGCTACCCGGCTACGCACCGCGGACACCAGCTCACGCTCCGCGGCCCGTATGCCGTTCACCTCACCCGACGCCGGGAGCACCCGCGTCCCGGGTGGGAACGGATTGTCACCGCGCGCGACGAAGGCACGCTCACCGCCGGGCCCGAAAGCCACGCCGGCGGAGTAGAGCGGGATCAGTTCCTCTCTGCCGAGCCAGGTGGGCGGCAGAACGCCGGATGCGCCCACGCCACCGGCGCCGAGGGCCCCGACCCCGAGTCCGCCCAGGAGCAGGGAACGGCGGGTGACCGCACGTCTGCCTCTGGGGGTGGGGACGGTGGAGAGTCCAGGGGTGGACGGAGGGCTCATCTCTGCCGCCAGGGTGCGGGAGTCATGCGGTGAGGCGGATGGTGGCGACGTGGGGGATGGCAGCGTAGCGATCGGGAGTGCAGGTCAGCAGGATCACCTGCACGTCCCCAGCGGGCGAGGGTCCGTGCGCGTCGGCGCTCGGGCTGTGTCCCAGGACCGCGCCCATCTGGCGAAGGCGTTCGGGGTCGGAGTAGCCGAGGGCGTCATCGATGACGACGGGCACGCCGTGGTCCGGATCCACCAGGCGAGCGACCGCGAGGCGGGCCAGGATGCCGAGCTGCTCCTTCGCACCACCCGACAGCTCCGAGAAGGGGACGGTGGCGCCGTCCAACGTGCGCGCGGTGAGGGCGAGCTCCTCATCGACGGTGACGCCGAAGCCGTCGCCGTAGACGCGGCGGCCCAGCGACTCGAGGGCGTCGGTGTAGGGACGGACGTAGGCGCGGTGGGCAGCATCGCGATGCTGGTTCAGCGTGGTGAACAGGTGCCGGGCTGCCCGGGCCCGGCGGTCGATGGCACGGAGGTGGCGCTCGGCGTCCTGGAGATCGGTGACTGCGAGGTCGTAGAGCTCCTGTCGCCCCTCGCCCGCAGCCATCTCGACCTGGCCGGAGACATGGTGCAGCTCCGCCATCGCCAGCTCGCGAGCCCGGACAGCCGCGGTGCTGCGGTCGCGAGCCAGCACAAGGGCTCGCCGGACGCCGTCGACGTCGGCCGCCCGCACGGCCTCGGAGGCCTTCTCGAGGGCTGAGCCTGCCACCGTCACCTGGGCAGCGCACTCGTCGACCAAGGGCTGGAGGGCCTCGTCGGTGAGGCTCTGCCGAGCAACCGATAGCTGCTGCTGCAGGGCGTCAGCCCGTGCCTCACTGGCGACGATCTCCTTGCCCGCCAGGTCCAGACGGGAGGTCAGTGCTGCGACCTGGGCGCGACGCTCGCTCACCCGCTCGGTGGCTTCGCGGTGCGCTGCCCTGGCGGTGCGGTGGGCTGCCGTGGCGGCCTCCACCGCACCCCGGGCGACCATCGCATCCATCGGCAGGGGATGGTCTGCATCGCGGGCGGCGTGCAGGGAGTCGATCCGCTCACGGGCCTGGGCGACCTCCGCGACGAGCGCGTCGGGCATCTTCCCCCACCGCGCCTGGCCCACGACGGCCTCCCCGCGCGACCGCAGGGCCACCTCGACGTCACGCACCGACTCCCGCAGCACCTGCGCGGCCTGCTCAGTGGTCTCCGCGAGACGGTCCAGCTCGTCCACGTGCTCCACGCCATGCTCGGCCAGGGAGTCGGCCAGGCTCCGGCGCAGACGACCGAGTTCAGCGACCCGGCCCAGCGCCTCCTCGTGGAGGTACACCCGGATCCGCGCGCCACCCGGGACGTCCACGGTGGTGTCGTGGGCGACGGACAGGCGCTGGCGCTCGCCGGGAGCCACCACCTCATGCCCCTGGCCATCAGCGAGGTCGATCACCACCTCTGCACCCAGTGACTCGATCTCCAGGGACGGGCTGGCAGCGGCGTGCTGCAGAACCATCGCATCGAGCCGGTCTTGCAGCGCCCGCACGCGGCGCGGAACCTCGCGCTCGACCCGCACCTGCGGCAAGGCCTCGCGGGCGCGGGCAACCTTCTCAACCAACTCCCGAATGTGGTCTATCCCGGACACGAGTCCTTCGAGCCGGTCGAGCTCCGCGCGGTCATCAGCGTCCTGCCGCACCTGATCGAGCCGGTCCGCGGCGACCTCCAGCGCCTCGCTGGTGCGCCCGTGCGTCTGCTCCGCCGAGGTGAGGGCTTCCGCGAGCTCGTCCGCCGCTGCCGTCGCGGCGAGGCTTTCCTCCCGTGCCTGCTCCGCCCGCGATACCCAGGTAGCGAGCTCGGTGATGAGGCGCTCCCGCTCCTGGAGGGCCTGCAGCGCGGAGGCGTGCTGAGCCCGGGCCGAAGCCAGCCGCTCCTGAGCCTCCGCGTGCCTCGTCGCCACCAGCTCGGCCTGTGCGCTGGCCTCCTGCGCTCGTGACACCTCTCGGTCGGCACGGTCGACCTGCTCGCTGGCCGCCTCGGAGCTGGCTCGCAGCTGCTCCTGGCGCTCCAGCAGCGCCATCCCTTCGGTGAGCCGACGATGGGCCTCGGCAACGCCCTGTTCGGCCTCGCTGTGCCTGCTCATCGCCAGTCGGTAATCACCGGTCGGACGACCGGTCGCCGTGAAATAGGTGGAGTATTCCTGCGACACCTTGTCGAGCAGCACGTCCGCGCCGTCCGCGTGCTGCTGAGAGCCGGCGGCCGCATCCAGCGCTGCGGTGAGCACGCTGCTGGACACCAGCGGCGCAACGGTCCCGTCGCCGGACTGGGTCAGTCGCAGCGCATCCCACAAGGTGGTGTCCAGGTGCTGGGACACCAGAGCGTCGACGCGCTGCTGGGCCGCGTCGCCGGTCAACTGCTCCGGCCGCTCCCCCAGGATCTGAAGGGTGGTGGAGGGGGACTTGAGCCAGCGCTTGGCGTAACGAAGGCGTAGACCCCCGATGCTGAACTCGGCCGCGACGCACGGTGCGACGTCGCGGTCGACCGGCTGCAACGCGCGGGCCGCAGCGGCCTTGGATGTCGACTTCAGGGTCAGCAGCGCGTCGAAGGCCTCGAGCATCGTGGACTTGCCGATCTCGTTGGGCCCTTCGATGACAACCACCCCCACCTCGGGCAGCTCAATCGTCCGGTCCTTGACTCCCTTGACGTCGCGCAGGGTGAGCGTGTGCAACCTCATCGGGCACCGCCTCGGGTCAGCCGGTAGAGCAGGGCCAACGCATCGCGGGCGCTCTCGTCGTCATCGGGGCGGCCGGGCTGGAAGGGTTCGTCGCTGAGCATCCCAGCGTCGTCGGCGCCCGTCCCCGTGTCGTCGGCACCCGTCTCAGCGTCGTCGGTGACACTCTCGGAGCGCAGGACATCGACCGCCCCGGCCAGGAACCCTCTGAGCTCCAGCTCGGACAGATCGTCATCGGCGACCAGCACGACATCACTGTGCTGCGCCGGGCGGTGCAGGGCGGCGAGCAGGTCGAGGTGCCGCTCGAGGATCTCTTCGAGCCGAGCGTGCTGGGCCAGCCCGAGGGTGCCGCTCAGCCCGAGTCGCACGATCGTGCACTCCTTGTCCGGCAGCGCTGTCAGACGACGGTCGAGCGCGTCGAGGTCCGCGTCGGAGTCCACTCGCTCGTCGAGGGCGACATAGCGCCAACGCGCGACCGAGTGCGGCTCCACCTCGACCTGAGCCTGGCGTCCGGCGCCGGCGAATGCACCGGCACCTGCACCGCCGTCCGCCAGTGGACTGATCCTCACCACCAGGGCGTCGCCCGGCGCCTGCTCGCGCCAGTCCGTGGGCTCCGGAGCCCCGGAGAACCAGATCGCCGGATCCCCGCCGACCTGGGTCCGCGAGTGCCGATCGCCGAGCGCGACGTAGTGGATGCGGCCCTCATCCAGCGCCTCGCGCAGAGCCGCCACCTGGATCGGCGCCTTCGCGTGCCCGTCCGGATCGAGCACATCGACCGCACCATGGCCCACCAGGACCCGCACGGTCCCCTCTGGGGCCGGGCCGGGCGGCAGCGTCGCCAACGCCGCCGCCACTGGGTCCTGCGTGGGGTGCTTGCCGGCCCAGGGCGCGGCGACCAACTCCACCCGCCTACCGGTAGAACTCGGCTCAACCTCTCGACCCCCGTCCAGGACCACCGCGTGCACGCCCACGCTGTCCAGGACGTGCACGTGCTCGGGCAACTCATCGCGCAGGACCGGTGAGGACCAGATCGACATCGGCCCGAGATGGTCGTGGTTGCCGGGCAGCAGATAGACCGGCACCGGAACCTCACGCAGAGCCTCCAACGCCCGCCGGACCGTCTGCGGGGTGAGCTGGCTGTGCTCGAAGACGTCTCCAGCCACGAGCACGAAGTCGGCCTGCTGCTCAGCAGCCAACGCACCGATCCGCCGCACCACCTCGGTGCGAGCGGCCGTGAACCTGCCCTGGGCCTCAGCGGGCAGGTAGCGACGGGTCATCCCGATCTGCCAGTCGGCCGTGTGCACGAAGCGCACGCCGGTCGTGGCGCGCCCTGTGCCCCTGACCTCACCGATGGTGCTCACGCCGCTCACCTCCCTTCGCTGCCTCGCCGTGGCTGCCGGTCGACAGGTCTCGCCGTTCTTGCCGGTCGACCTCCACCGTAGGAGAGGCCACCGACAGACCCGGGCAGGCGGGGCCGAGGAGCCAAGGACAACGCGCTCCCGCGGACCCTCCTCAGCGCGCCTCAGAGCGCAGCCAGCAGCCCTCAGAGCGCCCGCAACAACGGCAGCACATCCTCGGCGAACTGCCCCAGGAAGCGCTCCTGGTCATGCCCCGGACCATGCACCACCAGGTGGGTGATCCCGACCTCCAGATAGGGCTTGATCTGCTCCACCGCCTCCTGCGGGTCGCTCGCGACGATCCACCGCTTGGCCACCTGCTCGATCGGCAACTCGTCGGCCAGCCGCTCCATCTCCCGCGGCGAGTCCACGCTGTGCTTCTGCTCGGCCGACAAGGCCAGCGGCGCCCAGAACCGGGTGTTCTCCACAGCCGCCTCGGCATCCCGGTCGTAGGAGATCTTCAATTCCAGCATCCGATCGATGTCCTCGATCGGACGCCCCTTGGCCTCCGCACCGGTCGCGACGGCAGGCAGCAGCTCATCGGCATACAGCTCCATCCCCTTGCCGGACGTGCAGATCATCCCGTCGCCATACCTACCCGCATAGCGCGCCACCATCGGCCCACCCGCCGCGATGTAGACCGGCACCGGCTCCTCCGGACGGTCGAAGATCGAGACCCCGCGCACCGTGTAGAACTCGCCCTCGTGCTCGACATCGTCCTGCGTCCACAGCCGCCGCATCACCTCGACCGCCTCCCGCAGCCGGCCGAAGCGCTCCTTGAAGTCCGGCCACTCCATCCCGCTCGCCGCCACCTCGTTCAGCGCCTCGCCGGTCCCGACACCGCAAAACACCCGCCCGTTCGTCAGCAGGGACATCGTCGCAAAGGCCTGGGCGACCACGACCGGGTTGTAGCGGAAGGTCGGCGTGAGCACCGAGGTCCCGATCCGGACCCGCTCGGTGCGTTCCCCGACCGCCGCCATCCAGGCCAGCGAGAAGGGCGCGTGCCCCCCTTCCACCCGCCAGGGCAGCAGGTGGTCGCTGGTGGTGACGGTGTCGAACCCCAGCTCCTCGGCGCGCACCGCATACTCCACCAGGTCCCGGGGACCGAACTGCTCCGCGGACGCCTTGTACCCGACCTTCAGCTCATTGCTCACACCGCCGACCCTAACCACCAGCCGAGCAGTCCGGTCGCCACCCCGAGCACCACCGTGCCCCCCAGGTATGCCGCAGCTCGCCCGAGCCCGACCCGCCCCAGTTCCCAGGTCTGCACGGCGAGCGTGCTCCACGTGGTCAGGGCCCCACAGATCCCGGTGCCCAGCAGCAGGGAGACGCCCTCGGGCAGCCGATCGGCGAGCCCGACGAGCAGGCCGAGCGCCCAGGCCCCCACCACATTCGCCGCGAACACCCCGCGGAACGGTCCTGCGGGAGGTAGCGTCACGACATACCGGAGCACCGCGCCGGCCGCCCCACCCAGGGCGACGAGCAGGAGGGCCCAGCCCCACGGCATACCGGTCATCGGTGGGCCCCCGAGCGCAGCACCAGGGTGCCGACGAGCGCCGCGGCCGCCACGCACAGCAGCGGCGTCGCGACCAGGTAGCCGACCGCGACGGCCGGGTGAGCCTGACCGACGACGACGACCTGAACGGCATACGTGGAGAAGGTCGTGAACCCGCCGAGCAGGCCGGTCCCGACGCCCGGCCGCAGCCACCACGGGTGGCGGTGGCGGGCGGCGTGGGCGACCAGCAACGCGAGCGCCGCGCTGCCCAGGACGTTGATGAGCAGGGTCGCCACCGGCCACGCCCCGGCGTGCGGGATGGCCCACTCGAGCAGCCACCGCAGCACCGCCCCGACCGCCCCGCCGAGCCCGACGACAGCCACCGTGCGCAGGGCTGGGGACGACGACACGGTGGTGAGCGTAGTCCGGCCTTACTATTGCTCCCATGTCTGCGAGTTCTGACTCAGCTCAACCTGCCAGTCCCGGGCCGGGTGACGCCCGGCTTCTTCACGGTGCGGGGGGCGCCGCATGCTGATCGCGACCGGTCTGGCGGTCATCGTCGTGCTGACCCTGATGACCGGTTATTTCGTCGCGCAGGAGTTCGCCTACGTCAGCGTGGACCGCGGCAAGCTGCGCCAGCTCGCCGACCAGGGGGACCCCGCGGCGCAGCGCGCGCTCAAGGTCACCTCCCGACTGAGCTTCACGCTCTCGGGGGCGCAGTTCGGAATCACCGTCACCACGCTGCTCGTGGGCTATCTGGGCGAGGCCTTCCTGGTGCGCGGGTTGACGGAGTCGTATGCCGATTCCGGCTGGCTCGCGCGGGGGGCGATGATGTCGCTCTTCTCCATCGGCACGCTGGTCTTCTCGACCGTGCTGCAGATGGTGATCGGTGAGCTCGGGCCCAAGAACTGGGCGATCGCGCGCCCGGTGCCGCTGGCGCGGGCGCTGTCGCGGACGACCTTGTGGTACCTGACGATCTTCGGGCCGATCATCACGCTCTTCGACAAGGCGTCCAACGCGTTGCTGCGGTCGGTCGGGATCGAGCCGGTGCAGGAGCTGCCGCAGGGGGCGACCCCGGAGGACCTGACCCGGATCATCGCCGAGTCGCACAGCGGCGGGACGCTGGATGAGGACCTGTCGACGATGCTGGAGCGGGGGCTGGCCTTCCGCGACCGCGTCGCCGAGGAGGTGATGACCCCGCGGACCTCGGTGCACACCGTCCAGGCCGACGAGCCGGCAGCCACCGTGCTGACCGCCCTGCAGACCGGGCACGCGCGCTTCCCCGTCATCGGGCGTGACATCGACGACATCGTGGGCGTCATCGGGCTGCACGACCTGCTCGAGGTGGACCCGCAGGACCGGGCGACCACCATGGTGCGCGACCTCGCCGACGATGCGCTGATCGTGCCGGAGTCGCTGCCTCTGCCCCGCGTGCTGGAGGCCCTGCGCACCCGGCACCAGCAGTTGGCCGTGGTCGTCGACGAATACGGCGGATTCGCCGGGATCGTGACCTTCGAGGACGTCGCCGAGGAGGTCGTCGGTGAGATCTGGGACGAGGACGATGACGACGAGGTGATGGGCCACGCCCGCGCGGACGGCATCTGGGACCTCTCGGCGCGGCTGCGGATCGACGAGGCGGCACAGGTCACCGGGATCGAGCTGCCCGAGCACGAAAACTACGACACCCTCTCCGGGCTGGTGCTGGACCGCCTCGGCCGCACCGCCGAGGAGGGCGACAGCGTGCTGGTCCGGTGGACGACGCGCGACGGGGAAGGTGAGGAGTACGTCTCCCAGACCCGCCTGGACGTGATGACTACCCAGCGCTTCGTCCCCGAGACCGTCGCGCTGCACCCGGTCGTGACCCGGTCCTTGGAGGACTGGGCGGCGCTGTCCGAGGCCGAACGTGAACAGCTTTCCAGCGATGACGCCCTCCTGATCGAGGCGAACGGCAGCGAGGTGGCCCGATGACCATGACCACAGCCCTGCTGATCAGCGTCGTCCTGCTGGTGGCCAACGGCTTCTTCGTGGCCGCCGAGTTCGCGGTGGTCGCCGCCAAGCGGCACCGGTTGGAGGAGAAGGCCGAGGAGGGCAGCCGCTCCGCCCGCGCCGCCGTCGAAGCCTCGCGGGAGTTGTCCCTGATGCTCGCCGGAGCCCAGCTCGGCATCACCCTGTGCACGCTGGCGCTCGGCGCGCTGGCCAAGCCGGCCGTGGCCGAGCTGCTCGGCCCCGTCATCGGTGCGCTCGGCGCCCCGGACGTCGCGGCCGGCGCCATCTCGGTCGCGCTCGCTGTCTCGATCGTCGTCTTCCTGCACATGGTCGTCGGTGAGATGGCACCCAAGTCGTGGGCGATCTCGCACCCCGAGACCTCGGCGATGGCCCTGGCCGTGCCCTTCCGTGGCTTCGCCTGGCTGGTCCGGCCGGTCCTGTGGTCGATGAACGCGCTGGCCAACGTGCTGCTGCGGATGATCAAGGTCGACCCGGTCGACAATCTCGGCAGCGCCCAGACCCCGGCCGACCTCCAGCTGCTGCTTGCCCAGTCGCACGAGCACGGTGTCCTCGAGGACGCCGACCATCAGATCCTCACCGGCGCCCTGCGTCTGGAGGAGGAGCCGGTCTCCGCGGTGATGTTCCCCCCGACGGCCGCCGTGACCATCCCCCGTGCTGGCACGGCGGCCGACGTCGAGCGGATCAGTCGCGAGAGCGGTCGATCCCGGCTCTTCGTCGTCGAGCCGACGGGGCGCGAGGGCAGCCGCCGAATCCGTGGTCTGGTGCATGTGCGCGACGCCATCCTGGCCAGTGCTGAGGGCGGCGGCGATCGCCCCCTGAGCGCCTTCATCCAGCCGGTGGCCTCGCTGCCCGACACGATGCCGCTCATCGACGCCGTCGCCAGCCTGCGCCAGCAGCGCGCCCAGCTCTCCCTGGTCCGCGACGAGCACGGCCGCGTCGTCGGGATGACCTCGATGGAGGACATCCTCGAGCAGATCCTCGGCGAGTTCGACGACGAGTCCGACGAGGCGAGCGAGGCCACCGCTCAGGTGTAGCGGCAGCCCACCAGCTCTGCACCTCGCCCTCGCCTGCCGCTGGCGTGCGTTTCGCAGGGGTGGCGCCCGCGGGCCCGTCTTCGGCGCACCTTCAGACATGCACAACGTCCCGTATGCCGTCGCCGACCTGCGCTTTTCTCCCTCACCTTCCCCGTTGTGCATGTCTGAAAAACAGACGGCACCTCCCCTCGCTCCACGACCTCAGCGGATCGCTCGATCCCGGCGGATCCGCTCGTCACAGACAGCACGAAGCCCCTCCCGCAGAACCCGGGAGGGGCTTGGTGCTGGAGGGCCTCGTGAGCCCGTGACGGTGAGAGGTCAGCCGCGACCGAGCCTCAGATCACGCTCGTGCTCAGACGCGGCCGTAGCCGGAGACGCCGGAGAAGATCGCGCGGAGCTGGGTGGGGATACCCGGGCGGCCCGAGTCGTACATCATGCCGTTGCCGGCGTAGATGCCCACGTGGTAGGCCGGGTAGCCGAAGAACACCAGGTCGCCGGGCTGCGGGTTGCTGACCGGGGTGGCGTAGGCCTGCTGGCCGGCGGCCGTGCGGGGCAGCTCGATGCCGCGCGCCTGGCGGAAGACGAAGGAGGTGTAGCCCGAGCAGTCGAAGCCGGCCGGGGTGCTGCCGCCGTAGACGTAGTAGATGCCGGTGTAGGCCGCGGCGACGCTGAGCACGCTGCCACCACCCGACGGGGCCGGGGCAGGCGCGGGGGCAGGCGCCGGAGCCGGAGCGGGCGCCGGAGCGGCCTGCTGGGCCGGAGCGGCCTGCTGGGTCTGCTGGGCCGGAGCGGCCTGCTGGGTCTGCTGAGCCGGAGCGGCCTGCTGGGTCTGCTGCTGCTGGACCGGCTCGGTGCGCTCGTTGTCGCGGCTCGCGGCGGTCTCGGTGCGCTGCTCAACGGCAGCAGCGGCCTGCTCGACGACCGGCTCGGCCTCGACGACGGGCTCCGGCTCGACGACCGGCTGCGGCGCGATGGCCGTGAAGCCTGCGGTGCCGTAGGAGGCGCGCTCGTCGCTGGCCGGGGCGCTGGCGGCCACGGCGGGACGCTCGGCGGCGGCGACCTTCTCGGCCACCTCGATCAGCGTCTGCGGGCCGGAGACAAAGCTGGGAACGGCGTCGCCCACGGACGGGGACGACGGGGCCGCGGTCGCCGACACCGACGCACCGGCGATGAGACCGGTGGAGGCCGCGGCAATGGCGGCGCTGCGGGTGAGGGCGGTGCTGGCCGTGCTGAGACGACCCGGCTTGCGGTGCCGGGCCTGGTAGCGGTACGTCACGAGATGGTCCTCCAGGGGTGTGCCTGCGGGGTGAGCTGTCGGGCTAGGGACGGGACGATCCCTCGGTTACGCACCGGCGTGGTGCGGAACCGTAAGCCCCGAGGAGCCGGTCGTGCTGGCTCCGAGGTTGGTTCCCCCGCTCCTGTCGCGCGGTTGATCTAGGACGAGATCCGGGCGCGCAGACAGGACTCGGCGTAGCGCACCTGGAGCAACTCCGTACGGGTTGGAGAAGCAGACGCCACCGTACACCGCACTTCCACCCATGGTCACGTTCCGATAACAAACCTGTGGATAACCCCAGGGCGTCACACCTGTCACAAGCCCCTTGGCCTGCACAAACGCGTTTCGACTTGACCGAACTCCCAGCGTGCGCGTGATCGAACTCACACGTCGACACGGCCCTCAACGGGCCTGTCTCAACGGCAGAAGATGTGGGCTGCGACGTCCACCGGCAGGGACACCGCCTCGCCCTCAAGCGACTCCACGATCGTCCGCTCGTCCTCGGCCCAGACCCGCACCCGAGCCCCCGGGCGCACCCCCGACTCCAGCAGCAGCCCCAGCACCTCGGGGTCGACCTGCACCGGCTCCCCCAGCCGCTCCACAGTCGCCTCGACCTTGGCCGCGGCCGACCCAGCCACCTCGTGACTGGGACGCCCCTGCGGGCCGGGAGCCACGGCATACCCAAGCTCGTCCAGACCCGGGATCGGGTTGCCGTACGGCGAGGTCGTGGGCGCCTCGAGCAGCCCCAGGATCTTCTGCTCGACCTGCTCGCTCATCACGTGCTCCCACCGGCACGCCTCCTCGTGGACGTAGGCCGGGTCCAGCCCGATCACGTCGGTGAGCAGCCGCTCGGCGAGCCGGTGCTTGCGCATCACCCGCACCGCAGCCAGCCGCCCGTCCTCGGTGAGCTCCAGGTGTCGCTCCTCGGTGAGCTGCAGCAGTCCGTCACGCTCCATCCGGGCCACGGTCTGGGAGACGGTTGGACCGGACTGGCCGAGCCGCTCGGCGATCCGGGCACGCATCGGGACGACCCCGTCCTCCTCGAGTTCGAGGACGGTCTTGAGGTACATCTCGGTGGTGTCGATCAGGTCGCTCACAGCCGCCATCCTACGAGGCGATCACCCGCCGACCGCCGGCTTCAGGGGCTGAGGCGCTCCCGCCGCCAGGCGCTGGGCTCATCCAGACCCCCATCGGCGACCCGCTCCCACACCAACCGGTCGTGCAGCCGGCTCGGCCGACCCGCCCACAGCTCGACGCGGTCGGGCCGGATCCGATACCCGCCCCACCCCTCGGGCACGGGGACATCGTCCGGCGATCCCGTGTCGGGGAAGCGCTCCGCGCCCGTCCTGTATGCCGCTTCCAGGCTCTCCCGGTCCGGCACCGGAGAGCTCTGGGCCGAGGCATGCGCGGAGATCCGCGAGCCCCACGGGCGGCTGACGAAGTAGGCCCTGACCTCCTCCGCCGGCAACGGCACCGCCACCCCACGGAAGCGGATCGCCCGGAAGAGCGAGGGCCAGGTCAGCGCGGCCGCCACCCGCGGCTCGTGCGCGATCTGCTGCCCCTTGGCCGACCGGGTGTTGGTGAAGAAGGAGGGCCCCTGCGCATCGAGGTCACGCATCAGCACGGTCCGCACGTCCGGCGCACCGTCCGTATCGACCGTCGCGACCGACAACGCTGTCGGCTCGGCCAGCCCGCCCACCGCCTCCGGCATCCGCGCGACCGCATCATCGATCCAGGCCCGCACGATCGCCAGCGGTGCCTCGGGGCACTCGGCCTCCTCCAGGAAGCCGGCGTAGTCGTGCCGCTGCGCGCCCAGCGTGCCGCCGTCGCTCATCGCCCCCACCTCAGCCCTTCGACTTCTTCGGCAGGTGAATGGTCCGCCGCAGCTCCTCTGGCCTCACCCGCTTGGCTGGGTCGGCATTGAGCAGCAGGGCGTCGTAGGAGATGTTCGTGTGCGGGTGGCTGCCGACCGGCTCGTTGCGCGAGAAGACCACCCAGTACGCCTCTCCAGCGTGGAAGACCTGCTGCAGCGAGCCGTCCACCACCGAGTCGGCGTGCGCGAGCGCCGTGCGCTTGGCCGCCTTGCGCGACTTCTGGGCACGCTCGGCGAGGTAGCGCTGGGCGGGCTCCCGGTTCTTCATGATCTGCTCGGCCACCTGAGGTCCGTACTTCTGCGCGAGCGTGTAGACGATCGGGCCGTACTTCAGGGCGAGCTTGGCGAGGTTGGCCTTGGCGGGCACGGGTGGCTCCTCCTATGGGGTCGTGCTGCTCACGCTAGGTGATGCGATCGAGTCCGGGCGCATCGACGTGACGCACCCACGTCAACGTCCGACGGCATACCCCTGCATTCCCCGGGGGTTCGCCGCGCCGGAGAGCACACCGGTCTCGGGGTCGCGCGCGACGGCGCACATCCGCCCGAGCGTCCACGGTCCCTGCTCGACCACCTCGTGGCCGCGGCGGCGCAGCTCGGCCAGGACATCCGTGCCCAGCCGCGACTCGGCCACGAGCACGCCGGGCTCGGTGGCGCGCGGGTGGAAACTGCCCGGGAAGCTCGTGGTGTGGAACATGGGAGCGTCGATCGCCGCCTGCAGCGGCAGCCCGGCGTCCAGGTGGCGCAGCAGGAAGATGCTCTGCCACTGGTCCTGTTGGTCACCGCCGGGGGTCCCGCACGCCAGCACCGGGACGCCATCGCGCAGCACCAGGGTCGGCGAGAGCGTGGTCCGGGGTCGCCGACCGGGCACGAGCGAGCTCGGCAGCCCCTGCTCCAGCCACATCATCTGCAGCCGGCTCCCGAGCGCGAACCCGACCTCAGGCACGAACGGACTCGACTGCAGCCACCCACCGGACGGTGTCGCGGACACCAGCATCCCCCACCGGTCCACCACGTCCACGTGGCAGGTGTCACCCCGGGTGACCCCGTCCCGCTGGACGGTCGGCTCGCCCGACGTCGGGTCCCCGTATGCCGTGTCCTCCCCCGGTCCTTCCACCGCCAGGGCGGCGAGGCGCGGCTCGCGACCGCCCGGTGAGCCAGGGCGCACCTCGTGGCTCGCGCAGGCGCCGATGAGGTCGGCCCGGGATGCGGCATACCGGGCATCGAGGAGGTCGTCCAGGGGGACGTGCGCGCTGTCGCCGTACCAGGCTTCGCGGTCGGCGAGCGCGAGCTTCCACGCCTCGGCGAGGGTGTGGACGCCGTCGGCGGAGTCGAGATCGAGCTCGTCCTGGGTCGCGTCGACCAGCTGGAGCGTCTGGAGGAGCGTCGGCCCCTGCCCCCACGGCCCGGTCTTGGCGATCGTCCAGCCATCCCGCTCGAGGGTGGCCGCGTCCTCCCAGCTGGCGGTGAACTCGGCGAGGTCCTGGGCGGTGAGCACGCCCGGCAGCACCTGTCCACCGCTGTGCCGAAACGCCCTGCGCTGGAAGGCCTCGAGCGCCTCGGCGACGAAGCCCTGCGACCAGGCGCGGCGGACGGCGTCGATGCCCTGCTCGCGGCTGACGTCGCGGGGCTCCTCGGCGATCAGCCGCTCGAGGGTGTCCGCCCAGGCCGCGTTGGTGACCAGGCTGCCCGGTCGCGGCGGCGCGCCATTGATGAGCCACTGGTCGGCCGAGGTGGTCCAGTCCTGCTCGAAGAGCTGGGCGACCGAGGCGATGGTGCTGCTGACCCGCTCGAGCACGGGGTGGCCGTGGCGGGCGTAGTCCAGCGCAGGCGCAGCGACCTCGGCGAAGGTCATGGTGCCGCGGTCGCGCAGCAGCACCAGCCAGGCCTCCATGGCGCCGGGGACCGCGGTGGCGAGCGGGCCGGAACCGGGCACCCGGTCCAGGCCGTGGGCGGCGAAGTGCTCGGGCGTGGCTCCCGCGGGGGCCGGCCCCTGCCCGCAGAGCACGCGCGGCGTGGGATCCTCGGCCGAGGCGACGATCAGCGGCAGGTCACCGCCAGGCCCGTTCAGGTGCGGTTCGACGACCTGCAGCACCAGGCCCGCGGCGACCGCCCCGTCGGCGGCGTTCCCGCCCATCTCGAGCATCCGCATACCGGACTGGGACGCCAGCCAGTGGGTGCTGGACACCATCCCGAAGGTCCCGGTCAGCGTCGGTCGGGTGGTGAAGGTGGGGTCGGGAGCCATCGGCGCTTCAGAGGGCGGCGATGACGGGGGCGAGGATCAGGGCCGCCAGCGCGACGAGGACGACGATGCGTCGGGTGCGGGCACTCACATCAGTTCACCTTCTCGGGGACGGGTTCGGTCACGATGCGGTCCAGGCGCAGGGGGCGCCGCCAGCTGCGGCGGATCCGCAGGCGGATGTTGTCGTGGCGCATCAGGTAGATGATCGCAAGGATCGCGGTGGCGCCGCACATCACGGTGGCGCCGAGGACGGTCGCGCGGGCGCCGAAGTGCTCGCCGATCCAGCCGAGCAGCGGCGCCCCGGCGGGCGTGCCGCCCATGAAGACGGCCATGTAGAGCGCCATCACCCGACCCCGGACCCATTGGTCGGTGGACAGCTGGACCATCGCGTTGGCGCTGACCATCACCGTGAGCGCGAACAGGCCGGTCGGGATGAGGAGGATGGTGTATGCCGTGAAGCTGGGCGCGAGGGCCAGCGCCAGGGTGGTGACGGCGAAGGCGAAGAGCGAGCCCAGGAGCAGGCGCCAGCGGGGGCGTTCGCGGCGGGCCGCGAGCAGGGCGCCGGCGAGGGAGCCGATCGCCATCACCGAGCCGGTGATGCCGAAGTCGGTGACGCCCTTGCCGAAGACCTCGGTGGACATCAGCGCGTTGAAGAGCTGGAAGTTCATCCCGAAGGTGCCGTGCATGAACGCGATCACCATGATGAGCAGGATGTCCGGTCGGCCACGGACGTAGGCGATGCCGTCGCGGACCTTGCCGCGCTTGGCGGCGCGGGGTGGGGAGGTGAGTTCCTCGGTGTTCATCGCGAGCAGGGCGATGATCACGGCGATGAAGGTGAGCGCGTTGAGCAGCAGGGTGGGGCCGGTGCCGAAGGCGGCGATGAGCAGGCCGGCCGCGGCGGGGCCGAGGAGACGGCCGGAGTGGAAGGAGGCGGAGTTCAGACCGACGGCGTTGGTGAGCTGGCGCGGCGGCACCATCTCGGAGACGAAGGACTGCCGGGCCGGGGCGTCGAAGGCGGCGGCCGTGCCGGACAGGAAAGCCAGCACGAACATGTGCCACAGCTCCATGTGACCGGTGAGCACCGCGACGCCCATGACGATGGCGAAGAAGGCCATGCTGATCTGGGTGACGAGCATGACGTGCCGCTTGGGGAAGGTGTCCGAGAGCGCGCCGGCGATCGGGCTGAAGAGCAGGATCGGCAGGAACTGCAGGCCGGTCACGATGCCGAGGGCCTGGGCGGAGTTGTCGGTGAGCTCGGTGAGGACGACCCAGTCCTGGGCGACGCGTCCCATCCAGGTGCCCGTGTTGGAGACGATGGCCCCGGTGGCGTAGATGCGGTAGTTGCGCACCGACAGCGCCGAGAACATCGCGCTCACCGGCAGACCACCTGCTCCAGCAGGGTGGTGGCGCGGGCGAGGAGGTCGCGCTCCTCGGCGGACAGTCCCTCCAGGCGCTCGGTCATCCAGGCATCTCGGCGGGCGCGTTCGGAGGTCACGAGATCGGAGCCTTGGGGGGTGAGCGAGAGCCGGACCAGACGGCCGTCGTGCTCATCGGCGGAGCGTTCGATGAGGCCGAGGTCCACGAGCTGGCCGACCGCGCGGCTCATCGTGGGGGCGCTGACCTGCTCGATGGTGGCGAGTTCGCCGCTGGTGTGCGGCCCGGTCGTCAGCCGGGCGAGGACGCTGAACAGGTGCGGGGCGAGCAGGGCCTCCCCGTCGGTGTCGAAGCGCACCCGCCGCGCCACCCGCATGCACGCGATCCGCAGATCATGCGCGAGCTCGGCGGTCTCTGGGCTTCCCGTGCTCGCTCTGGGCCCAGAGCTCCCCCTCACCTCTGAGATCTCTGGGCGGTCGGCGGTAGGCACAAGTCGTTACGTTATCTCATTACCTCGGCTAACGATCTCCTCGCTCCCCATCTCTTGCTTCCCCATCTCCCGCTTCCCCGTCTCGTGCTCCCCCATCTCCTGCTTCCCCATCTCCTGCTCCCCCATCTCCTGCTCCCCCATCTCGGGGTGCAGTCGCCTTAGCCGGGGTGACATGGGGGCTACAGGGCAATGTCACCCTTGCTACCCCTACTGCACCCTCCCGAGATCCCTGCTGCACCCCGGATTCGGCTCGGGATAGCGTCGGGGGGGTGCAGACTCCCGGATCCGACAGCCAGCCAGCGCGCCCATCCGATGGCGCTGACCCGCAGGTCCAGCCCGCTGCTGTCGACTCGCACGCTGTCTCTGACCAGCAGACCGTCGCCGGCTCCCACACGGGCGGTGACCCGCGCACGGCCAAGGACGTCGGCGACGCACGAGGCATCACACCGCCGGCAGTCCCGGTGCGCACCATCCACCTCGTGCAGTGGGGCATCCTCGCTTGGGCGTTGGCGCTGGTGGTGCTGCTGGCTTTCCCCGACCTGCGGGCTGGCGAGCGGAGCTGGTGGCTCTGGGTCCCGGTGGCGGGCATCCTGCTCGGCGGACTCGGCTACGTCTACCTCCGCCGCGGACGCGGTAACGCCGTCGACGCGTGATCTCGCTCCACCCCTGATCTAGCTCTACCCCTGTTGAGCACTGCACTCCACGATCGAGCCTGACCTCACCCCGACGCCGCACTGCCACCAGCCTCACCCTCAGCATCACCAGGCTTGATGTGCAGATCCGGCTGTGCAGAATCGGCGCTCAGGCACCCGACACGCAACACCACAACTGCACAGTGCAGGACACGCCGGGGGTGAGCGACGAAGAGTGTGGACTCCGCGGTCCATGCGCGTGAAAGCGCGAGACCTCAGCGGTCCATGAGAGGAGAAGCGCGCAACCTCAGCGGTCGGTGAACTCGATCTCGCGGTCGTCGTCGAGGACGGGCGGGTCGATCTTCTCGGGCTCGCGCTGCTCGACATCGACCTCGCTGTGCGCGCCGCAGCCGAACTTCAGCGAGACGACCTGGCCATCAGCCGGGGACCACTCGTTGGCGCACACCCCGAAGACCGAACGCAGCGCCCCGGCCATCGGCAGGAAGTAACCGCAGGTCGAGCACGGCCGGTCGGCCTTGCGCGCCGACTCGCTCGCCGGACCGCGGTCACCCTCATGCCAGCGGGTCGCCGCTGCATCCCGGCCTTCGGCCGACAGCACACGCTCCCGCCCCAGCCCGAGCTCCCAGATCGCCACGGCGTCGACGTCCTCCTCACCGGTGGCCTCCCACCCGGCCTCCAGGCGCGGATCGTCGGCGACGAAGGGGGTGCGGTCGTTGGGGCCGATGTCGCCTGGGGCGAGGCGCTCGGCATACGGGACCCATTCCGGAGAGAGCATCGCGTCCTCGCCGGGCAGCAGGTGCACCTCGGAGACGGTCGCGCTGCGGGCGCGCGGCACGCGCGCGACGGTGACGGCCCAACGCCAACCCGGGTAGGCACTCGCGGTGCAGGCGAAGGAATGGGTCGCGACCCGGTCCTCCTCCATGACCACGGCGAGGTGGTCACCGACGGTGCCGGGTTCGGCGATCGCGACGGCAGCCTCCCGCGCGACCTCCACGGCGGAGATCAGCACGGCGTCCTTCTTGGGGGCGGCCAAGGTCAGTTGCCCGCCTCGAACTGGTCGGCGACGGCACGCAGCGCCTTGGCCATCGCGGAGCCGTGCGTGCGGTCCGGGTAGTGCCCGCGGCGCAGCGAGTTGGAGGCGTTGTCGAGCAGGGTGATGAGGTCCTCGACCACGACGACCATTTCCTCGGCCGGCTTGCGGTCGCGCAGGGTCAGCCCGCGCGAGACCGACGGAGCCGGGTCGAGCAGCCGCACGTGCAGGGCCTGGTCGCCGCGCTTGCCGGCGACGATGTCGAACTCCACCTTGGCGCCACGCTTCAGGGTGGTTTCGCCCGCGGGCAGCGCGGAACGCGGGACGAAGACGTCGTCCCCCTCGTCGCTGGACACGAAGCCGAAGCCCTTGTCCTCGTCGTAGAACCTGACCTTGCCGGTGGGCACGGTGCACCTCGCGGGAGTATGTGGAAAAACGGGTCCCCCGAGGATATCGCCCGGATCATTCCTGACCTAACGGTATGACGCGGCGCACCCACGTCCACGGCGCCGCCGCCGTCCCATCCGGCTGCACGCGCGCGTCCGGTCGGCTCCACAACCGACACCACGCGCGTCCGGTCGACCCGTGAGCCAACACAACGGACGTCCGGTCGGAGATGGGGGCGCCGGTCAGGCGGCGACGGGCGCCGGCGCTGACCCCACCGACCCCGACCCCACCGGCGCTGACCCCACCGACGCCGAACCCACCGACGCCCCGGTGGCGGCGAGGAGGTCGGCGTACCGGCCGTCGCGGGCGAGGAGGTCGGCGTGCGTGCCTTGCTCGACGACGCGCCCACGGTCCAGGACCACGATCAGGTCGGCGTCGCGCACGGTCGAGAGGCGGTGGGCGATGGTGACCACCGTCCGGTCGCGGCCGACCCGCGCCAGCGCTTCCTGCACGGCCGCCTCGGTGCGGGTGTCGAGCGCGCTCGTCGCCTCGTCCAGGACCAGCACCTTGGGATCGCGCAGGATCGTCCGGGTGAGGGCGAGCCGCTGCTGCTCGCCGCCGGAGAACCGGTGTCCGCGCGCGCCGACGACTGTGTCGTAGCCCTGGGGCAGCGCATCGATGAGGTCGTGGATCTGGGCGTCGCGGGCGGCCTGCTCGATCTGTGCGTCGGTCGCGGCGGGGTTGGCGAAGCGCAGGTTCTCGCGGACGGAGGCGTGCAGCAGGTAGGTCTCCTGCGACACCACGCCGACCACCGAGGTCCGGTCGGCGGCGGGCAGCTCGCGCAGGTCGATCCCGTCCAGCGTCACCTTGCCGGAGGTCGGGTCGTCGAGGCGGGCGATCAGCGACGCGAGCGTGCTCTTGCCGGAGCCGGTGTGACCGACGAGGGCGACCGAGGACCCGGCCGGGATCGTGAGGTTCACCTCGGACAGGGCGTCCCGGTCCGATCCCGTATGCCGATAGCTCACCGTGTCGAGGCGCAGCTCGCCCCGGGCAGCGCCCGGATCGAGTCGACGGGCCGTGGCGGCGTCGGGCTCGGGCACGTCGACGGGCAGGTCGAGGTACTCGAAGATGCGGCTGAACAGCGCCATCGACGCGGTCACCTGGACCCCGACCGACAGCAGGCCCATCACGGGGCGAAAGATTCCGGCCTGCAGCGCGACGAAGGCCACGAGGGTGCCGATCGAGATGCCGTCGCCGGTGACGGGCAGCCCTGCCACCAGATAGAGCGCGGCGGGGACGATCGCGAAGACGATCCCCATGCTCGCCTGCCGCCAGCGCCCGGCGATCTGGGCGGCGACCTCGAGGTCCAGCAGCCCGGCAGAGGTGTCGTGGAAGCGGTCGGCCAGCTGCTCGCCCGCCCCGAGCGTCTTGCTCAGCCGCGCGCCGCTGACGGACAGCGACTCCTCGACCTGGCCGTGCAGCCCGGCGAGCGCACGCTGGCGCTTCTCGGTCGCCTCCCGACGGATGCGCGCGACCGAGCGCATGACGAAGATGGCCGGAGGGATCACCACGAGGGAGAGCAGAGCGAGCGTCGGGCTGAGCGCGAGCATCGCCACGAGCGTCCCGACGACGGTGGCGACATTGCCGGCCAGCGAGGTCGCGGTCGAGGTGACCACGCCCTGCAGGCCGGAGACGTCATGGGTCAGGCGGGACTGGACCTCGCCGGAGCGGGTCCGGGTGAAGAATCCGAGCGACTGCCGCTGCAGGTGGCCGAACAGGTCGGTCCGCACACCGTGCATGATCTTCTGCCCGACGGTCGTGCTGATCCAGGTCTGGAGCACGCCGAGCACCGCCGTCACGACGGCGACGCCGACCATCAGGCCGACCAGGATGAGGAGCAGCCGCACGTCCTGCTGCGGGATGGCGTGGTCCACCAGCTCCCGGGTCAGGAAGGGCGTGGCCAGGCCGACCGCCGAGCTGGCGACGATCAGCATGAGGACAAGAGCGAGCGGCCAGCGGTGCGGCGCGAAGAGCGCGATCACGCGACGGCCGTCGACGGGGTGGGAGGCGAGCTGGGCGAGGTCCTTGGGGTCGCGGCGCGCGCCGGACCGATCGGGTCGACCGGAGCGATCACCACTGCCGGACCAGTCCGAACGGCCGTGGCCCTCCCCCCGGGAGCCGCGGCCGGAGGACAGCGGGTGCGAGAAGTCGTCCATGCGCTTCTCCTTTCGAGTGCTGGGCCGGTCATCGATGCCGGCCGAGTGAGGTCTGAGCCCCCGGTCCAACATATGGAGGCTGCCTCTTTATTTCCTCGCCTCGCTATCCTGCCCGTATGCCGCAACCCCACTCACCCCTGGATCCGCCACCTGTGTCTGATCCGGCTTCCGTAGATCCGCCGTCATCGGATCCCGTCCTGTCGGCGGACCACGCTGCGCTCAGCGAGGTGGACCTGCTGATGCGGGTGGCTCGCCGCTGGCGCCACCTGGGGTCGGATTCGGGAGGAGAAAGCGCGGACGGGGACCGCGCCCTGTCCCCGCACCAGGCACGGGCGCTGCTGGCGCTGGCACGGATGGAGCGCCGCGCCGCCGAGTGCGGGCACCCGCACGGCATTCGCGTCTCCCACCTGGCCGCGCACCTGGGCATCGCACCCCGCTCGGCCACCGAGGTGGCCGACGCCCTTGAGGAGTTGGGCCTGGTGGAGCGCGCGCCCGACCCGACCGACCGCAGGGCGGTGCTGCTCACGCTCACGGGTGAGGGTCGGCATACGGTCGGGGTGGTGCGGGACCGGCGGCGCGCCGCGGCCGAGGAGGCGCTGGCCGCCCTCGCCGAGCCGGACCGCGCAGAGTTACGCCGGCTGCTCCTGCTTCTCCTGGACAACGACTAGGGTCGAACGCGCCCGACCACAGCACGAGGGGACGACCGATGTTCGGATCGAGCGAGCGCATCGAGCGCCTGGAACGACGCGTCAAGCAGCAGGAGCAGGTGATCGCCGAGCTGTGCCGCAAGGCCGGGCTGGACCCCGCCAGCGTGGGCGTCGCCCCCGTCGGCCAGGTCGACGCCGAGGAGCAGCGGTTGATCGCGGCGGGCAAGACTATCCAGGCGATCAAGCACTACCGGGAGCGCACTGGCGCAGGGCTGCGCGAGGCCAAGGAGTTCATCGAGGCGGCAGCCCGGCGGCACGGGCAGGGACACAGCGGCACCTTCTAAAGACCGCCGGGACCTGAGACCGCCGGGACCCCACGACCGGGCCGGGCGGCGTCGAGGTTCTCACCCGTCTCCCCGACGCCTGCCCGGCCCGGCCTCCCCCGCACAGGGCCTCCCTTAGGCCCTGGTCTCCTCGGCGATCGGGTCGTAGGAACCACCCGCGGCGCCGTCGAAGGCGTAGGCCGACTCCGAGTGCTGGGCGAGGTCGATGCCCCGCTCCTCGTCCTCGGCGCTGACCCGGAAGCCGATCGTCTTGTGGATGGCGATCGCGATGAGCGCGGTGAGCACGCCGGTGTAGACGAGGGTGAACAGCGTCGCCACTACCTGCGCGATCAGCTGGCTGAAGCCGCCGCCGTAGAGCAGGCCACCGCCCTCGCCGTCGACCGACAGCGCGAGGAAGCCGAGCGCGACCGTGCCCACGATGCCGGCGACCAGGTGCACGCCGACGACGTCGAGCGCGTCGTCATACCCGAAGCGGTACTTCAGACCGACGGCGAGCGCCGAGGCGACGCCAGCCAGGATGCCGATCGCGATCGCGCCCAGGGGTGAGACATTGGCGCAGGCCGGGGTGATCGCGACCAGACCGGCGACCACACCGGAAGCGGCGCCGACCGAGGTGGCGTGCCCGTCGCGAATACGTTCGGTGACCAGCCAGGCGAGCATCGCGGCGGCCGGGGCGACGAGGGTGTTGACCCAGATCAGGCCACCCTCCTCCACCGAGCCGGCCGCACCACCGTTGAAGCCGAACCAGCCGAACCACAGCATCGCCGTGCCGATCATCATCAGCGGCACGTTGTGCGCGCCGTGCAGACCCTTGGCGAAGCCGGCCCGCGAGCCGATCACATAGACCAGCACGAGCGCGGCGAGTCCGGCGTTGATGTGCACGACCGTGCCACCGGCGAAGTCGATCGCCTCACCGAAGACGCTGCCGATCGCGCCCTCCTCGGTGAGCAGCCCGCCACCCCAGACCATGTAGGCCAGCGGGCAGTAGACGAGGGTGACCCAGATCGGGACGAAGATCGCCCAGGCGCCGAAGCGGGCGCGGTCGGCGATCGCGCCGGAGATCAGGGCGACGGTGATGATCGCGAAGGTCGCGCCGAAGCCGATCCCGACCAGATCCGCGCTGCCGACCGCCTGGCTCAGGCCGAGGTCGCCGAACGGGTTGCCGACCAGGCCGCCGAGGACGCCGGGCTCGGAGGTCATCCCGTAGCCCCACAGCACCCAGACGACGCCGACGAGCCCGACCGAGACGAAGCTCATCATGATCATGTTGATGGCGGCCTTGGCTCGGGCCATGCCGCCGTAGAAGAACGCCAGTCCGGGCGTCATCAGCAGCACGAGCGCTGCCGAAATCATGACCCAGACATCACCAGCGGTGAGTTCCATCGTGTGCCTCCTAGTGTCAGAACGTGGCCGACCCACCCCTGGTCACGTCCTCGGAGCCGGGGTGGGCCGTGCCACGAAGTCAAGAGCACGGATGTTTCGGGCGCAGGACGCTGGGCGTTACAGGTGCGTTGCGCGTGTTTCGGGCAGGTAAAAGATGACGCGCGATCAGAGCAGCGCGTGCGCGCGGGCGAGCCGGTCGCGCCACCACTGCTCGCGCTCCGCGCCCGTCCCGTATGCCGCAACCCGCCCGGGGTCGACCGCCTCCCGGGCCGCGTCGGCCCGGTGGGTGCTGATGCTCCCGCCCTGGGGCACCAAGGGCTCCTCGACGACATCGGCGGCCAACAGGGTGGCGGTGCCCAGGCCGCAGTCGTGGTCGAGCTGCGGGAGTGCTGCCGCGAGCCGGACGCCGGCTGCCAGGCCCACGGAGGTGTCCAGGGCTGAGGACACCACGACGGGGAGCCCGCACTCGGCCACGATCTCCAGGGCCCGTGCCACGCCCCCCAGCGGCGCGACCTTGACGACGATGAGGTCGGCGGCGCCCTCGCGCGCGACCCGGACGGGGTCCTCGGCCCGGCGGATCGACTCATCGGCGGCGATGGGGACGTCGATCCCGTTGCGCGCCAGCCGGACCCGCAGGGCCGCGAGCTCTTCCACGGTGGCGCACGGCTGCTCTGCGTACTCCAACCCCCACGGCGCCAACGCGCCCAACGCCCGGACCGCGTCGTCCACCGACCAGGCGCCGTTCGCATCGACCCTGATCCGCGCCTGCGGACCCAGCACCCGGCGAACCTCGCCCACCCTGGCCACGTCCTCGTCCAACCCGTGCCCCGCCTCGGCGACCTTGACCTTGGCCGTCCGTCGAACGTCATACCGGGACAGGAGCGCAGCGACCTCGCTCGCGGGGATGGCTGGGACGGTGGCGTTCACCCCGACGTCGGAGCGCACTGGCGAAGGCAGCTCACCCCAGCCCAGCTCGATCGCGGCGAGCAGCCAGCGGGCTGCGTCAGCGTCGCCGTACTCCGGGAACGGCGCCCACTCCGCCCACCCGCGCGGGCCCCGCAGCAGGACCACCTCCCGCTCGGTCACCCCGCGGAAACGCACCCGCATCGGCAGCGCCACCACCTGCGCGGCGGCGAGAAGATCGGTCAGGGCAGGGATCACGGGCTCAGCGTAGGAGGCGCACCACCGTGCGCCTACCCCCGCTCCCAGTCACCGCCCGTCCAGGTGAGGGCGCCGCTCTCCAGCTGCTCGGCCAGGTCGCGCAGATAGGCGAGGACGGAGTCGTGCTTCGGGCCGGAGGGGCCGACCTCGTGATCCATGTCGAGGACCTGCCCGACCTGGCCCTGCGGCCCGGGGTCGGTGTCGACCACGGCCCCGTTGCCCGCGCCGTCCGCGTCCAGCGGGATCCACCCGCGCCGCCACCATCCCTGGCCGACAGCGCCGGATCCCCCGCCCGCGTCGTGCTCGGCCGACGCGTCGAAGGTGCCGTCCGCCAGCAACTCGTTCCAGACGTCCGCCTCCGATCTGATGCCCCGGGTGCCGAGCAGGCTGCCGGTCGGCCAGGAGTCGTAGCAGCCGTCGTGGCGCGCGAGGCTCGCGCGCAGGTCCTCGGGCATCTTCACCCCGAGGTGCTCCTCCACCTCCGCGATCGCCTCGGGCGATGCGCCCGGCTGGAGATCATCGGCCAGCCCGGCGGCCTCGAAAGCCGCTTCGATCCGGTCCCACACCGCGTCCACATCGCTGCCGGCCTGCGCCGGGCGCGTCGAGTCGTCCATGGTCGAACTCTCCCACCGCGCAGGGGTTCGTGTCTGCCGCGCGTCGCCAGTGGTGCGCATCGAGGACGGGATCGGTCCGCGGCGTCGTCCAGGGGGATGCGGGCCGGCGGTGACCGCGCAAGGATCGGGACATGGCACTGAAGTGGTACACGATCGTGGTCGACTGCCGGGACCCCCAGGCCCAGGCACGCTGGTGGGCGGAGGCGCTGGACTGGGCGGTCGTCTACGACACCCCCGACGAGGCCGTCGCCGTGCCCCGGTATGCCGCAACCGAGGAGGACCAGCCCGTCACCGACCTCGACACCTGGCTCAGGCGCGGGCAGGGCCTCGTGTTCGTGCCTGTTCCGGAGGGCAAGGAGGTCAAGAACCGCCTGCACATCGACCTCGCGCCGCACACCTCTCAGGACCGGGACGCCGAGATCGAGCGTCTCGTCGACCTGGGCGCGACGAGGGTCAACGTGGGGCAGGACGAGGCCGACGTCACCTGGACCGTCCTGGCCGATCCCGAGGGCAATGAGTTCTGCGTGCTGTCCAGCCGGGATCGCTGAGCGGCGCACACTCCGTCCCACGACAGGCCCGAGGTGCACCGGCTCATGCGCGCCCGGGTACGGCTGAGCCGGTGTCGGTCGGCGTGGCCTCAGTCCCCCGTCACCTCCCGCACGAAGTCCGCGAATCCGGGCAGCGTGAAGTCCAGCGTGCCGTGTCCGACCGCGGCGATCACGCCCTTGTCGATCAGGCTGCCGCGCGTGCGGCTGATCGAGCTGGTCGACACCCCGAGCGCGGCCGCGATGGTGGCACGGGGCACCGGCGAGGTCCGGGCTGCGGCCATCGCGCCCAGGAAGGCACGCTCGGCCTCGGTCGCGGCGTCCCACCGCCCCTGGAAGAGGATGCGCATCCGATCCTGCGCTACCTCCCACCCCTTGGCGGCGTGGGCGGCGGTGATCGTGGCGCCATGGGCAGGGCGCGCGACGTCCCAGGTCGCGGCACCGATCAGCTGCAGCAGGTAGGGATAGCCGCGGGCCTGCTCCTCCACCGCCCGCACCGCTCCCGCCGCCCAGCGCACCCCCACCTCGGCGGCCGGTTGACGTAGGGCCCGTGCCGCGGCGCCGGCGTCCAGGGACGGGAGGGTGACGAAGCCCCAGCGCTCGGCGAAGGTCGCGGCCGAGACGAGGTGACCCGGAGTTGAGGGCAGGCCAGCACCCAGGACGACGAGCGGGTTGACGTCGCGCTCACCGGTCAGGTCCTGCAGCGCGTTGAGCAGGATCCCGGTCTCATCCAGCGCCGGTGCGTGCAACTCGTCCAGGCAGAGCAGCAGCCCTGCCCCGCCGCGGGCACGGACCGCCCGGGCCGCGGACCGCAGCACCTGCTCGGTTGCCAGCACCCGACCCTGAGGCGCAGGGTCGGGCTCGCGCCGCTTCCACTCCCCGGTCGCCTTCACCCCGACCCCGACCTCCACCCGCAGCGACTCCCAGCGCGGGATCGCCGATCGGGTCGAGATCTCGACCTGCTCCAAGGCCTGCTCGACCGCGGAGCACACCTCCGCCAGGACGGGCTGGCCCTTGACGCACGGGACCCAGGCCACGGCATACCCCATCGGGCGGGCGAGGTCCTCGGCCGCGCGGAGCAGCGAGGTCTTGCCCAGGCCGCGTGGTGCGACGAAGACCGTCGGCGCCCCGGCGGGCTCGCCGTCGGCAACCCGCTCCAGGACGAGCTCGAGGCGCGCCAACTGGTCGTCCCGGCCCGCGAGGAATCGCGGGATGTCGCCCGGCGCGTACGGATTGGGCTCCACGCGAGTCCCTTCGATCGATCCGGATAGGTCTGGATAGGTATCCAAACCTATCCACCGCTCTCCATTAGTGTGGACGCCGTGACCGACAGACCTGCCCCGCCGCACGAGCAGATGCACGTTGACACCCCCTTCGACCCCAGCCAATGGCAGGAGGTGCCGGGCTTCGAAGGCCTGACCGACCTGACCTACCACCGGCACGTCGAGCTGGGGTGCGTGCGGATCGCCTTCGACCGCCCCGAGGTGCGCAATGCCTTCCGGCCGCACACGGTCGATGAGCTCTACCGGACCCTGGACCACGCCCGGATGACCCCCGATGTCGGCGTCGTGCTCCTCACCGGCAACGGGCCCTCCCCCAAAGACGGCGGGTGGGCGTTCTGCTCCGGCGGCGACCAGCGGATCCGGGGACGCAGCGGTTATCAGTACGCCATGTCTACCGACGAGGACGCCGACCCCACCAGTTCCGGCGTCGACGAGGCGCGGGTCAAGGCCGAGGGCGGTCGGCTGCACATCCTCGAGGTGCAGCGACTCATCCGCACCATGCCCAAGGTGGTGATCGCGGTGGTCAGCGGCTGGGCCGCCGGCGGCGGGCACTCGCTGCACGTGGTCTGCGACCTGACCATCGCCTCGCGCGAGCACGCCCGCTTCAAGCAGACCGACGCCGACGTGGGCTCCTTCGACGCTGGCTACGGCTCGGCCTACCTGGCCAAGCAGGTGGGCCAGAAGTTCGCCCGCGAGATCTTCTTCCTCGGCCGTGCCTACGACGCCGAGACGATGCACCGGATGGGCGCGGTCAACATCGTCGCCGACCACGCCGAGCTGGAGACGGAGTCGATCCAGGTCGCCCGCGAGATCCTCGGCAAGTCGCCGACCGCCCAGCGGATGCTGAAGTTCGCCTTCAACCTCACCGACGACGGCCTCGTCGGGCAGCAGGTCTTCGCCGGTGAGGCGACCCGGCTGGCCTACATGACCGACGAGGCGGTGGAGGGCAAGGAGGCTTTCCTGGAGAAGCGGGCGCCGGACTGGTCGCCCTTCCCCTGGTACTTCTGAGCGCGCCGAGCACCCACCACCCCACCGCGAGCCGACCCCCAGCCCGCTGAGACGGTCCCATCGGTCCCGCCGTGCCACACTGGATGCCTACTTCTGTGACACGACACGTACCCGAGGAGCAGCCATGATGCGACGAGCACTCGTCACCGCCCTCGCCGTGCCGGCACTCTTCCTGGGGGCCTGCGACACCGGCGGCGACAGCACCGAGCCCACCCCGACCACCGAGGCGGACTCCCCCACCGAGACCACCCCGGTCGAGGACGGCACCGAGACCGGCACTGCGGACGACGCCGAGACGACAGACGACGCCGCGGCCGACAGCACGCAGGATTCGGCCGCCGAGACCGAGGTCGACGACGCGGCGACCACCGACACCGCCGCCAGCACCGCGGACGTCCCCGGGGGCGAGGAGGGCCAGGCCGCTGCCGATGTAGCCCGCGCCTTCTTCATGGCCACGATCGAGGCCGACGAGGCCGCCTGCGACTACCTCATCTCCTTCAGCGACGTCGACCGGCCGATGAAGGACGTCGACTCCGACATGGAGTTGTGCCAGGAGGTGCTGCCCGCCGCGATGGAGGCGCAGGCCGAGGCCCAGGAACTGGGTGCTGAGGAGCGCGCCGTGCTCGAGGCGATGCGTATCAACGGCGCCCAGGTCGAGGGCGACACCGCGATCGTGGACCGGACCAACCTGTCCGAGCTCTTCCGCGAGGCGCTCGGCGACGAGGTCATCACGCTGCGCAAGATCGAGGGCGACTGGTACGTCGACCTCGACAAGTCCTTCCAGCCCGCGGAGTGACCGAGCACCCGGCCGGCGCGGGCGAAGACCTCGCCCTGCTGCGCCGGGTGTTGCTCGAGGGCTCGTCCGAGTCCGTTGTCGTGGCGACGAGCGGGTCGTCCGGCACGCCCAAGCGCGTCCGTCTCTCCGGCGCCGCCCTGCGCGCCTCGGGTGAGGCGACGGCTGCCCGGCTTGCGGGGCACGGCCGCTGGGTGTTGGCGCTCCCCACCGAGCACGTCGCCGGCCTCCAGGTGCTGGCCCGCTCGATCCTGGCCGGCACCGACCCGGTCCGCGTCAACCCCGTCCCCGGTATGCCGTTCACCGCCTCCGCCTTCACCCGCGCCTGCGCGCACCTCGGCTCGGGTGACGCTGCGCGCGCTGCCCTGCGCTTGACGTCCTTGGTGCCGACCCAGCTGCACCGGGTGCTGGCCGACCCGGACGCGACCCGAGCTGCTGCCCGGCTCGACGCGATCCTGCTCGGCGGCGCCGCAGCGCAGGCCGATCTGTTGATGCGGGCGTCCGAGGCGGGGCTGAACGTCGTCACGACCTACGGGATGAGCGAGACCTGCGGAGGCTGCGTCTACGACGGGCTCCCCCTGGATGGCGTCCGGGTCGACCTCGAGGCGGACGGTCGGATTCTGCTCGGGGGCGACGTGCTTGCCGATGGCTACGTCGACCTCCCAGAGCTGAGCGCCGAGAAGTTCACCCTCGACGAACAGGGGCGTCGCTGGTTCCGCACCGACGACCGCGGCCGGCTCGATGGGGACGGACGACTCACCGTGCTCGGCCGCCTGGACGATGTGATCATCACCGGCGGTCACAAGGTGGAACCCTCGGATGTCGAGACGG
The DNA here is from genome assembly GCF_050261105.1 of Ornithinimicrobium pulveris. Taxonomy (GTDB): domain Bacteria; phylum Actinomycetota; class Actinomycetes; order Actinomycetales; family Dermatophilaceae; genus Ornithinicoccus. The sequence goes on along the minus strand of NZ_CP189837.1, from coordinate 538,388 downwards.
CGCTGCGGGCGCTCCCGGAGATCCAGGACGCGCTGGTCCTCGGGATCGAGGACGCCGAATGGGGCCAGGTCGTCGGCGCCCTGCTGGTGGCAGCGCGGGAATCCAACCCCACCCTCGACCACCTTCGTGCCGCGCTCGCCCACACCTTGCCCCCGCACGCGGCGCCGCGGCGGATCGTCTGGTGCGACGCCATACCGGGCGTGGGGTTGGGCAAACCGGGTCGCACGCGGGCCCGGGCGATGCTGGCTGAGGCGAGCGGGTCGACTCAGTCCTGACCTGTCGGCGCCGGGTGGCAGAATGGACCCTCACGGAGACACCAGCCACACCCGAGACAGACCACGGCAGGAGGTGCCATGGGCAAGGTGATCGGCGCCATTGCGCTGCTCGCGTTCTCGATCTACTGCGTGGTCGACGCGGTCCAGACCGACGATGACCAGATCCGTGGGCTGCCCAAGCCGTTGTGGCTGGTGATGATCCTGCTCTTCCCGCTCGTCGGCGGCGCGGCCTGGCTGATCGCCGGTCGGCCGGTGAGCATCCTGGAGACGCTGCTCGGCCCCCGCCAGCCGCGTGTCGAGCGCGGCCCCATGGGGCCCGACGACGATCCTGACTTCCTCAAGGGTCTGTGACCCCGGGTCGATTAACGAAGGAACACCCGCACGATGGCCTCCCTCGCCCAGTGGATCGAGGGCGCGCGACCCCGCACGCTCCCGGCCGCCCTCGCCCCCGTCATGGTCGGCACCGCCTCTGCGCACGCTCTCGGGCGCGCCGATCTGGGGCTGGCGCTGCTCGCGCTCGTCGTGGCGCTCGGTTTCCAGGTGGGGGTGAACTACGCCAACGACTACTCCGACGGCATCCGCGGGACCGATGAGGACCGGGTGGGGCCGGTGCGCCTCGTCGGCCAGCGGTTGGCCGACCCGGCCAATGTGAAGACCGCGGCCTTCGCGTGCTTCTTCTTCGCCTGCGTGGCGGGGCTGGCGCTGGTCGCGCTGTCGAACTCCTGGTGGCTGCTGCTCGTCGGCGCGGTCGCCGTCTGGGCGGCGTGGAACTACACCGGCGGCTCCAAGCCCTATGGCTATCGGGGGCTGGGCGAGGTGATGGTCTTCGTCTTCTTCGGGCTGTTCGCCGTGCTGGGGACGACGTGGACCCAGGCGGGCGCGATCGACCTGGCAACGATCGGCGGAGCGATCGGCTGCGGTCTGCTGGCGTGCGCAATCCTGGTGACCAACAACCTGCGCGACCTCGAGGGCGATCGTGCCGTGGACAAGCGGACGTTGGCCGTGCGGCTCGGGTTCACCAAGACCCGTCAGCTCTACACCGCGATGGTGGTGGGCGCCTTCGTGATGGTGCTGCTCGCAGCCGTGGCGCACTGGACCGCGCTGCTCGGTCTGCTCGCCGCGCCGCTCGCGATCAAGCCGCTGCGCATCGTACGAGGCCAGACCTACGGTCGTGACCTGCTCCCCGCCCTCGCCCAGACCGGCGCCCTCCAACTCGCCTATGCCGTAGCCCTCACCCTCGGCCTCGCCCTCGCCCCCCTCGCCTGACCCCCTCCCCGACCGAACGCGCACCAGGTCGCCATTTCCCTCAACCGGACGCGCAAAATGTCGCCGATTCGGGCCACCGAACGCGCGCCAGGTCGCCAGAATCACTCACCGAACGCGCGCAAGGTCGCCGCTTCGGGCCACCGAACGCGCGCGACGCCCCCTGAATCACGCGCTCAACGCGCCACTCCTCCTGGCAGCGACCACGGCCACCCGAACACGAGGTCCGGTATGTCGCTTCCCAGGTCGTCGCAACCAACGCGCCGCGCGTTCGGTGAGGCTCTGTGCCGACACAGCGGACGTTCGGTGGTGCTCGGTGGCGACACAGCGGACGTTCGGTGGGGCTCTCGCGGGACACCCCGCGCGTTCGGTGGCCGGGGGGGTCGGGGTCGGGAGGGGCGGAGGCGGATCAGGTGCGGCCGTGGCCGTCGGCCTCGGCGTCCTCTTCCTCCTCGAGGGTGCGCCCCTCGTCTACGGCCGCGCGCCGTCGGGCGATCCGGTCCTCGACCTTGCGCTCCAGACCGGCGGCCAAGCGCTCGCGGTCCGGTGCGAGCAGGAAGTAGGAGGCCACCATGGACAGCAGGGCGGCCGCCACGGCAGCCCAGATCATCGGCACCCGCAGCAGGGTCAGCACCGCGAAGAAGCCGGCGAAGACCATCAGCCGCATGATGGTGTAGCGAACGGCGATCACGTGCTCACCCCCGAGTAGGAGTGCAGGCCGGTCATCAGCAGGTTGACGACCGTGTAGTTGATGATGATGCAGACGATGCCCGCGATCGCCACCCACGTCGCCTTGCGCGTCGTCCAGCCGGAGGTCGCCCGGGCGTGCAGGTACGCCGCATAGACCACCCAGATCACAAAGCTCCAGGTCTCCTTGGGGTCCCAGCCCCAATAGCGACCCCACGCCTGCTCGGCCCAGATCGCGCCCGAGATCACCGCGAAGGTCCACATCGGGAAGGCGAAGATGTGCACGCCGTAGGTCAGCTGCTCCAACTTGGTCGCCGCCGGCAGCGAGGCCAGCCAGCCCTTGACCCGCCCCTTGCGCTCGGCGCTGTCCCGCAGCAGATAGGCGACCGCCAACGCCGCCCCGATCACGAAGAGCGCGATCGACAGGATGGCGATGGAGACGTGGATGATCAGCCAGATGTTGTCCAGGGCCGGCATCAGCTGCGAGGCCTCGGTGTACCACCAGATCTTGGCCGCGCCAAGGATGAGCAGCGAAGGCAGGACCACGAAGGCGCCCAGCCACAGCCGCGGCTGACGCACCGACCAGACCGAGTAGACCAGCAGCGCCAGGCACGCGGTGCCCAGCGCAAACTCGTACATATTGCCCAGCGGCGCACGGGACACCGAGAGCGCGCGCAGCACGGTCCCGGCGATGACCAGCAGCGTCGCCAGCCAGGTCAGCTGCAGCCCGATCACGCCGAACCGGCGGGCCCGCTCCGGCGCCGCCGGACCCTTGGGCACGACGGCACCGTCATCCGCACCGGCGCGTCCCACCGACGCCCCACCGCGACCAGCGGCGTCCACACCGGCCGCGCCCTCGCCGACAGCTCCAGCACCCACCAGCTCGCGCTCCCGCGCCACCCGGTCGGCCTTGCGCTCACTGGCCGCACCCGCGATCGACAGGTAGGCCACGAAGGCCAGCATCGCGAGCGCGAGCACCACGATGGAGCCCCAGATCGCGTAGTCCGAGGCAATCGCCTGGCTGGTGTTGGTCATCGGTCTTCGTCCTTCATCTCGTCTCCGACATCGTCGGGGCGCACCTCACGGCCGCCCGTCGCGGTCACGATCCGTCCCATGATCTGGTCGACCAGGTCCTCCAGGCCAGGATCGGTGCCCTTGGGCAGTCCGGCGATGCCGATCCCAGTATGCCGCTCGCCCGGCTCCACGCGGACGAACACCCGACGCCGTCGCACCCCGAGCATCAGCACCAGCCCGAGCAGCGCCACCCCGGAGAACGCCAGGGCGGGCAGGCGACCGGGGTCGTGCCGCACGAGCAGCCCGGCCCAGCGGATCACGTTCTCCATCTCGATCGAGCCCTTGCCCTCCGGCAGCTCGAGCGTCTCGCCGGGGCGGATGAGCAGCCGCACCGGCTCGCCGTTCTCCTGCATCAGCTGGTCCATGTCGTCGGTCTCGATCGAGAAGACCGACTGGGCCCGACCGTCGGGGAAGAGGTTGCCCTCGAAGGCGGTCAGCACCAGCGCCGGGTCGGCGAGCCCGGGGAAGGCCGAGGTCGGGCCGATCTCCTCATCGAAGGTCAGGGTCGGCAGGAAGCCTCCGACAAATCCCAGGTTGGGCTGGGTGCCGGTCACCTTGATCACGCCGGAGGAGGAGTAGACGTTGTCCTGCGGCAGGAAGGTCACCGCGTCCTGGAAGACGACAGTGTCCTCACCATCGCGCACCGTCACCACCGGGGCGTAGCCGTTGCCGAGCAGGAAGAGCGAGGTCCCCGACACGTGCAGCGGATGGTTCACCGCGAACTCGTATCCGCGGGCCGGCTCATCGCCTTCCTGCACCGTCGCCACGCCCTCGAACTTCCGCGGCTGGCCGAACTGCGCCCCCTCGGCCTGCGACTCGAACTGCACGTCCAGCCGGTCCAGCCGCACCGAGAACTGCGGGATATCGGCCTCGTCGACCAGCGGTCCGAGGGTCAGGGTGTCGAACGCGCCCGCCCCGGTCGTGAACGTCTCGCCCTCCTTGACGATGATCTCGCCGCGCCACCCGAACAGGTGCCCGACCGCGACCGAGATGATCACGCCGAGGATCGCCAGGTGGAAGAGCAGGTTGCCGGTCTCCTTCAGGTATCCCTTCTCCGCCGACACCACGAACTGCTCCCCGGCGCCCTCACCCTCCGCAGCGCGCCGGATCCGAAAACGCCGCTCACCGAGCGCGACCCGGGCGGCGGCGCTCACCTCCGAGGGTGTCGCGTGGAGTCCCGTATGCCGGTACACCGGCAGGCGGTCCAGTCGCCGTGGGGCGCGGGGCGGCTGGGCTCTCATCGCAGCGATGTGCTGGCGGGCGCGCGGGATGATGCAGCCGATCAGGCTGATCATCAGCAACAGGTAGATCGAGGCGAACCACGGCGAGGCGTAGACGTCGAACATCCCGAGCCGGTCCAGCCAGGGGGCGGTGTCAGGGTTGTCCTCGATCCAGCGCCGGGTCCGAGCGGCATCGACCGGCCGCTGCGGGAAGATCGAGCCGGGGATCGCGGCCAGGGCCAGGAGCAGGAGCAGGAAGAGCGCGGTGCGCATGCTGGTCAGCTGACGCCAGAACCAGCGCACCCAACCGATGACACCCAGCCGCGGGCCGCCGATGGCGGCCCGGTTCTTGGGATAGGACGCCTCGATCCGCGAGGCGTCCTCGGCCTGGGTGTCGGTGTGGCCCTTCGTCGGGCTGTCGGTCTGGCCCTTCGTCGGGCTGTCGGTCTGGTTGTCCGTCTGCTTGCTCATCTGCGTTAGATCACCGTCTCGAATCCACTCACCAGCCGGGACTGCACCCAGGCCATCAGTTCACCCCACACACCGGTCACCATCAGCAGCCCAATCACCACCAGCAGCGACCCGCCCACGCGCTGGATCACCAGGTAGTGACCCCGCACCCACCGGGAGGCGCGGGTCACCCAGCCGAGCCCGGCGGCGATGAGGAGGAAGGGCAGGCCCAGACCGAGGCTGTAGGCCGCGCCGAGCACGAGCGCCCGCCCCATCTGGTCGTTGCCAGGCAGGATCGAGGTGCCCAGGGTCTGGATCGCGACCAGGGCCGGACCGGTGCAGGCCGAGAAGCCGAGCCCGAAGGCCATCCCGAGCAGCGGAGCACCAGCCAGACCGGCGGCCGGACGCCAGCGCACCTGCCAGGCGGCAGACGGCTGCAGCACCATCACCAGGCCGAGCGCGATGACCACGGCACCGGCGATCCGCAGCAGCAGCCCCTGGTTCTGGGTCAGCGCCATCCCCACCCCGGAGATCACCACGCTCAGCGCCAGGAAGACCACGGTGAACCCGAGCACGAACAACCCCGCCCCGAGCATCAGCCGACGACGCGAGGTCGACCCCTCGGACGTCATACCTCCGACATAACCCAAAAAGCCCGGGACGAGGGGCAGCACGCAGGGTGAGGCGAAGCTGACCAGGCCGGCCAGCGCGGCGACGGCGACGGCGACCAGCAGCGGACCGGACAGGACGAGTTCGTTCACCCGGTGGCCCCGGCCGCGTCCTCGGCGAGGACGTCCTCGATCAGCCCCCGCAGCGTGGCGGCGTCGACCGGCCCCGAGACCCGCGCCGCGACGAGGCCCTCAGGGTCGACCACGATCGTGGATGGGGTCGCGATCCCCAGCCCGCCGAGCTGTGCGCGCGTGCGCCCGCCATCGTCGGCGAGCGACTCGTACGGCATCCCGTAGGTGTCGGCGAAGGACTTCGCGTTGGGGACCGAGTCCCGCACGTTGACCCCGATGAAGCGGACCGGCTCCCCCGCGTCGGCGTAGGCGCTGGACACCTCCACCAGGTCCGGCGTCTCCTCCACGCAGGGCCCGCACCACGAGCCCCAGACGTTGACGACCAGGACCTCCCCCGTGTGGTCGGCGGCGTCCCACGGCTCGTCGGTCAGGGTGGTCCCGGCGAGCGTGATCTCGATGTCGCGCTGCTCGGGATCGAGCTGCTCGATGGTGCCGTCCCCGGCGACATAGCCCTTCTGGTCCCCCTCGCGCATCTGCGCGTTGATGCTGGTGCCGTCGTCGGAGCAGCCGGCCAGCACGAGGGTCGAGGCCGCCAGGGCGGCCAACCACGGGAGGCCTCGCCGCGCGCAGCCTCGCGCCGTCGTCGACGCACGCACACCGACCCGCGTCACGAACCGATCACCTCAGCGCTGGTCCCCGTCACGTCCAACGCACCGGCGAGCAGGTGCCCCGCCGGCTCGGCGTAGTCCACGCGCACCGCGTGGATCCCGTGGAAGAGGACGCTGGTCACCGAGGCGAGCGAGCACTCCCGCCGACGGGGGTGGTGCCACAGACGCTGGCCCGCCAGCGATCGCCGCAGCATCCAGATCGGCAGCTGGTGGCTGACCATCACGGCCTCATGCCCCTCGGCCGCCTGCCGGGCGTCCTCGAGCGCGTCGCCCATGCGATCGGCGATCGCCCGATAGGCCTCGCCCCAAGACGGCCGGAAGGGGTTGGTGTAGGCGCGCCAGTGCTCAGGCCGCCACAGCGCACCTTCGCCCTGGCCGACCTGCAGGCCCTCGAAGTGGTTGCCGGACTCGATCAACTGCTCGTCGGCCTCGACGGACAGTCCGTGCGCCGCCGCGATCGGTGCCGCCGTCTGCTGCGCCCGCTCCAGCGGCGAGGCCACGACATAGGTCACATTCCGGTCGGCCAGGTGGTCGGCGGCGGCCTGCGCCATCTGCTGCCCACGCTCGGAGAGCGGATAGCCCGGCAGCCGACCGTAGAGCACCCCGTCAGGGTTGTGCACCTCGCCGTGCCGGACGACGTGCACCACCGTCACCGGGGTCCCGTCGTGCAGGGTGCGGGCAGCGCGCGGCTCGGCGTCGCGGGCGGGCTGGGACATGCGCCGGATCATCCCACGACAACCTGAGCGCACCCTGGTAACCGGGGTGGCTCACAGCCGTGGGTCGACCGGCTCGGACTCCAGCGCCAGGATCGCAAAGACCGCCTCGTGCACGCGCCACAACGGCTCACCGGCGACCCACCGCTCCAGCGCCTCCAGGCCGAGTGCGTACTCGCGTACGGCGAGCGCCCGCTTGCGCCCCAGCCCACGATCGCGCAGCCGGTCCAGGTGCTCGGGTCGGGTGTAGTCCGGCCCGTAGATGATCCGCAGGTACTCCCGCCCCCGCACCTTCAGCCCGGCCTGGACGAGCTTGCCCTGCGGTCGCGCGAGCGGCTCGGCCGGCTTGACCACCATGCCCTCGCCGCCGGCCGCGGTCAGGTCCTCCCACCAGGCCACGCCCTCGGCCCTGGAGCTCTCGGCGGTGGTGTCGACGACCAGTCGCCGGGTGGTGCGGAAGAGCTCGGGGTCGGCGGCGACCAGCCGGTCGGCGACCTCGAGGTGCCAGGTGTGCTCCCGACCGGCCAGGACCCGGTCGCCCGCGGCCAACACCTGGAAGGGCGCGAGCTGCACACCCTCGAGCCCCGAGGTCGGCCAGACGTAGCGCTGCCAGGCCTGGTCGTAGGCCTGCGCGTCCGCCCACCTCTCCCGCGTCCGTCCCTGTATGTCGTGCACGTCCAGTCCGCGGGTCTGCGCCTGCTCCAGCATCTGCAACGTCGCGGGCAGCGCCAGCCGCGCGGCGGCACCGACGGCGGCGTACTGCTCCCGCAGGAGCGGCTCGGCCTTGGCCGACCACGGCAGCAGTTCGGCGTCGAGGAGCAGCCGGTCGACCTCCCCCACGCCGTCGGGCAGGTCAGCGGCAGCGATCGCCCGGCGGACGCGCTCGAGCAATTCGGTCGTCAGATCCGGCCCGAAGAACGAGCGGCCGGTGCGCGTGTAGACGGCGCCGTCAACCCCGTTTCGACCCTGACCGGCCCCATCCTCAGCAGCGACGGACCCGGCCAGATGCACGACCGCCCGGGAGCCCATGTGCTTCTCCTCGCACACCACCCGCTCCACGCCCCAGCGCGCGTACTGCTCGAAGGCCTCCTGCGGATGCTCCAGATAGCCCTCTCGCCGCGAGGCCGCGACCGGCGCCATCGTCGGCGGCAGGTAGGGCAGCAGCCGCGGGTGCAGCGCGAAGCGGCTCATCACCTCCAGCGCACCCGCCGCGTTCTCGGCGCTGACGTCGACCACGCCCAGCTCCTGCGTCTGCACCCGACGTCGGCCGGTGACATCCTCCAGCCGCAACTCGCCCTCGGCCCGCTGAGGGCCTTCCGCCCCCGCGACCGGGAACGGCTTGACCGGCTCGTAGTGCACGCCGTGCGCGTTCACCTGCACCGTTTCCCGCTCCGGCCACCGCAAGGCCGACAGCCGACCGCCGAAGGCACACCCGGTGTCCAGGCACAGGGTGTTGTTGATCCACTCCAGCGTCGGCGTCGGCGTGTGCCCATAGACCACCGCCGCCCGACCCCGGTAGTCCTCCGCCCACGGGTAGCGCACCGGCAGCCCGTACTCGTCGGTCTCCCCCGTCGTGTCTCCATAGAGCGCGAACGAGCGCACCCGCCCCGACGCCCGGCCGTGATAGGCCTCCTTCAGCCCGGCATGCGCCACCACCAGGTCACCACCGTCCAGCATCAGGTGCGACACCAACCCGTAGCACCAGGCCCGCACCTCCTGGCGGAACTCCTCGGACTCCTGCGCCAACTCGGCCAAGGTCGTCTCCAGACCATGGCTGACCTTGACGTTGGCGCCGTCGAGCGCCCGCACCAACTTGGCCTCGTGGTTGCCCGGCACCGCCAGCGCGTGCCCGGCCGCGTGCATCCCCATCGCCAGCCGCAGCACGCCGACCGAGTTCGGCCCGCGATCGACGAGGTCGCCGACGAAAACCACGATCCGACCCTCCGGATGCACCGCGTCGACGGGACGGCCCTGATCGTCGTGGGTCACGGCATACCCAAGGGCAGTGAGCAGCTCGACCAGCTCGTCGAGGCACCCGTGGGCGTCGCCGATGATGTCGAACGGCCCGGTGCGATCGCGGAAGTCCGTGAGCAGCGGCTCGCGGACGATGACCGCGGAGTCGATGTCGGCCACGTCCGTGAGCACGTGCACGCCGCGGAAGCCTTCCCGGTGCAACCCGCGCACGGACGTGCCGAGCTGCTTGTGCTGGCGGCGCACCGGCCCCTCGCCGAAGTCGCGGTCGGGGCGGGTCCGGTTGCGCTCGAGCGAGACCTCCAGGCCCGGGTCGAGCACAATCGCCACGGGCAGCACGTCGTGATCACGGGCGACCTTGACCAGTTCCGCGCGCGCCGGACGGGAGACGTTGGTCGCATCGATCACCGTGAGCAGCCCGCGCCGCAGACGCACCCCGGCCAGGTGGTGCAGCAGCGCGAAGGCGTCGGCGCTGGCCGACTGGTCGTTCTCGTCATTGCTCACCAGACCGCGGCAGTAGTCCGAGCTGATCGTCTCGAACGGCCCAAACGCCCGGGCGGCAAAGGTCGACTTGCCCGCCCCGGACGCGCCGATCAGCACGACGAGCGACAGCTCAGGTACCCGGATCTCGCGCGGGCTCATCGGGCCTGCCCACCCTGGTCACGCCGGGTGAACAGCGCCAGCTGCGTCGACGGCCCCACCTCGGGATCGTCCTCGCCGACCGGCCGCACCTCGACCGTGTAGCCGTGCCGCGCACCCACGTCCTGCGCCCAGCTCGCCAATTCCTGCCGCGTCCACTCGAAGCGGTGGTCGGGGTGGCGAAACTGCCCCTGGGGTATGCCGTAGCGCACGTTGTGCTCGGCGTTCGGCGTGGTCAGCACGACGGCTCGGGGCCGGGCGTGGCCGAAGACGTTGGTCACCAACGCCTCGACGCGGTCCGGCTCCAGGTGCTCGACCACCTCGACCAGCAGGATCGCGTCGTAGCCGGCGAGCGCGTCGTCGCGATAGGTCACCGAGGACTGGCGCAGGGTGAGTTTGGCGCGCTGGGTGTCCGGAAGGCGGTCCTCGGTCAGCCCCAGGCGGCGCTCGGCCCGCGCCAGCTCGGCGGCGCTGACGTCGATCCCGACCACCTCGGTGATAGTCGGATCCCGGATCAGCTCGCCCAGGTAGAAGCCCTCGCCGCAACCCAGGTCCACCACCCGCTGGGCGCCCACCTCGCGCAGCGCGGTCAGGACCGCCGCCAGTCGCGCTCGCTTGTGCGGGACCGGGGGCGCGTCAGCGACGGCCGTGGTGATGCTTGTGGTGTCGTTGGCGGTGATCTCGGTGGCGACTGTGCTGTCGGTGGCGGTCTCGACGGAGGTGGTCTCGGCGCTCTCAGCGACCACGGGACCCCCGCCAGGCAGCGCCGCCTCGTCCAGCTCGGCCAACCGGCTGAGCGCATCCTCCACATAGTCGCGCTGCACCCCGACATAGCGGCGCGTGATGAACTCCCGCTCCGGGTGCCCGGCCAGCCAGCCCTCACCGCGGCGCATCAACTTGTCCACCTCGTCCGGGCCGACCCAATAGTGCTTGGCGTCATCCAGGACCGGCAGCAGCACGTAGAGGTGCGAGAGCGCGTCCGCGAGCCGCACCTCCGCGGTCAGCTCGACGTCGACATAGGGCGCGGGGCCCCACTCGATCCCCTCCAGCCCTTCGGCCAGATCGGTGGTCGACCCGGCCACCGACCAGCCGAGCGGCGCGAAGAGGGCGGTGAGCAACGCCATACCGGAGCGGCCATCCCGGCCCGCGCGGGCGGGGAGGGCGGGGATCCGGACCGTGAGCGGCAGCCGCTGGTCCACCAGCTCGGGGCGGGCCTCGCAGCGGCCGTTGAGCGCGGTGCCGAAGACCTGCCCGATCGCGACCGCGAGCAGCGAGGAGGCGGCATAGGTGCGGTCGTTGACGTACTGGCCGAGGGCGAAACCCGCGACCCCGGCGCCCTTGCGCCGCGCGAGCGCGACCGGATCGACCTCCAGCACCAGCGCGACCGTGCAGCGCTCGTCCTCGACCTCGGGGTAGAGCACCGTCGCCGTCGCGCCCGAGACGGTGAACGTCTGGACCCGGTCAGGGTGCTTGTACAGCAGGAAGCCCAGATCGGGCGCCTGCGGCGCGGTCGACGTCAGGGTGAGCAGCACCTCGCCATCCTGTCATCCGCGCAGTTCCGCGCACAGCGGTTAACCGACCTGTGACCCGATGTGTCCCGACCGGGGACCCGATTTGTCCCGACCGGGGACCCCGTTTGTCCCGACCGGGGACCCCATTTGTCCCGACCGGGGACCCCATTTGTCGCGACCGGGCAACATATCCCGCGCCACGCCCGGGAAAGAGCGGCTCGGTCGTGGCCGGGCGCGACTGAGCCGGTGCTGGTGGGCGTGTCGGCGGGACGGATGATCGCGGGGCGCGGCTGGTCGGACGCTCAGGCGATCTCGGCCGCGCTCTCGCGCACCGCGTCCACCACGATCTGCACGGCCTCGTCGTCGTGGGCCGCCGAGACGAACCAGGACTCGAAGCAGCTCGGCGGCAGGTGCACCCCGCGCCGCAGCATCGCGTGGAAGAAGCGGCCGAAGCGCTCGCTGTCCTGGTCGCGCGCGTCGTCGTAGTCGCGCACCTCGCCCTCGCGGAAGAAGACCGAGAACATCGAGCCGGCCCACTGGATCCGATGAGGTATGCCGTGACTCGAGAACGCCTCGGTCGTCGCCTCCGCGATGGTCGAGGAGACCTCGGCCAGCCGGTCGTAGACCTCCGGGGTGCAGCGCTGCAGGGTGGCGAGGCCGGCGGCGGAGGCGACCGGGTTCCCGGAGAGCGTGCCCGCCTGGTAGACGGGGCCTTCGGGTGCGAGCAGGGCCATGACATCGGCCCGGCCGCCGAAGGCCGCTGCGGGAAACCCGCCGCCCATCACCTTGCCGAAGGTGAACAGGTCGGGGGCGCCGCCCTGCGGCATACCCTCCAGGCCGTACCAACCGGCCGGGGAGCAGCGGAAGCCGGTCATCACCTCGTCGCTGATGAGCAGTGCCCCGTGCTCGCTGGTGACCCGGCGCAGCGCGTCGGTGAAACCTGGCGCGGGCGGGACGACCCCCATGTTGCCCGGGGCCGCCTCGGTGATGAGCGCGGCGATCTCGGTGCCGCGCTCGGCAAAGGTGGCCTCCAGAGCCTCGATGTCGTTGTAGGGCAGCACGATCGTCTCGCCGGCGGCCGAGGCCGGGACACCCGGGCTGTCCGGCAGACCGAACGTCGCCACGCCGGAGCCGGCGGAGGCGAGCAGGGCGTCGACGTGGCCGTGATAGCAGCCGGCGAACTTCACCACGACCGAGCGACCGGTGAACCCACGGGCCAGGCGTATCGCGCTCATCGTGGCCTCGGTGCCCGAGCTGACCAGGCGCACCTGCTCGACCGGCTCGACCCGGCGCACGATCTCCTCGGCGAGCAGCACCTCACGCTCGGTGGGGGTGCCGAAGGAGAAGCCCGCCGCGGCGGCCTCGGTGACCGCCTCGAGCACCTCGGGGTCGGCATGGCCCAGGATCATCGGTCCCCAGGAGCAGACGAGGTCGACATAGCGCTGACCGTCGGCGTCCCACATCCAGGGGCCCTGACCTCGGGTCATGAAGCGGGGGGTGCCGCCGACCGAGCGGAAGGCCCGGACCGGGGAGTTCACGCCGCCGGGGATGACCGTGCGGGCACGGTCCAGGAGCGCGGCGGAGGCAGGTGCGTCAGTCATGGGATCCAGCCTGTCACGCGCTGCTGAAAGGTCCTCACCAGGGAGGCGGGGTGGTCTCGCTGCTCGGCTCGGTCCGGCCCCTCACAGCCCCTCGTTCTCAGACGGCGTCGCTAGCCTGGTCGTCGCTGGCCCGGGTGGCGCGCACGACGCGGCGCATCATGTCGCCATAGGCCACGAGTTCCTCGCCGGAGATGTGGTCCAGCAGCGCCGCCCGCACGCTCTCGACGTGCACCGGGGCCAGTTGCTCGACCATCTCCCGACCCTCGGGCGTCAGGGCGAGGACGACGCCGCGGCCGTCCCGGACCGAGGGCATCCGCTGCACCCAGCCCCGCTTTTCCAACCGGGTCGCGGTGTGGCTGACTCGGCTGCGGGACTGGACGATGAGGTCGGCGACGGCAGCCATCCGCATCCGCGCGCCGGGTGCCTCGGAGACCATGGACAGCAGCTCGTACTCGCCCAAGCTGACGTCGAAGGGGTCCAGCGCCTCATTCATCACCACGCGCAGCAGGTGGTTGGCCCGCAGGATGGAGCGCCAGGCGTGCTGCTCCTCCTCGTCCAGCCACCGGGGCTCGGTGATCTCGGGAGTGGGGCGGGTCATGGGGCACCTCCCAGGAGACGGGCCGCGTGGGCGGCGTAATAGGTCAGCACGATCTGGGCACCAGCGCGCCGGATCGAGGTCAGCGTCTCCAGGACCATCCGGTCACGGTCCAGCCAGCCCTGGGCCGCTGCTGCCTCAATCATCGCGTATTCGCCGCTCACCTGATAGGCCGCCACCGGGACATCGACCGCCGCGGCGACATCGGCCAGCACATCCAGATAGGGCAGGGCTGGCTTGACCATCACCAGGTCCGCGCCCTCCGCCAGGTCCAGGCGCAGCTCGCGCAGGCTCTCGGTCCGGTTGGCGGGATCCTGCTGGTAGGTCCGACGGTCCCCCTGCAGCGAGGAGCCGACGGCCTCCCGGAAGGGGCCGTAGGCGGCCGAGGCGTACTTGGCGGTGTAGGCGAGCACAGCGATGTCCGTGAACCCCTCGCCGTCCAGGGCCTCGCGAATCACCCGCACCTGACCATCCATCATCCCGCTCGGCCCCACCACGTGGGCACCTGCGCGGGCCTGCGCGAGGGCCATCTGCGCATACACCTCGAGCGTGGCGTCGTTGTCGACGACCGAGCGACCAGAGGCGTCCTGACCCAGCACCCCGCAGTGGCCGTGGTCGGTGAACTCATCCAGGCACAGATCGCTCATCAGCACGGTCTCGTCGCCGAGCTCGTCCCGCAGGCGGGTGAGGGCGGCATTGAGGATGCCGTCGGGCCGAAGCCCGACCGAGCCTGTCGCGTCCTTGTCCTCCTCGCGCGGCACCCCGAAGACCATGATCCCGCCGACGCCGAGATCGACGGCCTCGCGAGCTGCCCGAACCAGGCTGTCCATCGTGTGCTGGACCACGCCCGGCATGGAGGAGATCGGGTGCGGCTCGCTGATCCCATCCCGCACGAAGACGGGCAGGACGAGGTCGGCCGCGTCGAGCCGGGTCTGAGCGACCAGCCGGCGCAGGGCGGGGGTGGCGCGCAGGCGCCGGGGTCGCTCGATGCTCACGGGCCGGGACCGCTCCTGGCTGACGGGCCCGCTCACCGCTTGCTGCGGCTGCGGCGGGTCTGCGCGCGACGCTGGCTGGGGCGCAGCACCGGCTCGCCCTCGGCCCGCGCCTGGGCGACCAGCACCCGGGCGTGGTGGGCCAGCGCGTCGACCAGGGCCTCGGCGTTGGGCTCGGCGGCGATGACGTCCACCCGCAGCCCGTGCTCCTCAGCCGTCTTGGCGGTCGCCGGGCCGATGCAGGCCACCACCGTCGACGGGCTGGGCTTGCCAGCGATACCGACCAGGTTGCGCACCGTGGAGGAGCTGGTGAAGCAGACCGCGTCGAAGGCACCACCCTTGATCGACTCGCGCACCGGGGCGGGCGGCGGGGAGGCCCGCACGGTCCGGTAGGCGGTGACGTCGTCGACCTGCCAGCCGATCTCCTGCAGGCCCGCGACCAGCGTCTCGGTGGCGATGTCGGCGCGCGGCAGGAAGACCCGGTCGATCGGGTCGAGCACGTCGTCATAGGGCGGCCAGGCCTCGAGCAGACCGCGGGCCGACTGCTCGCCGTCCGGGACGAGGTCGGGCTCCAGGCCCCATTCGCGCAGCGCCTCGGCGGTGACGCCGCCGACGGCCGCGATCTTCAGGCCGGCGAAGGCGCGGGCGTCCAGCCCGAGGGCCTCGAACTTCTCCCGGACCGCCTTGACAGCGTTGACCGAGGTGAAGCCGATCCACTCATAGCGTCCGGTGACCAGGCCCTTGACCGCGCGGTCCATCTGCTGCGGGGTGCGGGGCGGCTCGACGCTGATGGTCGGCACCACCGAGGAGGTGGCGCCGTAGGAGGCGATCCGCTCGGTCATCGGGCCGGCCTGGTCCTTGGTGCGCGGCACCAGGATCGACCAGCCGAAGAGCGGCTTGGTCTCATACCAGGACAGCTCGGCGCGCAGCTCGACCTGCGGCCCGACCACGGCGACCGAGGCCTCCGGGCAGTCCGAGCGACCCGTCTCCATGGCGATGATCGCGTCGGCCAGGGTCAGCACGGTGGTGTGCTGGGTGACCGTGGTGCCGTGCTCGGTGAGCGCGACCGGGCTGGTCTCCGGTCGGCCGGCGTCGACGAGGCCGCGCAGCGCGGCCAGCAACGACTTGCCCTCACCGAGGACGACGAGGGTGATGTCCTCGCGGGTGTGCAGCGACCACTCGACCGAGGGGTCGCCGGCGGTGATCATGTGCAGTTCGCCGCTGGCTTCGTGGGTGGTCAGCGGGACCCCGGCGTAGGCGGGGACCGACCAGGCGGTGCTCACGCCGGGCACGATCTCGAAAGTCACGCCGGACTCGCGACAGGCCAGCGCCTCGGCGGCCAGGCCGCTGAAGGCGGAGGGGTCGCCGTCCATCATCCGGACCACGAGGTGGCTGGGGTCGGCGAACTTGCATGCGGTGCGCACGAGCAGCTTGGCCCGGGCCGTCTCGCTCAGCGCCCGGCCACCCTCCACCTGCGGCGCGGCGAGCACGAACTCCACGTCCTCGCGGCACCAGGGCGCCAGCTGCTCGGAGCGGTGGATGGTGTCGAGCAGGATGACGTCGGCGGCGGCGAGATAGTCGCGCGCCCGGACGGTGAGCAGGCCCGGATCGCCCGGGCCGGCGCCGACGAACGCGACCCTCGCGGCGTCGGCCTGCTCAGGCAGGTGGGCGGGGGTGACGGGGGCGGCGTCAGTGCTCAGGCTCATGGCTCACGCTCCGGTGGTGTGAGACCCCGCGGGGACGGGGTCGAGACGGGACAACAGGTGCTCGGCGACCTCTCGGCCGAGCGCGACCGGGTCGGGCCCGGCCTGGGTGTGGCGCAGGGGGTGGTCCCCCAGTGCCACGAAGACGTCGAGGGACAGGTCCGGCCCGGCGTGCGGGTCGGCCTCGTCCCGGTGAGTGGCGGGGCTGGCGGCGGGTGCCGCAGCCTCGGCAGGTGGGGCGGAGTCGAGGGAGTTCGGGGAAATCTCGCGGGCCAGGGCGGCGACGGGCGCGGTGCAGCCTGCCTCCAGGGCGGCCAGGACCGCGCGCTCGGCGTCCACGGCCCGCCGCGTGGGCGGGTGCTCCAGGATCTCCCTGAGTCCCGTATGCAGACGCGCATCCGACTCCGACCCCTCACCCGAGCGGCACTCGACCGCGAGCGCGCCCTGACCGGGCGCCGGGAGCATGAGTTCCAGGCCCAGGGTGTCGGTGGCGTCGTCGAGGCGGCCCAGGCGGGCCAGGCCGGCGCGGGCCAGGATCACCGCGTCCAATTCGCCGAAGCGGACGTAGCCGATCCGGGTGTCGACATTGCCGCGGATGTCCACGACGCGCAGGTCGGGGCGGGCGACCGTGAGCTGGGCCGCGCGGCGCGGCGATCCGGTGCCGATGGTGCTGCCCTCGGGCAGCGCGTCCAGGGTCAGGCCGTCGCGGGCGACGAGCACGTCGCGGGGGTCCTCACGCTCCGGCACCGCAGCGATGGACAGACCGGGCTCCGGAGCGGTGGGCAGGTCCTTGAGGGAGTGCACGGCCAGGTCGACCTCGCCGTCGCGCAGCGCCCGGCGCAGGGCGGCGGCGAAGACCCCGGTCCCGCCGATCTCGCTCAGGCTGGCGCGGGAGGCGTCTCCCTCGGTGCGGACGTGGACGAGTTCGACGTGGTGACCGGCGGCGCGGAGGCGGTCGGCCACCCAGGTGGACTGGGTGGTCGCCAGCGCGCTGGCCCGGGTGCCGAGGCGGAGGACGGGGGTCACGGCATACCTCCAGCGCCGGAGGCGGGGTGACCCGAGCCTGGGCCGGCGCGCAGGGCGTCGGCCGTGGATCCGTGGTCAGCGTCCGCGTCTGGCGCGGGGACGTCTGGCGCGGGGACCGGGCCGGAGGCCGGCGGACGGGACACGACCGCGACCTCGCGGGGGTCCAGGTCGAAGAGCTCGCGCAGCGCCTGGCCGTAGTCGCCAGGGTGCGCGTGCTGGCCGGCCTGCAACTGCTTGGCGCGCACGACCGGGGTGTGCAGGAGCTTGTCGACGACCCGGCGCACCGTCTGGCGCACCTCGGCGCGCTCGTCCGCGGCCAGCTGCGGCAGGCGCTGGTCCAGGCGGGCCATCTCGGCGTCCACGACCTGGGCGGCACGGGTGCGCAGCGCGTTGAGGGCGGGGGCGAGGCGGGCGGCGCGACGCTCGGTGAGATAGGAGGCGACCTCGGCGGTGACCAGGTCGCGGACATCGGTGACGGCGGCGTCGACGACGGCCGGGCTGTCGGCGACGGCGTCCCGGTCGGCCGTCCCCAGTTCGGCCTGCAGTTCGGCCAGCCCCCACAGGCGCACGCCGCGCAGGTCGGTCACGGCCGGGTCCACGTCGCGCGGCAGGGCGAGGTCGAGGAGCACCAGCGGCGAGCCGGTGCGGCCCTGTTCGGCGCGAGTCCGGGCCAACTCGTCGTGGTCGATCACCCGGTCCGCAGCACCGGTGCAGGTGAGGACCAGGTCGGCACCGCCGGCGAGGTGCACCAGCTCGGACCAGTCGGCCGCACGGAAGTCGTGCTGGGCCGCGAGGGCGTCGGCCCGCTCCCGGGTGCGGTTGACGACCACGACATCGGCGATGTCAGCGCGGGCCAGGGTGGCCACGGCCAGGCCGGACATCGCGCCGGCCCCGACGACGACCACGCGGGCACCGGTCAGGTCGGGCAGCACGGTGGCTGCGCGCTCCAGCCCGAGGGTGACCAGCGAGCGGGAGACCTGGTCGATCGCGGTCTCGGCGTGCGCGCGCTTGCCCACGCGCAGGGCCTGCTGCAGGAGCGGGTTGAGCGCGGGACCGAGGCTGTCGTCGCGCTGCCCGGCGGCGAGCGCGTCGCGCAGCTGGCCCAGGATCTGGCTCTCCCCCACCGCCATCGAGTCCAGCCCGCAGGCGACGGAGAAGACGTGCGAGACCGCGCGCTCGTCGTGGTGGACGTAGAGGTGCGGGGTCAACTCGTCATCGGACAGTCCGGTCACAGCGCTGATCGACTCGAAGATCTCGGTCAGCGCGCCGTGGAAGGTCTCGGCCTGGGCCACCACTTCGAGGCGGTTGCAGGTGGTGAGCACGAGGGACTCGGCCACGTGCCCGGCGCTGCCGAGCCGCCCGGTCAGCTCCTGGGCGCGGTCGGCATCCAGGGTGGCGCGCTCAAGCAGTTCCATCGGGGCGGAGTGGTGGCTCAGCCCGACGACGAGGACGCTCATCCGACCTCCTCCCCCTGGGCGTCGGCGAGGGCGCGCTGGTGCTCGTGGAAGGCCAGGATCTGCAGCTCAGTGGCCAGGTCCACGGCGCGCACGTGCACGTCCTCGGGCACCCGCAGCACGGTCGGGGCGAAGTTCAGGATCGAGCGGACCCCGAGCTCGACGAGCTGGTCGGCGACCTCCTGGGCGGCGTGCGCGGGGGTGGTGATGACCCCGACAGCCAACGGGGTGCGGACCGGGTCGAGGTCCTCCAACCGGCGCACGGGCAGGCCCTCGACCTCCGTGCCGACCACTGCGGGGTCGACGTCGGCGAGCGCGACGACGCGGAAACCGCGCGTGGCCAGGGCGGCATAGGAGGTCAGGGCGCGCCCCAGATTTCCCATCCCGACGATGACGACGGCCCGCTCCTGGCTCAGCCCGAGCTCGGCGGCGATCTGCTCGCGCAGGCGAGCGACGTCATACCCGACACCGCGGACGCCGTAGTTGCCGAGGGTGGACAGGTCCTTGCGCACCTGGGCCGAGCGGACCCCGACGAGGGTGGCGAGTTCATCGCTGGAGACGGACGCGCGACCACGCTCACCGAGCTCGGTGAGGGCACGCAGGTAGCCGGGGAGCCGTCCGACGGTCGCCTCTGGCACGCCACGTCGGGTGGACTCGGCCATCACGGCGCACCGGCTCCTCTCCAGCAAAGGGTGCCGACCCGGGAGGCTTATACCAAACCCCTCGCACCTGGTCGGCACGGACCCCCTCACTCTAGGCAGCAGTCATCGTTTTGACCAAAACGGCGACCGAGCACCACCCCTGGAGATGGGAGGATCGCCCGTATGCGGTGGTGGCGACGTGCGCGCGAGGGCGCTCCCCAGCGGTCGGTGGTGATCTGGTCGCGTGCGGGATGCCACCTGTGCGAGCAGATGGAGAGCGTGGTCCGGGACGTCGCGGAAGGCAGCGCTGGGCGGCGCGGGCCGGGCCGCGGGAGGCCGCCCGTGGCGATCGAGGTGCGGGATCTGGACGAGGCCGGCCGGGAGGACCCGGCCCTGCTCGCCGAGCTGACCACGCTGGTGCCGGTCCTGGAGGTGGACGGCAGGCGGGTGGCGCACTGGCAGGTGGACGCGCAGACCGTGCGCGCGGCACTGCTGGACTGAGGCTCATCAAGGACGCACGAAGGGCGCCGACCCCGTGCGGGGTGACGCCCTCGGCGAGACGGACCGTCAGTCCGTCACTTCTTGTTGCGACGCTGGTGACGCGTCTTGCGCAGCAGCTTGCGGTGCTTCTTCTTGGCCATCCGCTTGCGGCGCTTCTTGATCACAGAGCCCATGGGCTGTCCTTCGTCTCGGGGTTCTTCACGTTCGGGTGGTGCCTGGGTGCCGCGCGGAGTCCGCACGCGCGACGGATTCGGTCACCTTACCGCGCAGCGAGGCGGCGGCCCAAACTCGGGCCGCCGCCTCGCTCGGGGAGTTCTGCTCAGGCCGTGCCGTGGTAGGAGTCTTCGAGGTAGGCGTTGACAGCCTTCTCGGGGACTCGGAACGAGCGGCCCACGCGCACCGCGGGGAGCTCACCGGAGTGCACCAGTCGGTACACGGTCATCTTGGACACGCGCATGACGGCGGCCACCTCGGCCACGGTCATGAACGTCATCTCGGCAAGCTGGCGCTCATCTGCCATCGGACGCATCCTTCACTCGGTTGCGTGGCTGCGGGCTCGGCTTCCCCTCCGGACCGCTTCCACTCGGGTTGTCGGGCCAACACTAGGGGCAGGTGGGGCCTTTGCGAAAGTCGTGACGCAAGATTTGTCCAGCCCGACACGCGAAAAGTGACGAATGCGACATCTGTGCCGGGTGTGAACAGGGGTTCTGAGGGGACGGATCAGTCGAAGTAGGGGTCAAGTCCCCAGCCGGGGAAGACCGCTCTGCGGGTCGCCATGATCGCCGAGTCCACCGGGTCCTCAGGCTCGTAGCCGTCCTCCCAGCGACCGAACCGGATCGGCCGGCCTTCCCGGTCCCCCATCGCTGCCGGGGCTTGCCGGTCGAAGGTGTCCTCCACATAGCGACGCCACTGCGGTGGGGTCGGCAGCGTCGGGTCGACGGGCCGGCCGGTGGCCACCCCGATGAGGTGCGTCCAGGCGCGGGGCACGACGTCGACCAGCTCGTAGCCGCCGCCACCCAGCGAGACCCAGCGGCCACCGGCTTCCTGGTCGGCCAGCTCTCGGACCCATTGGTATTCGACCGCCATCGCGTCCATGGACACCGCGAGATGGGCCAGGGGGTCGGCGAAGTGGCAGTCGCAGCCGTGCTGGCTGATCAGGATCTCGGGACGGAAGGCACGCACGATGGTCGGGACGACCGCCTGGTAGGCCCGCAGCCAGCCCTCATCCCCGGTGCCGGGTGGCAAGGCCACGTTCACCGCGGTGTCCTGGGCCTTGGGGCCTCCGGTGTCGCCCGGGAAGCCGGTGCCGGGGAAGAGCGCGCGACCCGTCTCGTGGATCGAGATGGTCATCACCCGGTCGTCATTCCAGAAGCAGCGCTCCACGCCGTCACCGTGGTGCACGTCGAGGTCGAGGTAGACGACGCGGCGGGCACCCCGGTCCAGCAGGCGCTGGATGCCGACGGCGATGTCGTTGTAGACGCAGAAGCCGCTGGCCTTCTCCGGCATCGCGTGGTGCAGGCCCCCCGCGATGTTCACCGCGCGCTCCACCTCACCGTCCCAGACGGCGTTGCAGGCGGCCAGGGTGCCGCCGACCGCGAGGAGGGAGGCCTCGTGCATGCCAGGAAAGGCCGGGGTGTCATCGGTGCCCAGCCCGTGGCGACCGGTGGCCAGCGAGGGGTCCTGCGCGGCCGCCTTCACTGCCTCGATCAGGTCGGGGGTGTGCACGGTGAGCAGGTCCTGCTCGGTGGCCGCCGTGACCGGGACGACATCGACGTCGTCATGGTCGAGCAGCCCGAGCTCCTGGGACAGCCGGTGGGTGAGGTCCAACCGGCAGGGGTGCATCGGGTGACCGGGGCCGAAGTCGTAGGACGTGTAGCGCTCGTCCCACATCACGCGGGCTGTCATAGGACAACCCTAATCCCGGTGATCAGAGCGAGGTGGGGACGCCGCCGTGGTCGCCGAGCGGGTAGACCATCATCATCTCCTCGGACTCGGCGTCCTCCTCGTCGACGCCGTGGATCCGCATCGGGCGGCGGTCGTCGGTGGGACGGAAGCCGAAGCTGGAGGCGAAGGCGACAGCGCGACCATTGTCGGTGCCGACCCAGTAGAGCAGTTGGCGCAGGCCCTCGTCCCGGCCGACGCGGGCGGCCTCCTCCATGAGCTTGCGGGCCACGCCCGTGCCGCGGCGCGGGGGGTCCACCCACAGGCCGAAGAGCTCCCCGGCACCGGGGATGGTGGTCCGGTGGCCGGCGCCGATGCTGACCACGCCCACCACGTCCTCCTCGGACTCGGCCAAGATACGCCGCGAGCGCTCCATGCGCGCCTGCCACACGTCCTCATCGAAGGCTTCCTCCTCCTCGGCGGAGGCGACGAAAGCTTCGGGGGATTCGCGCAGCGCACGCAGTCGGATCTCTCGATACCTGGGCCACTCGTCCTCATTCAGGACGCGCACGCGAAGCTCACTCATGGCCATACTGTGTCACACGGGCCGCGGATGCTGCGAGGAGCCCGCACACCTCCTGGATGAACAACAGGTGACGCACGGCGAGGCGGCGCAGCGGTCAGGCGGTCGGGGGCGAAAGTTCGCGCGAACGCCGGGCGGCAGCCTCCATCGCGGTCAGGAAGGCGGCCCGGACCTTGTGGTCCTCCAGGGCCCGCAGGGCGGCCACGCTCGTGCCGCCAGGGCTGGAGACCTGCTCCCGCAGGACCGTCGGGTGAGCCCCGGTCTCGCGGATCATGGTGGCTGCGCCATACAGGGTCTGGACGACCAGCTCGGTGGAGGTGTCACGCGGGAGGCCGAGCAGCACGCCAGCCTCGATCATCGCCTCGACCACGTAGAAGATGTAGGCGGGGCCGCTGCCCGAGATCGCGGTGACCGCGTCCTGGTGCGACTCGTCGAGCACGATGACCCGTCCCACGCTCTCCAGCAGCCCCCGGGCGACATCCAGCTGCTCCGCAGTGCAGTGTCGGCCCGGGCTCATCCCCGACATGCCCTGATCGACCAGGGCCGGGGTGTTCGGCATGACCCGCACCACCGAGGTGCCGTCGGGCAACCGGCGCTCGAGGAAGTCGGTGCTGATCGCCGCAGCGATCGAGACCACGAGGGTGCCGGGACGGATGTGGTCGTGCACCTGCTCCATCAGGGCGGGCATGTCCTGGGGCTTGACCGCCAGCACCACCACGTCAGCCTCCGCCACGGCCGCGACGGGATCGAGCATGCGGGCGCCGTGCGCGGTCGCGACCTGCTCGGCCCGCTCCGGGGCCTTGTCGCTGACCACCAGGTCCTCGGGGTCGTGCCCCGAGCGCACCAGGGCGGCGAGCAGGGTGCTTCCCATGACGCCCGCTCCCAGCAGAGCGATGGTCATGCCGCTCACCCCTTCGTGGCCAGGCCGCGCAGGAAGAAGCCCAGGTTGGCCGGGCGCTCGGCCATCCGCCGCATCAGGTAGCCGTACCACTCGTCGCCGTAGGGGACGTAGACCCGCATCTGGGCGCCCGAGGCAGCGAGCCGCAACTGCTCGTCGGGACGTATGCCGTGCAGCATCTGGAACTCGAAACTCTCGGGCGCGCGCTGGGCCTTGTCCGCCAGCACCGTCGCGATCTCGATGAGGCGCGGGTCGTGGGTGGCCAGCATCGGGTAGCCCTCGCCCTCCATCAGGATCTTCAGGCAGCGCACATAGGACCGGTCCACGTCCTGCTTGTCGGGATAGGCCACCGACTCGGGCTGCTTGTAGGCACCCTTGCACAGCCGCACGCGCGAGCCCTCGTAGGCCAGGTCTCGACAGTCCTGCTCGGTCCGGTAGAGGTAGCTCTGCAGCACGGCGCCGACCCAGGGCCAGTCCTTGCGCAGCTCGTGCAGGACCAGCAGGGTCGGGTCGGTGGTGGTGTGGTCCTCCATGTCGAGGGTCACTGTGGTGCCGGCATTGGCGGCGGCCTGGCAGACGGCGCGGGCGTTCTCCAGCGCGATCTTGTTGCCGTCACGTCCCAGGGCCTGCCCCAGCGCGGACAGCTTGAGGCTCACCTCGACGGTCCCACCCTGGGTCAGGCCGGCCTCGGCGAGCACCGAGAGCAGCTCCAGATAGGCATCGCGGGTGTCGGTAGCCATTTGAGGATCGACCGTGTCCTCGCCGAGGTAGTCCACCGTGACCAGCCGGCGGGTGTCGACCAGCTCGGTGGCCACCGCGAGCGCGTCCTGCGCCGTGGCCCCACCGATGAAGCGCATGACCACATCACGGGTGATCGGGGCCCGCTCGAGGGCGTCGCGCAGGGTGTCATTGCGGCTCATGCCCAGCAGGGTCTGCCTCATCAGCGTGGCAGGGTTGAGATCAGCGAGGTCCATGGAGGACAGGCTACGACCCGGCGCCCCTGTATGCCGCAGCGCGGGTCAGGGGGTCCGTCATCTCAGTGGGTCCGTCATCTCAGTGGGTCCGTCACCTTAGGGGGTCCGTCACCTCAGGGGGTCCGTCGCCGCAGGGTGAGCCCCGCCAGCGCGAGGGCACCGACGATGAAGGCTCCCAGCACCGCGAGGTCCGGCAGAACGTCCGCGGCCGGGTCGGCCTGGCTGGTCACCGCCTTGAGCGCGTCGACCGCGTAGGACATGGGCAGGGCCGCCGACACCAGCTCCAGGGCTCGCGGCATCTGGTCCCGGGGCACGATCAGCGCACAGCAGGAACTGCGGCAGGATGAACGCGGGCATGAACTGCACGGCCTGGAACTCGGTCCGGGCGAAGGCGCTGGCGAGCAGGCCCAGGGCGGTGCCGATGAGCGCGCTGCACACCGCGACCGCCACCAACCACCAGACCGGTCCAGCCACGTCGAGCCCGCACACCCAGACGGCGAAGGCGGTGGCGACGAGGGCCTGGACGACCGCGACCACGCCGAAGGCGAGCGCGTAGCCACCGAGGAAGTCGGCCCGACCGAGTGGGGTGGACAGCAGCCGCTCCAGGGTGCCGGACGTGCGCTCGCGCAGGGTGGCCACGCTCGTCACCACGAACATCACCACCAGTGGGAACATCCCCAGCAGGGGTGCGCCGATGCGGTCGAAGAGCGGGGTGTCGCCCGAGATCCAGGCGAGCAGCCCGATCAGCACGCACGGCACGACGAGCAGCAGCGCCATCGTGCGGTGGTCGGCCCGCAGCTGGGTGAGCACCCTCCGGGTGGTGGCGAAGAGCAGGCGGGGGTTCACGCGCGGGCCTCCTCGGCGTCCACGAGGGCGAGGAAGGCGCCCTCGGCATCCGCGGCCCCGGTGCGCTGCAGCAGGTCGGCCAGCGAGCCGTCGGCGAGCACCCGCCCCTCGCGCACCAGCACCAACCGGTCGCACCGGGTGGCCTCATCCATGACGTGGGAACTGACGAGCAGCGTGGCCCCGGCGTCGGCCAGCTCGTGGAAGAGCGTCCACAGCTCCCGGCGCAGGACCGGGTCCAGGCCCACGGTCGGCTCGTCCAGGACCAGCAGCTCGGGCTCGCCCACCAGCGCGGCCGCGAGCGAGGCCCCGGGAGGACTGGCCACCGGACAGGTCCCCGACCACCTGGTCGGCGTGCGACATCAGGTCCACCCCACGCACAAGGCTCGAACCCTTGCCGACGGCAAACGCTGGCCGAGGTTCGGGCCTTGTTGGCGTCTGCGACCCAGGTCAGGGCCTTCGCGTTGACTTGCGGATCAAGGAGCATCTCGAAGGGCCGGTTGTGCTCGACCCGCAGCTCGTTGTCCTCGTCGATGAAGACCTTGGTAAAGAATGCCTGGTTGCACAGCCGCCGGTTGGTGTCGTCGCAGCGGGTGTAGATGATGCTCCTATGTGCACCGAGTCGTCAGCTGGCGGCCTTCTGCCGGACGAGCTGGCGGTAGCGCGTCGGGCTTGCTCCGACACACTGGCGGAATAGTCGCGCGGCGTGACCGCGGCTGTGCCACCCGACCTCACGCATCGCGACCTCGATCGGCAGATTGGTCTCACGCAGCAGACGCGCCAACTCCTGGGCGCGCAATGTCGCCAGGTACGTCATCGGTGTTTTCCCGTAGGCGTCGACGAAGACCCGGCCCAGCTGGGACGGCGAGAGATGCACTGCCTTGGCAAGCTCGGGCAGTGTCCATCGACGTGCTGTCGCGGTGCGAAGGAGTCCAGCGGCCTCGCGGGCTTCGGCGCGCAAGGGCGCGAACCGGCGGTGGTGGGGCAAGCCGGGCCACGTTGCCAACCGTTGGGAGTGTGTCCGTCGTACCGGAGTCGTCTTGACGAAAGGGGCGATCACATCCAGCACCGCGAACAGCAGCGCCTGGAGCCGGTAGAAACTCTCCGCTGCGGGTCCGTCGATACTGAGCGCGACCATCTCGTCCAGCCAGGGCATCAGCATCCCCACGCGGTCCTCACCCAGGAGCAATATTTGTGCAGGCTCGGAGTACAGCTCGTCGGCGAAGCCCTGGGCATCCCACCGATCGGCCAGCAACGCTGCGTGCTGCCAGAACACCTGATCAATGACGTAGTCACGATCCAGGTACAGCGTGGTGACCGTGACCCAGCCCTCGGGCTCGCTCCCGCACAGAGTGTTTGCCCCCAACGCCACGACATCGCCGACGGCGACCGGCTTCTCACCGAACTCGCTGAGCAGGACCGCGGAGCCCGAACGCACAAAGATCAACTTGACGCAGTCGTAGGCGATGGGGGAAATCGGAGCATGGATGGAGCGTGTGCGGGCAAGCACCGGGGAGAAACGTCCGACGGGCATGCCGTCACGCGCCCGCACCGTCCGGGTCGCCGTCGCCCGTCGTTGCGACGGTCTGTGGATGACCCGGAGCCGAGGCGTCGCCCGGTCCATGCACGTCCAGCAGACGTGTGCCTTGCTGGCTGCATCCACAGAGCAGTACAGCAGCGAGTACGATCGTGGCGAAGGGGATGGAAGCAACGCCGCCAGCGGTGACCGCAATGCCGCCAGCGGTGATCGCAATGCCGCCAGCGGTGATCGCACCGATGCCGTCACATGCACCCGTGCCCGGCTGCGGAGCGCGCGTCGCCAGCACATATGGCGGTACGATCGACATCGAGACCCTCCCCGCCTCTCGGCTCATCCGGGCACGTCGAGCTGAGCCCCCGGTCAGGAGCAATGCAGTGGAGCGTGCCCGCCCCGAATGAAAAACGCGTGCTCACCACGCCCCGTCCGACCTCAGAGGGCTCGCCTCAGGGCACCACGACGATCTTTCCGGCCGCATGTCCGGTCTCGACTGCGGCAATCGCCTGGCCTGCTTCATCCAGGCCGAATTGGGCGCCTACGTGCGGATCGACCAGCCCGTATTGGATCACCTCGGTGATCTTCCCCATAGCCTCACTCGTGCGTGCCAGGGCCAGGCCGCCCAGCTCGGCGGCGGTGTCCGGATCAGCCGCTGAGATGATCCTGGTCCGGTCAGACACCAGGTCCGCGACCGCACGCAGCGCATCCCCACCGACGAGGTCGACAATCAGATCTGCCCCGTCAGGGGCGATCTCGCGCACCCGTTCGCGCAGGTCCGGACCGGATTCGACGAAGATGGCACCGGTGGACTCGACCAGGCCCCGCTTGGCTGCGCTGGCCACACCGATAACCCTGAACTCGTGCACCCGGCCGATCTGTGCGGCCATCAGTCCCACCCCGCCGCCAGCGCCCAGCAGCAGCAGGGTCTGGCCCGCTTCGAGTTCGATCTGGTGTGTGGCGTCATAGGCCGTCGCCGCGGCCACCGGGATGGTGGCGGCGTCGGTGAAGGAAATCTCCTCGGGCTTGGCCACGGTCGTGGACACGCGCAACAGTGTGTGCTCGGCCAGCCCGCCGTGCCCGGGTGCCACCAGCCCGAGCACTTCGTCGCCCACGGCGAAGTCATCGATCCCGTCGCCGAGCTGGGTGACCACGCCGGCGGCCTCACGTCCCATCGGCGCCGGCAGGCTCCAGTGTCGGCCCAGCTGGCCCTCGCGGATCTTCCAGTCGGCAGGGTTCACTCCGGCGGCCCGTACCTCGATGGCCAGCTCTGCGTGCCCGGGCACTGGAACAGACCGGTCGATTAACTGGCTCTTCCCAGTTGCGGTGGGGGTCATAGGTTGAGTCCTCCGCCGATGAGGAGCATGCGGAGCCTGTAGTTGGACCTGTTCTTGAAGCCTCGAGCCAGGCGACGGTGCAACTCGACCAGTCCATTGATGGCCTCTGTCCCGCCATTCGTGGCACCGGTGGTGAAGTAGGCCAGGAAGGCCTCCTTCCACTTGCGCAGGGTCCGGCCGAGGCGGGCGATCTCGGGGATCGGGCAGGTGGGGAAGGTAGCGACGATGCGTTCGGCGATGCTGCGTCCCTCTCTCTTGTCTGCGTGCTTGTAGGCGGCGCGCAGCTGCTGGGCGCACTGCCAGGTGAGGTCGACCTCCTCGTGGGCCTCGTTGGCGGCGAACGCCCGCTCGATCCGGGCTCGCTGCTTGTCGGTGAGGTTCTCCGCGCCGGCGCGCAGGATGTTCTGGATGCCGTACAGCGGGTCGCCCTTGCGGCCGCGGTGCCCGGTGGTGGCCTGCTGGACCCGGCGCCGGACCTCATCGACGCACTTGGTGCCCAGGGCGACGACGTGGAAGACGTCGAGCACAGCGGTGGCCTCGGCCAGCTCGTCGTCGATGGCGGCCTTGTACCCGTGGAACGGGTCGAGGGTCGCGACCTGCACGCCGGCGGTGAAGCCCTCGCCCCGGTCGGTGAGCCAATCGGCGTAGGCCTTCTTGGACCGGCCCGGGACCAGGTCGAGCAGACGCGCCCTGACCTGCCCGTTCTCATCGCAGGTCAGGTCCACCATGCCGGTGAACTCCTTCGGGCCGCGACCACCGTCCTCGGGTGCCTTCGTCGAGACGTGGTGCCAGACGTGCTCGTCCACGCCGAGGCTGGTGACGCCGGTGAACCGGGACTCGTCGGCTGCTGCCGCGGCCAGGATCGGCTCGATCCCGGACCAGACGGTGTCCCACCCCAAGCCCAGCTGGCGGGCCAGGCCGTGCACGGTGGCGTGCTCACGTCGCAGCTGACCAACCGCCCACGACCTCGCCCGGGTCGTCCACGTCGAACGTGGTGGCGCCAACCGCTCGTCGGTCTCGGTGAACGAGCGCCGCGGACACGACGACTCTCCACAACCCCAGGTCCGCTTCACCCAGACCAGCCTCACGGGCGTCCCGAACGCCGGGATGTCGACCAACCGGTGCTCGCGCCGGCCCCGCGAGGTCGCGCGCACTCCGCAGTCCGGGCACCCCACCGGGCCCGGCGGTGACTCCACCCGCACGACCAGCCCGTCGGGTCCGCGCGCTACGTCCAGGACGTGATAGCCCTCCAGCCCGACGAGCAGGTCGCAGTTGTCGCAGTAGGCGTCGGCCGCGCCGAGGGCACGGCAGCACGACGTAGGGTGGTCCATCGTCGAGGTCCTCGAGGTTCTCGGAATGCTTGGTCGCTTCCGATCTTGAGGACCTCGACCCCCTCACCCCGACACCAACGCCCCTCGGCGCGTCACGAACTCACCCCCACCGCAGCTGGGAAGAGCCGATTAACTGCTGGGTCTCGGGCCCGCCATAGTCGTTGAACACGTAGACCTTGGACATGGGATGGACTCTCTCTCAGTGGTTCGGATTTGGCGTCGCAGTGGGTTCGCCAGGACGGTGTTGTTCAGTGCCGCGGTGGTTCGTCTCGGCCAGCGGCCTCGGCAGCGTCGGCTTCACCCTTGGTGGCGAAGGCGACACCGATAGCGTGTTCCGGCGGGCTGTAGACGGTGTAGAGCACCAGCGGCTGATCGCCAGTGTTGCGGAAGTTGTGCTGGGCGCCGGCAGGAACCGCGCACTGGTCGCCTGCCTCGATGGGGTGGGTGTGGCCGTTGAGGTCGGCCTCGCCGGTACCGGAGACAAAGGTCAGGATCTGGTCGGTGTGTTCGTGGACCTCGTCCCCGATCTCGCCGCCAGGCGGGATGGTCATGACGACGATCTGGGCGTGTTCGCCGGTCCACAGCACCTTCCGGAAGTCCGGGTTGTCCCGGGCGACGTCCGCGATGGTGAAGTGCTCGACGTTGTCTCCAAGGCTGAAGTTCTTCTCGGTCATGGCTGATCTCCTCTGCTTCCTGTGTAGCTGTCTGTGTGGGGCGTGTCGGCTGTCTGAGCTTTCGTGTCTATCCGTGTCCGGGGCGTCCGACCCCGTGGCGCCAGGGCCCGGCGCGGATTCGGCGTCAGGCGGTTACCTGCTTCGCCCCTTTCTCGGTGGTCCTCTCGCTCTGTGGCGTCGCGGTCGAACCGCGGGTCTTCCGCAGCAGTCGCATCGCATTGGCGATGACCACCAGTACGGAGGCTTCGTGGACGAGCATGCCGACGGACATGGTCACCCCGCCGGCGAAAACACCGGCCAGCAGCAGCACCACGGTGATCAGGGCGATCGCGATGTTCTGTCGCATCACGGACACGGTCCGCTTGGCCAGGCCGATGGCCTCCGGCAGTTTGAGCAGGTTGTCACCCATCAGGGCGATGTCCGCGGTCTCCACGGCCACGGCCGAGCCTGCCGCACCCATCGCCACGCCGATGTTGGCGGTGGCCAGCGCCGGGGCGTCATTGACGCCGTCCCCGACCATGGCAATCGTGTGGCCCTGGCGCTGTAGCTGTGCGACCACGTCCAGCTTGTCTTCTGGGAGCAGAGAGGCGTGGATCTCGTCGATCCCGGTGGCCTTCCCGACGGCCTCGGCCACCAGCCGGGTGTCACCGGTGAGCATGACCACCTTCTCGACACCGGCTCGGTGGAGCCGGGCGACCATCTCGGGGGCATCCTGGCGGATTTGGTCGGCGACGGCGACGACGCCGATCACCTGGTCGTCGACGGCCACGATCATCGGCGTCTTGCCGTCGGAGGCTAGCGATTCCGCCGCCTGAGCTGCGCTGCCGTCGTCGGGAACGCCGTACTGGTCAAGCAGCGGCTGGTTACCGATGAGCACCCGCTGGCCGGCAACGTCGGACACGATGCCCTTACCGGGGACCGGCATGACGGTGCCGGGAACCCCGTCGGGGGCCACCCCCTCATCGCGCGCCGTCTGAAGAATGGGACGGGCCAGCGGGTGCTCCGACCCGGCCTCGGCCGCAGCAGCCCAGCGCAGCACGTCGGCACGTTCCCGTGCGGGGTCAAGGACGACGACGTCGGTCAGGACAGGTTGGCCCTCGGTGAGGGTGCCGGTCTTGTCCACGGCGACCGCCGAGATCCTCGCCGAGGTCTCCAGGAACTCGCCGCCCTTGATCAGGATGCCATTACGGGCGGCCCGGCCGATACCGGCCACGATCGCGACCGGAATGGAGATCACCAGGGCACCGGGGCAGCCGATGACCAGCAAAGTCAACGCCAGAACCACGTCACCGGCGATCACTCCGGCCACCAGCGCCAGCACCATCACGGCGGGGGTGTACCAGCGGGAGAAGCGGTCCATGAAGGCCTGGGTGCGGGCCTTGGCGTCCTGGGCCTCCTCCACCCGGTGAATGATGCGGGCCAGGGTGGTATCCGCACCGATGCCCGTAGCCAACACTTGCAAAAAGCCGCCCCGGGACACAGTGCCGGCGAACACCTGGTCACCTTTGGATTTCTCCACCGGGATCGACTCGCCGGTGATGGAGGCCTCGTCGATGGCACCAGTGCCGGAGACGACCTGGCCGTCCACGGGGACCTTCGCGCCGTTCTTGACCAGGACGATCTCGCCCATCCTCACCTGTCCGGCAGGGATCTCCTGTTGCTCACCATCGCGCACAACGACGGCGGAATCCGGTGCCACCGCGACCAGCTCGGCCAGTGCCGAGCGGGTCTTGTTCAAGGTGGCAGCTTCCAGGGCGTGGCCGATCGCGAACAGGAACGTGACCGCCGCGGCCTCCCAGAAGTTGCCGATGATGACCGCGCCGATGGCCGCCACCGACACCAGCAGGTCGATGCCGATGACCTTGGCGATCAGGGCACGAACCGCCTTGATCACGATCCCGTAGCCGGCGGCTACGGCGGCGGCGACCATGAAGACATCCGCGAGGGTGAAGACCGCCGTGGCATGTGTGGCGTGGGCGCCGGCATCGAGCCACCACTGGGGGCTGACGGTGAGGTTGGCCGCACCCTCGGCCAGCCGCTGAACGGCGAACGAGATGATGATGAGCACGCCGGACACGACGGGAACAGACCAATTCCCATAGACCCATTTCTGGAGCCTGTTCACTTTCGGGTACGACCTTTCTGCGATGAGTGCCAGCGGACCGGCAGATCGGGTATGAGCGAAAAATGTGCGACCCCACAGGGGCCCGCGTGCCTCAGAAGGCTGAAGGAGTGGCCTTATAGCCGGCCTTCGCCACGGCAGTCACGAGGTCATCCACGGAGACGCGCTCGGCGTCGTGGTCGATCTCGATGCGGGATGAGGCGAAATGGACCTTCACGTTCTCGACACCCTTGAGGCGGCCGACCTGCTTTTCGATCTTCGCCACGCAGGACGGGCAGGAGAATCCCTCGGCCCTCAAAAGGGTGTGGGTGGCGGTGGAGGTAGTCATTGTGAGAATCCCTTTCTTGGTGGTGTTCCGTATTGACACCTTCACGATAGGTTCGCGCCACTGCGAACTCCTTGACCCAGGTCAAGTCCGGACGGCACCGTACGAGGCGCCCCCTGGGGCATCTGGGACGGTGGCGCCCGCGCCGATTCCGGTAGGCTTGAGGCATGTCTGAGGATGACCTGTGCGTAGCTCGCGTACCGATCTTCCAAGGACTGACGCGCCAGGAGCAGCTGCACGTCGCCGACTTCGTTCGCCCGGTGTGCGTCCACAAGGGGGATATTGTTTGTTCCCCCGGACAGTCGGTGTCGCGTCTGCTGGTGATGCACAGCGGACAGCTCAAGGTCAGCCACACGGCGGCCAATGGTCAGGAACAGATTCTGCGAACGGTGACAGACGGTGATGTCGTGGGAGAACGGGCCTTCCTGACGGGCCACCGCCCGGTCGACCTCGTCGTCGCGCTAGAAGACAGTCGGATGTGCGTCTTCGACCACGCCGACCTCTCGGCCCTGCTCCGCGACTACCCCGACATCAGTCAGCGGATGCTGCGGACACTCTCCGACCGGCTCTCCTCAGTCGAGCGACTGCTGGGCGCCGTC
The DNA here is from genome assembly GCF_050261105.1 of Ornithinimicrobium pulveris. Taxonomy (GTDB): domain Bacteria; phylum Actinomycetota; class Actinomycetes; order Actinomycetales; family Dermatophilaceae; genus Ornithinicoccus. The sequence continues at coordinate 505,566 of NZ_CP189837.1, read as the reverse complement.
ACCTCCAGCGACGTCAACGCCCGCGTGGCGGCCTACCTGCTAGATCTGCCCGGCAGCATGCGAGCAGGCGTACCCACGGTGAGGCTGCCGATGGCGAAACAAGACATCGCCGCCTACCTCGGAACCACGCCCGAAACCCTGAGCCGACGCCTCGCCGCGCTCTCCACCTCCGGCATCATCGAACTCCACGGACGCCGAGACGTCTCCATCCTCGACATTGATGCACTCGAACACGTCGCCACACCCCGATAGCCCGGTACCGTCAGGATGCATCCGAGACGCGTCGAAGGCAGCGATGTAGGCCACTGCGCAACATCGACTACTCCGACCGCTACCAGCAGCACTTCACGCTCGGCTCCGACATCTCCACTCTGGGGTTGACCCCGTCTGGTGGACATCGGTTAAGCGGCTTCTTGGGCCGCGGTGATGGTCCGGTGCTCGAACGTTACCGGAGGGATCTGGCCGAGGGCGCTGTGCCGCCGGCGGCGGTTGTAGACGTTCTCGATCCAGGAACTGACCGCGTGGATCGCCTCGGGCCTGGTGGCGAAGGAGTAGCGGTCGTAGAACTCGGTCTTCAGGGTCGACCAGAAGCTCTCGATCTGGGCGTTGTCCCAGCACACGCCGGTGCGCCCGACTGACAGGAGCACGCCCAGCTCCTTGGCCGCGTCGGCGAGCTGGGTCGAGGTGTACTGACAGCCGATGGAGGGGAAGAAGCTGCCCTGACGCAGCTTGGGCAGCGCGACCGTGACGTCACCGCCCTTGGTCGTCAACAGCTTCGGGCGGGTGCCGTTGCGCTCCGTCACCCGCCCGGGCGTGCGTTCGTAGCGGCCGGCGCCGATCGCCTCGGTGGCCTCGGCCTCGATCAGCTCCTGCAGGACCATGCGCACGGACTCGCGCACAAGGTCCACGCCGTCACCGGCGCGAAGTGCGTCCAGCAGGTCGGACACGGCAGACTGGGGAAGGGTCATCGGTGAGATCTCCTCTGGTGAGTGCTTGGCGGTACACACCGAGCATCTCGCCGATGACCCCTCTACGTCAGAGAGCCACACCCACTCCCCAAACCCCACCACTCCACGGGACTCTTACGTCGGCGCGCGCTTCATGGATGCGGGAAGGGTCGAAGCTCCCGCGTCGGATCGGAACCTCCCGACGAACCAAGTGGGCGGCCACAGTTCGGCGGTTCACGCGGAACTGCGCCGCCAGCTCCACAAGCGTCGCTCCCGACCGATACTCCGACACCAGATCGTCGACCTGTTCGGGGCGCAGAAGGGTTTGAGCCATCTCAACTGACCGCACCATCCGACCGCGCGAGTCCGCCACTGTCGGCCCCCGACGAACGGCGGTCCTGCTTGTAGAAGCCGCGTGACCTGCGCAAAGATAGGGTTTTCAGGGCTGGGCAGGGGTTCTCAAACTCTCTACGCAGGTCCACCCGTTCCAGCGCCCGGTCGACCTCGGCGCGGAGCCCGCGGCGCACCCCTGCCAAGGTGGCGAAGTAGCGCAGGTTCTGCCGGACGGTCAGGTCGCGGTAGACGCTCGGCGACTGGGTGACGTAGCCGACCCGCCGGCGCAGCCCGGTGCTGCCGGCAGTCTCCCCCAGCACCCGCACGGTCCCGGTGACCTTCTCCTGCACCCCGACCACGGCGCGCATCAGGGTGCTCTTGCCACCTCCGCTGGGCCCCAGCAACCCGACGATCTGACCGACCGGGACATCCAGGTCGATCCCGTGGAGCACCTCGCGACGTCCTCTGCTGACCCGCAGGTCGCGGACCTCGACGGCATTCTTCGTCACAGCCCTGAATGTACTCCCGCGCCACCTCCGGGAGCGCCGGTCAGGAGGTGCGTGGGGCAGCCCCGGGCGAGTCGTGCTGACCCAGGTGCTCCCGCCCAAAGGCGAGCGATTCGGCCAACGCCTGCTCGCGGGCCTCGCGCTTCATCCGCCGGGTGCCCACCTCCACGCTGACCACGCCCTCGAAGCCGGTCTGCACGAGGTGCTCCAGCACCTCGGCGCACTTCTGGTTGCCCCGCCCCGGCACCAGGTGCTCGTCCTTGAACGAGCCGAAGGAGTCACCGAGATGCAGGTGGCTCACCCGGTCGCCCAGATCGCGCGCCAACTCCAACGCATCGGTCCCGGCGGTGGCCGCGTGCGAGATGTCGAGGGTGACGTCACCGTAGGGGAAGTCGCGCGGGTCCGGCCCCGGCAGATAGGCCTGCATCGCGTTGACGCCGGAGCGCCAGGGGAACATGTTCTCCACCGCGATCTTCACGCCCCAGCGCGCCTGCCGCTCCGCGACCCCCTCGACGAAACCTTCGGCATACCCCCGTTGCCAGCGGAAGGGCGGGTGCACGACGACGCAGCCGGCGCCGACCTCGGCGGCCAGGTCCAGCGCCCGCTCGATCTTGACCCATGGCTCCCACCCCCACAGACGCTGGGCGAGCAGCAGGGTCGGTGCGTGGATCGCCCCGATCTCCAGGTGGTGCAGGTCCGCGAGCGCCCGCAGCGCCCCGGCCTCCTGCGTCACCGGATCGGTCCAGACCATGATCTCCACCCCGTCATAGCCCAACCGCTCGGCCAGGTCGAAGGCGTAGGCGGCGTTCTCCGGATAGACCGAGGACGTCGACAGGTGGACCGGGATGGCGTTCATGCCACCCTCCCGGTGAGTCCGTCCAGGAAGCGCAGGATGAGTCCTTCGCGCAGCGCCCACGGACAGACCGCCAGCTCCTCCACGCCGAAGAGGTCCATCGCGGCCTCGACCACCACGGCGCCGGCGAGCAGCTGGGGCGCACGCGAGGCGGAGACGCCCGGCAGGTCGGACCGCTTGGCCGCGGGCATCGACGCCAGCCGACCCACCAGGTCGGCCAGGTCGGCGTGCGCGAGCGAGCGTGCGACATACGGGCCATCTCCCCGGGGCGCAGCCCCGCACGCCCGGGCGAGGGAACGGATCGTCTTGCTGGTGCCCACCGTCAGGTGCCGCTCCCCCACCCGCGCGAGCCGCGGCTGGACGGTGGCGATCTCGGACCGCACGCGCTTGCGCAGCGCCCGCAGTTCCGCCTTACCCGGGGGGTCCTGGCTCAGCTCGCGGGTCAGGCGCCCCGCTCCGAGCGGCAGCGAGAAGGCCGCGTCCGGCTCCTCGTCCAGCCCAGCGGCGAGCTCGAGCGAGCCCCCGCCGATGTCGACCAGCAGCAGCCGTCCGGCCGACCAGCCGAACCAGCGCCGGGCGGCCAGGAAGGTCACCCGCGCCTCGTCCTCTCCGTCCAGCACGTCGAGGTCCACCCCGGAGCGGTCCTTGACGAGGTCGAGCACCGCCTGGGTGTTGCCGGCGTCGCGGATGGCGCTGGTGGCGAACCCCATCAACCGGCTCACGCCACGTTCGTCGGCGACCTCCACGCACTCGGCGACGAAGTCCGCCAGCCGCCGGGCCCCCTCGTCGGAGATGTTCCCCTCGGGGGTCAGGTGCTCGGCCAACCGGAGCACGGTGCTGTGGGAGTAGTCCGGCATGGGGTGTGCCCCGGCGTGGTAGGCGTCCACGACCAGCAGGTGCACGGTGTTGGAGCCGACATCGATCACACCGAGGCGCATGGTCCTGAGTATCCCACCTACGCTGTCGCGGTGACCGCCACCCCGCTCGATGCCCCTCGCGCCTGGGCCGAGTTCACCGATCCTGCCGAGCCCGCGCAACGGGTGCGGGTCGACCTCACCTGGCTCACCTCACGCTGGCAGTGCCTGTATGGCGCAGGGGCCTGCCCCGGTATCGACGCCGGCGAGCCGGATGCCGGGTGCTGCACGCTGGGCGCGCACTTCACCGATGCCGACGACCTCGCCCGGGTGCGGGCCGTGGTCGAGTCGTTGGGGCCGGATGAGTGGCAGCTTCGGGACCCAGGGCTGGAAGAAGGCTGGCTGGTCGAGCACGAGCCCGGGGACGAGGACACGGGTGGGACCCCGGGCCCCGGCGCCACCCGGGTGCTCGACGGGGCCTGCATCTTCCTCAACCGCCCCGGCTTCCCCGCTGGAGCCGGGTGCGCCCTCCATCAGCACGCAGTCGCCGAGGGGTTGGAGCCGCTCACCACCAAGCCGGACGTCTGTTGGCAGTTGCCCGTGCGCCGCACCTACCGCGACGTCGAGGAGATGGACGGCTCCTCCTACCTGGAGATCACGATCACCGAGTACGACCGCCGCGCGTGGGGACCAGGTGGCCACGACCTGGACTGGTACTGCACCAACGAGCCGGTTGCGCATACCGGTGTGGAGCCGGTCTACGTCTCGTTGCAGGCCGAGTTGGTCGAGCTCATCGGGCCCCAGGCGTATGCCGTGCTCGCGCAGCTGTGCGCGGACCACCTCGCCGCCGTGGACGCCCTTCTCACCTCGCGCCGGGGCGCACCGTCCTCGCCCGCCGGCCGGGCGCAGCCCGAGGGTCGGGCCCTGCTTCCCCTCCTCATGCATCCAGCCACCGCCGCAGCGCGCCGGTGACGGTGCACACTGTCCCGCATGAACACCGTCGTGAACGTGCCGATCCTCACCGTCGGCGAGGGCGGCCTGCCCGGGAAGCACCTCGGGACCGGGGAGCTCATCGCGCCCGGGATCGTGCTGCTGACCCTGACCGAGGGCCAGCCCGCTCCCTCCCTGCCCCTCCTCGCCCAGCTTCCCACCTCCGGCGGGCGCCCGGCCCAGGTCGTCGAGGTGATCCCGGCGGCGGACGGCTCCGCCCGGGTCGCGCTGAAGCTGGCCGGAGCCGCAGGCATCAAGGCACCTGAGACCTCCTCCCGCACGGCCGGGCTGGACCGGGCAGAGACGGCGTCGAGCTGGATCTGCCGGATCTTCCCCCAGTTGTGCCGCCGCTGAGACGGCCCGTGGGCACCGCGTGAGTCGATGGCGCCAGGTACGCCCCCGCCCGCGGGGTGACGAGGTGGACGACAGCCACCTTGTCGGTGCCGCCACCTACCCTGGCTGACGTGGCGAAGAAGAGCAGTGGAACCCGGTCCGGCTACCGGTGCGCGGAGTGCGGCTGGACCACCGTGAAGTGGGTCGGGCGTTGCGGGGAGTGTCAGGCATGGGGCACCGTGACCGAGATCGGCGGCCAGACCGCCGTGCGGACCACCGCGGTCTCCCCGGCACGGGCGGCGGTGCCGATCGCCGAGGTCGACGCCCAGACCGCGCAGGCCCGCTCCACCGGGGTCGGTGAATTCGACCGGGTCCTCGGCGGCGGCATCGTCCCCGGCGCCGTCGTGCTGATGGCCGGCGAGCCGGGGATCGGCAAGTCCACCCTGGCCCTGGACGTGGCGGCCCGCGCAGCACGGGGCGGCGAGTCGGTGCTCTACGTCTCCGGCGAGGAGTCCGCAGCCCAGGTCAAGTTGCGCGCTGAGCGGATCGGCGCGCTCGCCGACACCCTCTACCTGGCCGCCGAGACCGACCTGGCCACCGTGCTGGGCCAGGTCGAGCAGGCCGATCCCTCTCTCGTCGTGGTCGACTCCGTGCAGACGATCGCCTCCGCCGACGTCGAGGGCGCCCCCGGCAATGTCAGCCAGGTGCGCGAGGTCGCGTCCGCGCTGATCCAGGCCGCCAAGAGCCGCGGGACCGCTGCCGTCCTCATCGGCCAGGTCACCAAGGACGGGTCGATCGCGGGTCCCCGCGTCCTCGAGCACCTCGTCGACGTGGTGGTGCAGTTCGAGGGCGAACGGCACTCCCGCCTCCGGCTCGTCCGGGCCGTGAAGAACCGCTTCGGACCGACCGACGAGGTCGGCTGCTTCGACCTGGGCGACTCCGGGATCACCGAGCTGCCTGACCCCAGCGGGCTCTTCCTGACCAGCCGGGACCGACCCGTCCCAGGCACCTGCGTCACCGTGACCCTCGAGGGCCGCCGACCGCTGGTCGCCGAGTTGCAGGCGCTGGTCAGCGACTCCCAGGGCGGGTCGCCGCGGCGGACCACGAGCGGCCTCGACTCCTCCCGGCTAGCCATGGTGATGGCGGTGCTGGAGCAGCGGGCCGGGGTGCCGCTGGGCAAGCAGGACTGCTACGCCTCAACCGTCGGCGGCGTCCGCCTGGGCGAGCCCGCTGCCGACCTCGCGCTCGCGCTGGCCCTGACCAGCTCGATGCTCGACCTCGCCCTACCCGTCGGCACCATCGCGGTCGGGGAGGTCGGGCTGGCGGGCGACCTGCGCCCGGTCACCGGGCTCCCCCGCCGGCTCGCCGAGGCCGCCCGGATCGGCTTCACCGAGGCGGTCGTGCCCACCGGCTCACTGTCCGAGGGTCGACCGCCGAGCGGCATGCGCGTGCACGAGGTCGCCACCCTCGCCGAGGCGGCCGCCACCGTGATGACGGTGGCGCGCGCCAGCGCGGGTCACGATGGCGTCGCCGGCGCGGGTCACGATGGCGTCGCCGGCGCAGGTCACGATGGCGTCTCCAGCGCAGATCACGATGGCGTAAAGAATGGGGACCAGCCGTAGGTCCCCCACCGGCTGCCGCCTAAGATCTGCGCAACCGGTGCGCTGAAAGGGGAGTTGATGTCGGTGGCCGAACGATCCCACGAGGAGATGCTGCGGGCGACGCTCGCCGCGGTGGCTCCGGGCACCGACCTGCGCGACGGGCTTGAGCGGATCCTGCGTGGTCGCACCGGGGCCCTCATCGTGCTCGGCAGCGACCGCGTCGTCGATTCCATCAGCACGGGCGGCTTCGAGCTGGACGTCGAGTTCTCCGCCACCCGGCTGCGCGAGCTGGCCAAGATGGACGGCGCGATCATCCTCGACCGCGAGGGCGGCCACATCGTCCGGGCCGCCACCCAGCTCGTCCCCGACCCCTCGATCGAGACCCGCGAGAGCGGCACCCGGCACCGCACCGCCGAGCGCGTGGCCAAGCAGACCGGGATGCCGGTGATCTCGGTCAGTCAGTCGATGGCGATCGTCGCCCTCTACGTCGGCGACCTGCGGCACGTCCTGGAGTCCCGCGCCCAGATCCTGGCCCAGGCCAACCAGGCCCTGCAGACGCTCGAGCGCTACCGGGCCCGCCTGGATGAGGTCACCGCGAACCTGTCGGCGCTGGAGATCGAGGACCTGGTCACGATCCGCGAGGTCGCCTCGGTGCTCCAGCGTCTGGAGATGGTGAGCCGGATCAGCACCGAGATCGAGCAGTATGTCGTCGAGCTCGGCGTCGACGGTCGCTTGGTCGCCCTGCAGCTCGATGAGCTCACCGGGGGCATCGGCCGCGACCGCGAGCTGGTGATCCGCGACTACGCCTCCGCTGCCGACGGCACGCACGAGCCGCCCGAGGTGCTCACGCAGCTGGCCGCCCTGGACGGGACCGAACTGCTGGACCTGCAGGCGGTCGCCCGCTGCCTGGGCATCACGGTGATCGGCGACGGGATGGACCACCTCTCGCTCAGCCCCTCCGGCTACCGGCTGCTGCACCGCATCCCGCGCCTGCCGGGCGCGATCGTCGAGCGCCTGGTGGACCACTTCGGCTCCTTCCAGGCGCTGCTCTCGGCCGGCCTAGATGAGCTGATGGAGGTCGAGGGTGTCGGCGAGGCCCGCGCTCGGGCGGTCCGCGAGGGCCTGTCCCGACTCGCCGAGGCCTCGATCCTGGAGCGCTACTCCTGAGCGTGCCCGCCCGACCCGAGACACTGCATACCCGGATCCTGTCCTGGTATGCCGTCGCCCAGCGCGACCTGCCCTGGCGCCGCCCCGGGTGCTCACCGTGGGGCGTGCTCGTCTCCGAGGTGATGCTCCAGCAGACCCCGGTGGCCAGGGTGCGTCCGGTCTGGGAGAGGTGGCTGGAACGCTGGCCCACCCCGACCGACCTCGCGGGCGATCCTGCCGGAGAGGCGGTGCGGGCCTGGGACCGGCTCGGCTACCCGCGCCGAGCGCTCCGCCTGCACGCTGCAGCCACGACGATCCGGGACGAGCACGGGGGCCAGGTGCCCGGCGAGGAGGAGACACTGCGGACGCTGCCCGGGGTCGGTGACTACACGGCCGCGGCGGTTGCGGCCTTCGCCTTCGGGCGGCGAACCACGGTCGTCGACACCAACGTCCGCCGGGTGCACGCCCGCCTCGTGACGGGGACCGCGCTCCCTTCGCCCTCGCTCACCCGGGCCGAGGTCGCCCTGGCCACCACCCTTCTGCCGCAGGACGACGCAGAGTCCGCGCGCTGGAATGTCGCCGTGATGGAGCTCGGCGCGCTGGTCTGCACCGCTCGATCTCCCCGGTGCGGAGAGTGCCCGGTGGCCGACCTGTGCGCCTGGCGGCTGGCCGGGTCCCCGCCCTACGACGGCCCGCCGCGGCGCGGACAGGCGTGGGCGGGCACCGACCGCCAGTGCCGCGGGCTGATGGTGCAACTGCTGCGGGAGGCGACCGAACCGGTCCCCGGGCGGCGCCTGCGGGAGCTGTGGCCAGATGCGCTGCAGCGGGATCGCTGCCTCGACGCCCTCGTGGCCGACCGGCTGGTCGAGCCGCTGGACGACGACTACTTCCGGCTGCCGGCCTGACCGGAGAGCCGGGCCGGGACCTTCTTGCGCGCCTGCGACACCGCGGCCGACACCGTGCGCCGCCCGTGCTGGACCCGCGGGAGAAGGTGCGCGAGCGCGGCATACAGGAGGGTGTTGTGCACGATGTCGACCTCGCCGATGAGCTCGGTGACGCCGTCGGTCTTGGCCAGCGAGCGCTTGAAGAAGTAGAGCCCGTCCGACTCGTCGATCTCAAAGACCCCGCCGAGGTCGTAGGACTGGGCCTCCCGGCCCAGCCCCCAGAGCATGAGCTCGTGGTTCATCAGGTGGTTGGGGTAGAGGTTCCGCTTGGTGTCGTTGGACCCGGCGTAGAGGTAGTAGAGCTTGCCGTAGTAGTCGACGGTGACGGCCGCGGCGAGCACGTCACCCTCGTGCCGGACCGTGGCGACCGTGGTGCGGTCCTCGAAGGCATCCCGGATGCGGTGGAAGTAGGGCAGCCCACGCGTGGTGATCTCGTTGCGGCGACCCATGAAGGTGTAGACGTCATGGAAGGTGCGCAGGTCCGCATCCGAGCGCCCGTGGCCGACCTCGACACCCTTCTTGCGGGCGTTGCGGACCATCCGCCGCGCGGTGCTGTTGTACTTCGCCATCAGGGCGTCCTCGGTGAGCAGAGCGCCCTGCTCATCCCGCAGCGAGACCACCATGTTGTAGCGCGGCTGGATCACCTGGTCCTTCTGCGCCCCGACGTTCTTAACCACCCAGCCGGGCTGGTCGCGCATCCAGGCGTCGAGCTCGGCGTCGAAGCGGATCTCGGGGTCGATGCGGAGCATGATCGCGCGGTGCTTCTTCACGAGCGGATCGGCCTCGGCCAGGATCTGGAGCACCAACGCCTTGTCCGACCAGTCCACGAGCGGCCCGCGCGGGGCGTAGAGCACTGTGAAACCACCAGGCAGCCGCCGGACGAGCAGCGTCATCGCGGCGACGATCTCCCCGCTCTCCTCGAGGTAGACCGCCTCCTGCCCCCAGTCGTTCTTGACGACGCCCCACTGGCGGTCCTGGGTGATCGACCGGTGCGGGTGGGATCGGACGAAGGCGTCATAACGGTCGACGGCTGAGGTGTCGGTCAGGTCAAGGACGGGCACCCACCGAGGCTACCCCGAATTAGACTTCGCACCATGTCCCTCACCTTCGCATCACCGACCTCGGCACAGGAGTGGGATGACCTCATCGCGTCCACCCCGTCGCGCGGCACCATCTTCCAGAGCCATGTCCTGGGGCAGGTCAAGACATTGGCGCGCTGGGAGCCCCGCTACGCGCTCTCGCACGGTGTGGCGCTGACCATCCACACCAAGAAGGCGCCGGGCTTCGGCACGATCTGGTACCTGCCGAAGGGGCCGTGCGTGAGCACCGTGGAGGACCTCGCCCCGATCATCGAGGACCTGCGCGAGGCAGCCCGTGAGCAGGGGGTCCTCTTCGTCCGCATCGAGCCGGAGATCCTCGAGACACCGGAGAACCTCGCCGCGATCGAGACGCTGGGGCTGGTCCGGGTTCCTCCGGTCCAGCCCAACTCCTCCACCGTGATCTTCCGGCTGCCGGACGCGCCCGAGGAGCTCCTGGCGGCCTACCCCAGCAAGACCCGCAATATGGTGCGCCGCGCGCAGCGCGAGGGGGTGGAGGTCACCCGGGCCCCGGACAGCGAGGACACCTACGAGCAGATGTATGCCCTGTGGGACGAGCTCGTGACCGACCAGGGGCTCGGGGTGCGGGGACGCGACTACTTCGTGGAGTCGTGGAAACTCCTGGTGCGCTCCGGGCGCGCGAAGGTGATCACGGCCCGGGTGGACGGTGAGATGACCGCCTGGGCGCTGGTGACCGTGATCGGGCAGGTCGGCGCCTACAAGGAAGGGGCCAGCGTGCGCCGCAGGCCGGTCCCCGGCGTCAGCCAGCTGGTGCAGTACGAAGGGATGCGCTGGGCGATCGAACAGGGGGCCAAGGTCTACGACCTGGTGGGCACCCCGCACTCCAGCAAACTCGAGGACAAGGCCGACCTGCGCCACGGTCTGGGCATCTTCAAACGGGGTTTCGAGCGGCAGGTCACGGACTGGGTCGGTGCCTTCGACCTGGTGCTGCGCCCCCGCCGGTATGCCGTGTGGCAGCGGATCGGGCAACGGGTCGTCACGAGGGTGCAGCGCCGCGAGCCTGGCGACGCCTTCTGGTGACCGGTGGTCAGTAGAAGAGCGGGTTCTTGCGGCGGCCGAGCCGCCAGTAGATCTTGACGCCGAGTCTGTCCCAGGCTGCGGTGCGCTTGGGGTCGAGCACCAGGCGCATGGTGCCCACGGTGTCGGTGATCTGACCGAAGGCGGTCTTGAACTGCACCAGGCCGTGCATCTGATGCTCCTTGTCGTCGACCAACCAGCTCGGCGGCGCGCCGAACATGTCGTAGGTGGTCGCGCCCTGCTCCTTGCACCACCGCATCGCTTCCCACTGGACGCGGTACTGCAGGCCGTTGGCCGCGGGGGTCCGGATCGAGCCACCGTCCCGGTAGTAGCCCAGGTCGCGGTGCTGCCACAGGTAGATGCCCGCCTCCGGCTCCTCCTTGCCCTGCTCGGAGTAGGCGAGGATGACGTGGCCCTGACCGAGGTCTCGGTAGAGCTTCCAGGCGTCGAGGTAGTACTCCTTGGGCCGCAGGGGCAACCCGGCCCGGTCCGAGATGGTGGGGACGTAGAGCGTCCAGAGCTTCTCGAAGGCTTCGTCGTCGGTGCGGTGTTCGATCACCGCGTCGCCGGTCTTGCGGATGTAGCGGCGAGCCCGCTGCCGGAAGGAGGCGAGCAGGTCCTCCTCCGAGGGCGTCAGGTCGATGAAGACGGTGCTGGTGCCTGGCTGGAGCGGGATGAAGTCCTCGAGCCCGGGCACGGAGGAGATCAGCTCCGCCTTGGTCTCGGGCCCCTCTGCCGGGATGGCGGGCTCCATGATGACGGCGAAGGCGCCGCAGTCCTTCAGGTCGTCGCAGATGATCTGCAGATGCTGTGGATCGGTGACCCGCGGCCCCATCGGGGCGTACCAGAACTGGCCGAACGGCGGGACCTTGCGGATCAGGTAGAGCACCGGGAGGTCGCCCACGCCGGGGAGGGTGTGCACCATCTGTCGGTACGCCCAGGTCGCCGACTTCACCTGGGCGTAGGGCTGCAGCTGCATCAGGTCGACACCGGCGGGGGTCTGCCAGACGAGGTCCTCCCAGGAGGCGATCTCGGCGGCGGTCGCTTCGCGCAAGGTCATGGGCGCAACCCTATCCGCGGTCGAGCGTCGGGCACGAAACGACCGATGGGGCGGCACCGCTGCTGCGGTGCCGCCCCATCACGGTCGATCAGCTGAGGTGATCAGCCAGCCTGCTCCTCCACCGGCACGGTGTCCGGCACGTCGGCGGGCTTCTCCTGGCCCTCGAAGGTGAAGACCTTGTCGCTGGTCTTGTCCTGACCACCGGTGTCCTCGACGTCCACCAGGACGATCTGGCCCGGGCCGAGCTCGCCGAAGAGGATCTTCTCGGAGAGCTGGTCCTCGATCTCGCGCTGGATGGCGCGACGCAGCGGTCGGGCACCGAGCACCGGGTCGTAACCCTTCTTGGCCAGCAGCTCCTTGGCGGCCTGGGTGAGCTCCAGCGCCATGTCCTTGTCCTTGAGCCGCTCGTCCAGCCGCGCCGCCATCAGGTCGACGATCTGGACGATCTCGGCCTGGGTCAGCTGCGGGAAGACGATGGTGTCGTCAACACGGTTGAGGAACTCGGGACGGAAGTGCTGCTTGAGCTCGTCGGTCACCTTGGCCTTCATCCGGTCGTAGTCCGACCGGGTGTCGGGGCCGGCGGAGAAGCCGAGCGAGACGCCCTTGGCGATGTCGCGGGTGCCCAGGTTGGTGGTCATGATGATGACGGTGTTCTTGAAGTCGACCACCCGGCCCTGGCTGTCGGTCAGGCGACCGTCCTCCAGGATCTGCAGAAGGCTGTTGAAGATGTCCGGGTGCGCCTTCTCGATCTCATCGAAGAGCACGACCGAGAACGGCTTGCGCCGCACCTTCTCGGTGAGCTGGCCGCCCTCCTCGTAGCCGACATAGCCGGGGGGCGAGCCGAACATCCGGGAGACGGTGTGCTTCTCGGAGTATTCCGACATGTCGAGGGTGATGAGCGAGTCCTCGTCACCGAACAGGAACTCCGCGAGCGCCTTGGCCAGCTCGGTCTTACCGACACCGGTGGGGCCGGCGAAGATGAACGAGCCGCCCGGGCGGCGCGGGTCCTTCAGGCCGGCGCGGGTGCGGCGGATCGCCTGCGACAGTCCAGTGATCGCGTCGTCCATGCCGATGATCCGCTTGTGCAGCTCATCCTCCATGTTGAGCAGGCGCGCAGACTCTTCCTCGGTGAGCTTGAAGACCGGGATGCCCGTCGCCGCCGCGAGGACCTCGGCGATCAGCTCCTCGTCGACCTCCGCGACGGCGTCCATGTCGCCGTTCTTCCACTCCTTCTCGCGCTCGGCGCGCGCCTGGGTGAGCTTGTGCTCCTCATCGCGCAGGCGGGCGGCCTTCTCGAAGTCCTGCCCGTCGATCGCCGACTCCTTCTCGCGCTTGGCGTGCGCGATCTTGTCGTCGAACTCGCGCAGGTCCGGCGGAGCGGTCATCCGGCGGATGCGCAGTCGCGCACCAGCCTCGTCGATCAGGTCGATCGCCTTGTCCGGCAGGAAGCGGTCGTTGATGTAGCGGTCGGCCATCGAGGCGGCGGCCACCAGGGCGCTGTCGGTGATGGTCACCCGGTGGTGCGCCTCGTAACGGTCCCGCAGGCCCTTGAGGATCTCGATGGCGTGCTTGAGCGTGGGCTCGGCCACCTGGATCGGCTGGAAGCGGCGCTCCAGCGCGGCGTCCTTCTCGATGTGCTTGCGGTACTCATCCAGCGTGGTCGCTCCGATGGTCTGGAGTTCACCGCGGGCCAGCATCGGCTTGAGGATGCTGGCGGCGTCGATGGCGCCCTCGGCGGCACCCGCCCCGACGAGGGTGTGGATCTCGTCGATGAACAGGATGATGTCGCCGCGGGTGCGGATCTCCTTGAGCACCTTCTTCAGGCGCTCTTCGAAGTCACCGCGGTAGCGGCTGCCGGCGACCAGCGCGCCGAGGTCGAGGGTGTAGAGCTGCTTCTCCTTCAGCGTCTCCGGCACCTCGCCGCGGACGATGTCCTGGGCCAGGCCCTCCACGACTGCGGTCTTGCCAACGCCGGGCTCACCGATCAGCACCGGGTTGTTCTTGGTGCGCCGGGACAGCACCTGCATGACCCGCTCGATCTCCTGGCTGCGGCCGATGACCGGGTCCAGCTTGCCCTCGCGGGCGGCCTGGGTCAGGTTGCGGCCGAACTGGTCGAGCACCAGCGAGCCGGCCTGCTGGCCCTCGGCCCCACCGGAGGGGCCGACGCCGGCGGCGGCGGTCTCCTTGCCCTGGTAGCCCGAGAGCAGCTGGATGACCTGCTGGCGGACCTTGTTGAGGTCGGCGCCGAGCTTGACCAGCACCTGGGCGGCGACGCCCTCACCCTCACGGATCAGGCCGAGCAGCAGGTGCTCGGTGCCGATGTAGTTGTGGCCCAGCTGCAGGCCCTCACGCAGGGACAGCTCCAGCACCTTCTTGGCGCGGGGCGTGAAGGGGATGTGGCCGGTCGGGCTCTGCTGACCCTGGCCGATGATCTCCTGGACCTGCTGGCGTACGGCGTCCAGCGAGATCCCGAGCGCCTCGAGGGCCTTGGCCGCGACGCCTTCCCCCTCGTGGATGAGGCCGAGCAGCAGGTGCTCGGTGCCGATGTAGTTGTGGTTGAGCAGCCGCGCCTCCTCCTGCGCGAGCACCACCACACGCCGGGCGCGGTCGGTGAACCGTTCGAACATGCCTCACTCCTCAGTCGTCGGGCACGCGAGCCGGTGGCGAGCCACCCTCGCGGGCGTGTCTCCACTCTACGTCGCGTCTGGCCAGCACAACGCGCCCAGCCACCACCGATGTTCCGTCGAGAACCCGAGCGGCGCCGGTGTTCGCCCTGGGCGCAATCATCGGATCCCCAGACTCACCACCTACGATGTGCGCCCATGGAGCGCACCCCAGCACTGCGGCTGGTCGCCCTGGCGGCCGGTCTCACCCTCGCCCTGTCGGCCTGCACCTCCGAGGACCCTGCCTCCTCGACCGGCGAGAACGGCACCGCGAACGGGGCGGACGGGCAGGGGACGGCCGGCCCGGACGGGGCCACCGAGACCGGTGACGGCCTGCAGGGCGAGCCGGGTCGCAACGGCTGGCTGTGCGACTACGTGAGCCCGTCGGGCACCAATCTCGCCGCGGGGGGCGAGGCCGTCTCGCCGCGCAGCTTGGTCGTCCAGGATGACGATGAGGGATGGGTCTGCGAGGTGCTCAGCGGTGGCGCCGGGGAGCAGGAGCCGATCATCCGGCTCTCCGTCCTGCCCGGTGAGGAGGCCCGCGAGGAGATGCGCGCGGAGGCCGAGGCGCTGGACTACGAGCGAGGCCCGACCTACCTGGGCCACTCTTACATCTCCGCCGGGCGGGTCACCGGGCTGACCCAGTGCCGGGTCCCTGGGGAGGACGACTTCGTCCCTTACACCCTGCTCGGGGAGTCGCTGCTCTCCGACGACGCCGAGACGACCGATGTCCTGCGCTCCTCGCTGGCCCTGGCCGCCCAAGGCCTGGACCGGGGTCTGGGGTGCAACCCGCGCCAGGTGGTCAGCGACATGGCCGACGACGCGGAGAGCACCACCGCCCCCTGACGTCGGGGCTAGCCCGCCTTCTTGGCGGCAGTCTTCTTCGCCGAGCTCTTGCTCGCCGAACTCTTGCTCGTCGCGCTCTTGCTCGCCGTGGACTTCTTGGCGGTGGACTTCGCAGCGGTCTTCTTCGCGGTCGACGTCCCCGAGGTCTCCTTCGCGGTCGATCCCGCCGTTGACGTCGTGGACGTGGACTTCCTTGACCCGGACCCTGACCCTGACCCTGACCCGGAGCCGGACCCGGACCCCGAAGCCTCGCCGCGCCCGGCCTTGGCCCGGTCCACCGACCGCTGCAGCGCCGCCAGCAGGTCGACCACCTCGCCGGAGTCCGCCTCGTCCTGCGTGTCCGGCGACTCGGTGACGTCCCCGCCCTCGATCTTGCTCTGCACGAGGGCCTCGACAGCTTCCTTGAAGTCATCGACGTGCCCCTCGGGCTCGAAGTCGCCGGACATCGAGTCGACCAGCATCCGAGCCATCGCGATCTCGGACTCCTTGGGCTCGCTCACCTCGTCCAGGTGGTCCAGCTGCGCGCTGTCGCGGATCTCATCGGGCCACAGCAGCGTCTGCAGGACGATGACGTCGTCGACCACGCGGAGCACCGCCATGGTCATCCGGGTCCGCACCGAGACGGTCACCACCGCGACCCGCTCGGACTCCTTGAGCGCCTCGCGCAGCAATCCGTAGGCCTTGGCGCCCATCGCATCGGGCTCGATGTAGTACGGCTTGTCGAACAGGATCGGGTCGATCTGGGAGATCGGCACGAACTTCTCGACCGCGATCTCCTTGCTGGACCGGTTCGGCAGGCTGGCCATGTCTTCGTCGGTGAGGATGACGGTCTTGCCGTCCTCGGTCTCATAGGCCTTGGCGATGTCCTTGTAGGCGACCTCTTCCCCATCGGCCTGCGCCACGCGCTTGTAGCGAATCCGGCTGCCGTCGCTGGCGCGCACCTGGTGGAAACTCAGGTCGTGGTTCTCGGTCGCCGAGTACAACCGCACCGGCACGTTGACCAGCCCGAAGCTGACGGCACCCTTCCAGATCGCTCTCACACCCCCCAGGATGGACCCATGCGCCCCATGCTCGCCACTCCCGGCGACCCTCGGACCGGTCCCCCGAGCGGGCCTGAGTGGGCGCACGAGGTCAAGTGGGACGGGATCCGGCTGCTCGCCGACGTGCAAGACGGTCACCTGCGCCTGCTCACGCGCGGCGGCCGAGACATCGCCGTCGCCTTCCCCGAGCTGGCCGGGCTGGCGGGGATGGCCGACGACCTCCTGCTCGACGGGGAGGCCGTGGCGATGGTCGACGGCCGCCCCAACTTCGGCCAGGTGGTGGACCGGGTTCACCTCACCTCAGCACGCGCGGCCGCCCAGGTTGCCGCCACCCGTCCCGCGACCTATCTCGCCTTCGACCTGCTCCGGTTGGACGGCCTGGACCTCACCGGATTGCCGTGGTCGGCACGGCGGGATGCGCTGGAGCAGGTGGTCGACGCCGCCGACCTCGCCGCCCTTGGCGTGCCGCCCGTCTACGACGACGGCGCCGGGCTCCTGGCCGCGACTGCCGAGCAGGGTCTGGAGGGCGTGGTCAGCAAGCGTCGCGCCGCGCCCTATCGCGAGGGCGTGCGCTCCGCCGACTGGCTCAAGTTCCCGCACCGCGACCTGCTGAGCGTGGTGGTCGGCGGCTGGCGGCCGCAGACCGGGACCCGCTCCCGGCTGGGCGCGGTCCACGTGGGCCTGCCGGCCACCGACGAGTCCGGTATGCCGCAGCGCGACCCCGAGGGACGACTCCGGCTCGTGTACGTGGGCCGGGTGGGCAGCGGGCTCGCGGGACGGGAAGGCGCCCGGCTGGCCGAGCTCCTGGCGCAGGTGCCGGAAGCGCCATACCCCTTCGTGGAGGCCATCCCCCGGGCCGAGGCGACGGGCAGCACCTGGCTGGAGCCGCAGGTCGTGCTGGATGTGGCCTCGCTCGGCATCACTCCTGGGGTGGGGCGGTTGCGCCAGCCGTCCTACCGGGGCGTGCGCCTCGACCTGAGCCCGCTCGATCTGGTGGCCACCCGATGAGCACCCAGCGCGTGGAGGTCGCCGGTCGGACGCTGAAGGTGAGCAACCTGGACAAGGTCCTCTACCCGGCCACGGGGACGACCAAGGGTGAGGTGCTGTCGTACTACGTCGGGCACGCCGAGCAGATCCTGCCCGAGCTCGCGGACCGCCCCGTCACCCGGATCCGCTTCCCCGAGGGCGTGGACAAGGTCAGCTTCTTCGAGAAGAACCTGCCCTCAGGCGCCCCCGACTGGTTGCCCCGGGTGACGATCGCCACCCCCGGCTCCTCACGCGGCAGGGAGTCGGTCACCTACCCGCTGGTGACCGATCTCGGCGTGCTGGTCTACCTGGTCAACCTCGGCAGCCTGGAACTGCACGTCCCGCAGTGGCGGGTCGACGAGCAGGGCCATCCGCTGCCACCGGACCGGATGGTCATCGACCTCGACCCGGGCCCCGGCGCGGGGCTGGCCGAGTGCTCAAGAGTCGCATTGCTGGTCCGTGAACGACTGGAGGCCGTCGGCCTGGTGACCCGGCCGGTGACCAGCGGCTCCAAGGGGATGCAGCTCTACGGCGACCTCGAGGGCACCCGCAGCGCGGACGAGGTGAGCGCCGTTGCCAAGTCACTGGCCGAGCACCTTGAGTCGGCCCACCCGGACCTGGTGACGGCCAAGATGACCAAGGCGCTGCGCCCGGGCAAGGTCTTCCTGGACTGGAGCCAGAACAACGCGGCCAAGACCACGATCTGCCCGTGGTCGCTCCGCGCGCGGGAGCGACCGCAGGTGGCGCTGCCGCGGACCTGGGAGGAGGTCTCCGCTGCCGCCGAGGGTGAGGAGGAGCTCACCCAGGTCCGGATGGACGAACTCTGAGACGCGGCCCACCGCGCGGCGCCTTCGCCATCCGGATGTCGACAACCCGCCGCCGACAACCCGCCGCACACGCAGCGACGGGCGGGGCCGGTCCCGGTGGACCGACCCCGCCCGTCGCGGTGCTGGGTTGCGCCTCGCTCAGTTGGCGGCGGCGTAGGCGTCCTGCAGCTCCTGGGACACCCGGCCACGGGTGCTCACCTTGAAGCCGTTCTGACGGCCCCACTCGCGCATCTTGCTGAGCTCCTCGGACTTGCCGGCGGCAGCGCCACCGCCCGCGCGACGACGGGTCTGGCGACGACCACCGGCGCGACGCGCGTCGGCGATCCAGATCGCCAGGTCGTTGCGCAGCTTCGAGGCATTCTCGTCGTTGAGGTCGATCTCGTAGCTGACGCCATCGAGGGAGAATTCCACGGTCTCGGTCGCCTCGCCCCCGTTGACGTCGTCTTCCAGAATGACCTGAACACGCTGAACCATTGTGACTCCTCGGTAGGATAGATCTTTGTCACGCCCCAGAGATGAACGCTCGGGATCACAATAGCGACCACGCGGCTCAGATAACAAGTCCAGTAGATATTTCTACCGGGTGTCCCCTTCGCGCATCAATAGTTCTTAAGCGGCAGGTGGGCTGTGATCCGCCTCGGCAGAGTCATCGGCGTGGTTCGCTTCCCACTCACGCAGTGCTGCGCGCTCGCGTCGGTCTCCCTCGACAATGTGTTTGAGGATGACCCAGAAGAGAAAGAGCAGGCCGATCGAGGGCAGCAATGCCGCCAGGATCATCCAGCCTTCGTGCAGGAACGCCATCATCACGCCTCGGGCTTGAGCAACGGAAAGAGAATCGTCTCGCGGATACCTGAGCCGGTCAGCAGCATGACCAGCCGATCCACGCCGAGCCCGGTGCCACCCATGGGCGGTGCGCCGTACTCCAACGCCCGCAGGAAGTCCTCGTCCAGTGACATGGCCTCGGGGTCACCGCCGGCGGCCAGCTCGGACTGGGCGGTGAGCCGCGCCCGCTGGATGACGGGATCGACCAGCTCGGTATAGCTAGGAGCCAACTCGACGCCACCGATGATCAGGTCCCAGGCCTCGACCAGGCCTGCCTTGGTCCGGTGCTCACGTGCCAGCGGGCGGACGGACTCGGGATAATCACAGACGAAGGTCGGTTGCACCAGGGTGTGCTCCACGAGCTGTTCATAGAGCTCAAGAATGATCTCGCCCGCGCCCCACGTGGGCTGGAGGGCGATTTCTCGGGACTGCGCCAGCTCGCGGAGCCGCGCGACGTTGTCCTCATTCTCCTCGGCGCTGATCTCGGTGCCCAGAGCATCAGCCACGGCATCGACCACCGGCAGCCACGTCCATTCTCCGGCGAGATCGATTTCCTGACCCCGATAATCGGTCAACGTCGTCCCGACCCCAGCAGCTTCTGCGGCGTTGAGGATGATCGCCTTGGTGCGCTCGGCCGCGGAGAATTGGTCGCCGTAAGCCTCATAGAACTCCAGCATGGTGAACTCCGCGCTGTGGGTGGAGTCAATGCCCTCGTTCCGGAAGGTGCGGCCGATTTCGTACACCCGGTCCACGCCACCCACGACCGCCCTTTTCAGATAGAGCTCGGTAGCGATGCGCAGCGACATGTCGATGTCGAAAGCGTTGAGATGGGTGTGGAACGGCCGTGCGGCCGCGCCACCGTGGATCAGGTTGAGGATCGGGGTCTCCACCTCGACGAAACCGAAGCCGTCCAACGTCTGCCGGATCGAGCGCAGCACCGCCGCCTTGGTGCGGACCATGTCCCGCGCCTCCTGACGCAGGATCAGGTCGACATAGCGCTGCCGGACGCGCTGCTCCTCGGACAGGTCCTTGTGCAGCACCGGCAACGGGCGCAACGCCTTGGAGACCATCTGCCACGCGGTGGCCATCACGGACAGTTCACCGCGCCGGGAGGAGATCACCCTGCCCTCGACGAAGACGTGATCCCCCAGGTCAACCCAGGACTTCCACGAGGCCAGCGACTCCTCGCCCACCTCGGCGAGCGAAAGCATCGCCTGCAGCCTGGTGCCGTCACCAGCCTGCAGGGTGGCGAAGCACAGCTTGCCGGTGTTGCGCACGAAGACGACCCGGCCGGCGACGCCGACGCGGTCCTGGGTCTCCTCCCCCGTCTCCAGGTGGCCCCACTGCTCGCGCACCTGCTCCAGGGTGTGGGTCACCGGGACGGTGGCCGCGAACGGCTCGACGCCCGCCTCGAGCATGGCCTCACGCTTGCTCCGGCGCACCCGCATCTGCTCGGGGACGTCGGCCTCGGGGGCGGGCTGGGGGGTCGCTTCACTCACCCCGACAGGGTATCCGCTGCTCAGAACAGCGCCGCGCCCCGCTCAAGGTCGAGCAGCCGCTGCTTGCGCTCCACACCGCCGCCGTAGCCGGTGATCGAACCGTCCGAGCCGACCACCCGATGGCAGGGCACGACGATCGAGATCGGGTTCTTCCCGTTCGCCAGCCCCACCGCCCGGGAGGCGTGTGGTTGGCCGAGCGCGCTGGCCAGTTGCCCGTAGGACCAGGTCTGGCCGTAGGGGATGGCTCGCAGGTGCGCCCAGACCCGCTCCTGGAAGTCGGTCCCGGTCGAGGCGAGGGGCAGGTCGAAGTCCTCGCGCTCACCGGCGAAGTACTCCGCCAGCTGGGCTGCAGCATCGCGCAGCACCTGGGGAGCCTGCTGCGCCGAGACCTCCGCTCCCAGGTCCTCGGGGGCGTGCCGGTGCTCGGCGAAGTACACCCCGGTCAGGTGGGCCCCGTCCGTGGTCAGTCGCAGGGGCGCGACCGGGCTATCGACGGTCAGGTGGGCGGTGCGGGTGTGGGCAGTGCTGCTCGGCGCAGTGCTGGTGTGGGCTGCGTTGGGGCGGGCGGTCATCAGGTCCTCGCTATCGCTGGTGGAGTCTGGGTGTCGGTGAGGTGGAGGTGTCTGCCGCTGGCGTCATGCTCGCCATGGGCCCAGAGCAGGGCTGCGGCATAGCCCCGCCACGGACGCCACGTCTCGGCCCGCGTATCGAGTTGCCGCGGAGCGTCCGGGAGTCCGGCGGCAGCGGCGCCGAGCTTCACCCCGAGGTCCGAACCCGGCCAGGCATCCGGATCCCCGAGTGCGCGCAGGAGCACCATCTCGGTGGTCCATGGTCCGATCCCAGGCAGGGCGAGCAGGGTCTCGCGGGTCGCCTCGCGGTCGGCGCCGGCATCGAGCACCAGGGACCCCTCAGCCAGCGCACCTGCGAGGGTGCGCAGTGCGCGGGAGCGGCTCCGCGGCATACCGGGCAGGTCGTCGTCGCTGGCGCCAGCCACCGCGTCCGCTGTCGGGAAGGAGTGGGTGAGCCTGCCGATCCGGAGGGTCTCCGGGAGCGCTTCCCCCAGGGTGGTGACCAGTCTGGCGCCGAGGGTGGCGGCGCCCGCGGTCGAGATCTGCTGGCCGAGGACGATCCGGAGGGCGAGCTCATGTGGGTCGGCCCCGCCCGGGATACGTACCCCCGGCGTGCGAGCCACCAGCGGAGCGAGCGCGGGGTCGGCGCCCAGGTGGGCATCGACGGCGATCGGATCGGCGTCGAGGTCCAGCAGCCGACGGCAGCGACCGATGGCCGCCGTCAGATCGCGCAGGTCGGTCAGGCGCAGGGTGGCCTCGATCGCGCCCGGCCCCGTGCTCGTGGTGGCAGGTGGACGCAGGTGGGCCGTGCCCTGGCCGTGCGGGAGCCGAAGCGTGGTGTGCCAGCTCCCAGCGGCCCATTCCTCGACACCGGGGACCGCGGTGGCCGCGAGATGCCCGAACAGGCTCGGCATGTGCAGCGGCGCCCGGAAGGGCAGGCGCAACCGGATCTCGACCGGGGCTGGCGCCGTGCCCTCCCGGCAAGCCTTCCCCGTGGGGTCATCCGCGCGAACATCGCCAGCGCTGGTGTGTCCCCGCACCTGGCCAGCGCGACCGGCCACCCGATCACCGAGGTGATCGCCCCCCGACCCGCCTCGCTGCGCCTGGGCGCGGAGTTTGCCCGGCGAGGAGGCGAAGACGGCCTGGATGGTGTCGTTGAAGGAACGGATGCTGCTGAACCCGGCGGCGAAGGCGATGTCCGACATCGACATCCCGGTGGTCTCGATCAGCACCCGCGCCGTCTGCGCCCGCTTCGCCCTGGCGAGCGCGAGCGGCGCGGCCCCGAGCTCGGCGACGGTGAGCCGCTGCAGCTGACGCGTGGAGTAGCCCAGTCGTGCCGCCAGCCCCGGCACGCCCTCGCGCTCGACGATGCCGTCGTCCACCAGCCGCATCGCGCGGGCCACGACATCACCACGCAGGTGCCACTCCGGCGACCCCGGCGTCGCGTCCGGTCGACACCGCTTGCAGGCGCGAAAGCCCGCCCCCTGCGCGGCGGCCGCTGTGGGATAGAAGGTCATGTTGTGCTCCCGGGGCGTCATCGCCGGGCAGCTGGGTCGGCAGTAGATGCCGGTGGTGAGCACCGCGGTGAAGAAGCACCCGTCGAACCGGGTGTCCCGACTGCGCACCGCCGCCGCGCACGCGGCGTGGTCGGTGTGGGCGGGAGCGCTCCCGGTGGTCGTGGTCATGGCTCTATCCTGCGGCCCCGACCGCACCGTGCGCTAGCAGAAAAGCGACATCACGATGGGGTGGACATCACGCTGAGGTGTTGGCCGGATGGACCGTCATCGCGGCCCGGCGTTCTCGCCGCCGCTTGACCTCATAGAGCGTGGTCGCGACCAGCGTGACCGCGACGAGGGGCAGGAGGAAGGCGGCCAGCACGAAGGTGAAGCCGTCGAGGGCCTCGTGGCGGGTGGAGTTGAGGACGACGAAGGCGAGGTAGGCGGCATACAGGGCGAGGAAGACCGCACCTTCCCAGCGCGCGACGGCGTAGCCGGTGAAGACGACCGGCGCGAGCGCGAGCGCCGAGGCGATCATCAGCGGGAGGTCGAGCGCGATCGCCGCGTCGGGGACCGCGATCCCCTCCCCACCGGGGGCGATGATCGCGGGCAGCCCCAGCACGATGCCGATGTTGAAGATGCAGCTGCCGACGATATTGCCGACCGCCATGTCCTGCTCGCCGCGGGCGGCGGCGATGATCGAGGTGGCCAGTTCAGGGAGCGACGTGCCGATCGCCACGACGGTGAGGCCGATGACCAGGCCGCTGACGCCGAGCGACTCCGCGATATTGACGGCGCCCACGACGAGCACGCGGGCGCCCAACACCAGCAGTCCGACACCGACGGCGACCAGGACGATCGAGACGAGCACGCCGTGGGTGGCCTCACCGCCCTCACCGCCGGAGTTCGTCTCCCCTGACAGCCGCTTGGCCAGGCGCTCCTCCCGCCGCGCCTCGCGACGGCTGACCAGCACGGTGAGCACCGTGTGCGCCACCAGCAGGGTGACTAGCACGACACCGCCGACCGGGCTGATCGCGCCACCGATGGCCAGCACCAGCGCGATCGCGGACAGCCCGACCATGGCCGGGACGTCGAGTCGCACCAGCTGACGCTTCACAGTCAGGGGCCTGATCAGCGCCGAGATGCCCAGAATCAGCAGCACGTTGGCGATGTTGGAGCCGACGACATTGCCGACCGCGAGTTCAGGCTGGCCGTCGAAGACCGCGTCCAGGGTCACCGCCAACTCCGGCGCGGAGGTCGCGAGGGCCACCACCGTCAGACCGACGACCAGCGAGGAGAGGCCGGCTCGTCGGGCGAGCGAGGAGGCCCCACGCACGAGCAACTCCCCACCGCCGACCAGCAGGAGGACGCCGAGGAGCACCCGGCCGATGTCGAGGAGGTCCACGGTGCGGCACCCTAGTCCCCATGTCTGGTCCGCCGCCGCCTGAGCCGCTTGCTCTGCCGTGGGAGCAGGCGTGGGGCCAGGCGCTGTACGGTCCGGACGGCTTCTATGTCACGGCCCCGCCGGCGGATCATTTCGCCACCAGCGTCCAGGGCATCCCGGGGGCGGGTGAGCTGCTGGCCCGGGCCGTCCTCGCGCTCGCCCGGCGCCACCGCTGCACCGCGATCGTCGACGTGGGCTGTGGGCGGGGCGAGCTGCTCGCCCACCTGCGGCGACTGGCCCCGGAGCTGCGGCTGACCGGGGTGGACGTCGTCCCCCGGCCCACCGATCTGGACGTCGACGCCTGGTTGGTCTCCCCTGGCGGCGCCCGCCTCTCCGGCTGGCTCAGCGGCCTGCGCGACTCGCTGGTGATCGCGCACGAGTGGCTCGATGTCGTGCCGTGTCCGGTGGTCGAGCTCGACGCCGACGTATGGCGCGTGGTCACCGTGACCACCGACGGCACCGAGCACCTCGGTGACGCCCTGACAGGTCCGGATCTGGACTGGGTGCGCAACTGGGTCCCGGAGGGCGTGACCCGCGCCGAGGTGGGGCGCGCTCGTGATCTGGCCTTTGCCGAGCTGGTGTCGCGGGTGCAGACCGGCCTCGTCGTCGCGGTGGACTACGGCCACACCCGACAGGACCGTCCGCACCGCGGCACCCTCACCGGCTTCCGGGCTGGCCGCGAGGTGGAGCCGGTGCCGGACGGCTCGAGCGATCTCACCGCACACGTCGCCATGGACTCCGTGCTCGTCGCTGCGGATCCCGCACGCCCGCAGGATGGTGGCGACTCCGACTCGGGGCAGAAACTGGCTGGTTCCGGTCCGGGTGATGAGGGGTTCGAGGCAGACGTGAGACTGCCCCAGGTGGTGGGGCAAGCTCACGTCTCCCGCGACCTCCCCCGTGGTCAGACCCGCCGCGCCCAGCCCCAGCTCCACGTCCAGCGCGACCTGCTCCTCACACTGCGAGCTGAGATCGTCCCGGACCTGCTCGACCCGAGCGCCCCAGTCGCGCACGAACGCGCGCGGACGGAGCCCGCGGCATACCTGGAGGGGCTGCGGCAGCGCGCCGCCCTGAGCGCGCTCACCGCACCGGGCGGGCTGGGCGACTTCCACTGGTTGCTGGTGCCGCGTCGCTAGGGTGGGCGGGTGAGCACCCGCGATCTCGACGTCTCGCTCGGCACCGGAGTCGGTGGCCTGAGCACCACCGAGATGGTCCTCAACATCGGCCCGCAGCATCCCGCCACCCACGGTGTGCTGCGGCTGCGGATCACCGTGGACGGCGAGCGGATCGTGGCGGCTGAGCCGGTGATCGGCTACATGCACCGGGGGGCGGAGAAACTCTTCGAGGTCCGCGACTACCGGCAGATCCTGGTGCTGGCCAACCGCCATGACTGGCTGTCCGCGTTCAACAACGAGGTCGGCGTGGCTCTGACCGTCGAGCACCTGCTCGGCATGGAGGTGCCCGAGCGCGCCACCTGGACCCGCACGCTGCTCTCCGAGCTGGGCCGGGTGCTCAACCACCTGATGTTCCTGGGCTCCTTCCCCTTGGAGCTGGGCGCAATCACACCGATGTTCTACTCCTTCCGCGAGCGCGAGGAGCTGCAGTCGGTGATGGAGGAGTTCAGCGGGGGGCGGATGCACTACATGTGCACCCGGATCGGTGGGCTGCTGCACGACCTGCCTGAGGGCTGGCTAGATCGTGTGGACGCCGCCGTGGAGCAGGTGCGCGGCCGGTTGCCCGAGCTGGAGTCGCTGCTCGTCGGCAACGAGATCGTCCAGGCACGCACGCGTGGCGTCGGCGTGCTCGAGCTGGACCAGGTGCTCGGCTACGGCGTCTCGGGGCCGATCGCGCGGGCCAGCGGGTTGGACGTCGACCTGCGCCGGGATGAGCCCTACCTCGCCTATGGCGAGCTCTTCGTTCAGGGCGGGCCCGGCCGCGTGGTGACGCGCGAGGCGGGCGACTGCGAGGCCCGGCTGCAGGTGCTGCTGGAGCAGGTGCACGTCTCGCTGGATCTGGCCCAGGCCTGCACCGAGAAGCTGCGCGAGCTGGGCTCAGGCCCCTATGACACCAAATTGCCCAAGGTGCTGAAGGTCCCCGAGGGCGAGCACTACTTCGCCAGCGAGAACCCACTCGGCTTCAACGGCTACTACCTCGTCAGCCGCGGCGGCAAGGCACCGCACCGGCTCAAGCTGCGCTCGGCCTCCTTCAACAACGTGCAGGTGCTGAGCGAGCTGCTGCCGGGTGCGGTGGTTGCCGACATGGTGGCGATCCTGGGGTCGATGTTCTTCGTGGTCGGGGATATCGACCGGTAGGTCGTGATCAAACAGCGACCGTTAAGTCGTCGCTCTGCTCAGTTCTCCTCGGGCGGGGCCGCCGAGGTGATCACCCCGAAGGGCTCGTTGTCGGGTCCGGCCACGAGCGCCAGCCGGCCGTGCTCGAAGTCGAAGGGCTCGACGAGCACGCTGCCGCCCGCGTCCTTGATTCGCTGGACCGCCTCGTCGGTGCCGTCGACCTCGAGCACCACCGTCCAGGCCGGCTCCTGGTCGGGGTCATGGCCGATGCCGCCCGTCATGCCGGACTCGTCGCCCGGGGTGGTGAAGATGGCGTACTCCATCCCCTCGCCCGACATGTCGGCGTAGGTCCAGCCGAAGACCTCGGTGTAGAACGTCTTGCCGGCCGCGAAGTCACCGACCATCGCCTCATTCCAGGCCATGGACCCTGGCTCGCCCGTGACCCCGAAGCCGGCGTGGCTGGCCGGCTCCCAGGTGCCGAAGGCCGCGCCGGTCGGGTCACCGTAGATGCCCATCCGCCCGAACGGTCCGACCTCCATCGTCGGGTAGTAGACGACGCCGCCGGCCTCGGTGATGGCCTGCTCGGTCGCAGCGCTGTCCTCCACGGCGAGGTAGACGGTCCAGGCCGATTCCTGGTCCTCGGCACCCTCCATGGGCGGGGCCAGGCCGACGACCGCACGCCCGTCCTTGGTGGCGGTGACATAGCCGCCGAAGTCGGCCTCGCCGCCGGTGTACTCCCAACCGAAGACCGCGGTGTAGAAGGCCTTGCTGCGCTCCATGTCGGAGACCAGGACGTCTGCCCAGGACGGTGCACCGACGGGCCAGGGGGTGGTGCGTTCAACCATGATCTGCTCCTTGCAGAGGTGGGTGTCAGCGGGCGCTGATGTCGAGATAGACGCTCCCACACCTCAGGACTCATCGGTAGGGCTGCGAGCGACGCAGCACGCTCACGCAGAAGTCGGCATCCTCGCGCCACGGGCGCAGATCCCAGGTCGCGAACCGTTGCTCCAACTCCAGCCCGGCAGCCGGGAGCACCGCATCCAGATCGGCCGGGGTGAAGCCACGCACCACCCGGCACCCCACCACCAGAAAGCCGCCCTCCCGCAGGTGGCACGCGACCCGCCGAATCACCTCCCCGCGGTGGCTCTCGG
Source organism: Ornithinimicrobium pulveris (assembly GCF_050261105.1). Taxonomy (GTDB): domain Bacteria; phylum Actinomycetota; class Actinomycetes; order Actinomycetales; family Dermatophilaceae; genus Ornithinicoccus. Next base: position 478,193 of record NZ_CP189837.1, on the reverse strand, counting down.
CGACGAAATCCATCACATTGCCGGCGAGTAGGGCCCCGTCAAATGCCGCACTCTGCCCCTCCGTGGACAGGTCGAGCGTCGCGAGATCGCCGACCAGCCAGATCGCACCGGGATGGTCCTCCCGGGCCGCCTCGATGAGCAGCGGGTCGACATCCACGCCCACGACCTCGTGTCCCAGGCGGGCGAGGTGGCCGCCGTGCCGGCCCGGTCCGCACCCGGCATCCAGGAGCCGGGCATGTCGGGGTGCCAGCAGGTCGACCAGGCGGGACTCCCCCTCCAGGTCCTGCCCGTGCTCGGCCATCGCCCGGAACCGATCGACATACCAGCGCGAGTGCTCGGGATCCTCCAAGCCCGGCCACAGCGTCGTGGGCCGCGATCCGTGTGTCGGCTCGATGGGCACGTGCGGGTCGCGGTCGCTCACGCTCGCCACTGTATGGCGTTTCCCACCGAGCACTCGCAGCCCACCTGCCCGCTGTGACAGGGTCGGAGCATGACCAACGGACCTGAGGACACCCGCACGATGCGCGAGCGGATGGACGCCGGCGAGCTGTACATCGCCGATGACCCCGAGCTGGGCGAGATGAGCTCGGCCGCCCTGGATCTGGCGCAGGCCTACAACGCCACCACGGTGCGCCAAGGCCCCCTGCGCCGCCAGCTGCTGGAGGAGCTGCTCGGCCACATCGGTGAGGGCAGCGAGATCCGTCCGCCCTTCCACGGGGACTACGGCTCGAAGATCTCGATCGGCGACCGCTGCTTCGCCAACTACGGTCTGGTCGCTCTCGATGTCGCCCCGATCACCATCGGCGACGACGTGCAGATGGGCCCGAACGTCCAGCTCCTCACCCCGACCCACCCGGTGGAGCCGCAGGCCCGCAAGGACAAGTGGGAAGCCGCCGAGCCCATCACCATCGGCGACAACGTCTGGCTCGGCGGGGGCGTGATCGTCTGCCCGGGCGTGACCATCGGCAAGGACACCGTCGTCGGCGCCGGCGCGGTCGTCACCAAGGACCTGCCCGACGGTGTCGTCGCCGTCGGCAACCCCGCCCGCGTCATCAAGAAGGTCACCGACTGACGGCTCACACCGCCGCCGCGTCGCCCGACTGCCGCAGCAAGCACCGCGCCTCACCCGTAGGCCAGGTCGCCATCCCCCTCGGTCGCGGTGCCGCGGTCGTCATCCTCACCCGAGGGGATCCGGCACCAGGACTGCCCGACATACCCCGCGGCCGACACCAGCCCGGCGGCCACGGCGTGGACCAGACCCCAGATCAGTTGCACGTGGTGGCTGGGCACGTCCACGGTCGGCAGGTGGACGGCGGCGTTCGCGAGGTACCACCCCACCAGCGCCGCCCCACCTAGGGCCGCGGCCTGCGCGCCGACCAGGGTGCCGCGGGCCCGTTCGGCGGTCGGCCGCACCCGCGTCGCCCCGGTCAGGTAGCGCCGGATCGGCCAGGCCATCACCAGCACCAGAACCGTGACCGCCAGCAGCGGCACAAGGCCGATCCAGGAGATCGCCGGGAAGGATCCGCCGAGCGCCCGGATCAGTTGCAGGAGTAGCCAACTCGCCATCCCGCTGAGCAGCGCGACGATCGCTCCCATCCCGATCCGCACTGGCTGCCACGGGCTCATGCGCCGCCCTCCAGCTCGTGGATCTCCTGGTCCGCCACGTCCCGTATGGCGTCCCGCACCGCCACCGACCGCTCACCCAGGCGCAGAGTCGCCTCGGCATCGAGGGCGAGCCACGGGCGCAGCACGAAGGCCCGCTCATGCGCGCGGGGGTGCGGCAGCATCAGGTGCGGGTGGTGCGAGGTGACCACCGCGGAGGTGGCGGGGGCGTCGGGGCGGGGATCGCCATACTGGACGAGGTCGAGATCGAGGGTGCGCGCACCCCAGCGGACCTCGCGCACCCGACCGAAGTCCGCCTCGATGCCGTGCAGCGCGGCCAGGAGGGCGCTCGGCGCCAGGGTGGTGCGGGCGGTGGCGACCGCGTTGACGTAGTCCGGCTGCTCCGGGCCGCCGACCGGTGCGCTGCCGAAGATCGGCGAGAGGCTGACCTCGGTGAGTCCGGGCAGCTCGCGCAGCCGCTCCGCTGCGGCCAGCAGCGTGGCGCCAGGGGCGATGCCGTCCCCGGTCGGCAGGTTGGCGCCGAGGGCGATGACGACCGGGGCGTCGCGGCCGCGGCGCACCACGACCTGGACGTCGCCGAAGGGCACGCCCACCGGCGCCTGCGGCTTGTGCACAGTGACCTCGACCGCGGCGATCAGCGGGCGGGCGAGCACGCGGTCGGCGATGACCGCGGCGACCTTCTCGATCAGGTCGTAGGGCTCGCCGGTGATCACCTCGACCACGTCGGCGGCGACCTCGGCGTAGTTGACGGTGCGGTCCAGCTCGTCGGTGCGACCGGCTGGGGCGAGGTCCACCTCCACCACCACGTCGACGACGAAGTCCTGGCCGTCGCGCTTCTCGGCGTCCAGCACGCCGTGGCGCCCGCGGGCGCTCACGCCCAGGAGCCGGATGAGGTCGCTCATCGAGCCGCCTCGGTGAGCCGGTGCACCGCGAGCGCGTCGCGGGTGCTGGGGATGTCGTGCACCCGGACCGCCCACGCGCCGGCCTGGGCCGCGAGCAGGCTGGTGGCTGCGGTGGCGGCGTCCCGCTCGTCCGGTGCAGTCGGCTCGCCGTCCGTGCGGGGCTCGGCCGGGGCCGCAGTGTGCAGGGGCAGGCGGCCGAGGAAGCGCTTGCGCGAGGTGCCGACCAGGACCGGCAGCCCCAGCCCGGTGATCGCGGCCAGCCCCCGCAGCAGCACCCAGTTGTGTCCGGCGTCCTTGGAGAAGCCGAAGCCGGGGTCGAGGACCACCAGCTCCCTGGCGATGCCCTCCTCCACCAGGGCCTCCACCCGGGCGGCCAGCTCGTCGCGGACCTCCCCGACCACGTCCTCGTAGTGCGGCTCCTCCTGCGGGTCGGCCAGCAGACCGCGCCAGTGCATGGCGACGAACGGGACGCCCAGCCCGGCGACGGTCGAGGGCATCGCGTCGTCGGCCAGGCCGCCGGAGACGTCGTTGACGAGCGCCGCTCCCGCACCGACCGCGGCCGCCGCCACCGTGGCGCGCATCGTGTCGATCGAGACCGGTATGCCGTGTCCCACCAGGTTCTCGACCACCGGGATCACCCGGTCGAGCTCCTCCTGCTCGCTGGGGCGCACGCTGCCGGGGCGGGTGGACTCACCGCCCACGTCGACCAGGTCAGCACCCTCGGCCATCATCCGCCGGCCGTGCTCGACCGCCGCAGCGTGATCGAGCCAGCGGCCGCCATCGCTGAAGCTGTCCGGGGTCACGTTGAGCACCCCCATGATCCGGGTGGGGGCCGGCGTCAGCAGGCCCGCGGCGGGGATCTGGCTCATCGAGGTCCTCGTCGGCGTCAGCCGTTGCCGCGCGTGATCAGCGTCATCGCCTCGGCGCGGGTGGCGGGGTTGCGCAACTGCCCGCGCACGGTCGAGGTCAGGGTCCGGGCGCCGGGACGGCGGATGCCGCGCATCGACATGCACAGGTGCTCGGCCTCGACGACCACGATCACGCCGCGCGGTGCGAGGTGCTCCTCGAGGGCGTCGGCGATCTGGGTGGTCAGCCGCTCCTGCACCTGCGGCCTGCGGGCGAAGACGTCGACCAGCCGGGCCAACTTGGACAGGCCGACGACACGGCCGTCCAGCCCGGGGATGTAGCCCACGTGCGCGACCCCGTGGAAGGGCACCAGGTGGTGCTCGCAGACGCTGAACATCTCGATGTCCTTGACCAGGATCATCTCGTCGTGGTCGACGTCGAAGGTGGTGCCGAGCACCGCCTTCGGGTCCTGGCCCAGGCCCGCGAAGATCTCGGCGTAGGAGCGCGCCACCCGCGCGGGGGTGTCCAGCAGGCCGTCACGGTCAGGGTCCTCGCCGACCGCGATCAGCAGCTCGCGGACCGCCGCCTCGACCCGCGCGTGGTCGACCTCAGCGACCAGGGGGCCACCGGGGGCGTCCTTGTCATCGGCCAGCCCGGAGACCGCCTCCGGCTCGAGGTCAGACGGGGTCGACACGCCCACCGTCCGGGACCTCGACGATCTGAGCCGGCGGGCGCTCTTCGCCGTCGTCCTCCATCGGGTTGTGCCCGTTGGCCATCGCGCGCTTCTCAGCCTCGGTCAGCACCGGGCCGGAGTCGTGGATGGTGCGGGCGTCCGAGGACAGCCAGACCGGACGCACCGGGCGCTTGCGGACGTCCTTGAAGACCTCCGCGATCGCCTCGGCGTTCAGCGTCTCCTTCTCCAGCAGCTCCAGGACGAGCGCGTCGAGGATGTCGCGGTTGTCGTTCAGCGCGTGCCAGGCCTCGTCGTGCGCGGCCTCGATCAGCCGGCGGACCTCCTGGTCAACGACCCCGGCGAGGTTCTCGGAGTAGTCCCGCTCGTGCCCCATGTCGCGGCCGAGGAAGACCTCGCCACCGGCGGAGCCGAGCTTGACCGCCCCGACGCGTTCAGACATACCGAACTGGGTGACCATCTTGCGCGCCAGCCCGGTCGCCTTCTCGATGTCGTTGGCGGCACCGGTGGTCGGGTCGTGGAAGACCATCTCCTCGGCCACCCGGCCGCCGAGCGCGTAGGCGAGCTGGTCGAGCAGCTCGTTGCGGGTGGTGGAGTACTTGTCGTCAGCGGGCAGCACCATCGTGTAGCCCAGCGCCCGGCCACGCGGCAGGATCGTCACCTTGCTCACCGGATCGGTGTGGTTCATCGCCGCCGCGACGAGGGCGTGCCCACCCTCGTGGTAGGCGGTGATCTTCTTCTCCTTGGCGCTCATCACCCGGGTCCGCTTCTGCGGGCCGGCCATCACGCGGTCGATCGCCTCGTCGAGGTCGGGGTCGGTGACGACCTTCTCGTTCTTGCGGGCGGCGAGCAGCGCGGCCTCGTTGAGCACATTGGCCAGGTCCGCGCCGGAGAAGCCCGGCGTGCGGCGGGCGATCGCCATCAGGTCCACGCCCTGCGCCAGCGGCTTGCCCTTGCCGTGCACCTGCAGGATGTGCAGGCGGCCCAGCATGTCCGGGGCCTCGACGGCGATCTGCCGGTCGAAGCGGCCGGGGCGCAGCAGCGCGGGGTCGAGGATGTCGGGGCGGTTGGTGGCCGCGATCAGGATGACATTGGTCTTGACGTCGAAGCCGTCCATCTCGACGAGCAACTGGTTCAGCGTCTGCTCACGCTCGTCGTGGCCACCGCCCATGCCGGCGCCGCGGTGACGACCGACGGCGTCGATCTCGTCGACGAAGATGATCGCCGGGGAGTTCTGCTTGGCCTGCTCGAACAGGTCGCGCACGCGGGAGGCACCGACACCGACGAACATCTCGACGAAGTCCGAGCCGGAGATCGAGTAGAAGGGGACCCCGGCCTCACCGGCGACGGCGCGGGCGAGCAGGGTCTTACCGGTGCCGGGCGGGCCGTAGAGCAGCACCCCCTTGGGGATCTTGGCGCCGACCTCGAGGAACTTGCGCGGCTCGGAGAGGAACTCCTTGATCTCGTGCAGCTCCTCGACCGCCTCGTCCGCACCGGCGACGTCGGCGAAGGTGACCTTGGGCATGTCCTTGGTGGCCAGCTTGGCCTTGGACTTGCCGAACTGCATGACCCCACGACCACCACCCTGCATCCGCAGGATCAGGAAGAGGAACAGACCCAGGATGATCAGCAGGGGCAGGAAGTTCATCATCATCTGGACGAAGAAGTTCGGCCCCGACGTGTCGTCGGTGAAGCCCTCGCTCGGCGGGTGCGCGTCGAAGGCTTCCATCACCTGCTCGCCGCGGGCCCGCACGTAGTAGGCCTGGACCTGGTCGGTCTCGCGGACGTCCGGCGCCGAGAAGGTCTCACCCTCCTTGAGGGTCAGGTCCATCCGGTCGTCGGTGAGGGTGGCGGTCGCGACCTGGTCGCTCTGGATCAGCTCCAGGGCATCGGAGGTGTCGATCCGCGTGTAGGCGCTGGTGTTCAGCAGGGAGAACCACAGGATGCCGAGCCCGAGGAAGATGAAGATCCACATCCACGGACTGGGCTTCGGGCGCGGTCGCCCCGGCTTGGCGGTGCTCATGTCTGGCGCGTTCGGGAGCCACCGACGGTGGCGTCCCGGTCCTCCTGATCAAAAGAAGTCTGCTTCGGCAGCGGGCTGGGTCTGCTGTGCGTCAACGTCCGGTCCCGGACGGGTGTTCCGGGGCCTGGGGTCGACCCGACCTGAGGGTCAACTGTAGACGTGCTCCGCGAGGGTGCCGATGACCCGCAGATTGCGGTACTGCTCGTCGTAGTCCAGGCCGTAGCCGACCACGAAGGCCGGCGGGATGTCGAAGCCGACGTACTTGGTCTCCACGTGCACCTTGGCAGCCTCCGGCTTGCGCAGCAGCGTGCAGATCTCGACCGAGGCGGGGCCGCGGGACTCCAAGTTGGTGCGGATCCAGTTCAGCGTGAGGCCGGAGTCGATGATGTCCTCGACGATCAGCACGTGTCGACCCGAGATGTCGGTGTCCAGGTCCTTGAGGATGCGGACGACACCGCTGGACTTGGTGCCGCTGCCGTAGCTGCTCACCGCCAGGAAGTCCACGGGCGCCGACCCCGGGAGGGCGCGCATGAAGTCGGCCATCACGAGCACGGCGCCCTTGAGCACCCCGACGAGCAGCAGTTTGTCGTGCTCCCCCTCGTAGTCGGCCCACACCTCCTGCGCCAACTCGGCCAGCCGCTGCTGGATCTGCTCCTCGGTGAACAGGATGTTCTCCAGGTCGGCACCCATGTGCTCGGCGTCCACGCTGACCTCGTTCCTCGTGTTGGTGATCTGCGGCTCCCGCTCAGGTGCTCGCGGTCGCCATTGTGCTAGGGATCGCTCCGCTGAGCCACACCCGGTCACCCCCACGCCCTGCGCGCACCCCGCCGGGCAGGTGCAACGGGCCTTGGCCGCGCCAGTATGTGACCAGCTCGTCGACGGCCCCGAGGTGCTCGGCGGTCAGGTCGGTCCCGGGGCTGCCGAGGGTCAGCGCGGCGGTTCGCCACACCCGGGTCCGCACGGCGCGCGGCAGCTCCGCGACGTCCCCGACCTGCGCAGTCCACCGCCCCTCCTCCCACGTCCCCCTGTCCCGGTATGCCGTGTCCGCCCAGTCGTCGAGGGCGTCGGCGTCCTCGCGCAGCAGGTCCGCCGTGCGCGCGAGCGCCTCGGGCAGACCCGGGCCGAGCTCCTCGCCAAGTCGGGCCACGGCCTGCCGGGCCCGCACCCGGGCGTAGCGACGGTCCGCATTGTGCGGATCGGTCCAGGGCACCAGCCCGAGCTCGGCGCAGGCCTGCTCGGTCACCGATCGCCGCAGCCCGAGCAGCGGCCGCAGCAGCTCCAGACCATGGTCCTCGCGACCTGATGCGTTGGCCTCCGCCGATCTCGCCGGCCGCATCCCGGCCAAGGACCGCGCCCCCGAGCCCCGGGCCAGACCCAGCAGCACCTGCTCCGCCTGGTCGTCCAGGGTGTGCCCCACCAGCAGACCGACCGCGCCGAGCTCGTCCGCGCGCGCCAGCAGGACCGCATACCGGGCACCTCGGGCCGCGGCCTCGGGTCCGGCGCCCGCAGGGTCGACCTGCGCGGTGAGCACCTCGGCCGCACCGACGAGCTCGCGCGCCTGCGCGGCGGCGACCCGCGCGACCGCTCCCGAGCCCTCCTGCAACCCGTGGTCGACGACCAGCGCGACCGCGCGCACGCCGAGCCGCGGCGCGACGAAGCCGACCCCGGCAGCCAGCGCGAGGGAGTCAGCCCCGCCGGAGCAGGCGACCGCCACCAGCGGCGCGCCCCGTCCGGGTTCGGCGGCGGGATCCCACGCCGACTCCTCTGCCAGGCCCGCACCGGTCAGCGCACGCCGGACCGCGACCCGGACGGCGGCGACGGCCGGGGGTGGGCCGGGCACGGGTGGTGCCGTCCGCTCAGCCGTGGACGCGGGCGACCCAGGCCTGCGGGTCGGCGATCTCGGTCGGCAGCGGCAGCGTCTCCGGCGACTCCCAGACCCGGTTGAAGCCCTCGACCCCGACCTGGTCCATCACGGCGCGCACGAAGATGGCGCCGTCGCGGTACTGCCGCATCTTGGCCTCCATGCCCAGCAGCCGGCGCAGGATCTTGTCGATGCCGCCCGCCCCCTTGCGCCGCTCGGTGAAGCGCTTGCGGATCGTCGCCACGGTCGGGATGACCGAGGGGCCGACTTCGTCCATGACGACATCCGCGTGCCCCTCCAGCAGCGACATGACCGCGGTGACCTCGGCGAGCCGTTCGCGCTGCTCGGGGGTGGCGAGCACCTGGGTGATGTCGGTCTCGCCGCGCAGGACGCCGGGCAGCTCGGTGGCGATCTCACGCAGGCGCTCGCCCATGGTGTCCGGCTCCGGCATGATCTCGGTGCCGATGCTGCGGGCCCGGCCGATGATGAACTCGCGCAGCCACGGGACGGCGGTGAACTGCACGCGGTGGGTCTCCTCGTGCATGGCCACCCAGAGGCGGAAGTCGCTCGGGTCCACGTCCAGCTCACGCTCGGCGGCCAGGATGTTGGGGGCGACGAACATCAGGCGGGGGTTGCCCTGCGGGGCCAGGTCGTACTGCCCCAGCACCTTGGTGGACAGCCAGGAGAGCATCCCGGCGACCTCGGTGCCGGTGATGGTCGAGCCCACCTTCTGCGCGGTGGGGCCGAGCTCCTGCAGCTCACGGCCCTTGGCCTCGGCGCGGGCGCGGTCAGCGGTCCGGCGGCGCTCGACCACCTCGTCGAGAACGGGCTCGAGCATCGCGCCCATCGAGGCGGCGTTGGCGCGGATCCAGCCAGGCCGGTCCACGACGAGCGCGGGCGGGGTGCCGGGGGGCGTCTGCAGCTGGGCGGTGCTCGCGACCGGGTCGATGGCGCGGTCGGCGGCGCTGCGCAGCTCGGTGACGATGCCTTCGATCTCGCCGCGCCCGGTGCGGGGGCCCGGGGGCACCAGTCGACTGGCAGCCGCGGCGGCGAAGTCCCAGTCCACGAGGGCGCTGCCGGTCGGTCCGGTGGAGGTCTCGGCGGGCGGTGCGCTGGAGTCGGTCATGCCCATGACGGTATGTCGTCTCCCGCCCCCGTCCCAACCGGAACCGCTGGCGGCTGCTCGCGCGGCCGGGCAGGTGAGGCGGATCGGGGGGCTAGCAGCCGCAGCGGGCGAGCTCGGCGACGACCTCGTCGAGCACCGAGCGCGCCTCCAGCACCGCCCCGTCCTCGCCGATCCGGTCGGCGGTCATGGCGAAGACGAGCAGGCGACCGTCGCGGGTGACGACGGTCCCGGCCAGCGAGGTGACATTTGGCAACGAGCCGGTCTTGGCCCGGGCGTTACCGATGGCGGGCTCGTGGACCGGCAGGTGGAAGCGGGTGGACAAGGTGCCGGTGTAGCCCGCGATGGGCAGGCCGCCCGCAGCCAGCACCTCCTGGAGCTCTGGGTGGCTGCCGTTGGCGCCGGCGACCAGCACGTCGGCGACCGCGGCGACCGGGATCCGGGTGCCGTCGGACAGCCCGCTGGCATCCGCGATCCGCATCCCGGTCACATCGACCCCGTAGTCCTCCTGAGCAACCTGGCGGATCCAGTCGGTGACGCTGGCCCGGTCCGTCGGCAGACCGGCCGCGTCCGCCGCCTGACGCACGAGTTGCTCGACCATGGCGTTGTCGCTGGTGGCCAACGCGTGGGCGAGGACGTCACGCACCGGCGCGGACTCCCCGGCAGCCAGCTCGATCCCTGGCCCGTCGACGGTCGGAGCGTCCGTCGTGGTCGCGTCATCGTTCTCGCCGCTGGAGGCAGCGTCATCGCTCACGCCGCTAGAGGCAGCGTCCTCGCTCACGCCGCTGGAGGCTGCTGCGTCGCCCAGCTCGATCTCCGGCACGTCCGCGTCGCTGTCGCCGGCGACGTCGACTCCCGCGTCCTCGAGGGCTTCGCGGAAGGCCTTGGCGGCCTCCTGAGCCGGGTGAGCCGGCGAGGGGGCGAAGGGCAGCGCGAGGTCCTCGGCCAGGCCCAGCTGCACGATGCGGCCGGTGTAACCGTGCGAGACCCACCCCTCGGTCCAGGAGTCCAGCACGGTCGGGCCCGGCACGTGGGACAGGTCGACGCTCACCCGGATCGGCTCCTCGCTGCCGCGGTCGGCGAGCGCCTGGGCGGTCTGGGCGGCGAGGTCGGCCAGACCCACCCTGCCGACCACGGCCTCGGGGTCACCGGCCCCGCGCGCCAGCATCATGTCTCCGCCGGCCACCAGCACCACCATGTCGGGCTCAGGGCCACTGACCACCCGGGTGGTAAAAGTGTGCTCGGGGTCCAGAGCGCTGACCACGGCGGCCGCCGAGAGAATCTTGGTCGTCGAGGCCGGCACGACGAGCAGGTCGGCATTGCGGTCGGCCAGCGAGGCGCCGGTCAGCGCATCCCGGATCGTCACCGCGCGACGTCCCGAGGGACCGAGCCAGCGACTGGAGAGTTCCTCCGAGATCGCCATACTGACCGCGCCGCGTTCGGGGAGGACACCTTCGCTGATCTGGCCGAGCGGGGAGCTCAGCGGCGCGATCCGCGGCCGGACCTCGGTCGGCGTGGTGGGCTCGGGAGCCGACGTGGGGGCGGACGTGGTCTCCGGACCCGAGGTGGTGCCGGGAGAGGAAGTGGTCTCCGGCGCCGCCGTGCTGGTCACGGAGGCGTCATCGACCCCACCCGCCACCGCCCCCGATGCCACCGGTGACCACGCGAGCACGATCGCCAGCAGGGAGGCCGGGAGCACTGCATACGGCGTGGCTCGCACCTGATCTCCTGACCCTGCGTCGCGGCAGTGCCCCAGAATGGTGGACACTGGATGGCAGAGCCTAACGCCGTCCCCCGAAGAACCAGAAGGTGCACATGAAGTTCGACGTGACGATCGAGATCCCGCAGGGCAGCCGCAACAAGTACGAGGTTGACCACGCGACCGGCCGCATCCGGTTGGACCGCATGCTCTTCACCGCGACGCGCTACCCGGCGGACTACGGCTACATCGAGGACACCCTGGGCGAGGACGGCGACCCGCTGGACGCGCTGGTGCTGCTGGACGAGCCGACCTGGCCGGGCTGCCTCGTGGCGGCGCGCCCGATCGGCATGTTCCACATGCGCGACGAGGCCGGTGGCGACGACAAGATCATCTGCGTGCCCGCGGACGACCCGCGCAAGCTCGCGATCCGCGACCTCGAGCACATCGGGCAGCACACCCGGCTGGAGATCCAGCACTTCTTCGAGGTCTACAAGGACCTGGAGCCCGGCAAGTCGGTCGAGGGCGCCCACTGGGCCGGCCGCGAGGAGGCCGAGCGGGTCTATCACGAGGCCGTGCAGCGGGCCAAGGACGCGGGTCTGACCACCGCGCGCTGGCCGATGCCGCAGCACTGATCTCACCTTTTTCTGCAGACGCCCCGGAACCGAATGGTCCGGGACGTCGTCCATGTCCACGTGACGAACCCCGGACCACCGGGCCCGAGCGGCTAGGCTGCAGGTGCGGGGACGTCGTGAAGCACGACCCACCACCAGCGGGGGTCCGCGGACACGCGGGCATCCGGACACTCACACGAGGGGAAAGAGCATTCCGATGAGCGATGAGACGAGCACCGTGACCGAGCAGCCCGGTGGTGACATCACCGAGAGCGGCGGCAGCAACAAGGGCTGGTTGATGGCCGGCATCGGGGTCGGCGCGGCCGCCCTGATCGGCGGCGGCACCTACCTGGGGATCCAGTTCCTCGGCGGTGGCGGGGACCAGCCGGACAGCGTGCTGCCGGCCACCTCGGCCGCCTACGTGCGGGTCGACCTCGACCCCAGCGCGGGGCAGAAGGTCGCCGCCGTGCGCTTCTTCCAGGGGATGGACGAGGACGCCAAGGCGCGCCTGGACCAGGGCGAATGGCGTGAGTATGTCTTCGAGAAGCTCCAGGAGGACGGCACGATCCCGGCCGACCTGAGCTATGAGGAAGACGTCAAGCCGTGGCTGGGCGACCGCGCCGGTCTGGCCGCCATCCCCAACGGGGAGGACGAGCCGATCATCGCCATCGCCGTGCAGGTCAAGGACGGTCAGAAGGCGCTGGACGCCGTGGACCAGATCATTGCTGCCGGTGACGCCGAGTCCCAGGACATCGGCTACTACCTGGATGACGACTACATCGTCTTCACCCAGGAGGCGCACGTCGACACCGTCAAGGCCGCCGCCGAGCAGGGCACGCTGAGCGACCACGACGCCTACACCTCCGACATGGACGACCTCGGCGATGCCGGGATCGCGTCCTACTGGATGGACAGCGAGCGCATCGCCGAGATGAGCAACTCGCTCACCGAGGCGCAGGACGAGTTCGGCGCTCCGTCGGCCGTGGACATGATGTCCGGCCCGTTCGGCAGCTCCCCGATGGAGTCGATGTCGGGCCGCAGCGCCGGTGCCCTGCGCCTGAACTCCGACTCGATCGAGATCCACGGCATCGGCCGCGGGGTGGAGAACTTCACCCTGCCCGAGCTCGCCGACACCGCACAGCTCGTGCTGGACCTGCCCTCCGACACCGTCGGCGCCTTCGCCGTCGAGAACGGCTCGGCCTGGGTCGACATGATCTGGGACGCCTACGGCCAGCAGGACGCGGAGGGCCGCCAGCAGGTGGTCAACGAGGCTGCCGCCGAGGGCGTCACCCTGCCCGAGGACATCAAGGCGCTCGTCGGTGACTCGTTGTCGCTGTCCGTGGGCCCCGGCCTGGTCGAGGCGATCAACACGATGAGCCAGACCGAGACCGGGATGCCTGCGCTGCCGATCGCCTACCGCGTGGACAGCGACTCCACCCGCATCAACACCTTGCTCAACGACAGCCTGGGCCTGCCCCCCACCGCGCTGGCCCAGCGCACCGACGAGGGCATCCTGACGCTGGGGATGCACCAGCCCTACGTCGACTCGCTGAACGCCCCCGCAGACCGGCTCGGTGACGACGCGACCTTCAAGGCAGCCGTCCCGAACGCCGCGGACGCGCACTGGCTGTTCTACGTCAACGTCAACGACTTCGAGCAGTACTACCTGAACGAGGTCCAGGACCAGAGCACCCGTGAGGCCCTCGAGGCCCTGGGCGCCGTCGGGTGGTCCGCCACCGTCGACAACGACACCGACAGCCACTTCACGCTGAGGTTCGTCGCTGACCAGTGATCGGACAGCCACGACGAAGCCCCCACCCGATCCGGGTGGGGGCTTCGTGCTGGTGAGCCGCCTAAGGGAATCGAACCCTTGACCTATTCATTACGAGTGAATCGCTCTGGCCGACTGAGCTAAGGCGGCGCGGCTGCACCGCGAGGCGCAACCCCACGAGGATACCCGACCGGTCGCGGCCCTCCCAAAACTCAGCAGGTCAGGCCGTCCTCCGGGACGGTGCCCTCGAGCAGGTAGGCGTCGACCGCGTCCTTGATGCAGTCGTTGGAGCGCCCGTATGCCGTGTGACCGTCACCCTCGTAGGTCACCAGCACGCCGGAGTCGAGCTCCTTGGCCAGCGCCTGGGCCCACTCGTAGGGGGTGGCCGGGTCGCGGGTGGTGCCGATCACCACGATGGGGTCGGCGCCGGCGGCGGAGTAGTCCTCGATCGACTCGGTGGCCTCGACCGGCCAGTACTGACAGGCGCCGTCACCGGCGAGATAGCGACCCCAGGTCGGCGAGACCTCCTCGAACTGGCGCAGCACCTCCTCGCTGTCCAGGTCGACCTCGTCCCCCTGCTCGACCGGGCGGTCCAGGCAGTTCACCGCGTAGATCGCCTGCATGCTGTTGCCCTCGTAGACACCGTCTGAGGAGCGTGAGGCATAGGTGTTCGCCAGGAACATCAGCATCGTGCCGTCACCGTTCTGCGCCATCTCCAGCGCCTGGGTGAGCAGCGGCCAGAAGGTCTCGGCGTACATCGCGACGATGATGCCGTACATCCCCCAGCCCTCGGTGAGCTCGGTGACCTTGTCGCCGCGCACCGGCAGGGGGTCGGTGCTCAGGCTCTCCAGGAGGAGCGGGATCTGCGCGAGCGCGCTGTCCACGTCCTCGCCCAGCGGGCAGGACCCACTGGCCACACAATCCTCGACATAGGCGCGCGTGGCCCGCTGGAAGCCTTCGGCCTGACCCAGCCCCATCTCCAGTCCAGTCAGGTGCGGGTCGACGGCGGCGTCCAGGACGAGGCGCCCGACGCGCTCGGGGAACAGGGTGGCGTAGGTGGTGCCGAGGAAAGTGCCGTAGCTGGCGCCGAGGTAGGTGAGCTTGTCCTCGCCCAGCGCGGCCCGCAGCACGTCGATGTCACGAGCGGCCTCCGGGGTGGAGACGTGCCCGAGCAGCTCGCCGGTGTTGTCCAGGCAGGACTGCGCGAAGTCCTGCATCAGCGCCTGCTGGGCTTCCTCGGCAGCCGCGTCGTCAGGCGTGGGGTCGGCGCCCAGCAGGTCGTCCATACGGTCGTCGTCGAAGCACGTCACCGGGGCCGATCGACCCACGCCGCGGGGGTCGAAGCCGACCATGTCGTAGGCCGAGCGCACCTCGGAGGAGACGACGGCGCCAGCCATCATCGCGTAGTCGACACCGCTGCCGCCGGGGCCGCCGGGGTTGAGCACCAGCGAGCCCTGGGCCTGCCCGCCACGCGCCGGTGCACGCAGCACCGCGATCTCGATCGTCTCCCCGTCCGGCCGCGCGTAGTCCAGCGGCACCGTCAGCGAGGCGCACTGGAAGATGCTCTCGCAGTTCTCCCACTCCAGGGTCTGGCCGTAGAACTCCTCCAACCCCTCCGGCGCATCGCCCGCCGCTGGCGCAGCCGTGGAGCCCGAAGCGTCAGGGGCTGTGGTCGCGTCGCCGTCGTCGCTGCCACTGCCGTCAGGCCCAGGCGTCGCCGTGGCGGTCGAGTTCTCCCCGCCGGTGGCGGGCGCGGTCGTCTGATCGGCGTCATCCCCGCCGGGGGTGCAGGCCGCCAGCAGCGCCGCCGCGGTCACGGTGGCGAGGAAGCGGGTGCGCATTCGAGTGCTGGCCACGTGGGTGGTCCTTCCAGGTCGTGGAGTCAGCCGAGGGCTCCGGTGTGTCTCCCCTGCGGGGCCGACGGCAGGATCAAGCCAATCATCATCGCTTCGAGCACCAGCAGGGGGGCTCCGTTCGCGATCAGCCGCTGTCGCGCCAGACCGATCGTCTCCAGGGCAGCAAGCAGCCCGTCGACCGGGAATCTGCGGGCCAGGCTGGTCACCAGCTCCGGCTCGCTGGCGTTGACCAACTCGACCTCGCTGCCGGTCGCGACCAGCAGCGCGTCGCGGTAGACCGAGGACAGGTCGGTGAGAGCCGCATCGATGCTGTCATGCTGCTGACGGCGGGACTCGGCCTTGAGTCGGTCATCAAGCCGCTTGAGGTGGGAGCGCACCGCCGGCGGCTGGGTGCGGGCCGAGGGATCGGCGCCCAACTGCTCCAGCAAGGCCTTGCGCTCACTCTCGGCCCGGTCCGCGGACACCGCTTCAGCTCCCTCCCCCGCCTCGGCCACCAGATCTGCGGCGGCGCTGAGCGCGGCCCCGACCCCGGTCAGCTGCAAGGGCATCGAGGTGATCTCCCGGCGGCGGTTGCGCGCGTGCTCGTCCGTGGCCAGCCGCCGCGCGATCCCGACGTGGCTCTGCGCGGCCCGCGCCGCGTAGTGCGCCATCGAGGGGTCGATGCCATCGCGGTCGATGAGCAGGGAGGCCACCGCCTCCACCGGCGGGGTGCCCAAGCGCACATGGCGACAACGTGAGCGCACCGTGACGATGAGGTCGTCCACCGACGGCGCGCACAACAGCCAGACCGTCCGCGGGGGCGGCTCCTCGAGCGCCTTGAGCAGCGCATCGGCAGCCTGCTCGGTGAACCGGTCGGCGTCCTCGACGAGGATCACCCGCCACCGGCCCATGGTCGGCCTGGCCTGAGCCTCGATCGCGAGCTCGCGGGCCTCCCCCACCTTGATGAAGGTCTGCTCGGTGTCGACCACCTTCACGTCGGGGTGGCTGCCGGCCAGCACCGTGCGACAGGCCGAGCACTCTCCACAGCCGGGGTCATCGGTGAGCTCGCACTGCAGGGCCGCCGCGAAGGTCCGGGCGGCCACCGAGCGGCCCGATCCCGGTGGACCGGTGAACAGCCAGGCGTGGGTCATCGAACCGGGGACGGTGACGGCCTGTCGGATCGTGTCGACCACCCGGTCCTGACCGACCACTCGGGTGAAGACGCTCACGCCCCCTCCGCGGTCACATCACGCGCCAGGTCGGCCCGGGCGACCAGGAGCGACACCCGGTCCCGGACGGCGGCAGCCAGTTCCTCCGGCGCACCTGAGGCGTCGAGCACGACATACCGCTCCGGGTCGCGGGCGGCGAGCTCGAGGAAGCCCGCCCGGACCCGGTCGTGGAAGCTGTCCGCCTCCCGCTCGAGACGGTCGTGGACCTCGCGGCGCCGGGCACGACCGAGCGCGGCCGGGACATCCAGCAGCACCGTCAGGTCGGGCACCAGCCCCTCCACCGCCCACAACGACAGGTCGCGGATCTCCTCGTGGCCCAAGGCGCGCGCGGCGCCCTGATAGGCGACCGAGGAGTCCAGATAGCGGTCAGTCAGCACCACGTGCCCCCGCTCCAGCGCCGGCCGCACCAGCGAGGCGACGTGGTGGGCGCGATCGGCGGCAAAGAGCAGCGCCTCCGCGCGGGGGGTGACCGACCCGTCCTCCCCGTGCAGCACCAGCTCGCGGATCTGGCGACCCAAGGTGGTGCCGCCGGGCTCGCGGGTGTGGGATACGGCATACCCCTGCTCGGTCAGCCAGGCCCCGAGCAACCCCGCCTGCGTCGATTTGCCGGCCCCGTCCCCACCCTCGAAGGCGATGAACAGGCCCCGTCCACCGCCGCGCGTGACGGGGTCGGGTGGGGTCTGGTCGCTCACGTGGGCAGCCTACGGGACCGGTACGACGAACCCGCCCGCCCTTCCACAGGGCAGGCGGGTCGTGGGCGAGCCGGTCGCGGGCGAGCGGGTCACCCGCCAGCCGGTGCCGATCTCAGCCGCGCGCCGCGTTGGCGACGGCGGCGTCGCGGACGTACTGCGCCAACCCGGGCGCGATGTCCTCGTAGGTCCGGGTGAAGCGCGGGTCGCTGACATACATCTGCGCGATGGCCGCGTGCATCTGACGCGGGCAGTCGTAGAACCAGGTGCAGATCTGCTGGCGGGCGGCCTCGGCCACGTCCATCGCCTCAGTCGCGTCGGCGGGCGTGCCCGCCTGCATCAGCTCCACAAAGCGGGCGTTGAGCTCATCGCCCTCGTCCTTGATCTGCTGCCACTGCGCCTTGGTGTAGTCCTTGGTCCGCTGGCTGGACTGCTTCCACGCCTCCGTCTCACCCCAGCGCTCCTGCGCCTCGGCCTGGTAGTCGTCGAAGTTGTCGGTGAAGTTCTCGCCGAAGATCTCCCGCTGCTCCTCGCGGGTGATGCGGTAGCCGGTCATCTCTCTCTCCAATGCTGCGTCGATCGACCGGACGAGCTCGTCGAGCTCACCGATCCTGGCCGTGATCGCCTCGCGCTGGCGCCGGAGGTGGGCGGCGATGGTCCCGCCGTCGAGGTCCTCCTCCAGCAGGTGCGCGATCGCCTCCAGCCCGAACCCGAGCTGGCGATAGACGACGACCTGCTGCAGCCGCGCCAGGTCAGCCTCGGTGTAGAGGCGGTAGCCTGCGTGGCTGCGCTCCGTCGGGGCAGCAAGGCCGATCTCGTCGTAGTGGTGCAGGGTGCGCACCGTCACGCCGATCTCCTCGGCGACCTGGCCGACCGTCCAGAGCTGGTCCGTCATCGCGTTCACATCACCCAGCGTGGGCCCTCACGGCGCGTGAGGGTCAAGTCCGATCTGGACCCTGCTCTCACACGCCGCGTCAGGCGTCCTCGGAGCCGGTGTCGGGGTCCGGCGAGGGGCCGGTGGAGCCGGTCAGTGTGCCACGCCCCCGCTGGCTGGAGAAGATCAGCGAGGTCTCCGCGTGCAGGACGCCAGGACGGTTGGTGAGGTGGTCGAGCACGAAGTCGCGCAGGGCGTCGGCCGAAGGAACGGCCACGTGCACGTAGTAGTCGATCGCGCCGGACACGTGGTAGGCGCCGAGCACGCCGGGCAGCGTGGGCACCTCGTCGGTGAACTGCTCGAAGTTCGCGCGCCGGTGGCCACCGAAGCGGACCGCGATCATCGCCTCGACCGGCCGCCCGACCGCCATCGGGTCGATGTCGGCGTGGATGCCGCGCACCACGCCGCGCTCCCGCAGGCTGCGCACGCGCACCAGGCAGGTGGACTCCGCGATCCCCACCTCACGGGCGAGCATGGCGTTGCTCATCCGGCCGTCCTGCTCGAGCAGGCGGACCAGGGCGAGGTCGGTCGGGTCGAGCGGTTTGTCCTGAGGATTCTTCGGCACGAGGCCCAGTATGCCGTGGATCACGCCTCCGTCCCGCACCTCGCCGACGAGACGCGGACCTCTGGCGCTGTCCAGAACGCCGGCGGCCCGGCCACCACGAGGGTGACCGGGCCGCGGGGTCGTGCGTGTTTTACTCCAGGGTGCGCAGGCGCTCCAGGACGCTGTCCTCGATCGCGCCCGGGCCACCCAGGACCGTGATCCAGCCCGGCTCGAGCCGCTCCAGCGCCGACCAGGTGGATCCGGGGATCCCGTCCTTGCGGGTCAGGAGCATGGGCGCCTCGTCCAGGCCCGCTCGCGCGGCCCCGGTGAGGGCGTCCGGCCAGTTCTGGCCCGAAGCCAGGTAGAGCCCGTCGATCGTCGGGTAGACGTCGGCCAACAGGCCAGCGGTCTCGTAGCGGTCGCTACCCGCGATCCGGGTTACGGGGGCGTAGGCCTCCAGGGCCCGCTCGGTCGCCTCACTGACCACACCGTCGCCGCCCAGGACCACGATCTGGTCCGGGGAGAGCCGGCGCAGTTGGGCCGCGGCCGCCGTGGGGATGCGGTCCTTACGGACCAGCAGCACCGGCGCGTCCTCGGCACCCGCCCGGGCAGCTGCCGCGAGCGCGTCCGGATAGTCCTGACCGGTGGCGACCCACACGGTGTCGGCCGCCCCGAACTCCGCCGCAACCAGCGCCGCGGTGACATACCGGTCCTTGCCCGCGATCCGGCGAACCGGAGCCTGCGCCGTCCTCCCGGCGGCCGTCGCCACACTGGCTGAGACCGCCTGGGTCCCACCGAGGACGACGACCTCACCCGGCTTCAACCTGCGCAGCTCGGCGCGGGTGTCGGTCGGCAGCGAGTCGGGCCGCGTCAGCAGCACCGGGGCACCCTGCCCACCGGCGCGGGCCGCACCGGCCAGCGCGTCGGGGAAGGTCGCTCCGGTGGCCAGGTAGACCACGTCCACGCCCGGCTGGTAGGTCGCGGCGACCTTGGCCGCCGTGCCATACCGGTCCTTGCCGTAGAGGCGCGTCACGTCCGGGTGGATCGGCGTGGGCGGAGCCTCGCAGCGCGCGTTGAGCAGGGCGAAGTCCTGCTCGGTCACCGTGCCTCGCGGCGGGGTGATGAGCGCGCTCTCGCTCAGGTGGCCGGTGGCCGAGGCGATCAGCTCCAGCTGGCCGACGCGGGTGTCGATCCAGCGGGCGTAGCGGCCCTCGGCATCGGTCACCATCCGCCAGCGCGGCTGCTCCATCCGGGTGGGCTTGGCGTCGACCGCCGCGCCGCCGAGCGGCCTGCCGTCGCCGGTGCAGGCCTCGCCCTCCACCAGGCCCGTGAGTTTGCCCCACGGAGCCGGCGGGGTGACCGTCATGGTGACGTCCACCGTGGGCTCGGTGCCCGGCACGCCGCCCACGACCCGCAGCCCGGCGGTGTAGACACCCGGCTGCGCGACATTGGCGTCCGTGGTCACCTCGACGGTCTGCGACTCACCAGGCTCGAGCGTGAACTCGGTCTGGCTGACCGACAGCCACGGGACGTCCACGCCCGTGTCACCGCAGTCGTCCAGACCCGGCAGCAGCTCGACGACCGTTTCCGGCCCCATGTCCCCGGCTCCGCCGACGCGGATGAAGCCACAGGCGGCCGCGCCACGGAAGCCCACGGTGTTCGGGTTGGGCAGGTCCATCCACTCCTCCGCAGAGGGGTCATAGGCCCAGGTCTCGTTGGTGAACATGTCCGCCTGGACGCCTCCCGACACCACCAGCATGTCGTTGGCCACCGCGTAGGAGGTGCCCCACCAGTCGGTCGGTGCCGTCACACCCTCCGTCCAGCTGTCGGAGCCCGGGTCGTACACGTAGGTGTCCGATACCCCGGCGCCGGCGCTGACACCGCCGGTGCAGACCAGCTTGCCGTCGAGGCCACCGCAGGCCGGGAAGGCGATCTGGATGGGGTAGTCAGCCAGTTCCGCCCAGCTGTCGTTGCCTGGGTCGTAGGCCGTGACCCGGGTGCTCATCGGGTCGCACTCGCCGGTGGTGCAGCCACCGACCGAATAGACCGTGCTGTCGAGCACCGCCTGCCCCGCCGCCGAGACCGAGACCGGGCTGTCGGACGCCTCCGTCCACTCGTCGGCACCCGCGTCGTAGACATAGGTCGCCGCGCTGGTCGTGCCGTCGGAACGCCATCCACCTGTCACGACCAGCTGGCCACCGGCGACCGCGGCGGTCGGCTGAGCCAGGGGCTCCGGCAGCGGGTTCAACTCCTGCCACTCCATGGACTCGTTGTCGTAACGGAAGACGTCGTCGTAGACGTTCATGCCGTCATTGCCGCCGATGGAGTACCAGGACTCCTCGAAGAAGACGACGCGGTTGTCCATGATCGGGACCGGGAAGGAGGTCAGCTCGATCCACGGCTCCTCGGCCGGGCCCTGGATCGACGAGCGACCCTTGCTCTTGCCCGGGAAGACCGAGACGGAGGCCTCACCCTTCGCGGTGCGCTTGGGAGCACCGGCCATCGACAGCGCCTTGCTGGTCGCCATCCTGGACCCGTCCGCCTTCTGCATCACGAAGTCGCCACGCACCTCCTTGATCTCGACATCGGCCGCGGCCTGACCGGAGTTGGTCAGCGTGAGGTCGTGGGTCGAGCTCTGCCCCAGCTCCAGGGTGGTCTCGATCGAGCCGGGCTCGGCGGTGATCAGGCCACCGACGAGGGTGTAGTCGGCTCGCACCGAGCCCTGGGCGGGCACGGCGACGTCCTGCGTCACCGAGGTGTAGCGACGGGCCGAGGCCTGGAAGGGCTGGGTGCCGGCCTCGCTGCTGAACAGCCAGTAGAAGCCGTCATCCTGACCCTCGTCGGCCGGGGTGTCGCTCGTGATCCCGGACTCCCAGGGACGGTCCACGCTGGCCACCCGCGCGCCGCGGATCGGCTGCTCGGTGGTCCCGGAGTAGACATTGCCGAAGACGTAGCCGCCGTCCCCGACCGGGTCGCAGGTGCGCTGACCGAGGTAGACCTCGTCGACCTGCCACATCCAGCCGCCCATCCCGCTGGCGTGATAGCGGAATCGGACCTGCACCTCGGCCTGGTTGGCCGCCTGCGGCAGCTGGAACAAGGGGTATCCCCCAGCATCCGGAGGCAGGCTGACCACGGTCTCCCAGGTGTCGCCGCCATCGAGGCTCAGGTCAACGTCCGCGATCTCGTTCGAGACGAGAGCGTGGGTGAACTGCAGAGCAGGTGAACCCACATCGGAGAAGTCCATCACGGGGGTGATCAGCGAGGCGTCCGGGGCGGAATCGTCGACGTTCTCGACCATCGCGAAGCCGCCCGACCCCATCGTCCAGTTGCCGTAGTCGTTCGGGTCGTCGAAGACCCACTCGATGCCGCCATCGGAGTCGTTCACGACGGTCCAGCCAGCGGGCAGGGCCAGGTCCTCGAAGCTCTCGGTCATCCCGGGGGTGTTCAAGGTGTAGCCGTAGGCGCTGCAGGTGTTGACGTCCACCGGCACCTGGATGTCCCGGGTGGTGTCACCGGTGAGCACCATCGGCTCGGAGATGACCTGGTAGCCCGGGTACTGCACCTCGACGCGCACCTGCGCCGGGGTGTCGAGCGGCAGGTCGAAGGAGAAGCTGCCGTCCGCAGGGTCGGTGAAGGTCGAGACCGGCGTGCCCTCGACCGAGACCTTGGCGTAGAGCGGGTAGCCCTGCCCGGATCCGTCGGTGACCCGACCGCTGAGCGTGCCGCTGGGAGCCTGGTCGAGCGCGAAGTCCTGGGTCACCGTGCCGTCGACCGGCACTGTGACGTTCGCGGTGCCAGTGACCCAGCCGAACTTGGTGGCCGAGAGCTGGTAGGCACCGGCGGTGACGAGGGCGCGGTACTGGCCCTCTGGGTTGGTGCGCAAGGTCCGGTTGACCTCACCGGTGATGGTGACCTGCGCGGCGGGGAGCGGCTCGCCCGTCGCCGCGTCCGTCACGGTGCCCTCGACGTAGCCGAGGTCGCCGCGGGGCGCGGCCTCCAGCAGGGCCAGCGCGTTCAGCCGACCCTCACCGAAGACGTTGTTCTTCTCCGGAGTGCCGCCGCACTGATCGTCCGGGGTGTCGATCGCGCTGCCGTCCAGCAGCGCCTTGGTGGACTCGACGTCGCCGACCAGGGCCGGAGCTCCCGACCACAGCAGCGCGACCGCGCCCGCAACGTGCGGGCTCGCCATCGAGGTGCCGGTGTAGGAGTCGTAGCCGTTGCCGGGCACCGAGGACCGGACTGCAGTCCCTGGGGCCGAGATGTTCGGCTTGATCTCGCCGTCCTGGCCGGCACCACGGCTGGAGGAGCCGCTGATGCGGTGCTCCGCGTCGTAGTTGCCGACCGAATAGTTGATGATCCGGCTCCCCGGCGAACCGGACGTCTCACAGCCCGGGCCGTTGTTGCCGTTGGCCCAGACCCCGAACTGGCCAGCCGCGGCCCACGCCTCGGAGATGTCCTCCATAAAGGGGTCGTTCGACGGAGCCATCGTGCCCCAGGAGTTGTTGATGATGTGCGGGCGCATGGCGGGGTCAGGGGCGCTGCCATCGGTCCGTGTCGGGGCCAGCATCCACTGGCCGGAGGAGACCAGGGCCACGTCCGATGGGCAGCAACCGTTGGCCGAGATCCAGGTCGCCCCTGGCGCCACGCCGATGCGGTTGTCGCCCCCGTCGTCACCGACCATGGTGCCGGTCACGTGCGAGCCGTGGCCGTCGCTGTCGACGGGCACGTCCCGGGAAACACCTGCGGCGTCGAACCAGTTGTAGTCGTGGGTGAAGGTGCCGTCTGCGTTGTTGCCCCGGTACTGGTTGACCAGAGCCGGGTGGTCGTACTGCACGCCGGTGTCGATGCTGCCGACGACGATCCCCTCGCCGGTGATCCCGAGCTGTTCCCAGACCTCTGGGGCACCGACGTCCGCGATCCCCCACTCGACCGCGGCAGGCCCCACGTCCTGGGGCTGGGCTTCCTTCGGATCCGGTATGTCGTAGGCCCGGGTCGCGTAGAGACCCTCCACGGCACTGTCCCCGGCGAGGGTGAGGGCAAGTTCCTCGGTGCCGCCGGTGACCCGGACCGCGTTGGTGATCCAGAAGGACCGGTAGGCCACCCCTTCCTGGTCGAGGGTATCGATGACGTCCGCCTGGCTCTCCTCGGCGGCTGCGGTGAGCGCGTCATAGACCGCCTGCCCCCGCGCGTCCCAGTCCCGGATGCCGGAGAACTGGCTGAGGTCCGGTCGGTCCTCGAAGCGGACCCAGAAGTCCACCTTCGGATCCTCCTCGAGCTGAACCTGCAGCTCGGAGTCGATCTTCTCCACCGCCGACGGAGCAGCCGGAAGGCCACCCGCGGCGCCAGCCGGGGTCACGGCCTGCGCCGCGCTCCCCCCTGCAACCACGCTCAGGCCCACTACCGATGCCAGCAGCCGACGCCATCTCTGTGCCCTCACGAAGGCCCCCTTCGTTCGTCATCTCTTCCCTGGGTTCTCCCAGGTGCGCCTGACGCTAGGGCGTGGCGGTGGGGCAGCGGACGTCCGAACCGGGGCAGTTCTGGGTCAACTGGGGCAGTCAGTCGTCAGTCGGCGCAGGAGAGGTCTCCACGAGACGGAAACCGGCCGCCCGGATCGTCTCGATCGCCACCGGCGCCTCGACATCGGCGAGCTTGCGCCGCAGCCGCTTGACCACCGCCCGTACCTGCGCACCGTCACCCACATAGCCGGTCCCCCAGATCCGCCGGATCAACTCGGCGAAGGACCAGACGCGCCCCACCTCCGAGCTCAGCACCCGCAGCAGCGCGAACTCCAGCCTGGTCAGCCGGACAACCCGGTCCCCCACGCAGACACTTCGCTCCTCGGCCCGGACCGAGAGCTGCGGCGCGACGGGGACCGGCACGGGCACCGGGACGAGCCGGGTGACGGGTCGCGCCGGGCGAGCCGGCTCGGGCAGCACTGGCGAAAGGCCCTGCAGCAGTTGCTCCGCCAGTTCCACGGTCGGGGCGAGCAGCACGGCGACATCTGGCGGCAGGCTCGCGAGGAGCCGGGCCTGCTCCGCGCGCGTGGCGGCCACGATCACGACCATGCTCCGCGCGGCCTCGGTCGGCGTCTCGGACGCTGGCGAGGAGGCCCGTTGACCGGGCGGGCGCGACACCTC
Source organism: Ornithinimicrobium pulveris (assembly GCF_050261105.1). Lineage (GTDB taxonomy): Bacteria > Actinomycetota > Actinomycetes > Actinomycetales > Dermatophilaceae > Ornithinicoccus. Next base: position 453,672 of record NZ_CP189837.1, on the reverse strand, counting down.
GGAGACGCGCGCGATCCGCCCCGTGACCTGCTCCCCTGCCGGTGGCATGACAGAACTCTAGGCGGAGGACGGGAGCCTGTCACGACCTTCGGCATTCTTGACTTACTACCGCAGTCTCTGCATCATCTATCCGTGCATACCGAACATTTCAGCGTCGAAACCCGGGCGGTCCACGCAGGACGCGCGGACCTGGCCGAGCTCGGGGTGCACGTGCCGCCGATCGACCTGTCCAGCACCTACCCCCTGCCGGACGTCGAGGCGGGTGGAGCGGCATACGAGGGCCTGGCTGGCGGGCACCGTCCGGGCGAGGGGACCACCCACGTCTACCAGCGGCTGTGGAACCCGACCGTGGCCCGGTTCGAGGATGCCCTGGCCGACCTCGAGGGCGCCGAGGCCGCTGTCGCCTTCGCGTCCGGGATGGCGGCGCTGAGCGCCACTCTGCTGTCCTGCGTGTCCGCGGGACGACCCCACGTGGTGGCCGTCCGACCGCTCTATGGCGGCAGCGACCACCTGCTGAGCACCGGGCTGCTCGGCACCACCGTGACCTGGGTGGCGGCCGACGGAATCGCGGAGGCGCTGACCGACCGGACCGGTCTGGTGGTCGTCGAGACCCCCGCCAACCCGACCCTGGACCTGCTCGACCTGCGGGCGATCGCCGATCAGGCCGGGGACGTGCCGGTGCTGGTCGACAACACCTTCGCCACACCGGTGCTGCAGCGCCCGCTCGAGCACGGGGCCTCGATCGTGCTGCACTCGGTGACCAAGTTCCTCGCCGGGCACGGCGACGTGCTGGGTGGGGTGGTCGCGACGAGCGAGGAGCTCGCGACCCGGATCCGTCCCATCCGCGCGATCACCGGCGGCACCCTGCATCCCCTGTCCGCCTACCTGGCCCACCGCGGGCTGCAGACTCTTCCGGTGCGCGTGCGTGCCCAGCAGGAAGGGGCTCAGGTCGTCGCCGGCTGGCTGGCCGGTCAGCCCACGGTGCAGAAGGTGCACTATCCCGGCGCCGCCGGGGGCGATCCGCTCGGCCTGGTCGGGACGCAGATGGCCGGGCCCGGTGCACTGCTGGCGGTCGACCTCGGCTCCTACGAGCGTGCCGCTGCGGTCGCCAGCCGGGTGCGGTTGTTCACCCATGCCGTCTCCCTGGGCGGGGTCGACTCCCTGCTCCAGCACCCCGCGGCGCTGACCCACCGGCCAGTCGCCGACGGGGCCAAGCCTGGGCAGGGTGTGCTGCGGATGTCGATCGGCCTGGAGTCGCCGGAGGACCTGCTCGCCGATCTGGAGCAGGCGCTCTCGCCCTGACGCCAGCGTGCCGGTCGGCCGACGGGTCGCGCGACCTCAGCGCCCGCAGGGCTCGGTGAAGGACACGTCGGGCAGGGCCCTCTCCCACTCCTCAGCACGCAGGTCGTCGCCTCGTGTGGCGCAGATCTGCTCTCGCGCGCGCTCGACGTCGGCGGTCAGCAGCGCCACCACGCCCCGATGACCGCCCGCCACCAGGAGTGGCTCGGTGGGGTGCCAGCCGACCGACATCACCGATGGTGTCGGCAGCTGTGCGGCCATCCAGCGCTCCCACTCGGAGCCGTTGCGCTCCCACACCCAGGCGGTGCCGTCGATCGAGGCCGCGGCGACGCGTCGGCCGTCAGCAGTCATGTCAATGGCGTTGATCGAGCTGTTGGCCCCGGTCAGGGTGGCCACTTCGGTGGGCTCGGCCAGGTCCGTCAGGTCGATCTCGCGGACCACGCGGTCGGACGCCACCAAGAGGGCGGCATCATCCTGCGTGAGCTCGATGTCGCTCGCCGCCCCTTCGCTGGGGACCGAGCCGACCCGCGCCAGAGGGTCATCCCGGCCGAAGAGTTCCACGCCGCGCTCGGTGGAGGTCAGGGCGAACAGGTCACGGCCGGCATCGAGGGCGAGCGCGGTGAAGGAGAGCTGCATCGGCTCCGACCCGGTCACCTCGTCCCCGAGGGTGAGGACCTGCAGCCCACGGTCCCGGGTGAAGGTGACCGCCCAGGAGCCGTCGTCGGAGAAGGACACCCCTTGGACGATGTCCTCCCCGATCTGGCTGTGGAAGACCAGTTCCGCGGCCGAGGGGTCGCTGATGTCCCAGACCAGGACGTGCCCGTCCACGCTGCCGACGAGGGCATACCGGCCGTCCGGGCTGATGTCGCTGGACCCGACCGGGACGCCGACCCCCTCCGGTGAGCGCAGTTCGGCGACCTGCTCCGGGGCATACGGATCGGTGGCGTCCCAGAGCCGGACCCGGCCGTCGAGCCGGCCGGCCGACGTCAGCAGCATCGGTGTCTCACGGGCGAAGCGGGAGACGAAGACGATCGACTGATGGTCGGTCAGGCGGCCACCGCGCAGGCTCCAGGTGTGCAGGTCCGGCCCGTTGTCGGCGATCAGCCAGTGGCCGTCCGGGCCCTCGCGCAGGGCGGTGATCTCGCCGGGCAGCTCGACCTGGTGCGAGGGCTGGGTGGGGATCTCCTCGTCGGTCAGCGGCCACGCCTTGAGCAGCCGGTTGGAGCTGCCCGCCAGCAGCAGCGAGCCGTCGCGGCTGAAGCGGATGTCATTCACCCAGGTGGTGAACTCGGCGAGGGAGGTCTCGAGCTCGAGCCCCTCGTCGCTCAGCTCGAAGACGAAGACGGTGCGGTCCGCCCCCGTCGCCGCGATCCGGTCCAGATCGGGCGCGAAGTCGACCGCGAAGAGGGCTGCGTCCCCAGTCCCGACCTCGTCGAGCAGCTGGACCTCCTCTCCGACCGTCCACACCAGCAGGCCACCGGTGCCGGTGACCATGGCCAGGTGCGAGCCGTCGGCTGAGATCCGGATCCCGTATACCGCGGCCTCGGGCAGGTCGGGCACGTCCAGTTCGCGCCAGCTCCCTTCCTCGGCGCGCCACAGGCGCAGGGTGCCCTCGGCGGTGCCGGCGACCAGCACCGTGCCCCGCTCATCCAGGTCGAGCACGGTCGCCACCTCCGGCACCTCGATGGTGCCGAGCTCGGTCGGGGCGGCGGGGTCGGTGGCGTCGCGCACCACGATCCGGCCGGTGTGATCGGTGACCGCGAGCACTGAGCCATCGCCGTTGACGGCCACGCCGGGAGTGCCCGCCTCGACCCCGTCCTCGGGGGTCAGCGTGGTCAGCACCTCCGGGGCATCCCCTGTGAGGGAGAGCAGGGCCACCTCGCCATGGTGGCCCGCCACGGCCGCATGGTCCCCGTCATCCCACACGGCGGCCCGGCGGGGCAGGAGCCCGATGTCGTGCCGGCTGACCAGGGGCTGACCGGTGGCGGCCACCAGCGCGGAGCGGCTGGTGACGTTGTCGTCGCGCACCTGACCGGCCGCCGACAGGAGGGCGGACAACGGCAGGTTGCCGGCGCCAAGCTGGTTGGCGTAGTAGGCGATCTGCCGGGCCTCGGCCGCCTGGCGCGCCCGGTCAGCACCGGCTCGGGCGCGGAGGGTGTCGGCGAGCAGGAGCGCAGCGATCAGGGTGAGCACCCCCATCACCGCCAGTGCCGCGCGGGTGCGGCGCAGGCGAGCAGCCTCCTGATCGCGTTGCAGATCGGCCCGCTCCTGACTCGCCTCGAGGTAGCTGCGCTCCAGGGTGGTCAACCGGGATCCGCCCGCCACGTCGACACCCGACTGCAGCCGGGTGCCCCGCAACAGCAACTCCTCGTCCCGGTCCTCCTCGTCCCACTGGCTCGCAGCCCGGCTCAGCTGGCCATGGGCCACCAACCGCATCCGGTCCTGCTCGATCCATCCCGCCAACCGTGGCCAGCTGCGGAGCAGGGACTCGTGGGAGAGCTCATACCCGCCCTCGTTCACGGTGACCAACCGGCGGGAGGTGAAGTGCGACAGGATCTCGTGCGAATCCTCCTGTTCCGGGTCGAGTCGCCGGCGGACCGGACCCACCCCCTCGTGATACGCGACCATTCCCAGGATCAACTCCTTGGCCCGATCCTGCTGGTGGGGCTCCAGCGCCTCGAAGGCGGCCTCCGCGGCCACCTGGATCGCTCCGTCGAAGCCACCCAGCCTCCGGTAGTCCTGCACCCGAAGCGCACGTTGGTCGCTCTCCTCATACATCCGCGAGAGCAGATAGGACAGGTGCGGCAGCGCCTGGCCAGCGCCGACCCGAGCCTCGGCCACGATCAGGTCGACCAGGCCCTCCTCCATGGACAGCCCCAGCACCGTGCCCGGCCCGCGCACCACCTCCTGCAGAGCCTCCGGGGTGAGGTCGGCGACCAGCACCTGGCGGTCCTGGAGGGCCGATCGCAGGCGGGGGCTGCGCGCCGCGTAGGGATAGAGGTCGGCCCGCAGGATGACCACGGCCAGCCGCTGCTGGTCGGGCGCAGCCTGCGACCAGTCCAGGATCTCGGAGAGCCGCTTCAGGGTCGCCGGAGCCGGGCTGCTGCCTTCCGCGTCCTGGGTGCCGAAGACCTCCTCGAGCTGGTCGACGATCACCGCGGTGGGCCGGTCGGCCGCGTCCGGCAGGTCGAGCACGCCCTCACCCGCGACCCGCACACGCTGCACCCGCCAGGGCACCTCGCGCGACTGCAGCTGGGCCACCAGCCCGGCCTGGACCAAGGAGGTCTTGCCCGCTCCCGACGGCCCGACCACGCACACCAGGGGCAGGCTCGAGCCCACCACGTCATCGACGAGCGCGACCAACCGGTCCACCTCGGCCTGCCGCCCGAAGTACACATCCGCGTCGTCGGCCCGGTAGGCGTCCAGCCCCCGGTAGGGGTTCTGCCGCACCCGGGGCCCCCTGCGCCCCAGGTGCAGCTCGCGCACCCAGTCGTGCCACCGTGGCCGCTCATCCTCCGGCACCTGGCACGCCTCGAGGATCGACTCCAGCACCTCGGGCCTGCTCGCCGGCGGTAGATGGCGGCCGGCGAAGTAGCCGCCCAAGGTGCCCGACGGAATACCGGACCTCTTTTCCAGCTCTCGGATGGTCAGCCCCGCGTCCAGGCGCATCCGGGTCAACTCGGCCGCCAGCAGCTCGGCCTGCGGAGATCGGCTCCTGGACACGTGGGCTCCGTATCGTGGGTCGTCCGGGGTGGAGATACAGGGCACATCGTGGCGCACCTGGGCCTCATCTGTCCTGGTCAACCCTGTATGGGTCTGTATGGGGTTCCCTCACCCTGAGCGGTGGGCCGCCATCACGTACGAGCCTGTGCGGGCTCCGCGCCAGGTCGTGACAGGGGTTCCCCGCTCACCCCACGATGTGCAGCATCCCCCTTTCAGCCCGTGAACGGGAGCAGTGTGCTGATGACCATCGCGAAGTCCGTGCCCCTCAACCCCACCGCCACCTCGACCATGCCGACTATCGCCGGGAGCCCACCGGTTTCTCCGCTCCCGCCGCACCGGTGCGCCGAGGCGGCAGCCGCGCGGCTGTTGTGCCGGATCCTGCTCGAGGACGCCCAGGTGCGCCGTCGCTGGCAGCGGCACGTCCTGCGCTCCACCGCTCAGAAGGGCGCCCTGCACCAGGCCGCCATCACGCGTGTCCTGGCCGGGCATCTGTGGGAGATCGGCGAGAAGCCTGCGTCCGGCTCCCGGTCGCTCAAGGACCGGGTGAACCGGATGTGCGCGGGGCGGGTGACACCGCAGACCCTGAGCTGGTTCATCGGGGCCTTCGACCTCTCGCCGACGCAGGCTACCCGCCTGTGGGACGTGCTGGCCGGGTTGGAGCAGGACGAACCGGTCGCCCGCGTGGGGTGAGCCGAGCCTCCAGCGCGTCCGGTGACGTCTGGGGCGAGCTAGCCGCGCGTTCGGTGACGTCTAGGGCGAGGCAGGACGCGCGTCCGGTCGGTCAGGTGGACTTCTTGGTCGTGCTCTTGGTCGTCTTCGTGCTCTTGGTCGTCGTCTTCTTGGCGGTTGACTTCTTGGCCGTCGTCTTCTTCGCGGCGCTCTTCTTGGCCGCGCGCTTGCGGGTGGTCGGGCCCTTGGCGCGCTTCTCGGCGATCAGCTCGAACGCGCGCTCCTGCGTCAGCGTGTCCGGCTCATCGCCCTTGCGGAGGGTCGCGTTGGTCTCGCCATCGGTGACATAGGGGCCGAAGCGGCCGTCCTTGACCACGACCTTCTTGCCCGAGACCGGGTCCTCACCGAACTCCGCCAGCGGCGGCTTGGCGGCGCCGCGGCCGCGGGTCTTGGGCTGGGCGTAGATCGCCAGCGCCTCGTCCAGGGTGATGTCGAAGATCTGGTTCTCGGTCTCCAGCGAGCGGCTGTCCGTGCCCTTCTTCAGGTAGGGGCCGTAGCGACCGTTCTGGGCGGTGATCTCCACGCCTTCGGCATCGGCACCGACCACGCGCGGCAGCGACAGCAACCTGAGGGCGGTCTCCAACTCGATGGTCGCCAGGTCCATGTCGCGGAAGAGCGAGCCGGTCCGGGGCTTGACCTTGGCAGCCTTCTTCTTGCCCTCGGCCTTCTTGCCCTCTGCGGGCGCCTCGTCCTCGATCACCTCGGTGACATACGGGCCATACCGTCCGGCCCGGGCCACGATCTGCCGGCCCGTGTCCGGGTCGGTCCCCAGGACGCGTCCGTCGTCCGCGGCCGCCGCGAGCAACTCGCCGGCCTTCTCGCCGGTCATCTCATCGGGGGCGATGTCATCGGGGACGGTGGCCCGCTTGACCTCACCGTTCTCCTCGATCTCCACATAGGGCCCATAGCGGCCGACGCGCACCACGGTCCCGTCGCCGATCTCGACCGCGGACACCGCGCGGGCGTCGATCTCGCCGAGATCGTCCACCAAGTCCCGCAGGCCCTCGGCGTGCGTCGCCTGGTCCCCGAAGTAGAAGCGCTGCAGCCAGGCCACGCGCTGCTCGTCGCCGCGCTCGATCCGGTCCAGCCCCTCCTCCATCGAGGCGGTGAAGTCGTAGTCGACCAGGGTCGGGAAGTGCCGCTCGAGCAGCTGGGTCACCGCGAACGCCAACCAGGTCGGGATCAGCGCCGAGCCTCGGGTGCGCACATAGCCGCGGTCCTGGATCGTGCCGACGGTCGAGGCGTAGGTCGAGGGCCGACCGATCCCCTTCTCCTCCAGCGCCTTGACCAGCGTGGCCTCGGTGTAGCGGGCGGGCGGGCTGGTCTGGTGTCCCTGGGCCTCTGCGCGCAGGGTCTCCAGGTCGACGCCCTCGGAGAGCTTGGGCAGCCGCCGCCCCATCGCGCCGTCCTCGCCGTAGCGGGACTCGTCCCGGCCCTCCTCATAGGCGGCCAGGAAGCCGCGGAAGGTGATCACGGTGCCGGACGCGGCATACTCCGCCCGCCTGTATGCCGTACCACTCGCCGTGGTGCCCTCGGGCAGGGTCGCCGCGAGCTTCACGCTCGCCGTGGAGCCCTTGGCGTCGGCCATCTGGGAGGCGACCGTGCGCTTCCAGATCAGCTCGTAGAGCGCGTACTCCTGGCCGCGTAGCTCACCGGCGACCTGAGCGGGCGTGCGGAACCGATCGCCAGCGGGGCGGATCGCCTCGTGCGCCTCCTGCGCGTTCTTGGACTTCTTGCCGTAGACGCGGGGAGCCTCGGGCACGTAGTCCGCGCCGTACATATCGCGGGCCTGGGCTCGTGCCGCGCTGACCGCCGAGCTGGACAGCGTCGTCGAGTCGGTGCGCATATAGGTGATGTAGCCGCCCTCGTAGAGCCGCTGGGCGGTGCGCATCGTGGACTGGCTGTTCAGCCGCAGCTTGCGGCTGGCCTCCTGCTGCAGGGTCGAGGTGGTGAAGGGCGCTGAGGGGCGGCGGGTGTAGGGCTTCTCGGAGACCTCGCTGACGACCACGTCGGCCTCAATGGTCCCGGCGGCGATCGCCTGGGCCGCCGCCGCATCCAGTTGGACCGCGTCCTTGCTGCGCAACGTGCCGTCGTCGGCAAAGTCCCGCCCGGTCGCGACCTTGGACCCGTCGATCCCGGTCAGCTTGGCCTCGAAGGCCTGCCCGCTGTTGCCGCCCGGCGCGAACTCGCCCTCGACGTCCCAGTAAGAGGCGCTGCGGAAGGCCATCCGCTCGCGCTCCCGCTCGACGACCAGCCGCGTCGCGACCGACTGCACCCGGCCGGCCGACAGCCCCTGGCGCACCTTGCGCCACAGGACGGGCGACACTTCATACCCGTAGAGGCGGTCCAGTATCCGGCGGGACTCCTGCGCATCGACCCGGTCCATGTTGAGCTCGCGGGTCTCGTTGACCGCGCGCTGGATCGCCTCGCGGGTGATCTCGTGGAAGACCATCCGGCGGACCGGCACCTTGGGCTTGAGCACCTCGAGGAGGTGCCAGGCGATCGCCTCGCCCTCGCGGTCCTCATCGGTGGCCAGGAAGAGCTCGTCGGCGTCCTTGAGCGCACGCTTGAGCTCGGCGACCTTCTTCTTCTTGTCCGCGTCGACGACGTAGTAGGGCTCGAAGCCGTCCTCGATGTCGATGGCGAACTTTCCGAACGGCCCCTTCTTCATCTCGGCGGGCAGCTCGGAAGGGGTCGGCAGGTCGCGGATGTGCCCGATGCTGGCGTCGACCCGGTAGTCCGCCCCCAGATACTCACCGATGCTCTTGACCTTGCCCGGCGACTCGACGATGACCAGCTTGCGTCCAGCCATGTGCGACCACTCTCCTTCACGGCCCGTGTGCCGCGGATTCGTCGCGGCTCCGACACGGTCCCCGGAGCGTCACGGTAGCCCATGCCTGCACCGACTACGCTGCTGGGCTATGACGGTGCGTCGTGGAGCAGGTATGCGGAGTGGTCGGCGGGTGCGTTCGCTCGCCACCCTGATGGTGGCCGGGTCGGTCTCGCTGACCCTGGCCCTGTCCGGCTGCAGCGACGACGACGGGGACGGCGGCGAGGAGACCGGTGCTCCCACGGATGCGGTCAGCACCGTGGACACCGACGGCGACGGCACCCCGGACAGCGCCGAGCAGACCCGGGAGGCGGTGCCCCCACCGACCGAGGCCGCCGATATCCAGGTCGAGCCCGGTGACCGCTCGGCCTCCGGCGGCACCTCGGCGGTCATCGAGGGCGACCGGGCCGCCTTCGTGCTGCCGAGCGGCAATGTCGCCTGCACGATCAACGAGATCACCGCGGTCTGCCAGGTCGAGGACCGCGTCTTCACGCCCAGCTCCGAGCACCTCGTCTCCAACCTCCTGGGCGACTGCACCGCCTCCGAGGCCGACGCCATCATGATCGTGGGCGAGGGCGAGTCGGGGGCCTGGACCTGCATCCCGGGCGAGCTGGTCGACCAGGCCTGGGTGGCCGCCGGTGGGTGGTGGGCCCGCGCCAACGACTCCGAGACGATCAAACCCGGTCGGCAGACGCTCGCCGTGCTCTCCTACGGTTCCTCGATCCAGGTCGGGTCCGTGTCCTGCAGCTCCTCCCAGGACGGGGTGCAGTGCAGCAATAGCGAGACCGGTCGCAGCTTCCAGGTCTCCCGCAACAGCTACCGCTTCGGCTGAGCGACCTCGCCCCGGCGGGAGTCCGGCCTCAGCGCACCAGGCCGTCCTTGACCAGCTCCCGCAGCACCGGCACCACCTCGGCGCGCACGTCCGCCGGCTCGGCCCCGGTGACCGCCGCGAGCCCGGCGCACAGCTGGGCGCCGGTGAGTTCGCCGTCGCAGGCGCCGACGAAGCCCGCGCCGATCGTGCTCAGCCGGATCACCCGGCGTAGCCCACCACCCTGCCGAAGTTGGATCACCTGGGGGTCCGGCGCGCCCGGCCGGCCGACGCGTTCCTCGGTGACGTCGTCGGCCACCTGCCAGGCGATGTCGAGCAGGTCCTGCTCGTCGTGCTCGGCGAGCCAGGTCCGGGCCTCGAGCCCGCGTAGGACGCTCGGTCCCATCGGGGCGGCCACCGGGGTCGCCACCTCGATCAGGTCCCGCCAGGGCTCGCGTTCGGCCCGCGGCCGCTGTAGGGTCACCACGCCGAACCCGACCCGCTCGATGCCGCGCGCGTCGAAGTCGGCCAGCCACGCGGCATACAGGGCCTGGAAGGAAGGTGTGCCGGGCACCTGGCCGCCGTCGCGGACCCAGGTCTCGGCGTACTCGGCCACGTCCTGGACGTCGCGCTGCACGACCCAGGCGTCGAGACCGGTGCCGGCCAGCCAACCTGACACGTGCTCGCGCCAGTCCTCCTCGGGCCGCAGCTCCCAGTTCGCGAGCAACTGCGCGATCCCGCCCGGGCGCAGGTGGGCGCCGAGGTCACCGACCAGATCAGCGACGAGGGCGTCGCCGGCGCGCCCGCCGTCGCGGTACTCATAGACCGGCACCTCCCCCGACCTCGGCGTGATGACGAATGGTGGGTTGCTCACGATCAGGTCGAACTGCTCACCGGCGACCGGCTCGAGCAGGCTGCCCTGGCGCAGGTCCAGGTCGACCCCGTTGAGGGCCGCGGTGAAGCGGGCGTGCGCGAGCGCACGCTCGGACAGGTCGGTCGCCACGATCCCGTATGCCGTGTGCCCACCCAGGTGCAGCGCCTGCACTCCGCACCCGGTCCCCAGGTCGAGGGCACGCTCGACCTGCGGGCGCGGGGTCCATGAGGCCAGGGTGGTGGAGGCGCCGCCGATACCCAGCACGTGCTCGACCGGGAGGGGCCCGCGCAGGGCGAGCTCGGCGTGGTCGGAGGTGACCCACCAGGTGTGCGACTCGTCGCCGTAGGGACGCAGGTCGCAGGTGCTCCGCAACTGGGTGGGCGCGTCGGGACCGACCGCGGTGGCCAGGCCGAGCTCGACGAGGCCCGCGGCCCCGGTGCGCGGCAGCGCGGCGTCCAGGTCGGTGACGTCGATGGGCAGGCCCAGGGTGAAGAAGCGGACGAGCGCGGCGACTCCGCGGCCCTGGGCGGAGGCTGTGGACTGCAGGAGAGCGGCCGTGACCTGCTCAGCGTCCAGCGGCTGCTCGCGGTGCAGGGCGGCCGAGGCCCGCTCACCTAGGACGGCCGCGACGCGGTCGACCGTGTGGTCGAGGTCTTGGAGGTCCGCACGAAGGTCGGCGATCCGGTCAGGCAGGTCGCCCCGCGGCGGCGGGGATGGTGAGGAGCTCGGAGGTGGTGAGGGGCGCGGAGGTGGTGAGGGGCGCGAGGAGGTGTCCATCACCGACACACTCTCCCACGCCCCGACCGGGGACCCGATTTGCTTCGACCGGGGACCCGACTTGTCGTCACCGGGGACCCGACTTGTCGTCACCGGGGACCCGACTTGTCGTCACCGGGGACCCGACTTGTCGCGACCGGGGACCCGACTTGTCGTCACCGGGGACCCGATCTGCATCTCACCCGGGCGACCCGCGGACTTTCAAACATGCACAACGTCCCGTATGCCGCCGCCCACCTGCAGGTTCTCCGCGGACCGAGTCGTTGTGCACGTTTGAATGACCCGCTGAGCGAGGTCAGGTGAGCTCCTCTACCGGGCCGAACGCGCGAAAGGCGCGACACCGGTGGTGTCGCGCCCTTCACGGGGGTCGGCCGAACAGCACGGCCGGGTGGCATCAGCTCTCGGTCAGCACCTCGGCCTGCTCCGGGGAGTCGTCGCCGATCGCAATGTCGCGCCGCTTGGAGACCACGACCGCGGCGACGATGACACCGGTCGCGACCAGGGCGATACCCCAGCGGATCAGGTCGTTGGCGTTCTCGCCGTAGGTCAGGCCGATGATCGCCGGGGCGATGAGCAGCGCGACCAGGTTCATCACCTTGATCAGCGGGTTGATGGCCGGACCGGCGGTGTCCTTGAAGGGGTCGCCGACGGTGTCACCGATGACGGTGGCCTCGTGGGCCGGGGTGCCCTTGCCGCCGTGGTGACCGTCCTCGACGATCTTCTTGGCGTTGTCCCAGGCGCCACCGGAGTTGGCCAGGAAGACCGCCATCAGCACGCCGGTGCCGATCGCGCCGGCCAGGTATCCGGCGAGCGCGCCGACGCCCAGGCCGAAGCCGACGGCGATCGGGGCGAAGACCGCGAGCAGACCCGGGGTGGCCAGCTCACGCAGCGAGTCGCGGGTGCAGATGTCCACGACGCGGGCGTACTCCGGCTTCTCGGTGTAGTTCATGATGCCCGGCTTCTCGCGGAACTGGCGGCGCACCTCGAAGACGATCGCGCCGGCGGCGCGGGTCACGGCGTTGATCGCCAGGCCGGAGAAGAGGAAGACCACGGCGCCACCGATGAGCACGCCGACGAGGGCGCGCGGGTCGAAGACCAGGAAGGACTGGAAGACGTCCGCGGTGGCCTCGGTGCCCACATCGCCGAGCGCCTGGGCGATGGCGTCCCAGTAGGACCCGAACAGCGCGGTGGCCGCGAGGACCGCCGTGGTGATCGCGATGCCCTTGGTGATGGCCTTGGTGGTGTTGCCGACCGCGTCCAGCTCGGTGAGGATCTGGGCGGCCTCACCGTCGACGTCACCGGACATCTCGGCGATGCCCTGAGCGTTGTCCGAGACCGGGCCGAAGGTGTCCATGGCGACGATGACCCCGACGGTGGTGAGCAGACCACAGCCGGCCAGGGCCACGAAGAAGAGCGACATGATCAGTGAGCCGCCGCCGAGGGTGAACAGCGCGAAGACCGCGGCCGCGATGGTGACCGCGGTGTAGACCGCAGACTCCAGGCCGACGCCGATGCCGGACAGGACCACCGTGGCCGGACCGGTGAGGGAGGTGCGGGCCACGTCGTTGGTGGGCTTGGACTCGGTGCCGGTGAAGTAGCCGGTCAGCCACAGGATGAAGGCCGCCAGCACGATGCCGATGACCACGGCGATCGCGGCGCCGAGCGCCGGGTTGATCGCGAGGTCGCCGGCCGAGCCGAGCATCTCCAGGGCCCCGCCGGTGACGGTGCCGGACAGATCGCCACCAGTCAGCTCCGAGGCGCTGGTGGGCAGGAAGATGAAGGCTGCGGCGGCGGAGGCCACAGCAGCGATGCCGGCCGAGATGTAGAAGCTGCGGTTGATCGCCTGCAGGCCGTTCTCGCCCGGGCGAGCCTTGGTGATGTAGACGCCGAGGATGGCGGTGAGGACACCGATCGCCGGGATGATCAGCGGGAAGGTGAGGCCGCCGTGCACGCCGAGCGCCGCGGTGCCGAGGATGAGCGCCGCGACGAGGGTGACGGCATACGACTCGAACAGGTCGGCGGCCATGCCGGCGCAGTCACCCACGTTGTCGCCGACGTTGTCGGCGATGGTGGCGGCGTTGCGCGGGTCGTCCTCGGGAATGCCGGCCTCGACCTTGCCGACCAGGTCGGCGCCCACGTCGGCCGCCTTGGTGAAGATGCCGCCGCCGACGCGCATGAACATGGCGAGCAGCGCGGCGCCGAAGCCGAAGCCCTCGAGGACCTTGGCAGCCTCACCCTGGTAGATCAGGACGACGAGCGCCGCGCCCAGCAGGCCCAGACCCACGGTCGCCATCCCCACGGTGCCGCCGGTGCGGAAGGCGATCCGCATGCCGTCGTCGCGACCGGTGGTGCGGGCGGCCTCGGCCACCCGCATGTTGGCGGCGGTGGCCAGGTTCATGCCCAACCAGCCGATGAAGGCGGAGAAGCCGGCGCCGAAGAGGAAGGCGACCGAGCGTCCGATCCGGACCGACATGTCGCCGGGCAGGATCAGCAGCAGGAAGAAGGCGACAACGGCGAAGATGGCCAGGGTGCGGAACTGGCGGGTCAGGTAGGCCGACGCACCCTCCTGCACGGCGCTGCCGATCTCCTGCATCGACTCGGTGCCGGGCGAGGCCGCGAGGACCTCTCGACGGAACATGAAACCGAAGACGAGAGCGACGAGCGCGATGCACAGCACCACGACGACGATCGAGGTGTCGGCGCCGGAGAGCGAGACATTGCTCGCGGCGGCAGCGACGGGGACTGGGGACATGACAGCCTCCTCAGGCGGACCCGCGACGTCCTTGGCAGCGGGCGACGGCGCTGGGCAACCCCGGCGCGGTTTGGTGGGACCCCGTCACTGTAGGCGACGGCACCGACTGGCGTCGGCCGCCGACATGGTGTGTCGTGTGCGCGCCCAATGATACCTGCGGGGGTTGATCGATGTCGTGAGGGGGGCTGCGGCCTGCCTCTCGGTCACGGAGTCAGGTCTGTCGGTGGCTCGGCGTAGCGTGGTTCGCACGATGAGCCACCCCGATCACACCCAGCCCGACCACACCCCGGGTGTCGACGCAGCCTCCGCCCTCGACCCTGCCTCCACCTTCGACCCTGCCTCCGCCTTCGACCCCGCCGCCACCCTGGAGCACCTGAGCCGGGGCACCCGGGCCGAGCGGCTCGTCCATGTGCGCACAGTCTCGGCGCGCGAGGGGCGCACCGTCGACTGGCCGGACTGGGTTGCCCCGCCGGTCACGGCCGCTTTTCACGGCGAGGGGATCACGCGGCTGTGGGAGCACCAGGCGCGGGTGGCCGAGCTCGCCCACTCCGGTCAGCACGTCGTGGTCTCGACCGGGACGGCGTCCGGCAAGTCGATGGGCTACCTGCTGCCCGTGCTGTCGGCCCTGCACGACGGCCTGCATGCCGCGAGTGGGCGCGGCGCCACTGCGCTCTACCTGGCCCCTACCAAGTCGCTGGGCGCGGACCAGGCCGCGCGTCTGCATACCCTCGCGGTCCCCGGCGTGCGGGTGGCGACGCTGGACGGCGACACCCCCACCGAGGAGCGGCGGTGGGTGCGCGACCACGCGCACTACGTGCTCACCAATCCCGACCTCCTCCACCACACGCTGCTGCCCGGGCACGAGCGCTGGCGCTCCTTCCTGCGGGCGCTGCGCTTCGTGGTGGTCGACGAGTGCCACGTCTACCGGGGCGTCTTCGGTGCCCACGTCTCGGCCGTGCTGCGGCGGCTGCTGCGCCTCGCCGCCCGGTATGGCGCAACCCCCACCGTCGTCCTCGCCTCCGCCACCGTGGCGGACCCCCAGGTCCTGGGCAGCACGCTGCTCGGGCAACCGGTCACTGCGGTGACCGAGGACGCCTCCCCGCGGCAGGAGATGGTCGTGGGTCTGTGGCGCCCACCGGAGCTGGAGGACGGTCGACGTCGAGGGACGACCGCTGAGACCGCCTCGGTGCTCGCCGACCTGGTCGCCGCCGGCGTCCAGACCGTGGCCTTCGCGCGCTCCCGGCCAGACGTCGAGGTGGTGGCTGCGCGGGCCCGCGAGTCGCTG
Source organism: Ornithinimicrobium pulveris (assembly GCF_050261105.1). GTDB lineage: Bacteria > Actinomycetota > Actinomycetes > Actinomycetales > Dermatophilaceae > Ornithinicoccus. The sequence continues at coordinate 438,595 of NZ_CP189837.1, read as the reverse complement.
GGGCCGGGCGAGGACGCGCCCCGGGTAGCGGCCTATCGCGGGGGCTACCTGCCCGAGGAGCGGCGGGAGTTGGAGCACGACCTGCGCGAGCGTTCGATCATGGGCTTGGCCGCGACCACGGCGCTGGAGTTGGGCATCGACATCGCCGGCCTGGATGCCGTGGTGATCGCGGGTTGGCCCGGGACCCGTGCCTCCTTCTGGCAGCAGGCCGGGCGGGCCGGGCGACGCGGACAGAAGTCCCTGGCCGTGCTGGTCGCCGCCGACGACCCGTTGGATACCTACCTGCTCGAGCACCCCGAGCTCATCTTCGACGCCCCGGTCGAGGCCTGCGTCCTGGATCCGGAGAACCCGTACGTCCTCGGCCCCCACCTCGCGGCAGCCGCTGCTGAGCTCCCTTTGACCAAGGAGGACGTGCAGTGGTTCGGGCCATCGGTGCCCGACCTGGCCGAGCAGTTGGTGGCCGGTGGGGCGCTGCGCCGCCGCCCGACCGGGTGGTTCTGGACCAGGCAGGAGCGACCGACCGACCACCTGCAGCTGCGGGATGCGGGTCAGCCCGTCCAGATCGTGGACTCCCGCAGCGGGCGGGTGCTGGGGACGGTCGATGAGGAACGCGCGCTGACCACAGTCCACGCCGGCGCGGTCTATGTGCACCAGGGCGAGCCGTATGTCGTCACCGACCTGGACCTGGAGGCCAGCGTCGCGATGGTGGTCGCTGGTGATCCCGGATGGTCGACGCGGGCGCGGAGCGAGAGCACCTTCCGCATCCGGGCGACCGAGGAGGTCGCGGCGTGGGGGGCTGCGCTGCTGTGTCGGGGCCGGGTGGAGGTCACCACGCGGGTCACCTCCTTCCAGCGGGTCCTGCCCACCGGTGAGGTGCTCGGGCAGCATCCCCTCGACCTGCCCGAGCGCACGCTGCTGACTCAGGGAGTGTGGTGGAGCCTGCCCGCTGAGGAACTGGCTCTGGCCGGGATCACCGAGGAGGGCACGCCGGGCGCTTTGCACGCTGCCGAACACGCCGCGATCGGGATGCTGCCCCTGCTGGCCAGCTGCGACCGGTGGGATCTGGGTGGGATCTCCACCGCGCACCATCCGGACACCGGACTGCCCACGGTGATGGTCTTCGACGGTCATCCGGGCGGCGCGGGCTTCTCCCGGCGGGCTTTCGACCTGGCGCCGACCTGGCTCACCACCACCCGGGACCTCGTGGAGGCGTGCACGTGCCCCACAGGCTGCCCACGCTGCGTGCAGTCGCCCAAGTGCGGCAGCGGCAACGACCCACTCGACCCGGACGGAGCCGTTGCCGTGCTCTCGCACCTGTTGTCCGAGCGCGAGGTCCCGGCGCTCGGCTAGTCTCTGGCACGTGCTGCTCATCGGTCTGCTCCTGGTCCTTCTCGCCGCCGCGGTGATCACCTACGTCGTGGTCGCGACCGCTGGCATGCCGGACGTCCGGCTCGACTACGGCATCCTCAACCTGGACCTGCCGCCGCTCTGGCTCTTCCTCGCCGGGCTGCTGACGCTGGCTGTCGCCGCCCTGGGGTTCTGGATGATCGGCGCGGGCGCTCGCGCCAAGGCCCGGCACGCCAAGGAGGTGCGCGAGCTGCGCAAGCAGGCCAAGGCCTCCGACCGCCGCGCGGAGCGCTCGGGTGATGCGACCGCGCCCCGCGACCGACTTGCTCGTGGTTCCTCCGCTCCTGCTGGCGGTGGTGTCGGAAACGGTGCGGGCCGCACTGCGAGCACTCCGGGGGTGAGCCCGGCCGCAGGGAACACCACGACGGGGAACACCTCGACCGGCAGCTCCTCCCCCGGCGCCGGCGCGCACGGGGATGGACCGGCTCGACCCGGGACGGTCCCGGGACCCGGCGGCGACACCGAGCGCAGCCGTCTCGACCTCGACCGCTGACGGGCTTCGTCGCCTATCCCCTGTCCAGGGGCACTCCGCCCGCCCGTGCCGTGACTCGCACGGTCCACGGAGTGCCGAGCACCGGTCTGGTGACCTCTACCTGAACCGGCGTCGACACGCTGGGTGCCGCACCCGCCCCGCTCCCCGTCGCCGCTGGTGCTACATCACAGGAGGTCATCTCGGCTTCGTGTCGGTCGGCCAGCTCGGCGGCAAGGGCGCAGGCCCCGGCCAGGTCATGGCCCTCCACCATGCGACCGGCCGCAGCCAGAGCTGACAGATCGGCCGCCGTGCGGGCTCGCTGCCCCGCGACCACAACGGCGGTGATGACGAGCCCGGCGACGAGGACGGCCGTGACGACGCCGATCAAGCCGACCGCGAGCACGGTGCCGCTGCCCCGTTCCCGATCGTGTTCCGGGGCCGGTCCGGGATCGCGCTCCGGGGCCAGTCCCGGGGCCGGTTCCGGACCGCGCTCCGGGACCAGTTCCCGGGCCGGTTCCGGACCGCGCTCAGGGGCCCCCTCGGTCTCGCGGTGACCTGCGTGAGCACTCCTCGCGACCACGCCCCCCGGTCTCACCGGTGCGCTCCAGGCTCCAGCACGGCTTCGGCGGTGGCCGTGGCGGCGGGCAGGAACCTCAGATGCCGGTTGCGCGCCGGCGCTCGGACCTCGACGAAGACCGATCCCGAGATCCCGGTCATCACTACCTCAGAACCCTCCGGTGCACGCGAGGTGGCCAGCGCCACGACAGTCTCGCTCGGCTCGCCGCGGGACGCGGCGCGCGCTGCCACGCGCGCCGCGTCCTCGCACCGCACCTGGTCGATCCCCAAGGTCAGCCCCGTCAGGGCGAGCGCGAGCACGAGGATCACGGCGGGCAGCGCTAGCGCGAGCTCGGCCGTCGCCATGCCTGCCTCCGTGCCCCTCGGCCCGCGCCGACTCACAGCGACACCGAGAGCGCGGCCGTGATGACCGTCGTGACCAGACCCTCGACGGCACCGGACTTGATCACTGCGAGCAGCAGCGCCGCGAAGGCACAGGCTGCGATGGTGCCGACGGCATACTCCGCGGTGGACATGCCCGCCTCGCGCGCCTCCCGCAGGTGTGCCAGGGACACGGCCAGCTTCGTGCGGATCATCTTCTTCTTCATGTTCCCCTCCTCATGGGTTGGCCTCGCCTCGGACGAGGCGACGACCTGCGACCAGCCTCGGCGTCCGCGCAGAGACCTGCCAGAGCCGAGGTGGGATCTGTGGACAGTGGCGGTGACGCAGCGATGATGTGGACGACGTGACCGGTCGAGAGGCGCATCTCCGCTGCCACCCTGCATGTGCAGGAGCGGTGCGTGAAAGTGCGGCGTGTGAACGTGCCGTGCGTGAAGGTCCGAAGCGACGATCCTCACCAGGCCAGGTCCTGAGTCAGCGCCAGGACGACCGGAACGATCGTGATCAGCACGAAGGCGGGCAGGTAGCCTAGGCCGAGCGGCAGCACCAGCCGCACTCCCAACCTGGCGGCGGCCACCTCCACCTCGGCCACCGCATCGCGCCGCAGGTCCTGAGCGGCGCGGACGAGGGCCTCGCCCGGGGCCACACCGGCTCGCGCGGCCAGATCGAGGCAGCGCCGGGCCACCGACCACCTGGGTCCGGCAGCAGCCCAAGCCTGACCCGGGTCTTCTCCCCGGGTCAGGGCGTGAGCCACGGCGGCGAGTTCTTCGCCGTAGTCGACAGGCAGCTGGTCTGCCACCAGTCTCGCGGCCGCCCCGAGGGAGCATCCGCCGGCCAGGGCGAGCGCCATGAGTTCCAGGGCCTGTGGGATCAGTTCACCCTGCCCAGGGGCGGGCGCCTCGGCCGGTGATCTGGTCCTGCGCGACGGCGCTTTCGGGGTCCATCGCTCGCGGCGCGACGCGGTCCCGACGAACACGCAGGCCGCCGCGGCCAGGCTGAGGAGCAGGGCAAGCACGGTCAGGCCGCCCGTCGCCGGACCGCTGCCACCATGCGATCCACGACGAGATAGCCACCGGCCAGCAGGAACAAACCGAAGCCTGCGGAGGCCAGCGCGATCGGCGTGGAGTAGAGCTCGGTGGGCATGATGCCCAGCACCGCAGCCAGGCCCACACCGGCCACGGGGAGCAAGGTCAGCACCATGGCAGAGGCCCGCGCCCCGGCCACGGCGACCTGGACGGATCTCAGGACGCGGTGGCGCTCCCGCGCGGAGGCCGCCCCGGCCCGGACGGCACTGGCCAGCGGTGCCCCACTGGCCGACGCGACGGCCCAGGCGCGAGCGAGGGCGGCGAGGGTCGAACTGCGCTCACGGCGCGCCAGGCGTGCCCAGGCCGGGCCGAGCGGCTGCCCCAGGTCGACAGCACGGAGCAAGTCGGACCACGCCGGCCGCAGATCCTCGTCCGCCCCGATCGAGGATTCGAGCGCCACCCGGAGCGCGCGGTCGGTGGGCAGGCCTGCTTCCAGCCCCGCCGCGAGGGCGTCCAGGAGGTGCACCTCCCACGGGTCCGTCTCCTCCTTCTCACCCATCAGGCTCTGGATCCGCTCCCAGGCCTTGGCCAGCACCTGGGTCAGCGGGTCGGCTTGACCGGGCGCCGCATCGTCGGCACGGTCCCCCGGTGTGTCCGAGCTGCGTCCCCGACGTGCGACTCCGAGCCCATCCACGTCAGAGCTCACGGGCTGCCGCCCGTCGTTGCCTGACGCGACTGCCCACCAGACTCCACCGGCATGTCGGTGTCGATCGACAGCTGCCTCGCAAGGTCCGGCCAGCCCGGGCCAGCCACCCACCGTCCTGACTCACGCCGGAGTCCAGTCACGGTAACCGCCTCCCCCGATGAGCTCCGTCGCACCAGCGCCACCTCGGTCAGCCTCCGCCGCCCGTCCTGCACCCGGGCCACGTGCAGCACGACCTGGACCGCGCTGCAGAGTTGGGCGTGCACGGCTGCGGGCGACATCGACGCGAGCGCACCCAGCGCCTCCATCCGGCTGACCACCTCGCTGGCCGCGTTGGCGTGGACGGTCCCGCAGCCGCCCTCGTGCCCGGTGTTGAGAGCGCTCAGCAGTTCGCGGACCTCGGCACCGCGCACCTCCCCCACCACGACACGGTCCGGTCGCATCCGCAAGGACTGCCGGACCAGGGTGGTCAGCGTCACCTCGCCCCGTCCCTCGACATTGTTGGTGCGGCCCTGGAGATAGACCACGTGGGGATGCGCCACCATCAGCTCACGGACGTCCTCGACGACCACCATGCGCTCGAGGGCAGCGACTTCCGCCAGCATCGCGGCCAACAGGGTCGTCTTCCCCGAACCGGTGCCACCGGTCACCAGGAACGATCTGCGCGTAGCCACCACCGCCCGCACGACCCGATCAGCCACCTCATCGAGCGCGCCCCACCGACGCAGCTCACCCAACGACGGTGCCTGGGTGCGCCGAAGCCGCAAGCTGATGTGCGCGCCGCCGCCGACCAGCGGCGGCAGCACGGCATGCAGCCGGACACCCCCGGGCAGGAGCCCGTCGACCCAGGGCGAGGCGTCGTCGAGACGAGCTCCGGACAGCGCAGCCAGCCGGACGGCCAATCGACGAACCGTGCGTTCGTCGCTCAGCGGCACCCCGGCCGGCTCCACCCCCTGGCCCCGGTCCACCCACACACCGTCATCGCCATTGATCAGGACGTCGGTGACCTCCGGGTGACGCAGCAGCGGCGCGACCGGGCCAAGGGCAGCCTGCAGGGAGGCGAGATGAGCATCGGTGTCCCCAGTCATGCCAGCCACCCTCCAAACCTGCTCTGAGGGAAACAAGCGGATCACGCTGCGCTGTGGATGCTCGAGGCACGGGCGACGACCATGTGGATGACCGGCGGGCGCACGGGACCACATCACGAGGACAACCGCGCGGCGACCGTGTTCGGCTGCACGACCGTGGCAGAAAAAGTTCCGGGAAAGGGGACGGCCCCGGCGGGGGGGAAGCCGGGGCCGTCGGTGCCCAAGGCTAGGGGGGGATAGCCCTGAACACCCGCGCTACGACTCTTGCGAGGAGCGCTGTACTCATCAGTATGCACCCCGCGCGCGCCAGATGCAAGTGCCTGACAGAACTTTTGTGAACGCTCACTTAACAGCGCCCGCTCGCCCTGGGGCTCGCCTCAGCCGAGGCGCCCCGCGCGCACCGCATCGGCGACCCTGACCCCTTCGGCAGCCGCGCGCCGAACCGCCTCGGCGACATGCAGCAACCACAGCCGGACACCCTCCGGATCACCGCACGCATACGCGCCCAGCGCCCCGCGATAGTCGGTCCCCGCACGGTCGGCATGGCCAACCTCAGGCACCGCCACCCCCGTCGGATCCAGACCTCCCACCCGCAGGATCGTGCGCTCCACAGCCCGCGCCACCAGCGCGTTGCCCAACCCGAAGGGACGCACCGTCACCAGCTCGGCATGGACGACGGCAGCCACGAGCAGCACCGGCCCCGTCCCGGACGGCACCGAGGAGATCAGTTCGTGCACCATCGCCAGTCGGGAGCGCACCTCCGCCGGCGTGGGCAAATCCCCCAACTCTGCCCACTCCGGGCAGTCCTCACCCGGCCCGCGCGGACGGCCCACTCGAGCAGGGGGCAGCAGGTCGCCGACCGCCGCAGCGTGCAGGCCAGCCAGCACCTGGCCAGGGGCGCCCAGGTGGGTCGCCCCCAGCCGCTCCGTGGCCGAGGTGACCCGGACGGCGCCGGCGAGCACACGCCATACGGGATCCTCGGGACGCTCAGCGAAGGTGCGGGCGCCGCGCACCAGATCGCGCACCAGGTCCACGCTGTGCTGGGACCCCGCGGGTTCCGCGCCCTCGAGCAACGCACTCGCCGCGGCGCCCCGCACCCGGGACTCGGCGGCGGCCTCGGGGATCCGCCGCCGCAGCCCCTCGTGCCACCGCAGCGAGGTACAGGCGTCCCGCGCCTCGGCCACCGCGTCGGCCACTCCCGGAAGCTGCTCCAGGCGCATCAGGGCATCGGTCGTGGCGGCGCTCACCCGGCCACTGTAGATGTCACCGCGGCAGGTGTTGAGAGCCCCGTGTTCTTTAACAACTCGTGACCTGTCCCGACTTCTTTTGGCGGAGCAAACCTGGCATGCTTGGCCACATCGACGAGGCGGCGGCCACGGGCCGCCCCACCGGCTGTCACGGGACCGGAGTCGACTGGGCCCGCCCGACGCATACAGGGGGTGTCGGGCGGGCCCACACTTATTTCTTCAGGCCTCCTTCAGCACCCGCGGGCGCCGCTCGGGGACCGAGCCGACCTGCGTCGCCCCCCTGCCCGAGATACCATCCGGGACATGAGCACTCCCGTCGAACCTGGCAAGCAGACCCTTGTGACCCACACCAGTGAGCGCACCATCGGCCAGTTGGTCAGCGACGTCTCCACCGACCTTTCGCAGATCGTGCGCGGCGAGATGGAACTCGCCAAGACCGAGCTCATGGCCTCCGCGCAGCACGCCGGAAAGGGCGCCGGGATGCTCGTGGGCGCTGCCGTAGTGGCGCTCTACGGCCTGGGCCTGCTCTTCCTCGGCCTCGCCGCGGTCATCGCGATCTGGCTGCCCTGGTGGGCCGGCATCCTGATCATGGCCGGCGTCCTCTTCCTGGTCGCCGGGATCCTGGCGCTCATCGGGCGCAAGCAGGTCAAGCAGGTCAACCCCAAGCCGGAGGCGGCGATCGAGCACGCCCAGGAGACGGTCGAGGCGCTGAGGACGGCTCCGGCCAAGTTCAAGGGTGGCGAGGCCGCTCGCCCGGTGGCCGCGCTGGAGACCGCTGACAAGCAGGGCTGAACCCTGAGCGGCGGAGACTGAGCGGCCCGGGTTGAGTCCCGCGGCTCCGCAGCCTCAGGAGATCTCCCGCACCCGGCCCTTGTCCCACGGTCGGGTGAGCCCGGCGAGTTCGAGCACGCGGTCGAGCACGCCGGCGGTGAAGCCCCAGACGAGCAGTCCGTCGACATCCCACGCCGGTCCGATGAAGCCGCTGGGGTGGCGCACCTGGAAGCGGTGGGCCGGGTCCACGAGCCAGCTCACCTCCGGCAAGACGACGCGCTCGACCTCGCGCGGATCCTTCGCCCACAGCTGGTGGGGCGCGGGCTCACGCCACCAGCCGAGCACCGGCGTCACGTCGTAGCCGCTGACCGGGATGTGCAGGGTGGGCAGCGGCCCGAGCACGTCCACGCCGGCCGGGTCCAGGTCGATCTCCTCCCACGCCTCCCGCAGCGCGGTCGCGGCGGCGTCCACGTCACCCTCCTCCGTGCCGCCGCCGGGGAAGGCCGGCTGGCCAGCGTGCGAGCGCATGTCGTGGGCGCGTTCGGTGATGACGACGCGAGCATCGAGGTGCGAGTTGGCCCCGGCGTCGGCGCGTGCGTTCTGCGGGTGGGGCGCGCCGCCCGTGCCGGCTGCGCCACTCGCGCCAGGCAGGAAGAGCACGAGCACCGCTGACTGCCGCCGCCCGCCCTCCGGTGGCGGCAGGAACCGGCTGAACCGCTCCCCCGGGATGCTGGGGATCCGCTCAACCAGGTCGGTCAACCACCCCGGAGGCCCGTATGCCGCAACTCCCGCCTCCTGCGTCCGCGCCACAGAGCGTGACTCACCGGACGCCACAGAGCGTGGCTCACCCTCAGCCACGCGGCGCCGTCCGCAGCAGGGCCTGCGCCTTGTCGGGGTCGGTCTCGCCCACCCCGTAGGACGGGCACAGGCGCGCGACCGGGCAGGCGCCACAGGCCGGGCGTCGGGCGTGACAGGTGCGCCGGCCATGGAAGATCAGCACGTGGGACAGCTGCGTCCAGTCCTTGCGCGGGAAGAGCGCTCCGACGGCGTGCTCGACCTTGACCGGGTCCTCCTCATCGGTCCACCCGAACCTGCGCACCAGCCGTCCGAAGTGGGTGTCGACCGTGATCCCCGGCACCCCAAAAGCGTTGCCCAGCACCACATTCGCGGTCTTACGCCCCACCCCCGGCAGCGTCACCAGATCCTTGAGCCGCCCGGGCACCTGGCCGTCAAAGTTCTCCACCAGCGCCGCGGCGAGCTTGAGCAGGCTGTCGGTCTTGGCCCGGAAGAAGCCCGTCGGCTGGATGATCGTCTCCACCTCGGTGCGATCGGCCCCCGCGAGCGCCCGGGCGTCGGGATAGCGCGCGAACAGGATGGGCGTCACGCCGTTGACCCGCACATCCGTCGTCTGGGCTGACATCACGGTCGCGACGAGTAGCTGGAAGGGGTTCTGAAAGTCCAGCTCACAGTGCGCGTCGGGATAGCGCTGCTCCAAGATCCGCCCCATCCGACGGGCCCGCCGGGTCAGGGCCAACGGGGTCTCACCGGTCGGGGTCTGCGTGCTCACCACTCCAGCGTAGACGTGACCCGCGACACACCTAGCCGCCCCCGCACGCCCGCGACGTGCCACTATGTCCACGTGGACCGGACCGTCGTGATGAAGGCACCGCTGTTCTCCGCGCTCGCCGAGGGGGACGCCGAGCGCCTCATGGAGTCCATGACCCCGCACCGGCTCGCCCGGGGCGAGGTCGTCTTCCGTGAGGGTGATCCCGGCGACAGTCTCTACGTCGTCCTCTCCGGCAAGGTCAAGCTCGCCCGCACCTCCGGCGACGGCCGCGAGAACCTGCTCTCGGTGCTCGGCCCCGGCGAGATGTTCGGCGAGCTCAGCCTCTTCGACCCCGGCCCGCGCCTCACCACCGCCTATGTGGTGTCGAACACCGAGTTCATCTCGCTCGGCAACGAGGCCCTACGCGCCTATCTCGCCGACCACCCCGAGGTCGCGATGCAGATGCTGGCGGGCCTGGCCCACCGGTTGCGCCGCACCAACGAAGGCCTGTCCGACCTGGTCTTCACCGACGTGCCGGGCCGCGTGGCCAAGGCGCTCCTCGACCTCTCCGACCGTTTCGGTCGCCGCACCGACATCGGCCTGCTCGTGGCCCATGACCTCACCCAGGAGGAGCTCGCGCAGCTGGTCGGCGCCAGCCGGGAGACGGTCAACAAAGCGCTCGCCGACTTCGCGCACCGTGGGTGGCTGCTGCTGGGGGCCAAGTCGGTCACCCTGCTCGACGTGCACCGGTTGCGTCGCCGCGCCCGCTGATCGGGCTCAGACCTCGCCGAGGTAGTCCAGTTGCGCCAGCACGCTCTGGCGCGCCGCCGGCCAGACCGCGCGCGGCACGTCCGCGTAGACCCGCTCCACGACGCGGTCGGCCAGATCCTTGCCGTCTCCGGCACCCGCCCCACCGTCCATCTCGTTGAGGCCGTCCAGGTCGTCCAGTTCGCCCAGGTCGCCCAGCTCCGCCAGCGCGGCCCGCACCTGGTCGAGCCGCTCGTGCCGGTGGGTCAGGTAGTGCTCGATGGTCGCCGCCGCGTCCTCGACGACGGGCCCGTGGCCAGGTGCGAGGGCGCTCACCTTGTCCTCGCGGCTCAGCTCAGCGAGCCGCTCCATGGAGTCCAGGTATGACGTGAGGTCCCCATCCGGGTACGCCACCACCGTGGTCCCTCGCCCCAGGATCGTGTCGCCGGTGAGCAGCAGCCGCTCGGCCGGGAGCAGGAAGGAGACTGAGTCTGCGGTATGGCCGGGCGTGGCCACCACGACCAGCTCCAGGCCGCCCACCCGCAGCACCTCACCGTCGGCCAGGACCTCGCCCCGGCCGGCCCCACGCACCGGGGCGCCGGTGAGCTCGGCCCACCGCTCAGCAGCCTCGGCATGGTCGAGGTGGCTGTGGGTGAGCAGGGTCAGCGCGACCCGGGCACCCCGCTGCGCCACGTGGTCCAGCACCGCCTGCAGGTGGCCCTCGTCCAGCGGGCCCGGATCGACCACCACGACCTCATCGCTGCCCGGCTCGGCCAGCACCCAGGTGTTGGTGCCGTCCAGGGTCATCGGGGAGGGGTTGGGGCAGAGCACGCACACCGCGCGCTCGCCCCAGGCGCCGCCCTCCCAGGACGGGTGCGCGGAGGTGGGAGACGTCATACGGGCATCCTCATCCACACGGCGCCGGAATGCTCGACCGGCCACGGGAGCACCCGGGTGACCGGGACCGGCTCGGACAGCCAGGCGTCCAGCGCTTCGGCGCCGGGCGCGATCTCGGCAAGCTCCTCCAGCATCACCTCGGTCGGCGGCAGGAGCACCTCCCGCCCCTGCGCGAAGGCCGCCAACACCTCGGTGGGCCGCGCCCAGGCCACCCGCTCGGACTCACTCGTCATCGCGTCGGCGACCTGCCCGGACGGCATCCTGGCGGCGAAGAACCGGGTGTCATAGCGGCGCGGCTCACAGACCGGCGTCGTCCAGTGCCCGCGCAACGCGAGCAACTCGGTGCGCAGCACCAGGCCGAGCCGGGTCAGCATCTCGGCGAAGCTCTGCGAGCGGTCCAGCAGTCCGGACCGCTCGGCCTCCCAGGACGGGTCGGTGAGGTCGGTGATCACGTGGCCGGAGGTCTCGGGATCCCCGGCGAGCAGCACCCCGCACTCCTCGAAGACCTCACGCGCAGCGGCGATCACCAGCTCGCGCGCGCGGTCCTCGTCGGTGTCGAGGCGGGCGGCCCACTCCTGCGGGCTCGGACCGCTCCACGGGAGGTCCGGGTCGGCGTCACGCGGGTCGACCCCACCGCCGGGGAAGGCGACCATCCCCGGCGCGAACGGCATCGTCGAGGCGCGCCTGATGACGAAGACCTCGACGCCGTCGGCCGCCTCGCGCAGGAGCATGACGGTCGAGGACGGCTTGGGGGTGGACTCGGTGCGTTCGGCCTCGGGCGTGTCCAGCCAGGCGCGCGACTGCTCCGCCACCAGGGCCGGCATCGGGAAGTCGCGGTAGTCGCTCACGGCTGGCGGCCCGTGGTCCTACTCGACCGCGACGGTGATCTCGACCTCGACCGGGGTGTCCAGCGGCAGCACCGCGACGCCCACGGCCGAGCGCGCGTGCACGCCGGCGTCACCGAAGGCCGCGCCGAGCAGGTTGGACGCGCCGTTGATCACGCCGGGCTGACCGGTGAAGGCCGGGTCCGAGGCGACGAAACCGACGACCTTGACGACCCGGACCACCCGGTCCAGGTCCCCGATGACCGACTTCACCGCGGCGATCGCGTTGAGCGCGCACAACTCGGCCAGGCTCGCCGCCTCCTCCGGGGAGACCAGACCCTCGCCCTCGCCAACCTTGCCGACCGCCGGGAGCTGGCCGTCGACGAAGGGCAACTGGCCGGAGGTGAAGACGAGGTCACCGTGCTGCAGGGCCGGGACGTAGGAGGCGACCGGGGCGGCCACCTCGGGGACGCTGTGGCCGAGCTCGGCGAGGCGTTGCTCGACGGCGGACTGGGCGGTCGTCATCTCAGGCCTTCGGGCGCTTGAGGTAGGCGACCAGGCCGGTGCCATCCGGGCCGGGCACGACCTGGACCAGCTCCCAGCCGTCCTCGCCCCACTGGTCGAGGATCTGCTTGGTCGCGTGGATGATGAGGGGGACGGTGGCGTACTCCCACTGCTGCTGAGTCATGGGCCCGACGATACTGGCCCGGCGATACTGGCCCCATGTCGGACCGTTCGATCCTGGATCACCCTGAGCTCCCGCCGGGGCGCGTCGTGCGGCGTGGACCGTTGCCGCACCAGGTGCACGAGGTCTTCGGCGATCCGATCTCGGCGCGGGCCTGGGTGGTGCTGATCCACGGTGGCTTCTGGCGGGCCGAGTGGGACCGCACCCACCTGCGCCCGCTCGCCAAGGCCCTGTCCGAGTCCGGGTATGCCGTCGCTCTCCTGGAGTACGTCCGCGCCGGGATGGCGGGGGGTGGCTGGCCGGGGACCTTCGAGGATGTGGCGGAGGGGTTGGCTGCGGTCCGGACGGAGAATGCGGACCTCGGTAGGGGCGACACTCCCGTCGTGCTGGTCGGCCACTCGGCCGGTGGGCATCTCGCGGCCTGGCTGCTGCACCGCCCCGAGGCTGTCGGCGTCCGCGGAGCGGTCAGCCTCGCGGGCTGCCTCGATCTGCACCTCGTGGCCGAGCTGGGGCTGGATGACGGGGCCGCAGAACTGCTGATGGGTGCTGCTCCCGACACCCAGCCAGCCCGCTGGGAGGCGGCGGATCCTGCGCGGAGGGGGGAAACGCCATACGGGATGGGGGTGGTGCACGGCGACGCGGACGAGTGGGTGCCGATCGAGGTCTCCCGGTCGTGGTGGCGCGCGTGTGCCAGGCCAGGGCGGGACCGGATGCGGGAGCTCGCGGGCGTCGGTCACTTCGCCCTGATCGACCCGACCGCGGCGGCGTACGAGGTGCTGATCGAGGAGATTGAGGCCCTGGCGCGTCCGTGATACCACGGAATCCTCAGGAAACTCCCGTACCGTGGGGCTATGCGCTCTGCCTTGACTGCTGCTCGGATGACCTCGCTCCTCGGGGTCTTCCTCGCCGTGTCGATGCTCATGGGCATCATCGCAGCCGGTCTGGTCGCGCCCGTCGTGGGGGCCGCGGGCTTCGCCGCCCGCGAGGGCGTGGGCATGTTCGACCGGCTCCCCGGTGACCTGGAGCAGAACCCGCTCGCGCAGCAGTCCCGGATTCTGGCCGCCAACGGCGCCGTCCTCGCCACGCCGGCCGAGGAGAACCGGATCATCGTGGACAGCGAGGATATCTCGCAGTACATGAAAGACGCGCAGGTCGCGATCGAGGACGAGCGCTTTTTCCAGCACGGTGGCATGGACATCGAGGCGCTGGCGCGCGCCGTGGTCACCAACACCACGAGCGACAGCACCCAGGGTGGATCGACGCTGACCCAGCAGTACATCAAGCTGGCGCTGCAGCAGGAGGCGCTGCGCAACCGCGACACCGAGGCGGCCGCAGCCGCCCAGGCCCGGACCGGCACCGCCGGCTACATCCGCAAGCTGCGTGAGCTCAAGTACGCCGTGACCCTCGAGGAACGGCTCACCAAGGACGAGATCCTGGTCGGCTACCTGAACCTGGCGTACTACGGCGACCGGGTCTACGGCGTGGAGGCCGCCGCCCGCCACTACTTCAACGTCAAGGCCAAGGACCTGTCCATCTCGCAGGCCGCGACCCTGGCCGGCGTCGTGCGCGCGCCGAGCACGACCAACCCGGTCGCGAACGCCGAGCTGGCCACCCAGCGGCGCAATGTGGTGCTGCAGAAGATGTACGCCCTCGACATGATCACCGAGCAGGAGTACGAGGAGGCCAAGGAGCCGACCGTCGCCGAGCTCATCGACGGCAACCTGACCGACAGCCAGCGGTCCTGCCTGAACTCGCGCAACCCCTACTTCTGCGACTACGTGACCGCGTGGCTGCTGCAGCGCCCCGAGTTGGGCGACACCCCCGAGGCGCGCCTGGAGGCCTTGAACACCCGCGGCCTGACCGTGCACACGACGCTGGACATGGACATGTCGAGCGAACTGCGCAAGATCCTGCGTGAGGCCACCCCGGACAACCAGTACCACATCGGCTCGGCCGCCTCGGTCGTCGAGCCCGGCACGGGACACGTCCTCGCCTTCCACCAGTCGAGCCGCTACTCCTACGAGGAGTCCAGCGACCGGATCCGCTCCACGGCCGTCAACTGGAATGTCGACACCCGCTATGGCGGACCGGGTGGCATGCAGATCGGCTCGATCGCCAAGGCATACACGCTCGTGGAGGCCTTGGAGAAGGGCATCCCGGTCGAGGCCGACCTGAAGATCGAGGACCCGGGTATCGCCGACCCCTCTGGCGTCTGGCTCGACAACCCGGATGACCCGCAGCCGATCACCGAGCAGACCCACCCCGTCGGTGTCTTCAAGCAGGAGGACTTCCAGGAGGGCTGCACCATCGGTGAGGACTACTGGACCGTCCGGAACGCCCAGGACGAGAACCACGACCCGGAGATCTCGCTGCGCGTGGCCTCCGCGCTGTCGGTCAACACCGCCTTCGCCACCCTGGCCTCCCAGGTCGGCACCTGTGACATCCGCGACACGATGGAAAAGATGGGGATGCACCAGGGCGACGGCTCCGAGCCGGACTCCTTCCCGCCCTCGATCGTGCTGGGCTCGGACTACGGCTCGCCGCTGACGGTCGCCGCGTCCTACGCCACCTTCGCCTCCGGCGGCATCTACTGCGAGCCGGTGCCGGTGACCAAGATCGAGGACGCTGACGGCAACGAGATCCCGCTGGACCTGCCTGGTTGCGAGCGGGTCATCGACGAGGAGGTCGCCCTCGGCGCCGTCGAGCTGCTCAAGGGCGTCATCGACATCAACGGCTCCGGTTGGCGCGCTGAGCTCGAGGGTGACCGCCCCGCCGGTGGCAAGACCGGAACGAACGACAACTCGACCCACACCTGGTTCGCGGGCTTCACCCCGCAGTTGTCCACTGCCGTCTTCGTCGGTGGCCGGATCGGCAACTCCCAGCCCTACAGCGGTGACCTGGTGGACATCACCATCGGAGACACCCAGATCGAGGGTCCGCTCTTCGGGTCCTCCTTGGCTGCGCCGACCTGGAAGAAATTCATGGACTGGGCGCTGGCCGATGAGCCGATGGAGGACTGGGAGACCCCGTCCGAGGAGATCATGAACGGCAAGCGGGTCACCATCCCCAGCGTGATCGGGATGAGCGAGACCGACGCGCAGGAGGCACTGCGTGACGCGGGCCTGACCGGCAGCATTCAGCGGGTGCCCTCCGGCCAGCCCGAGGGCACGGTCGTCTACACGACTCCGGGTGTCGGCTCCTCGATCCGGACCGAGACCCCGGTGGTGCTTCAGGTGTCGACCGGGCGTTCCGCTCCGGCGCCGCAGGCCCCGCGGCCGACGACTCCTCCCCGGCAGAACTCGCCCTCGCCGGCTCAGCCGAGCCCGTCACCGAGTCCGAGTCCGTCGCCGAGCCCGTCACCGTCGCCGAGCCCGAGCCCGAGCCCGTCACCGAGCCCGAGCCCGTCACCGGCCCCGAGCCCGCCGGCTCCGTCGGTGCCGGCCCCGCCCGGGGACGACGAGGGAGACGAGGGCTGAGCTGAGGTCGAGTCCCCGAGCCCAGGGGATCGACTGAACTC
This sequence comes from Ornithinimicrobium pulveris, assembly GCF_050261105.1. GTDB lineage: Bacteria > Actinomycetota > Actinomycetes > Actinomycetales > Dermatophilaceae > Ornithinicoccus. Next base: position 422,712 of record NZ_CP189837.1, on the reverse strand, counting down.
GGATCGAGCCTGAGTTCAGCCGGCCAGGTGCGCCGGGGTCGGGTCAGGATTGAAGCGCGGACCGCACGGCAGCGGCCACCCGGCCGCCCTCTGCACGGCCGGCGACCTTGGGCGTGATGGCCTTCATCACCTGGCCCATCGCCGCCATGCCTTCGACGCCGAGCTCGTCAACGGTCTCCTGGGCCATAGTGGCCAGCTCAGCGTCGTCGAGCTGAGCAGGGAGATAACCCTCGAGCACCGCCAGCTCTGCCTCCTCCTGCTCAGCGAGCTCGGCGCGACCGGCGTCGGTGTAGGCCTCGGCCGCCTCACGGCGCTTCTTGGCCTCCTTGGCGACCACCTTGAGGACCTCGCCCTCGGAGAGCTCACGGTGTTCCTTGCCCGCGACCTCTTCGTTGGCGATCGCGGTCAGCGCCATCCGAAGCGAACCCGCGCGCACCTTGTCCCGGGAGCGCATGGCCTCGGTGAGGTCGTGCTGGAGGGTGGCCTTCAGGCCGGTCTGCTGGGCATTGGTCATGCCGTCAGTCTCTCACCCGTCGCATCGGGTTTTTGTCCGCAGCGGGCGTGCTGGTGCCGCCCCGGCGTGGTGGTCCGGGGCGTCTGGGGGCTCAGGCGCTGGCTGGTTCGTCGTCGCTGTCGCTGCTGTGGTGGGTGCTGCGGCGGCTGGTGTCGCTGCGGGCGGTGGGTCGATGCCCGCTGTGATCTGAGCTCTTGGCGCACTGGTCTGAGCTCGTGACGCTGTGATCTGGGTTCTCGACGGTCCGGTGAGGGGTTTGGGCGGTGTGTGGTGGTCGGCCGAGGTGGGTGTCGAGCAGTACCCCGGGGCCGCGGTAGTCGCTGGCCTGGGGGGTGTTCTGCCGGTCGCGGTGGCGGGCCAGGTTGCACCGTTGGCACAGCCCTTGCCCGTCCTGCACGGTGCTGGTCCCGCCCTCGGAGTGCGGGATCAGGTGATCGATGTCGCGGATCGGGGCACCGCACCACGGGGTGCGACAGGTCCGGTCCCGGGCGATGATGAACGCCCGCGCAGCCCCGGTGAAGAACCGTTTGCGCGGATCCCGACAGACCAACGTCCCGGTCACCGGGTCGGTGTACAACCGCCGCACCCACGCCCGCGCCACCTTCACCACCGAGGCCCCACCCGAACCACCCGACCCAGAACCCCCGGGCGGCTCGTGCTCAGGGCCAAGGTCCGACTTCGACTTCGGTTGGGGCTCCGGCTCGGGGCCGGGCTCGGGTAGGGGTGATGGCGTGTTGGTCGGGAGGTGACCGTGGAGCAGGGCACAGTCGAAGCTGGTGCAGCGGGCCCCGTCCGGACAGACCCCGGCTGCCTCGCCCGCGGCCGCTCGTGGCGGCGGCGGTGCGGCGTCCTCGCCCGGCTCGGCGGGCTCCTGGCCGGGCTGGTCGGGTGCTTGGCCGGGCTCGGCGGGCTCCTGGTCGGGCTGGTCGGGTGCTTGGAGGTCGTGGGGGCGTAGGAGGTCGCGGGCCAGGGGTGCGGGGATGGGTCCGTACCCGATCAGGTCAGCCGGGTCGCTGTCTCCGGCGAACAGGGCCGTGTCGCTCATCACGAGCCCGATCTCGACATCGATCCCGTCCACGATCGTGCGCCCGGTCAACCGGGCGAACACCTCATCAGCCATCAGCTGGTTCACCGTGCGCGGATCCCCACTAGCTCTCGCGGTGACCGCGTGCTGCTGGAGAGCGTTATAGGCAGCGATCCCCATCGGCGCCGGCAACCTGGCGCTCAACAACGACATCACATCCGGGGTCGGGCGGATCGAGACCCCCCGGTCTTGCGCGGCCTTCCGGGCCCGGTTGACGAACCCTGCAGGGTCCAGCTCATACACCAACGCCGCCACCGCAGCACTGATCTCCCGGGTGGACATCCCTGCCAGCTCCGGCGCCAGACGGGTATCGACCTGCGCCCGATCCTGCGGGTCCAGCGTCGTGGTCGCCTCAGAAATGATCCTGGCCTGGTACCCGTTGATCACCCCCGACTCCAACGCCGCCAACGTCTTAGGCAACTCGGCCACCAGAGCCTTCGCGGTGGTCAGATCCCGCGACCCCCAGTACGGCGAGGTCTTGCGCGCGGTCGCCAGATCATCAGCCACCGCTTGGGCCCGCCGCCGCACCGGCACCCCCGCCTCCTTCTGCGCATCCCACTGCGAATCCGCGAACGCCACCTGCACCCGAGCACCCACCCCCGCCACCGACCGGGACAAATCCTCCAAAGACCGCAGAAGCTCGAGCCGGTCATCATCCGACAACCCAGTCAGGTCGGCACCGATCAGGGTCGTGGCCCAGGTGCGGACTTCGTCGGTGATCGTGCTCATCCTCGCCACCCCTCCCGGCGCTCTCGTCTTCGTACATACATCCTAAGCGCCACCACCGACACACCCCACCCCCACGCACCCATCTGTGGACAACCCACCACCCCCACCCGACCATGTGGACAACCCACCCGAACCTGCGAGGATCGAGGGATGACGTCTCCCCTCCTGCGCACCCTGGGAACCGGCGCTGCCCTTGCTGGGGGAGCTGCGGCATACGCGACCTGGATCGAACCGCGGTGGTTCGCGCTCCGTCGCGTTGAGGTCCCCTGCCTGCCCGCTGGCAGTCCAACCGTGCGGGTGCTCCATGTCTCCGACCTGCACCTCGTCCCGCGCCAGCATCGCAAGCGGAACTGGGTGGCCGGGCTCGCCGATCTCGCACCGGACCTGGTCGTCAACACTGGGGACAACCTGGCCGACCATGCTGCCATCCCCGCAGCGCTCGACACCTTCGACGGGCTGCTCGATCTCCCCGGGGTCTTCGTCATGGGCTCGAACGACTACTTCGCCCCTCGCGCCAAGAATCCGCTGCGGTACCTCAACGACAGCCACACCAAGGACCTCCGCGCAGACGAGGATGAGGAGGAGGGCCAGGACCAGGACGACCCGCGTCGGCTGCCCACCCACGAGTTGGTTCGCGGCTTCAGCGAGCGCGGCTGGACCAACCTCAACAACCGGCGGGCACGGCTCGAGATCAACGGGCTCGACCTGGAGTTCGTCGGCGTCGACGACCCGCACATCGAGGAGGACGACTACGACTCCGTATCCGCACCGGCCGACCCCTCGGCCACCCTCACCATCGGGGTGGCGCACGCGCCCTACCAGCGCATCCTCGACGCGATGACGCGTGACGGCGCTCAGCTGCTCTTCGCCGGCCACACCCACGGCGGGCAGCTCCAGATCCCCGGGTATGGCGCACTCGTCACGAACTGCGATCTGGACACCGGGCGGGTGGCCGGGTTGTCGCGGTGGTGGCCGGGCGCTGGCTCGACCCCCTCGTCGCACGCGCCTCCGGACGCGGCCTGGCTGCACGTGTCGGCGGGGCTCGGCGGCAATCCGTATACGCCCTTCCGGTTCTCCTGCCGACCGGAGGCGACGCTGCTCACCCTGGTGCCGCTGGCCTGACGCAGAACGGATTTAGTCCCACCCCACCACGTGGGCTATCCTTGCCGATGCTGTCCGAGACGGTTCTGCCGTGTCGGATCGTGGCCACGGGGTGTGGCGCAGCTTGGTAGCGCGCTTCGTTCGGGACGAAGAGGTCGCAGGTTCAAATCCTGTCACCCCGACCACTAGGATACCGGCCCTGACCTGCGGAAACGCAGTCAGGGCCGGTTTTCGTTGTCCCGAGTGGGCATAACTGGGGCATAACTGGGTCGGCTGCGGCCATGAATGACCCCCGCGAGGCGGCAACCTCCGGGGGTCGGACGACAGCAAAGTGGGTGCTGACGTGGCTCCTATCGTAGCCGCCATCGCTCCGCCCGTGAAGGGCGTAGAGCCCCTCCCTTCGGTGCCACCGAGCTCCCGTCCTGCCCCGCCCCTCGGCACGCGCGCGAGGAGGCCGGCCATGAGGTAGCTACTACACGTCGGCGGCCGCTCGGAAGGTCCCGAGCTCGTTATAGGCGGTGATGATGTCCAACTCTTCCCTCTTGGTCTTCAATGGAGCTCCCTGGGCGGTGGCGGTGACTGGCTAGACATGTCGCGTCTCAAACTTCTTGGCAGACCGGTTATGAGGGCATGATCGGCGTGACCGAGGAGGAGATGGCCTATGGGTCGACCACCTGTGATCCCGGCGGAGAAGAAGACCAGGATCGTGCTGAGTGTCCTGGCAGGCGAGATGAGCATCGCCGAAGCGGCGCGCAAGGAGAAGGTCTCCGAGCAGTCGATCGGCCGCTGGAAGGCTGAGTTCCTGGAGGCGGGACGAACCGCGCTGGCCTCGGGCCGGACCGGTCCCTCGACCCGGGAGGAGCAGCTGGAGGCGGAGATCGCCGAGCTGACCACCGCATTGGGTGAGGCCCATCTTGAGGCGCGGGTGTGGAAGAAGAGCGCTGAGGGCCGCCTGGGCCCTTCGAGGACCTCGAGGTAATCCGTACCGAGGCGGGGATGCCGACCACGAGGTTCTGCGCACTGGTCGGCATCCCCGAACGGACCTACCGTCGCTGGCAGGCCCACGCCCGCGCCGGGCGCCCCGCCAAGGGGCCCTGGCCGCAGCCGGCCCGCGAGGCATCCCGGGAGGTGATCGCTGGCCTGGCGGCCAAGCACGCCGCGTGGGGCCACCGCAAGATCTGGGCCATGGCCCGCCACGGCGGCCACCGGGTGTCGATGTCGACCACGGCGCGAATCCTGGACGACGCCGGGTTGTTGCTGAAGGCGGACTACCAGCGGGAACGTCGTGACCTGGCCCAGCAGCGCAAGGCCGCGTTCGCCAAGACCCCGACGGGTCCGAACATGGTCTGGCAGTTCGACTTCTCCGAGTACGAGACCGCCAAGGGCGGGACCTGGCGAGTCGCGGGGATCGCGGACTACTGGTCCAAGTACGAGTTCGGGTGGCACTGGTCACCGACCGCGAACAAGCACGACGCGGTCGCCGCGGTCGAGCTCGCGCTGGCGGAGGCGGCCTCGATGCTGCCTGAGGGGCTGGACCTGCTGGAGTACCTCACCGACCCCGTCACCGGGGAGGTCGTGCCCATCACGTTGGTGACCGACAACGGTGGCCCGTTCCGCTCAGCCACCTTCGCGGCCCTGATCGAGAACACCCCAGAGCTGGACCATGTCCGCACCCGGGTCAGGACTCCTGGGCAGAACGGGGTGCGCGAGCGGGCGTTCCAGTCGCTGAAGTACGAGCGGCTTTACAGGGAGCAGATCGACGACATCCACGACCTGGTCGAGCACGGAGAGGACTTCCGCGCCGAGTTCAACACCGTCCGGCCCCACGAAGCACTCTCCTGGAACCGGCCCCGGGACGTGCACCTGGGCCTGGCCGACCCCGGCACACCCAACTTTCCCGAGGGCGAAACCCTGCCACTTCCTTGACACGGGACAGAGCCCAGAAGTGGCCGACCAGTTCTGTGAGCGGCTCGTCGCCGTCGCACAGGATGCCTGCACCGGTGGGCTGAACACCGCCGCCAGCGTCTCTCCCGCTGTCGCCGCCCTCGCTGTGGTCATCGCCGTCACGGGGTTGCGCCACCTGCGGACCACCGGCCAACCCCCCGGCGAGCCCGCCGGGGCCGGTGGCGTTGGGCACACCACCTCACGTTGATCCATACCCCCTATGGGTATAGTCTTAAGCAAGCCGTACACGAAAGAAGGAGTTAAGGACTGATGGCAACCACGACGGAGTACCAGGTGACCGGGATGACGTGCGGGCACTGCGAAGGGGCGATCCGCGAGGAGGTCTTCCAGATCGGTGGAGTGACCGGCGTCGAGGTCAGCGCCCAGACCGGGCGGCTGGCGGTCACCAGTGCGCAGCCGCCGAAGGACGCGGCAGTGATCGCGGCGGTCGACGAGGCCGGTTACACCGCCGTCAGGAGCTGACTGTGAGAGCGCCTGCACGCCTCGCCCTGTACGGGCTGATCCTCGTCGCCGTGTTCGCCGCGGCCGGATTCACCGCCAACGCGGTGATCTCCGAGGACACCGTGCAGGCCTGGGTCGAAGAGACACCCGAAGGCCACGGGGCCGGACACGGAGAGGAAGACATGAACAGCGGAGGGCATGAGGGTCACGAGGCCGACACTTCATCGCTGGGTCTCGGCCTGGCCACCGGCGGGTACCAACTCACCAGCGTAAATGCTCCCACCGGAACGGGCGGCGAGGGCGAGTTGGCGTTCGCAGTGACCGATCCCGAAGGGAACCAAGTCACCGACTTCGAACTCGACCACGAGCAAGAGATGCACCTGATCGTCGTCCGCGCCGACGGGCAGCACTTCGCCCACGTCCACCCCGAACGGAACCAGGACGGCCTGTGGTCGATCCCGTGGCAGTGGGAGGCGGCCGGCACCTACCGGGTCTTCGCCGACTTCGTGCCCACCGACAACGGTGAGGGCATGACCCTGTCGACCACGGTGCAGGTGACCGGCGACTACGAGCCGGCCCCGGTCGCGCAGGCCGCGCAGACAACGGTCGAGGGATTCGACGTGGTCGTCGAGGGCGACCTGGTGGCCGGTTCGGCGTCCGAGCTGACGTTCACGATCACCCGCGACGGGCAGCCAGTCACGACGCTGGAGCCGTACCTGGGGGCATTCGGACACCTGGTCGCGCTGCGCGATGGGGATCTTGCCTACCTGCACGTCCACCCCCACGGCGACACGCCGCGGGCCGGCCAGACATCCGGCCCGGAGATCGTCTTCGAGGCCACCGCCCCCACACCGGGCCGCTACCTGCTGTACCTGGACTTCCAGATCGGCGGTGACGTGCACACCGCCCCGCTGGTCATCGACACCGCCGGAAACGACGGTGACGGTCCGAGCACTGGAGACGAGCACGACCAAGACGACCACGAGGAAGGAACCGGCGATGACCACTGAGAACGTCAAGACCGACGTGAATCTGACCGGAGTCGAGCTGAGCATCGGTGGCATGACCTGTGCCTCGTGCGCGAACCGGATCGAGAAGAAACTCAACAAACTCGAGGGCATTAACGCCTCGGTGAACTACGCCACCGAGAAGGCCAGCATCACTGCCCCAGAGGGCTATGACACCCAGCTGCTGATCTCGGAGGTGGAGAAGACCGGCTACACCGCCCAGCTCCCGATCCCTAAGGGCGATAAGCCCAGTGACTCGGCCGAGGATGAGTCGGGTGAGGACGCCGAGATCCGGGTGCTCAAGCAACGCCTGATCGGTGCAGCGCTGCTGTCGGTGCCGGTCATCGCGATGGCGATGATCCCCGCGCTGCAGTTCGACTACTGGGGGTTCGCCTCCCTGGTGCTGGCCGCGCCGGTGGTCGTGTGGGCCGGCTGGCCGTTCCACAAGGCCGCCTGGGCCAACCTCAAGCACGGCGCCGCCACCATGGACACCCTGATCTCGGTCGGCACCACCTCGGCGTTGATCTGGTCGATCATCGCCCTATTCTTCGGCACCGCCGGTCAGCCCGGGGTGGTTCACCCGTTCGAGTTCACCATCTCCCGCTCCGATGGCCTGGGACACATCTACCTGGAGGTCGGCGCCGGGGTCATCACCTTCATCCTGCTGGGCCGCTACTTCGAGAAGCGCTCCAAACGCCAAGCCGGCGCCGCGCTGCGCGCCCTCCTGGAACTCGGGGCGAAAGAGGTTTCCATACTCCGGGATGGCCCCGATGGTAAGAAGATCGAGGAGCGCGTCTCCATCGAGGAGCTGACGGTCGGGGATGAGTTCGTGGTCCGGCCTGGTGAGAAGATCGCCACTGACGGGACCATCACCTCCGGCAGCTCTGCCATCGACGCCTCGATGCTCACGGGCGAATCGGTGCCGGTCGAGGTCGCGGAGGGCGACAACGTCACCGGTGCCACGGTGAATGCCGGTGGCCGCCTGGTCGTCAAGGCCACCCGCATCGGTTCGGACACCCAGCTGGCGCAGATGGCCAAGATGGTCGAAGACGCCCAGTCCGGCAAGGCCGAGATCCAGCGCCTGGCCGACCGGGTCTCCTCCGTCTTCGTACCCGTCGCGATCGCCGTCGCCGTCGCCACGCTCGGTGCGTGGCTCGGGGCAGGGTTCCCGGTCAGCGCCGCGTTCACCGCCACCGTTGCGGTGCTGATCATCGCCTGCCCCTGCGCCCTCGGTTTGGCGACCCCGACCGCGCTGCTGGTTGGTACCGGCCGCGGCGCCCAGATGGGCGTGCTCATCAAGGGCCCGGAGGTCCTTGAGTCCACCAAGCGGGTCGACACGATCGTGCTGGACAAGACCGGCACTGTCACCACCGGCAAGATGACCCTCACCGACGTCACCGCCGCGGTCGGCGTGGACCGGGATCGGCTGCTGCGCCTGGCCGGCGGGCTGGAGGATTACTCCGAGCACCCGATCGCCCGGGCCATCGCCGCTGGAGCCACCGCGCAGGTCGGCGAGCTGCCCGCCCCGGAGTCGTTCGAGAACATCGAAGGCAAGGGCGTCCAGGGTGTGGTCGACGGACATGCCGTCGTGGCGGGGCGCGAGGCACTGCTGACCGACTGGTCCATGCGCCTGGATGAGGACCTCAAATCTGCCAAGCAGACCGCCGAGTCTGAGGGCAAGACCGCTATCGCTGTCGGCTGGGACGGCCAGGCCCGCGGGGTGCTGGTGGTCTCTGACCAGATCAAGCCCACCAGTGCGCAGGCGATCGCCCAGTTCAAGGAACTGGGCCTGACCCCGGTGCTGTTGACCGGTGACAACCAGACCGTGGCCGAGCAGGTCGCGGCCGAGGTCGGCATCACCGAAGTCATCGCCGAGGTGCTCCCCAAGGACAAGGTCGACGTCGTTGCCCGCCTTCAAGACCAGGGCAAGGTCGTGGCGATGGTCGGTGACGGCGTGAACGACGCCCCCGCCTTGGCCCAGGCCGACCTCGGGCTGGCGATGGGCACCGGCACCGATGTCGCCATCGAGGCCGCCGACATCACCCTGGTCCGCGGAGACCTGCGCGCCGCCGCCGATGCGATCCGGCTCTCTCGTAAGACCCTGCGCACCATCAAGCAGAACCTGTTCTGGGCCTTCGGTTACAACACGATCGCGATCCCGATCGCCGCGTTCGGACTGCTCAACCCGATGCTCGCCGGCGCTGCCATGGCCTTCTCCAGCGTCTCGGTCGTCGCGAACAGCCTGCGGCTGCGCAGGTTCGAGGCCAAGGTCGATGACCAAACCGGCGGCGCTGCCCACGCCGACCCCTCTGGCACGGACTCGACCAACCCCACCGACACCCAGAACCAGACGAAGGAACCGGTCCAGACCTGAACACCTCGACCGAAGGGTCGACGCCGGCCCATCCACACAACCAAGCGTCAGAAAAGACACGACAGAAAAGGACATCACGATGAGCGCGCACAACAACAACAACGGCAGCCAGGGCCAGGCCACCAACGATCACCAGGATCTGCCCCTGACCGACACCACGGCCGCCCCGGCTTCGGGTGGCGGGTGCTGCGGCCACGCACCCAAGACCGAGGACCTCGCCGACGCGGGCAGCGACGACGTCACCGAATGCCTGGTCATGGCAGGCACCCCAGTGATCAAGTCCCAGGCCGAAGCCGAGGGCCTCTTCCGCGACTACCAGGGCCAGCGGTACTGGTTCTGCTGCGCCGCCTGTGGCCCCCTGTTCGACGCCGACCCCGACCGTTACGCGAACGCCGCCTGACCCGCCACCTGCGAAATCAGACACCTTGACCACCTGCCCCAGGGCGGATTTCGCCTCCCGTGACTCTGCCCGTCACGCCGCTGAAAGGACAGCCCTCATGACCCGAACACTCACCACCACCCTGGCCGCCGGGGCGCTGGCCGCGACGCTGGTCCTGGCGGGCTGCGCCAGCGACAACAGAGACGAGAGCCCCGGCGGCGCCCAGGACCACGGCAACCACAACAACGGCGACACTACGGACGACACCACGGCTGAGGGCGAGGCTGGTCAGGACCGTGATGGCCACGACCACCCCGCCGATGGTGGACCGGTGCCTGAGGGCATGAGCGAGGCAACTGACCCGCTCTACCCGGTCGGCAGCGAGGTAGTGCTAGCCGCGGACCACATGCCCGGCATGGACGGCGCCACCGCCACCATCGTCGGTGCCTACGACACCTACACCTACGCCGTGAACTACACCCCCACCACCGGCGGTGACCCGGTCACCGACCACCAGTGGGTCGTGCACGAAGAGCTGCAGAACGTCGGCCAGGAGCGCCTAACCGATGGGACCGAGGTCACCCTGGCTGCGGCGCACATGGGGGGGATGGACGGTGCCACCGCCACCATCGCCTCCTCGACCCAGGAGACCGTGTACGTCGTCGATTTTGAAGCCGACGGGATGGCGATGACCAACCACAAGTGGGTCACCGAGAGCGAGATCGCCCCCTCGCCCTGACCGCCCCACATACCCCAGCAGCACCCCGCCACCGGAGCGCAGCACACCAGGAAAGCCGAGCAGAGCATGACCAACCACCACCAAGACCATTCCGGCCATTCAGGCCACGGCACGAAAGAACCCGCCACCGACGCTGACCACACCTCCCACGGGGCAGGTGGCGAGCGCAGCGCTCACAACGAGCACGAGCCCGGGCATGACGATCATCGCGGGCACAGTGGGCACGATGCCCATGGCGGTCACGAGGGCCACAGCGGGCATGGTGATCACGTGGGGCAGTTCCGCCGACTGTTCTGGATCATGCTCATCCTGGCCATCCCCGTGGTCGGGTTCAACGAGATGTTCGCCCACCTCGTCGGATACCACCTACCCGAGGCCGAATGGGTGTGGTGGGTCTCTCCGATCCTGGGCACCGTCATCTACCTCTGGGGCGGATGGCCGTTCCTGACCGGCGCGATCAGCGAGATCCGCTCCCGCAAACCCGGCATGATGCTGCTGATCGGGCTGGCCATCACAGTCGCATTCATCGCCTCCTGGGGCGCCACCCTGCACATCTTGGACCATGAGCTGAACTTCTGGTGGGAACTGGCGCTGCTGGTCGTCATCATGCTGCTGGGCCACTGGATTGAGATGCGCTCCCTGGCACAGACCACTTCCGCCCTGGACTCCCTGGCAGCGCTCCTGCCTGATGAGGCTGAGAAGGTCGAGGGCGATGAGGTGGTCAAGGTCGCCCCGGCCGACCTGGCGGTCGGAGATGTCGTGATCGTCCGTCCCGGCTCCTCGGTCCCCGCCGACGGCAAGATCGTCGACGGCTCCGCGAGCATGGATGAGTCCATGGTCACCGGCGAATCCAAACCCGTCCGCCGCGAGAACGGCGACCACGTGGTCGCCGGGACCGTCGCTACCGACTCCGGGGTTCGAGTCGAGGTCACCGCGATCGGTGATGACACAGCCCTGGCCGGCATCCAGAAGCTCGTCGCCGACGCCCAAGCGTCCTCCTCCCGGGCGCAGCGGATCGCCGACACTGCGGCCGCCTGGTTGTTCTGGTTCGCCCTGGGCGCGGCGGCGATCACCGCGATCGTCTGGGCCCTGCTCGGGATGCCGGACGCCGCGGTGGTGCGCACGATCACCGTCCTGGTGATCGCCTGCCCGCACGCCCTGGGCCTGGCAATCCCGCTCGTGGTGTCCATCGCCACCGAACGCGCCGCCCGCGGCGGCGTCCTCGTCAAGGACCGGTTGGCGCTCGAATCGATGCGGACGGTCGATGCGGTGCTGTTTGACAAGACCGGCACCCTGACCAAGGGCGAGCCCACCGTCACCGGTGTTGACCCTGCGGGCAGTCGTGACGCCGACGAGATCCTCGCTTTAGCTGCGGCCGCCGAGTCCGATAGCGAGCACCCGCTCGCCCGGGCGATCGTCAGGGCCGCGCGGGATAAAGACCTGTCAGTGCCCAAGGCCAGCGACTTCTCATCCTCCCCCGCGGTCGGGGTCAAGGCCACCGTCGCCTCCGACGGATCCGGCACGGTGGTCGAGGTCGGAGGCCCTTACCTGCTCGAACAGCACGACCGTGACGAGCTGGGCATCGCCGAGACCTGGCGAGAGGAGGGCGCGATCATCCTGCACGTCCTGGCTGACGGGGACGTCATCGGAGCGCTGCGGCTGGCCGATGAGATCCGCCCCGAATCCCGCGACGCAGTCGACGCCCTCCACGCCCGCGGCGTGCAGGTGGTCATGATCACCGGCGACGCCCAAGCCGTGGCCGACACCGTCGCCAAGGACCTCGGCATCGACCGCGTCTTCGCCGGCGTGCGACCCGAGGACAAAGCGGCCAAGGTTGCCGAACTACAGGACGAGGGCCGCAAGGTCGCCATGGTCGGCGACGGTGTCAACGACGCCCCCGCCCTGGCCCAGGCCGACGTCGGCATCGCGATCGGCGCCGGTACCGACGTCGCCATCGGCTCCGCCGGAGTCATCCTGGCCTCCTCCGACCCCCGCTCGGTGCTCTCGGTCTTCGAACTCTCCCGCGCCTCCTACCGCAAAATGAAGCAGAACCTTTGGTGGGCCGCCGGCTACAACCTCGCCGCCGTCCCCCTGGCCGCCGGGGTCCTGGCACCGATCGGGTTCGTCCTACCCATGAGCATCGGCGCAATCCTGATGTCAGTCTCCACCGTCGTCGTCGCCCTCAACGCTCAACTATTGCGGCGCCTCGACCTGACCCCCAAAGCCAGCACCGACAGAATCCTCGACCGCACCTGACCCCGAGAAAGCCATGAAAAATGAACACCAGCACCCACGAGGCCACCCACGGCTACATCAGCGACAAAGACCGCTACCTGGCCAGGATGAAACGCATCGAAGGACAAGCCCGCGGCATCCACCGCATGATCGACGAGGACACCTACTGCATCGACATCCTCACCCAGATCAGCGCCATGACCTCCGCCCTAGAAAACGTAGCCCTCGCCCTGCTCAATGACCACCTTCAACACTGCGTCACCAGCGCAGTCCGCGAAGGAGGAACCCACGCAGACACCAAGCTCAAAGAAGCCTCCGCCGCCATCGCCCGCCTCGTGAAGTCTTAGGAGGTCATGGGGGTGATGCTGCCTATGCGTTGTCGAGCTGCTGTGCGCCATTCTCGGTAGCGGTTGGCGAACTCGTCGTCGCGGCGTCGGGAGAATTCCAGCTCGCCGACGCGTGCCGGCCATACGCCAAGGGCGGGGTTTGTCCGATGAACGGTGGTTCTGGCGTTCATCGCCCAGAACCCCCCACCCGCTCCAGAAATCGTCTTCAGCGACGCGCAACGCCCCTCACGAAACCCGCTCGGCGGATCCGGGCTGATCGTGCCCCAAGCACGGAACTCCGCCTGATGTACCAACAGGACGCGGCCCTCCAGGTTCACCGGCAGCACGGTGACCGAAGGCAGCAGGAGCAGGTCGTGGCCCACCTTCTTTCGGAGACGGGCGATGTGTGGGGCTACGGGCATAGGAGAACGCTAGCCGTGGCCTCGCGGACCGCACACTTTCGCGGCAGCGGACTGTTCCGCGGAACACCTCCAGTGGCTTCCATACCTCCCGGCCAGCGGCTACGTGTTTCATTGACGTCAGGATCTGTCAACGGCCAAGTGGAGGTACCCGGTTTTGGCCAGGTGGAAGTGAGGTTGACCCCGTTGGGTGGACATCCTGACCGGCCAGGTGAGCCTGGCAGGAGAGGATGCCCTCATGGGTGCCAAGAGGAAGAGTTACACCCCGGCGTACCGTCGTGACGCTGCTCGTCTGGTGATCGATACCGGTCGCACGATCGTGGAGGTCGCTGGCGAGATCGGCGTCGGTCAGGCGCTGCTGGGGCGGTGGGTCGCAGCCGAGCGGGCCCGCATGGACGACCCGCCGGGTGCGCTGGACATCGACGAGCGGGCCGAGCTGGAGCGGTTACGGGCCGAGAACGCCCAGCTGCGCATGGACCGGGAGTTCCTGAAAAAAGCGGCTTGATATGTAGGTGATCTCCGCGTGGCTTCCAAGTCTTGCCAGGGTGCGGGCGGACGATGGCCTCAGCCTTATCGGGAGGGAGGCCGGGATGGCTCCGGGAGCCTCGTTCATGCCGTGCTTGATCGATGCCCGAGGCCCGGCTCCCTCGCTGGGCGAACCGCTGGTGGATGAGTACCTGCGGTTTACCGCGGCGCGGGTCAGACCGAACACGCTGACCGCGCAGGCGTACGACCTGAAGGTCTTCTTCACCGTGGTGCCCAAGCCTCCGGTCCAGGTCACCACCAGCGACGTGCTCGCCTTCATCGAGGCGCAACGGACACCGCGGCGGGGCGCCAACGTGGTACGGCTGGCTGATGGCGAGGTCGGGTTGGCGGCCTCGACGATCAGGCGGCGCCTGGCGACGGTGACCTCGCTGTTCGACTACCTGCTCGCCCGCGGCATCGTCGATCGGCAGGTCGTCCCACGCAGCATGACGCCCCGGTCACGGTCGTTGCGCGGCTCACCCCTGGTCCGGGCGCCCAGGCGGCTGCCACGGATCCTCGACCGGTCGAGGCGGTCGCCCTGTTCGCGGCGCTGAGGACCGAGCGGGACCGGGCGATGGTCACGCTCATGCTGCATGCCGGGCTGCGGCGCTGCGAGGTGCTGGGCCTGCGGTTCGTCGACGTCCAGCCCGGCGACGGCCGCGTGTTCGTCGCCGAAGGCAAGGGCGGCCACCAACGCATCGTGCCGGTCGTGCCGGCCTTCTTCACCCACCTGGCCGCCTACCTGGCCCAGGAACGACCCACCGGGACCGACGCCGAGTCGGTGTTCGTCGTGCTCAAGGGCCCCACCCGCGGGCGCCGGCTGACGGCGGCGGGGTTGGACGAGGTGCTCGCCGGGGCCCGGCGTCGGGCGGGACTGTCCCACGCCTCCTGCCACGAGCTGCGGCACACCTGTTTCACCCGGCTGCGGGAAGCCGGGATGTCGCTGGAGGCGATCCAGGCCCAGGCCGGCCACGCGAACCTGGACACCACCCGGATCTACCTGCACCTGTCCAACGACGACGACTGCTCGCTACGGAGTACCAGCAGGCCATGGCCGTCCTGGACCGACTCTACGAGGAAGGACCGACACCGTGAGCACAATCACCCGTGCGACCACGCCGGGCGTCGAGCAGCTCGACGCTTTCGTCGCCGACTACATCTTGGCGGGCGCGACCGAGGCTGCGCGCAAGTGCCGACGCCTCGGCGTGATCGGCTTCCGACGAGCCTTCGGCGACCTGGACGGATGGAACCACGCCCCCGGCGCGGCGCGGCGTCAGGTGCGCACCGAGGTGGCCTCGTTCGCCGCGCACGCCGCGGTCGCGACCGGCCTGCAGGTCGACCCGGCGTTCGTGGTCACCAGCTGCTGCCGGTGGGGCAGCTACGTGCGGCAGGCCTATCCGGCGCAGCATGCGCTCTTCATGAGCCAGGCTGCCGACCTCGGCTTCTGCACCAAGGAGATCGGGCGGATGTGGACCCACCTGTCGCGCATCGCCGTCATCGCCGGGACCTCTCCGGCGGCGCTGACACCCGACCCGAGCAGTACACCGCCGCCCGGACCACCTTCTTCGAACACACGGTCGCCCGGCACGGCGGGAACGTGCCGCACAGGTCGTTATCCACGCCGCTGTTCGGCCTGGACGCCGTGATGTTCCACCGCGGCCAGGCACCCGCACCGGACAAGCGTCGCCGCTGGCTGCACACCCGAGCAGCGCAGATCGACTGGAAGCACATCAGCGCCGGCACCCCCGTCCTGGCATCCACGATGCGCCGCTACCTGGACCAGTGCGCGCTGTCGCTGCGCCCGTCCTCGGTGGCGCTGTTCGACACCACGCTGCGCCAGTTCGCCGGGTACCTGCTCACCCACCACCCCGGCGTCACCGCCGCCGCGCACGTCGACCGCGAGCACATCGAGGGCTACAAGACCTGGCTGGCCCAGCGGCCCGGGTACCGCGGCAAGCCGGGGCTGTCCAAGCCCACCCTGGGCATGCGGATGGGCCACCTACGCTCCTTCTTCACCCGCATCATCGAGTGGGACTACGACGACGCCCCCGCCCGCGTCCCGGTCTACGCCACCGACCGACCCCGCCTGGACCGGCCCCTGCCCAAGTTCCTCGACGACGCCCAGGCCGCCGCGTTCATGAACGCCGCCCGCGACCTGCCCGACCCCCTGGACCGCCTCATCGTCCAGGTCCTGGCCCGCACCGGGATGCGCCGCGGCGAGCTCCTCGGCCTGACCATCGACGCCGTCGTGCAGATCGGCACCGGCTACTGGCTGCGCACCCCGGTCGGCAAGCTCCACACAGACCGGTACATCCCGCTCCATCCGCACGTCAAAGACCTCATCGACGACTGGCTGGCACACCGCGCCTCCTGGCAGTCCTCCGACCTGCTCCTGCTCGACCGCGGCCGACCGATCCCCGCCACCCGCGTCGACAAAGCCGTCCACAAGACCGCCGCCGCGGCCGGCCTCGGACACGTCCACCCCCACCAGCTGCGGCACACGCTGGCCACCCAGGCCATCAACCGAGGCATGTCCCTGGAAGCCATCGCCGCCCTCCTCGGCCACCACGACCTGTCGATGACGATGGTCTACGCCCGCATCGGCGACCGCACCGTGGCCGACCAGTACTTCAAGGTCACCCAGAAGATCGAGTCCCTCTACGCCGCCACCCAACCCGCGAGCACGCCGGTGACCCTCCCGGCCGAGGCCGCCGGCCCAGCGATGCGCGCCGTCCACGCGGAAGCCAGCAAACGCCTGCTCGGCAACGGCTACTGCGCACGACCGATCGAGCTCGACTGCCGCTACGAGACGATTTGCGAGTCCTGCACGATGTTCTTCACCACGATTGAGCACCGACCCACCATCCAGGCGCAACGCGACGACGCCACCGCCAAGGGCCAGACCCGACGCGCCGAGGTCTACGACGCCCTCCTCCAGCGCCTCGAGGACACCCCCGCTTGACACCGATCACCCGCATAAAGCGGCCTTCTTCGTGACGGAGAACGCCTCGAGCAGCCAGAGCGGGCGTTCGAGTTGATCCACGCGGAGAAGGCCGACCACGAGATCGTGCGGATGTGTGACCTGCTGGGTGTGTCCCGGTCGGGGTACTACAAGTGGGTCGACCGACAGGCTGCCGGCCCTTCGCCGAACAGCTACGCTCCCTGCAACAGCCCGGTGTTGCATCGACTGGTTGAACTCAAGGTGAACGGCGCCCCGCGGATCACCGCGGACCTGCGTGAGAACGGCGAGGTCGTCTCTCGCAAGACGGTCGCCAAGCTCATGCGCACCGACGGCCTGCAGGGCATCAGCCCCCGGCCGTGGCGGCCGGTAACCACGCTGCCGGACCAGGTGCCGCACACCATCCCGGATCGGGTGGGACGAGTCTTCGACCGAGGCGCCCTCAACGTCGTCTGGACCTCCGACATCACCTACCTGGTCACCGGCCAGGGCTGGCTGTACCTGTGCGCCGTGCGGGATGGCTGCTCACGCCGCGTCATCGGCTATGCCTTCTCCGACTCCCTGCACACCGACATCGTGGAGAGCGCACTACGCCGAGCCGTGACCTTCCGCGACGGTGAGACCGCGGGCGTGATCCTGCACGCCGATCGGGGCTGCCAGTTCACCTCGACCCAGTTGGCCGACGCCGCCGAAGAGCTGGGCGTGCTGCTCTCGGTCGGACGCACCGGCGTGTGCTGGGACAACGCCCAGATCGAGAGCTTCTGGTCGACCCTGAAGACCGAATTCTACGACCGACACGAGTTCGCCACCAGGACCGAGGCGATCCACGCCGTCAGCTCCTGGATCGAGACCGTCTACAACCGCCGCCGGCGCCACAGTGCCCTCGGCCAGATCCCTCCGGTAACGTTCGAGCACCGGACCATCACCGCGGCTCAAGAAGCCGCTTAACCGATGTCCACCAGACGGGGTCAACCCCAGAAGTCCCCACCCGTCTGCTTGTTCTGGTCAGTGGGTGAGGTGCTCACCTCCTCGGCGTTGGCGGGCTTGGAGCATGCGGTAGGACTGGCCGTTGGTGACGACGGTGGTGGCGTGGTGCAGCAGCCGGTCGAGCATCGAGACCGCGGTGGTGTGCTCGGGCAGGAACCGGCCCCAGTCCTCGAAGGAGTGGTGCGAGGCGATGCCCAGGGAGCGGCGTTCGTAGGCGGCGGCGACGAACCGGAACAGCAGCTGTGCGCCGGTGTCGTCCAGCGGGGCGAAGCCGACCTCGTCGACGAGCACGAGCTCGTTGCGCAGCAGCGTCTCGATGACCCGCCCGACGGTGTTGTCGGCCAGGCCGCGATAGAGGGTCTCGACGAGGTCGGCCGCGGTCAGGTACCGCACCCGGTGCCCAGCGGTGACGGCGGCGTGACCCAGCGCGATGAGGGTGTGCGACTTGCCCGTCCCGGCGGGGCCGATCAGGGCAAGGTTCTCCTTGGCGCTCAGCCACTCCAGGGACGTCAGGTACGCCCACGTCGGGGCCGGGATGGAGGCGGCCACGTCGAACTCCTCGATCGTCTTCAGCACCGGGAAGCCGGCTGCTTTGAGGCGTGCTCGCTCGTTGGAGGCGTCGCGGGCGGTGATCTCGGCCTCGACCAGGGCCCGCAGCACCTCCTCAGGGGACCACCGTTGGGTCTTGGCGGTAATGAGCAGCTCGGGGGCGAGCTGTCGCATCGCGGCCAGCTTGAGCCGGCGCAGTCCGGCGACCAGGTCCGCGTCCAGCGGTGGTGCGGTCGTGCTCACGAGGACACCGCCTCATCCGTGCGCCCCAGTGCGGTGGGGGCGTACTCGGTCAGGGACCGCCCGGTGGCTACCGGCAGGTCGAGCACGAGCGCGTCCCCGGCCGGGCGAGGTGAGGGCAGGCCGGGCCACACCCGCCATTCACGGCACGCCGCGACGTCCTCGCAGGTCAGCGCCCCCACCGACCGACTTTGCCGAGGCCCTGGTGTACCGCCCCTCGTGCCCCTGTACCGCCCTGACGCTTCTATGTTCGACGTGCGGGTGAAGTCGCGTCTGGCCGCGTGTCCGACCACGGAGAATGTGCGTCGCCAAGCATCCGACTCTCGGCGGATCCGGTCTGTCAAGCACCGCGATGACGGACGCCTTCGTACCTTGAGTCAACTGGGTTGCTGGGCTTGGGCGAGGCGGGAGAGTTGCTCGGCGATGTGGGCATCGCGACCCAGGGCGGCGTGTTGGTAGCGGAGGGCCGCTTGGGGGGTGGAGTGGCCGATGCGGGCCATGAGCTCGGCGAGGGTGGCTCCGGTGCGGGCGGCCAGGACGGCGCCGGTGTGGCGCAGGTCGTGGATGCGCAGGTCTGGCCGGCCGGCGGCCTCTCGTGCCTTGTGCCAGTGCCGGTAGAGGGTGTTGGGGTGGACCTGGACCTCGGGGTCGGTGACCGAGGGAAAGACCAGCGCCTCGGGCGCGGGTCCGACGTGGGTGGCCAGGTGCTCAGCCAGGGTGGGGAGCAGGTGGGGTGGGATGGCCACGTCCCGCATGCCGGCGGCTGACTTGGGGGTGCCGACGGAGACCTGCCCGTTGGTGCGGACCACGCCGCGGCGCACGTGCACCACCCCGGTGGCCAGGTCCAGGTCGGCGCGGCGCAGCTCGGCCATCTCCCCGAACCGCAGACCGCACCAGGCACCGAGCAGCACCAGCGCCTGGTACCGGGCCGGCATGTGCTCCACCAGGACCGTGAGCTGGTCCAGGGTGGCCGGTTCGACCCGGCGGGCCCGAGTGGTGGTCCCGGCGCCGCGGACCCGGCAGGGGTTCGCGGCCAGGATCTCATCGGCCACCGCCGTCGCCAGGATCGAGCGGAGCAGGGCGTAGGCGTGGGCGCGTTGGGTGGGCCGGTGCGGGTCGAGGCCGGCGTGCCAGACCCGCACCACGGCTGGGGTGATGTCCCGCAGAGCCACGTGCTCGAACTCGGGCAGCAGGAACCGTTCCAGCAGCCGCTGGTAGAGGGCCCGGGTGCGCGGCTTCAGGTCGCGCTGGGACAACCAGGCTCCCGCGTAGGGGCCGAACGCCTCAGCGGTACGGGCCACCTTGGCACGCCGCGAACGGGTCGGGGACCAGGTGTCGTCCTGGATCAGGCGGCGCTCGTGGGCCAGCCACGCCTCGGCGTCGGCCCGGGTGGAGAACGTCGAAGGGGCCCGGTGGAAGTCCTGGTCCGGACCCATGTAGAACGCCTGGTACCGCCCGCCCGACCGGCGTCGGATCGTGCCGAAGTCGCGCTTGGACCGTGTCACGACCCCTCCTGCTCGCCGGCTGGTGGGCATAACTGGGGCATAACTGGTGTCATCTCGTGTCCTCTTGTGCCCGAACCTTTCACGCGCTACTGTACCTGTCATCGCAGGTCAGGTGCTTGCGACCCAGGTCAGCCAGACGGTGACCGTGCCGGAGTGATCTTTTCGAATCCTGTCACCCCGACCACACAAGACCGGCCCTGATCTGCGGAAACGCAACGTCAGGGCCGGTTCTTCGTTTCCCCGTTAGCCTGCCCGCCGCGCGCCCGACCGGCGGCCACCCAGCAGGCGGCCGACCAGCCACAGGATGCCCAGCGCGAGCACCGGGCCGAGCACGACCACGACCCCCACCAGAGGCGAGCTGAACGAGCGGTCACCGCTCACCGCGTGGAAGGCCGTCACCCCGTTGGCGATCGAGTGCGCCAACACCGGCGCGAACAACGAGCCGGTCCACCAATACAGCCACGCGGCGCCGAGGCCGAAGAGGATCAGGAAGGGCAGCTGCAGTTCCTGACCCTCACCGGCGTGCGAGATGCCGAAGAGTACCGCCGAGACGATCGCCGCCACCCAGAAGGCCAGACGACGCGACTGCGGCCTGCGCCGCGCGATGCCGTCGTGGACACCTCGGAAGATGACACCTCGGTAGAGCAACTCCTCCCCCAGTGGCGCCGCAACAGTCAGGGCGAGAACAAAGCCGATGTCCTGCGCCAGGCTCACGCCGAACGGCATCAGCTCCAGGCTCCGCTCGGTCGCCTCACGCAGCTGCGGGATGAACTGCACGCCCAGGTTCGAGAGCCCGGCGAAGGCGGCGGCGACGAGCACGGCATACGCCCAGTGCGGGGCACGCTGCGGGACGACCAGGCCGAGATCGGACGGTGCGTACGCCCGGCCGCGCAGCAACCGGATCGTCAGCGCGGCGAGCAGGAAGAGCACGAAGAGCTGCAGCGGCGTGGCCACCCAGGTACCGCTGAGGTCACCGCCGGGACCAGACAAGGCAAAGGCGAGGAAGAGGCCGCCAACCATGGTGACGACCAGCACGACCAGGCCAGCGAGCGCGTGACGGAACCCCAGGGCGGGGGCAGGCAGGAGCGGAGGGGTGGGTCACGACATACCTCCATCGTGCCGCGGGGTGCACCAGGTGGACATCGGCCGCCCGGGCGAGTCTGCCCGGCAGGCTCGGCCGATCGGCCGAACGATTCGCCGGCCGAGAAGAGCCGGGAGGACCACCGACCTCACCGGGCAGCCAGCACCCCGCGCGGATATAGTGCAAGGAGCCCGCAAAACCACCTGAACAGGAGAGATTTGCCGTGAGCACCTACACCCTTCCTGACCTGTCGTACGACTACGGCGCCCTCGAGCCGCACATCAGCGGCGAGATCATGGAGCTGCATCACAGCAAGCACCACAAGGCCTATGTCGACGGCGCCAACCAGGCCCTGGAGAAGCTGGCCGCCGCACGCGAGTCCGGTGACTTCGGCACCGTCCCCATGCTGGAGAAGAACCTCGCCTTCCACCTGGGCGGGCACACCAACCACTCGGTCTTCTGGCAGAACATGTCCCCCGAGGGCGGCGACCGCCCCGACGGCGACGTGGCCGCGATGATCGACGAGCACTTCGGCTCCTTCGACGCCTTCAAGGGCCAGTTCGAGGCTGCCGGCAACACCCTGCAGGGCTCCGGCTGGGCCGTGCTGTCCTGGGACACCATCGCCGGCAAGCCGCTGATCTTCCAGCTCTGGGACCAGCAGGGCAACGTGCCGATCGGCCAGATCCCGCTGCTGATGCTGGACATGTGGGAGCACGCCTTCTACCTGCAGTACAAGAACGTCAAGGCTGACTACGTCACCGCCTGGTGGAATGTCGTCAACTGGCAGGACGTCGCCGACCGCCTCGGTCGCGCGCAGCAGTCCACCTCCGGTCTGATCGTCCCCGCCTGATCGGCAGCTGATCCTCAGCGCGGCCGCACGGGCCGCACACCTCGAGAACGGGGCGAGCCACCGGCTCGCCCCGTTCTTGCGTATTCCGCGCCCGGCTCTACCGAGGGCTGGCGGGGGTGCCTGAGAGCCGCTCAGGCACTTGGTAGGTTTTCTCCACCCCGTCAACGTCCCGAAAGGCCCGATCCAGTGTCCCTCGCGCTCGCGCTCGCGGCAGTGACCGCCGTCGTGCTGCTCGCGCCGGTGCTCGCGCACCTGATGGGACGCTCCGCGGGGTGGGTGCTGGGAGCCGCGCTGGTTGGGTGCGCCGGGCTCGTCATCTCCCTGCACACCCCCGGTGAGCGGATCGACCAGCTGGTCCCCTGGATCCCGTCGGCGGACATCGCGCTACGGCTGCGCCTGGATGGGCTGTCCTTCCTCTTCTCTCTGGTGGTGCTTCTCATCGGCGCCGCGGTGATGGTGTACTCGGCCGGCTATCTCAAGGAGAAGAAGCCGGTCGCCTTCTACACCCTGATGACCTTCTTCGCGGCTGCGATGATGCTGCTCGTCCTCGCCGACGACATCGTCCTGCTCTACGTCGCCTGGGAGCTGACCACCCTCATCTCCTACCTGCTGATCCTGCGCTCGGCTCCGGACGCCGCCGCCCCCGCGACGCGCACCCTGCTCATCACCGTGCTCGGTGGTCTGTGCCTGCTCGGCGCCGTTGCGCTGATGTGGAGCGCGACCGGCACCACCGTGCTCTCCGACGCCCTCGCGCACGAGGTGTGGGCCCAGGACCCGGTCTTCGCCGGTTGGGTCGCTGGACTGGTCGCGATCGCGGCGATGACGAAGTCCGCCCAGTTCCCCTTCCACTTCTGGCTGCCGGACGCGATGGTCGCCCCGGCACCGGTGAGCGCCTACCTGCACGCCGCCGCCATGGTCAAGGCGGGCATCTACCTGCTGATGCTCTTCTCCACCGCCGCCTCGCACTCGCCGGTCTGGATGTGGATGCTCATCACCGTCGGTCTGATCACCACCGTGATGGGCGGCATCTTCGCGCTCCAGAAGCACGACCTCAAGCAACTCCTCGCCTACTCCACCGTCAGCCAGCTCGGTCTGCTCGTGGTGGTCATCGCGATCGGTACCCCGCTCGCGATGCTCGCCGCGAGCGTCCACGTGGTCGCGCACGCGCTCTTCAAGGCCGCCGCCTTCATGCACATCGGGTTGCTCGAGAAGCGCTTCGGCAGCCGCAACATCAACGACCTCTCCGGCCTCGCCCGCAGCACACCGTGGGACTCGGCGATGATCGTGCTCGCCGCTGCCAGCATGGCCGGGGTCATCCCCCTCCTCGGCTTCGTCAGCAAAGAGCTGGTCCTGGAGTCGCTGCTCGAGGGTCCGATCGGCTGGCTGCTCGCCGGTCTGGTGACCCTCGGCGCGATCTTCACCGTCGCCTACTCCGCGCACATCGTGCTCAACACCCTGCCCGGGAGGTCGACGCAGGAGCCCAAGCGTGCGGGCACCCTGCCGATGGTGGTCGCGATCGGCGCGACCGCTCTGGCTGGTCTCGGGCTGGGTCTCACGGTGGGTCTGGGGGTGCTGGACCCGATCGTCGCTCCCGCCGCCGCCGACGCGGCCGGGGTCGCCCGCAGCGAGATCACCTATCTCGCGCTCTGGCACGGCATCAACGCTCCTCTCCTGCTGTCGCTCACCGCGCTCGTGCTCGGCCTCGCGGCCGCTTATTGGGTATGGCGCAACCTCGAGACCGCCGCCCGTCCCCTCATCCGGTTCTCGGGTGTGGAGATCACCCAGCAACTCATCACCGGCACCATCGCCTCGGGCCGCCGGGTTGGCGACCTGACGCGCAGCGACGCGATCTCGCGCCACATCGGCATCCCGGCCGTCGGCCTCGGGGTCGGCGCCCTCCTGCTCCCCCTGACCTGGCAAGGCCTGCCCCCCGGTGAGACAGTCCAGCCCTTCGACTACGTGCTGCTCGGCATCGTGGTGCTCGGCCTGATCCTGGCCATCACCGCCCGCCACCGCCTCACCGCGGTGCTCAGCACCGGCATCGTCGGCTTCGGTGTGGCGCTCTGGTTCTACTCGCTCGGCGCCGCGGACGTGGCCCTGACCCAGCTGCTCGTCGAGATCCTGACCGTGGTGATCATGGTCCTGGTCCTCAACCGTCTGGGTCGGCGCCTCCTCACCACCCCCGGACGCCGCCGTCGGATCGTCACCGCCGTCATCTCCCTCGGCGCGGGCACCGCCGCCACCCTGGCCGCCCTCACCCTCACGGGGCACCGCGGCCTGTCCCCGGCTGGCGAGTACTTCCTGCTCAACGTCTACGAGGACACCGGCGGCACCAATGTCGTCAACACCATCCTGGTCGACTACCGAGCCCTGGACACCTTTGGCGAACTCGTCGTGTTGGCCATCGCCGCGCTCTCGGTCTTCGCTCTCATCCAGGCGCGCCCGCTGCTGGACGAGCCGACCCCCACGCTGCGGCTGTCCAGCCTCGTCGACCCGCAGGACAACGCGATCTTCCTGACCACCACCGGCAAGGTCCTCCAGCCGCTGATGCTCTTCGGCTCCATCTACGTCCTGCTACGCGGCCACAACGCCCCCGGCGGCGGCTTCATCGGCGCCCTCGTCGGCGCCTCCGCCCTCGCCCTGGCCTACCTGTCCAGCGCCGACGACAACGCCCGCTGGATGCGCCTTCCCTATCTCGCGATCGCGGGCTCCGGCATCATCGTCGCCGTGGCTAGCGGCTTCCTCGGCTACGCCGACGGGTCCTTCCTGCGCCCGCTGCACGCCTACCTCTTCGGCCAGCACCTCACCAGCGCGCTGATCTTCGACGTCGGCGTCTACCTGGCGGTCTTCGGCGTCATCCTGGCCGCCCTGCGGATGCTTGGCCGCGCCTACCCGCGGGTCGCCCCCACCGCCGACTCGGTCGCGGAGCCGCCACCGCCGAAAGACACCCCTGAGGAGGTGACCCGATGATCCTCGCCCTGACGATCGGCGCGCTCACCGCCGGCTCGATCTACCTGCTGCTCCAGCGCGACTACCTGCGGGTGATCCTCGGCTTCGTCATCCTCAGCCACGCGGCCAACCTGCTGCTCTTCTCCTCCGGCGGCATCCAGCGCCGCGGAGAGCCCCTGGGCCCCGACCCGGACCCGGCGACCACGGCCGACGCCCTGCCGCAGGCTTTCGTGCTGACCGCCATCGTCATCGCCTTCGCGATCACCATCTACATGCTTTCCTTGTCGGTCACCGGTCGCCGTCGCGACGGCGAGGGTGAGGAGAAGGACCCGGTGGACGAGTCATGACCGCCGCCGCGTACCTGCCTCTCTTCGTCGCGATCCCGCTGGGCGTCGCGGGAGTCACCGCCGCTGCCCGGGCGCACTGGGTGTGGCCGCGCTGGCTGCTGATGATCACCCTGGCCGCCCAGCTGGTCTTCTCGCTGCTGCTGGTCGCCAGCCTGCGCGACGGCAGCATCCTGGCCCACGGCGTCGGCCGTTGGCAGGGCGGCATCGCGATCCCCTTCGTCGCTGACATGCTGTCCGCGCTGATGCTGGTGGTGACCAGCCTGCTGGCCCTCACCTGTGCTGGCTTCGCGCTCGCCTCCCACCCTGGCAGGGTCCGCCTCTTCGTGCCGCTCACCCTGGCGCTCGTCGCCGGGGTCAACGGCGCACTGCTGACCGGTGACATCTTCAACCTGTTCGTCTTCATCGAGGTCATGCTGCTGCCCAGCTATGGCCTGTTGATCCTGGCCAAGCGGCAGCAGGGGACCTTCCGTTCGCACGTCGGCTCTCGCCTCTACGTCGCCTTCAACCTCTTCGTCTCGACGATGTTCCTGGTCGGAGTGGGTCTGGTGTATGGCGTGGCCGGCACCGTGAACCTCGCCGAGCTCGCCGGCGCGGCCGCCGAGGATCACCTCGTGGCCATCGGCGGCGGGGTCGCGATCGCGGCCCTGTGCATGAAGGCCGCGGTCGTTCCGACGCATGGCTGGCTGGCCCGGGCCTACCCGTCCACCTCGCCGGCGATCACCGCGCTCTTCTCCGGTCTGCACACCAAGGTCGCGATCTACGCGATCTACCGGATCTACGCGGTGCTCTTCGACGGCGACACCCGCTACCTGTGGATCGGTCTGGTGCTGTTCACCCTGACCATGGTGATCGGCGTGATGGGCGCGGTGGGCGAGGCCACCACCCGCTCGATCCTGGCCTTCCACATGGTCAGCCAGATCGGCTACATCCTGCTGGGCGTGGCACTGTTCACCCCGGCCGGACTCGCCGCGGGCATCTTCTACCTGCTCCACCACATGATCGTGAAGGCCTCACTCTTCCTGTCCACGGGCGCGATCGAGGAGCGCTACGGCACCAACAAGCTCTCCGTGCTCAAGTCCCGTCTGCGCAAGGAACCGTTGATCGCCGCCAGCTTCCTGATCGCCGCGCTGTCGCTGGCCGGGCTGCCGCCCTTCTCCGGCTTCGTGGCCAAGCTGACCCTGATCGTGGCCACCGTCGAGGCCGGACACATCTGGGTCGCCGTCGCCGCTCTGGTCGTCAGCCTGATCACGCTGATGTCGATGCTGAAAATCTGGGACGCCGTCTTCGCCAGCTCACGGCCGGACGAGGACGAGATGCCCTCCGCCCGGATCCGCGCCGCGCGTCGCCTGCCCACCCCGGCCGGCCTGATCATCCCGGGCGCCGCGCTCGCGCTGGTCACGCTCTCGCTCGGACTCGGCGGCGAGCTCCTCTACGGATTGTCGATGACCGCCGCCGAGGGGCTGATGGACACGTCCGGGTATGTCGAGGCGGTGCTTGCCCCATGACGCTGGCGTCGTTGGTCCGCCTGCCGGGTTTCCTGGCCTGGTACATCTACCAGGTCATCTACTCCTCCGGCTCGGTGCTGCGCAATATCTTCAGCCGCCGCCCTCGGCACCCGCTACGCGTGCTCCGGGTCCCTCTCGCCTCCACCCGGGACTGGCAGGTCGCGGTCTTCGGCGGGCTGATCACGCTGACCCCCGGCACCCTGACCATCGGCGTCGTCCGCGATGACGGCGAGCGCTACCTGCTCGTGCACTCGATGCAGCACGACTCCACCGAGCAGGCCCTCGACGACCTCATCGACATGGAGGCCCGGATGCTCGCGGCCTTCCCCGGACGCGGAGACGTCCCTCGCGAAGGGGACCGACGAGGAGGAGACCGATGACCGTCGTGATGATCATCGCCACCATCTGTCTGGCCATCGCTATCGGTGCAGCGGCCTACCGGATCGCCTTCGGCCCCACCGACGGCAACCGGGTCGCCGCCGCAGACCTGCTCACCTTCTCGATCATCGGGCTGATCGCCCTCACCGGAATGCGGGTCGGCAGCCTCGGCACCCTGGACCTGGTCATCGTCGCGACGCTCGTGGCCTTCCTCGCCGCGGTCTCGCTGTCCCGCGCCCTGACCCGAGGAGTGCGCTGATGGTGCTCTCGATCATCTCCGCAATCCTGATCCTGGGTGGCGCGCTCATCTTCGTCGGCGCCGCGCTCGGCCTGCTGCGGCTGCCCGACATGTTCACCCGGATCTCGGCGATCGGCACCGCCGCCGGCGTCGGGACCGCGATGATCGTGCTCGGAGTCGCGCTCCAGGACGCGACGTGGATCACCCTGCTCAAGGCGGTGGTGGCGATCCTGCTGCAGCTGATCACCTCGGTCATCGGCGCAACCGCGATCGCCCGCGCCGCGGTGCTCGGCCGCCAGTACTTCGCCCCCGGCACCGACCTCGAGACCGTCGAACACCTCGGCGCCGTCGCCACCCTGCCCCAGGAAGAGGTCGGCCGCCCCAGCGGGCGCGACTCCTAGTTGCCTGCGGGCTAATCCACTGCGTGTCTAATCCACTGCGTGGAGTGCCGCCATCTCGGCCTCCATCACATGCTCCTCCTCGGCATCCAGCCGAACGTGCGCGAGCAGCGTGAGCAGCACCCGCAGCGCCGAGGCTGCGCGCTCCCCCCAGGACGACAGATAGCTGAACTGCCACCACCACATCGCCTCGGTCGACCGACCTGCCTCGTAGTGCACCAACCCGTGCTCCAGGTCCGCGGCGATCGCGACCAGATCCGCGGACAGCGAGCCGTCGGTGACCTCTCCCGTCAGCACGGGGTCCTCAAGATCGCAGTAGCTGTCGACGCCCCCGAGCAGGTCGTGCAGTCGCTCCCGGATCTCCTCCAGGTCGGAGTCCGGCCCTGCGTCGGGCTCGAAACGCTCGTCCGGCACGACATCGACCAGCGCACCGATCCGGGCGCCAGCCGCGCACAACTGGCCGACGGCCAGCAGCAGGACGGGGAGCGCGGAGTCCGGCGCCTCTCCCGAGGTCACCTCACGCAGGGCCCCAAAGTATGCCGCAACCTCCTGGTGCATCTCCCGCGCCAGTTCGTCCCAGCCCTGGTCCTCCGCCTCGCTCATGTCCCCCACACTACGGGCCTGCCGCCCGCTACGGGTTGGAAGGCGCCGCAGGACCTCCGGAAAGAACACGACGGCCCTCGAAGGCCCGACCCAGGGTGACCTCGTCGGCATACTCCAGATCGCCCCCGACGGGCAGACCGGACGCCAGCCGGCTGACGCGCACACCCTCGAAAGTGGCCAGCATCCTGGCCAGGTAGGTCGCGGTGGCTTCTCCCTCGAGGTTGGGATCAGTGGCGATGATCACCTCTGAGACCTGGCCGTCGGCCAGCCGGGTCATCAGCTCACGGACCCGCAGGTCCTCGGGACCGACGCCACCGATGGGATTGATGGCCCCACCGAGGACGTGATAGCGACCTCTGAACTCCCGGGTCCGCTCGATCGCGGCGACGTCCTGGCTCTGCTCCACCACGCAGATCAGGCTCCGATCCCGGCGCTCGTCCAGGCAGATGCGGCACTGCTCGGACTCGGCGACATTGCCGCAGATCTCGCAGAAGGACACCTTCTCGCGGATCTGGATGAGGGCGTCGGCGAGGCGGGTGATGTCGTCAGGGTCGGCCGTGAGCAGATGGAAGGCGATCCGCTGCGCCCCCTTGGGGCCCACGCCCGGCAAGCGGCCGAGCTCGTCGATCAGGTCCTGGACCACACCTTCATACACAACAGCCCACTGTAGGCGCTCCCCTGCTCCCTAGATGTCATCCCGTTCGCTAGATATCGTCCCGATCACTGCAGGCCCAGGCCGTGAACTCCGCCCGCGTCCCAGCCACTGCCACCGGGTCACCCCGAGGCGTGTAGTAGACCTTTCCGGGCTCGAGCTGCGGGATCTGACCAGGCGCCAGGCTGGCCTGGGTGAGGACGTCCGACCTCTCGCCCAGCCCGTCGGCGATCACGCCGCGCTCGGGGTCGATCCGCACCGCTGATCCCGTCCACTCGGGTCCAGGGTCGCTGATGACGAGCTGGGCGGGCGGGTTCTGGGAGTCATCGAGAGTCCACTCGCCGATCTCTTCGTTCGGCTCCTCATCGGAGGTCAGCCCCTCGCGGTTGTAGGCCATGTGAACCCGCACGACCGGCCGGCCGCAGCCCTCGACGACCACCATCAGCCTGCCCTGGTCATCCACCGCGAAACCGACCCCACCGATCACGTTGATGTCCGGGGCGATACAACCTGACAGGGTGACGGGCAGCGCCCCCAGCAGAGCCGCCCAGGCGAGGCGCACGGCATACCGGAATCGGCCCGGAGGCTCCTGGTGCTGACGCGCACGCATGAGCCAGCGTCCCACAGAATTCGCGGGAGCGAGGCCTTTCGGTCAGACAGCGCCGCCAGGAGCGCGCTGGTTGTACTCCCCGGCCCATTCCTGGCCGCTCATTGCCAGGATCCGCTCCATCACCTGGTCGGTGATCTCGCGACGCGCCTTGCCCTGCGGGACGCCCTCGTAGCGGCCGGCCACCTCGACCGGCTCGCCGAACTCGACCCGCACCTTGGCCCGGCGCGGGAAGCGCGATCCGACCGGCTGGATGTCCTGGGTGCCCTGCAGTCCGACCGGCACGATCGGGCACTGCGCCTCGAGAGCCAGCCAGGCGACGCCCGTCTTGCCGCGGTAGAGGCGCCCGTCGCGGCTGCGCGTGCCCTCGGGGTAGATGCCGAAGACACCCCCGCCGCGCAGATGCGCGAGCGCCAGGTCGAGCGACTGCTGGGCGGCGCGGGGATCGTCGCGGTTGACCGGGATCGAGCCGACACCGGTGAACCACTCGCGGCTGATCCACCCCTTGACGCCGCTGCCGGTGAAGTACTCCGACTTGGCCAGGAAAGCCACCTGACGCGGGGAGGTGAGGGGGATGACCACGCTGTCGATGAACGAGCGGTGGTTGCTGGCCAGGATGACCGGACCGTCCTTGGGCACGTTCTCGGTGCCGACCACCTCGGGGCGCCAGATAGCGGTCGCCAACGGGGTCACGATCGGATGCAGGAGCTCGTAGATCATCGGCTCGTCCTCTCTCAGCCCACGGGATCGTCGTTGATGGCGATGACGGTACCGCCCAGGACGTTCTCGACGACAGGCTGGCCCACCGCGTTGGACGTGGACAGGTCCTCGTCATCGTCGCTGGGGGCATCGTCGCTGGGGGCATCCTCGCTTGGGCCATCGTCGCTGGGGGCCTGATGGGCAGGTGCGGGCGATGCCGGCGCTGCGTCCTCGACCGGGGCGCTGGCCCACGCGGGCGCTGCGCCGCCGGACTGTGCCTGCTGGGACCAGTCGGGACCCGTCGGGCGAGTTGGGGCGGAGCGCCCGGCGCCGAGCTGATCGGCCATGGACGGCCGCGGGGCCTCGGGCTCCGGGCTGGCCCGGACCTCGGGGGCCTCCCCCGGCGTGCCGGGCTGGTCGGCGACCGGCGGGGGGACGGCAGGTCGGGATCCGGCTGCGGGGTGCGTGGCGGGTGGCGCACCGGTGGACGCGGCCCCGGGCGGCGTGGCCGGACCGCCGGCCCGGGTGCGGAGCTGTCCACGCTGCGGACGTTCGGGGGCGGCCTGCTGCGCCTCGGGATGCGTGGTCGGGGCATCGGACGGCGAGCTCGGGACATCGGGCGGTGAGGACTGGGTCTCGCGCGCCTGCTGCGCCTGCTGGTGGGTTGGCTGGCTCGGCGGCTGCGCCCCCTCATCGCCGTCGGCACCCATGACGACCGCGTCGATGGCGACGTTGAGGCCGAGGTACTCCGAGAGCGCGGTCCGCAGCGTCTCCTCGTGCCGTGTCCCCATGAACTTCTCGACCCACCAGTGGTCCGGCTTGCCGAGCAGCACCCGTCGGCCGTCGAAGTCCAGCAGTTGGGCCGTCTGCAGACCGCTCCACGTCTGGCGGCTGATCGCCTTCACCTGCTCGAGGACATCCGGCCACTGTCGGCGCATCGCCGCGGTGTCGAGCACACCAGGGCCCTGGGATGTGGTCTGCGCGCCGGACTGCGTGCCAGACTGGGTGGTCGGCTGCTGGGCAGGCTCTGGCCGCTCGTGCGACGGGCGCGCAGGGCTGGGGGCGGCTGTCGTCGAACGCGCGCTCGAGCCCAACCCCGACTCTCCCGCAGCCAACCTGCGCTCGAGCCGGTCGAGCCGGGTGCCGTAGCCCTCCTCACCCGAGGGGCCGGGCAGCAGCAAGCGGGCCACGAGCAGCTCCAGCATCAGCCGGTAGGAGACCGCCCCGGTCATCTCCGACAGCCCCCGGCTCACCACGTCCGCCGCGCGGGAGAGCGCTTCTGGTCCCTGCACCCTGGCCTGGTGGCGCATCCGCTCGATCTGGTCCTCCGGCAGGCCCGGCAGCAGACCACCCACCGGCTGGTCGCCCACCGCGGTCAGCACGATCAGATCCCGATAGCGCTCCAGCAGGTCCTCGACGAAACGGCGCGGATCGTGCCCCGACTCCATCACCTTGTCCACCTGCTGGAAGACCGTCGCCGCGTCCCCCGCGGCCACCGCATCCACCACCGCGTCGAGCAGCTCGACATCGGTGAAGCCCAGCAGCGAGGCTGTCCGCTCGTAGGTCAACCCTTCCTCGCCGGCCCCCGAGATCAGCTGGTCCAGCACCGACAGCGAGTCACGCACCGAGCCACCACCGGCGCGCGTGACGAAGGAGAGCACCCCCGGCTCCAGCGCGACCCCCTCCCGCTCGCACACCTGCTCCAGATAGGAGGTCAGCCGCTGCGGTGGCACCAGATGGAAGGGGTAGTGATGGGTGCGCGAGCGGATGGTGGCCAGCACCTTCTCCGGCTCCGTGGTCGCGAAGATGAATTTCACGTGCGGCGGCGGCTCCTCGACCACCTTGAGCAGCGCGTTGAAACCGTTGGGCGTCACCATGTGCGCCTCGTCGATGATGTAGACCTTGTAGCGCGACTGCGCGGGACCGAAGGCCGCCCGCTCCCGCAGGTCACGCGCGTCATCGACACCACCGTGGCTGGCGGCGTCGATCTCGATCACATCGACCGTCCCCGCGCCGTCACGCGCCAGCGCCACGCACGAGTCGCAGGTGTCGCACGGCTCGGCGGTCGGCCCCTGCTCACAGTTGAGGCAGCGCGCCAGGATCCGGGCGCTGGTCGTCTTGCCGCATCCGCGCGGGCCGGAGAACAGGTAGGCGTGGTTGACCCGCCCCGACCGCAGCGCCTGCATCAGCGGCTCGGTGACATGCTCCTGTCCGATGACGTCGGCGAAGGACTCGGGCCGGTAGCGGCGGTACAGGGCGGTGCTCACCTTCCCGACCCTAACGGTCGGCACCGACAGGATGTATGGCGATCCACAGGCTGCTTAGGACCCGCTCGGCCAGACCTCGGGCGAGGGCAGCTGCTCCAGCTCGGCCAGGATCGAGGCCCCCACCTCACCCTCGGGGTCGACCGCCCAGGGCAGCCCGCGCTCGTCGATGGTGGCCGGCAGCCACTCGACCCTCTCGATCGCGTCGTTGGTGAAGGTCACCGACAGCAAGGCTGTCCGCAGACTCTCGGGATAGTCGCCGAAGCCGTCGAAGACGGTATTGCCCAACGACCACGCCACCAGCGTCTCGTCGGCGTAGCGATAGCCCTGCAGCACGTGCGGGTGCGACCCCACGACCGCCGACGCCCCCGCCTCGAAGGCCGCTTCGGCCGCCGCCACCTGCACCTCGTTGACGACGGTCGATCCCTCGTCCCCCGCGTGCAGCAGCACCACGACGTGGTCCACCTCGCCCGCCAGGCGGGCCACATCCTGGGCGATCAGATCGGGATCCGCCCACGCCACCCCGGGGCTCTGGTCACCCGCCGCCCAGGCCCGATTCTGGTAGCCCGTCCAGTCATCGGGCACGGAGACGTAGCCCAGGAAGGCGAGCTCGACCCCCTCGGCCTCCACCACCACGGGTGCGTGGGCGGCCTCGTCATCCACGCCGGCCCCCACGTGCTCCACCCCGGCCGCCGACACCAGCTCCACCGTCTCCAGCAATCCTTCGGCGCCGTAGTCATAGCTGTGGTTGTTGGCCAACGTCACCACGTCGAAGCCACCGGCGGCCACACTGTCGGCAGCCTCGGGAGGAGCCTGGAAGGTGAAGATCTTGTCCTCGGCCTCCCCGGCCGTGCCCACTGCGGTCTCCAGCACGCCGACGCGCAGGTCGGCCGCCGCCAACTCCTCCGCGATCCCCTCCCACGGCGCGTCCGACCCCTCCGCCAGGATCAGGTCACCGATCGAGCGCCCGAGCATCAGGTCTCCGGCGAAGAGCACCGTGGCGACCCCGCTCGCCTCGTCTTCGGTCGCCTCCTCCGCGCCCGTATGCCGCCCCTCATCCCCCGTGGTCGAGGCCCCGTCTGCAGGTGGCGACGTCGTGACCGCAGTGGCGTCGGTCGGGTCCGGACCGGATTCAGCGCTCGGTTCAGGACCGGCATCGCAACCAGCCAGCCCGACCACCGCCAGCGCCAGCGGTCCGGTGACAGTCAGGCGCGGGTGGGTCACGACAGTGGTACCGCTCAACCCACGCGCAGGATGGTGGTGCGATGTGCGGCTCGGGTCAATACGACATACAGGACCCGGACCCCGCCGGGAGATTCGGCGACGATCTCGTCGGGGTCGACGACGAGGGTCGCGTCGTACTCCAGGCCCTTGGTCGACAGCGGATCGATGACCAGCACCCGGCGGTCGAGCCCGGCGAGCCCAGCGAGCGCCTCCCGGTGCGCTTCGGGGGCGATGATCGCGACCGAGCCGTCGACCTGGCCGAGCAGCTCGACAAGCGCCTCGCGGGCCTCCTCGACCAGACCCTCGGCACCCACGGTTCGCTCGACGGGCTCGTGCCCGGTCTCGCGCACGGCCTGCGGGATGTCGGCATCCGGGACGTGCTCGCGGATCACCCGGGCGGCGAGGTCGAAGATCTCCCTCGCGTTGCGGTAGTTGGTGTCCATGTGGAAGCCGCGCCGCACCTGGCTGCCGAAGGCCTCCTCGCGCGCCTGCGCGGCCTCCTCGAGGTCACCCCACGACGCCTGCGCGAGGTCACCCACCACCGTCCAGGACGCCCAGCGGCCGCGGCGACCCAGCATCCGCCACTGCATCGGTGACAGGTCCTGGGCCTCGTCGACGAGGACGTGGGCGTACTCCTCGGCAGGCGTGATCCGCCCGGACAGCAGGCGCGAGCGCGGGTCCTGGGAGATGCGCTCGGAGGTCGAGGGGTCGTACTCGCCCCGCAGGAAGCCGTCGGCATCGGTGCGCGGGTTCTCGCGGCGACCCTGCTCGTCGTCGACTCCGCGGTCCTGCGGCGAAGTCCCGTTGTCGGACCGGCCACGCTCACCCCGGCCGACCGAGCCGTCGGCGCCGACGCGGAGGGCGGACACGCCATACTGGGACGCGTCGTCGAGCTCCTCGATCTCGTAGAAGCCGCGCTCCTCGCTGGGCAGGTCGACCATCTGCCCCAGGCGAGCGTGCAGGTCGTCGACGAGGGCGGCGTCGGCGACCGACCAGGCGCCGGTGCGCAGCGCCTCCTGGTAGGAGGTGGCCACCAGGGCCGCCTCCTCGCGGGAGAGCACGCCGAGCTCGCGGGTGAGGTCCTCGTCGGCCAGCCAGAGCAGCAGCTCACGCGGATCCAGTGGCGGCCACCACTCGCGCATGAAGGCCTCGACATCGCCCGAGTCCACGAACCGGTCGACGAACTCCTGCCGCTCCCCGTGCTGCACCTGCTCCCACGCGAGCCCGGCGAGCGCCTCGACGGCCGCGTCGTAGGAGGTGTTGCGGTGGTGGTGGCGCAGCACCTGGGCGCGGGCGCGGTCCAGGTCGGCCCGCTCAAGCCGGATCGCGGTGCCCATCACGAAAGTACGCAGCAGCTCTGGCGAGCCCGGGATCGCGCGGCGGGATAGGCGGGCGAGCAGCTGGCGGATGCGCAGCGAGCCCTTGATCGCCGCGGTCTCCGGCGGGTCCAGACGGGTGGCGGTGAGGCCGCCGACGACGTCACCGATGGAGCGCAGGACGACGCTCTCCTCGCCCAGGGAGGGCAGCACCCGCTCGATGTATGCGGTGTACGCGGCGGAGGGTCCGACCACCAGCACGCCTCCGCTCTCGAAGCGCCGGCGGTCGGAGTAGAGCAGGTAGGCGGCCCGGTGCAGGGCCACCACGGTCTTGCCCGTGCCGGGGCCCCCGGTGATCTCGGTGACGCCGCGCGCGGGGGCGCGGATGGCCTCGTCCTGGTGCTGCTGGATGGTGGCCACGATGTCGCGCATGCGGGCGCCGCGGCTGCGGGTGAGGGCGGCCATCAGCGCGCCGTCGCCGACGACCACGAGGTCGTCCGGCGCGTCCGCGACCATCAGGTCGTCCTCGACACCGACGACCTGCTCGCCCTTGCAGCGCAGCACCCGGCGGCGCAGGACCCCCAGCGGGTCGACGGGGGTGGCGCGGTAGAAGGGGGCGGCGGCGGGTGCGCGCCAGTCCACGACCAGCGGCTCGTAGTCGTCGTCGCGGACACCGAGGCGACCGACATAGCGGACCTCGCGGGTGCTGCCGTGCTCGTCGGGGACGGCGTGCTCGAGATCCAGGCGGCCGAAGACCAGGCCCTCGTGCTGGTGCTCGAGGGAGGCGCGGCGCTTGCTGGCGGAGAAGACAAGGGCGTCCCGCTCGAAGAGCCCGGCCATCTCCTCCTCGCGGGGGTCACCGGTGCCGCGGCGGTCGGTCTGACCGCGGGCCATCCCCTCGGCGTGGACCAGCTCGATCCGCTCGGCGGCCTTGGCCAACTCGGTGTAGACCCGGTCGACGTGCTGCTGCTCGGCCGCGATCTCCGCGCTGACCACGCCCGCGTCGTCCGCCGTCGTGCTCACTCGCTCCCTCTTTCGACAGGCTGGCAAAGCCCACACTCTACCGGTCAGATCCAGCCTCGGCGTGCGGCTTGCACCCCGGCCTGGAAGCGGGTCGCCGCGCCCAGATGATCCATCAGATAGCGGACCCGCCGCTCCACGGTCCGCACCGAGACACCGACCTGCCGCGCGATCAACTGGTCACCGGCGCCGCTGGTGAGCAGGGACAGGATGCGGCGGTCACGCTCACCCAGCGGCGCCTGCTCACCGGGGGCGCCTACCGTCTCCTCGAAGGGGGTGCTCAAGGTCCACACCTCCTCCAGGAGTCGGCCGACGGCGCGGATCGGGTTGGCGCGGCGGACCTCGAAGGAGCCGTCTCCGTAGTCATCGGTAGCGCTGAGGTCGATCAGGGCCGAGGTGTCGTCGCAGACCATGGCGCTGAACGGGACGCCCCGCCCCACGCGGACCGGGTGGCCGGCCGCCCGACAACGCTCCATGTGCAGGAGCGCGGACCGCTCCTCCAGCAGCGAGGTGTCGAGGATGACCCGGAGCTGGACGCCCTCGCGGACCGCGAGGACCTCGGGCTCCTCCACCGCGCGGGCGAGGACGTTGCGGGCTGCGGTCGAGCCATCCATGGCCCACCACAGCCGGGTGGCGCTCATCCGGTGCAGGCCGAGGATCCGCCTCTCGATCTCCGCCACCCCTCTGATCAGATCGAGGCCGGGCGCCTCGGCGTGCGTGGGTTCGGCCAGCTCGACCGACCGCCGCCACAGGCTGTCCACCTCGGCAGCCGTGGCCCGGCTGATCGCGAGGCGGCGCTCCACCGCATCGAGGTGCCGGGCGATGGCGTCCCGCGGCGGGGTGATCTCCCAGGTCCCGGGCTCGCGTTCGAGGAGGTAGCCGCGCGAGGCCAGCTCGGCCATCGCGTCATCGATCTCGTCATCGCTCAGCCCCTCGGCCAGCAGCAGCGCACGCGTGGGCCGACCGAGGCGGACCGCGGTGAGATAAACCCGGCCCACGAACTCCTCGTAGGCCTCCCCCCGCGACAACGGTCCGGGGGAGGTGCGGGGTTGCGGCTGACGAGCCCTGAGGTCGCCGACTTCCTGCCTGACGTCTTCGAGTTCGTGCCTGACGTCTTCGAGTTCGTGCCTGACGTCTTCGAGTTCGTGCCTGACGTCCTCGCGGTGGCCACCCGATGGCTCCTCATGCTGCATCTCGACCTGCCCCTTCCCCGCCGCCATGCGGACCATCATGTCGGATCTCCGTCAGTGGCGCCAACCCGTCAATGGTGAAGGTGACAACTACTGCGGCCGTGTGCCATGCTCACGTTTACCGGCTTCGGTCGGGCGCAGGGATTGTGCGAGTCGTTGGGAAATGCCCCCCCATCTGCCCAACAGACCCTGCCCTGCGAAGTGGCCCTCCTGGGAGATACCCCCCTGCCTCCCAGGAGGGCCACACTATTTTCCCACCCGTTGTCCGGTCGCCACGCCGACCCACACCCGTGCCCGCGCCACCATCGAGCACCCGATCCGTGTCCGCGCCCGCCCCACCATTAGGCTCGACCGTCGTGAAGGTCCTTCTCCTGGGGTCCGGCGCCCGCGAGCACGCGCTGGCCCGCTCCCTCACCGCCGACCCCACCGTCACCGCCCTCCTCGCCCTGCCCGGCAACCCCGGCATCGGTGCGCTGGCCGAACTGGTGCCGGGCGACCCGACTGACACCGCTGCCGTGGTCGATCTGGCCCGGGCCGAGCAGGTGGGCCTCGTCGTCGTCGGCCCCGAGGCGCCGCTCGTCGCGGGAGTCGCCGATGCCCTGGGCGAGGCCGGCATCCCGTGCTTCGGCCCGACCGCGGAGGCAGCCCGGCTCGAGGGCAGCAAGGCCTTCGCCAAGGAGGTGATGGCGGCCGCCGGCGTCCCCACCGCCGCAGCGCATGTCTGCTCCACCGAGGTCGAGGTTGAAGCCGCGCTCGAGGCCACCGGCGCCCCGTATGTCGTCAAGGAGGACGGGCTCGCCGCCGGCAAGGGTGTCGTCGTCACGCCCGATCGCTCCGAAGCCGTCGAGCACGCGCGCGCCTGCCTGGCCAAGGAGGGCGGCCGAGTCGTCATCGAGGACTTCCTCGACGGCCCTGAGGTGTCGCTCTTCTGCCTGTGCGACGGCAGCACCGTCGTGCCCCTCGAACCCGCCCAGGACTTCAAGCGCATCGGCGACGGCGACGAGGGCCCCAACACCGGCGGCATGGGCGCCTACTCTCCCCTCACCTGGGCCACCGAGCAGGTGCCGGGCCTGGTCGGGGACGTCCTCGACCGGGTGGCCCGACCCACCGTCCGGGAGATGGCGCGGCGCGGCACCCCTTTCGTCGGCGTGCTCTACGTCGGTCTCGCGCTGACCTCCCGCGGGCCGCGCGTCGTCGAGTTCAATGCCCGCTTCGGCGATCCCGAGACCCAGTCCGTGCTCGCACGCCTGCGCACACCACTGGCCGGCGTGCTGCTCGCCGCCGCGCAGGGACGGCTGGCCGAGCTGCCACCACTGGAGTGGTCCGATGAGCACAGCGTGACTCTCGTCGTCGCCGCGCCCGGCTACCCGCAGAGCCCACAGACCGGCTCGCCCATCACCGGCATCCGTCGCGCCGAGGAGGTGGAGGGCGTCCATGTCCTGCACGCTGGCACCAGGGACCAGGACGGCCACCTCGTCTCGGCCGGCGGTCGAGTGCTGTCTGTCGTCAGTCTCGGCAGGGACCTCGCCGCGGCCCGGGCCCGCGCCTACGCGGCCGTGCACCGGATCCAGCTCGAGGACGCTCAGTTCCGCGGGGACATCGCGCGCGCCGCCGAGCAGGGCGACATCCGAGTGCCGTCCGCTCTCGGCGACCTGCCCGGCCACGAGCTCATCTACTCCGGCAAGGTCCGCGGACTCTACGCCCCGCTCGACCCCGCGACCGGCGAGCGCGACCAGGACCGCATCCTGCTCGTGGCCTCGGACCGGATCAGCGCCTACGACCACATCCTCGACACCCCGATCCCGGACAAGGGCGCGGTCCTCACCCAGCTTTCGTTGTGGTGGTTCGACCAGCTCGCCGACCTCGCCCCGCACCACGTGGTCTCCACCGACGTGCCTGACCAGGTTGCGGGCCGGGCGGTGACGGTGCGCCGGTTGCGGATGCTGCCGGTCGAGTGCGTCGCCCGCGCCTTCCTCACCGGCGGCGGATTCGCGGAGTATGCCGCCACCGGCACCGTCTCGGGCGTCGAGCTCCCGCCGGGCCTGGTGGACGGCGACCGGCTCCCTGAGCCGATCTTCACCCCGAGCACCAAAGCACCCGTCGGCCAGCACGACGAGCCGATCAGCTTCGGCCAGGTCGCCGACCTCGTCGGCCACCGGCTGGCGGCCCGGTTGCGCGACCTGACTGTCTCGATCCTGCAGCGCGGCAACGAGATCGCCGGCGAGCGCGGCATCCTGATCGCCGACACCAAGGTCGAGTTCGGTGTCGATCCGCACCAGCTCGCCGACGCCCTCGGCATCTCCACCGAACAGGCGATGGAGGACGAGATCGACTGGGCCGCAGTGGATCCGGCGGATGTCGACATCATCCTCGCGGACGAGGTCCTCACCCCCGACTCCTCACGCTTCTGGCGCGCCGCGGAATGGGAACCGGGTCGGCCGCAGACCTCCTACGACAAGCAGGTCCTGCGCGACTGGCTGACCTCCGCCGACAGCGGGTGGGACAAGGCATCCGACAGCCCACCCCCGGCTCCGCCCGACGACGTCGTCGCCCTGACCCGCGCCCGCTACGTCGAGGCCTACGAGACCCTCACCGGCCAGCCGTTCGAGGTCGACCCGGCCACACCGCATACCTGATCGATCCATCCCCGCCCGAGGAGCCCAGCCACCCCATGGCGACCCACCCCCACCACCTGACCTACGTCCGCGGCGGGTCGGCGCTGTCCGACTTCCGGGCGGCGGCGCTGCTGCGTCGGTTGCGCGCCGCGGTGCCCAGCGTCACCGGCGTCTCCGCGCGGCACGTGCACTGGGTCGCGACCGACACCGAGCCAAGCCCCGAGCTGCACGCGGCGCTGGAGGCTCTGCTCAGCTACGGCGAGCCGTGGACCGGGCGGGACATGGTGGAGACGGAGGAGGAGGGCGACCCCGAGACCGACCCCGAGCGGCCCGACGAGGCCGTGCTGATCGTCGCCCCGCGCCTGGGCACCATCTCCCCCTGGGCCAGCAAGGCCACCGACATCGCGCACAACTGCGGGCTCGACGTGCACCGGGTGGAGCGGACTACCGAGTACCACCTCGAGCTGGACGACCACGGCGGGCTGGACGAGGAGCAGTGGTGGGCCTGCGCCCGGGTACTGCACGACCGGATGACCGAGACCGTGCTGCCCACCCGCGAGCTGGCCGCCGAGCTCTTCGACGAGCGTGCGGCTGCGCCGATGGAGCACGTCGACGTGCTGGGTCGAGGCCACGAGGCGCTGGTCGAGGCCGACGCCGCCTGGGGTCTGGCGCTGTCACCGGACGAGATCGACTACCTCGTGGACGCCTTCACCGGGCTGGGCCGCAACCCCACGGACGTCGAGCTGACGATGTTCGCCCAGGCCAACTCCGAGCACTGTCGACACAAGATCTTCAACGCCGACTTCGTCATCGACGGCGAAACCATGCCGCGCAGCCTGTTCGGGATGATCCGCCACACCGAGGAACGCTCGCCCGCAGGCACCGTCGTGGCCTACAAGGACAACGCCTCGGTGATGACCGGCGGCCGGGTCACCCGTTGGCTCCCCGAGAGCGGCGGCCCCAGCCCCTACGTCGAGCGCGAGGACGACGTCCACGTCCTGATGAAGGTGGAGACCCACAACCACCCGACCGCGATCTCCCCCTTCCCCGGCGCGGCCACCGGCGCCGGCGGCGAGATCCGCGACGAGGGCGCGACCGGGCGGGGCAGCGCGCCCAAGGCCGGCCTCACCGGGTTCGCCGTCTCCCACCTCCACCTGCCCGACACGCATGAGCCCTGGGAGTCCCAGGTGTATGGCGCCCCAGGTCACCTCGCGACGCCGCTGGAGATCATGACCGAGGGCCCGATCGGGGCCGCGGCCTTCAACAACGAGTTCGGCCGACCGGGGCTGGGTGGCTTCTTCCGGGTCTATGAGCAGACGGTCGACGGTGTCCGCCGCGGGTACCACAAGCCGATCATGAGCGCGGGCGGCCTGGGGGCGATCAGCGCCGAGCAGACCGAGAAGGTCCGCTTCCCCGCCGGCACCCTGTTGATCCAGATCGGCGGGCCGGGGATGCGGATCGGGATGGGCGGCGGCGCGGCGAGCTCGATGGCGGCCGGCGCCAACACCGCTGAGCTGGACTTCGACTCCGTGCAGCGCGGCAACCCGGAGATGCAGCGCCGCGCGCAGGAGGTGATCAACCACTGCTGG
This sequence comes from Ornithinimicrobium pulveris, assembly GCF_050261105.1. Lineage (GTDB taxonomy): Bacteria > Actinomycetota > Actinomycetes > Actinomycetales > Dermatophilaceae > Ornithinicoccus. The sequence continues at coordinate 381,109 of NZ_CP189837.1, read as the reverse complement.
TCGGCCGGGTTATTCACCGGCGAGAACCCGCTGCTGGCGATCCACGACGTCGGCGCTGGGGGTCTGTCCAACGCCTTCCCCGAGCTGGTGGACGATGCCGGTCTGGGTGCTCGCTTCGCGCTCTCGGCGGTCCCGCTCGAGGAGTCCGGTCTCTCGCCCAAGGAGATCTGGAGCAACGAGAGCCAGGAGCGCTACGTGCTGGCGATCGCGCCCGAGTCGCTTGAGTCCTTCGCCGCCCTGTGCGAGCGCGAGCGCTGCCCGTATGCCGTGGTGGGGGTCGCGCGGGACGACGGCCAGTTGGTGGTCACCGGGGTGGAGGAAGACGACCGCCCCGTGGACATGCCGATGGAGGTGCTCCTGGGCAAGCCGCCGAGGATGACGCGTGATGTGCACCGGGTGACCCGAAGCACGGAGGAGCTCGACCTCAGCGCGCTGGCCGGCACGGCGGATGCGGTGCGGGACACGGCATACGGGATCCTGCGTCACCCCTCCGTCGCCTCCAAGCGGTTCCTGATCACGATCGGTGACCGGACCGTCGGCGGGCTCTCGCACCGCGACCAGCTGGTCGGCCCGTGGCAGGTGCCGGTCGCCGATGTCGCGGTCACCTTGTCCGACCTGGTCGGGCTGGCGGGGCAGGCGATGGCGACCGGCGAACGGATGCCGCTCGCTGCGGTGGACGGCCCCGCCTCCGGCCGGATGGCTGTGGGTGAGGCCATCACCAACCTGCTGGCCGCTCCCGTCGTGCCGCTCGACGACTCCTCCCCCCTCTCGGGCGTCAAACTGTCCTGCAACTGGATGGCCGCCTGCGGTGAGGAGGGCGAGGACGCAGCGCTCTACGACACGGTGCATGCCGTCGGGATGGAGCTGTGCCCGGCCCTCGGCATCTCCGTCCCCGTCGGCAAGGACTCGCTGTCGATGCGGACCACCTGGCAGGACGAGGACGGCCAGCGTCGGCAGGTCGTCTCGCCGGTCTCGCTGGTGGTCTCGGCCTTCGCCTCGCTCCCCGACGTGCGCGGCACACTCACCCCGCAGCTGCACACGGGCTCCGAGCTGCTGCTCGTCGACCTCGGCGCCGGGAAGGACCGGCTGGGCGGGTCGATCCTGGGCCAGGTGCTGGACGAGTTCGGCGGGGCGGTGCCGGACCTGGACGATCCGCAGCGGCTGCTCTCACTCGCCTCGGCGCTGACCGAGCTGCGGGCCAAGGGGCTGGTGACGGCCTATCACGATCGCTCCGACGGTGGGCTCTGGGCGACCCTGTGCGAGATGGCCTTCGCGGGCGGTGTCGGGCTGGAGGTCTCGGTCCCGGCGGGCAGCGGCGAGGTCCACGACCTGCGGACCAGCGGCTTGGCCGCGCTGTTCACCGAGGAACTGGGGGTTGTGCTGGAGGTTCCTGCGGACCGCCTCCACGAAGCCGGCGAGGTGCTCGAGGCGCACGGCCTGAGCTCGCTGACCCACCACCTGGGCCGGTCCACCACGCAGCGTCGCGTCCGCGTCCGCGCGGGCACGATCACCCTGGATGAGTCCGTGCGCGACCTCGCCCAGGCCTGGGACGAGGTCTCCTGGCGGATCTCCCGCCTGCGGGACAACCCCGAGCTGGCTGACGAGGAGCACGCCGCGGTGGGCGCGGACGAGGACCCCGGCCTGCACGTGGCCCTCACCTTCGATCCCTCGGAGACTGGCCGCTCCGTGCCCAACGTCAACCTGGGCGCCCGGCCGCCGGTGGCGATCCTGCGCGAGCAGGGCGTGAACTCGCACGTGGAGACCGCCTACGCCTTCCACCGCGCCGGCTTCCAGACCTACGACGTGCACATGACCGACCTGCAGGCCGGCCGGTTCGACCTCTCCGAGGTGCATGGGCTCGTCGCGTGCGGTGGCTTCTCGTATGGCGACACCCTCGGCGCGGGTGAGGGCTGGGCTCGGTCGGTGCTCTTCAACGAACGGCTGACCGAGATGTTCGCCGGCTTCTTCGCCCGCGAGGAGACCTTTGCCCTCGGCATCTGCAACGGCTGCCAGATGTTCGCCGCGCTGGCCGGGCTGATCCCGGGCGCCGAGGCGTGGCCGAGGTTCGTGCGCAACAGCAGCGAGCAGTACGAGGCGCGGCTGTCGATGGTCGAAGTGCTGAACTCCCCCTCGATCTTCTTCTCCGGCATGGCCGGGTCCCGGATCCCGATCGCGGTCGCCCATGGGGAGGGGCGAGCGAACTTCTCCCGGCAGGGCGATGCGGCCGCTGTCCACCCGGCCATGCGCTATGTCGACGGCCACGGGAAGGTGGCGACGACATACCCCATGAACCCGAACGGCTCCCCGGACGGCCTCACGGCGGTGACCACCGCGGACGGGCGGTTCACGGCGATGATGCCGCACCCGGAGCGGGTGCAGCGCAATGCTCAACTGTCGTGGACAACCGGCGCGATCGAGGACGCCAGCCCGTGGCTGCGGATGTTCCGCAACGCCCGGACCTGGGTGGGCTGAGGACTCCGCGAGCAACTGTGCCGGGCTCAGCTCGACCCGGAACGGCCGGTCCACGTGCAGGAGGTCTTCGCCCCTTGGTCAGGGCGCAGCGCATCCAGATCCTCCCGGGTCAACGACCCCGTGTGGAGAGCGGTCACGCTCATCAGTCTGCCCTACCCGAACCCCGAGCAGGCCGCCGTCGGTGGGGTGCAAAGATGAGGCATGGTCCAGCGCATGAACCTTCGCGAGTACATCGACAAGCTGCGGATCGAGGGGTATACGGTCCGCGGCGCGACCGAGGAGGACCCGGTGCTGATCGCACCGGACGGCAGCGCCGTGGAGACCTGGCGCGAGGGCTACCCCTACGACGAGTTGATGGACGAGGCGGCCTACGAGAACGAGAAGTACGCGCTGCAGGTCGAGTTGCTGAAGTTCCAGTACTGGACCCAGGACACCGGCGCCAAGCACGTCATCGTCTTCGAGGGCCGGGACGCTGCTGGCAAGGGAGGGACGATCAAGCGCTTCACCGAGCATCTGAACCCCCGTGCCGCGCGCGTCGTCGCTCTGAACAAGCCGTCCTCGACCGAGAAGGGGCAGTGGTACTTCCAGCGCTACGTCAGCCATCTGCCGACCGAGGGCGAGATGGTGCTCTTCGACCGCAGTTGGTACAACCGCGCAGGGGTGGAGCGAGTGATGGGCTTCTGCACCGACGAGGAGTACGAGATCTTCATGAAGCAGGCGCCCCGGTTCGAGCAGATGCTCGTCGAGAGCGGGACCACCGTGACCAAGTTCTGGTTCTCGGTGACCCAGGACGAGCAGCGGACCAGGTTCGCCCTGCGCCAGATCGACCCGGTCCGGCAGTGGAAACTCTCGCCGATGGACCTGGAGAGCCTGGACCGTTGGGAGGACTACGGCGCGGCCAAGCAGACCACCTTCGATCTCACGGACAAGAAGTTCGCGCCGTGGACGGTGATCAAGTCCAACGACAAGAAGCGCGCCCGGATCAACGCCATCCGCGCCTTCCTCAACCAGTTCGACTACGAGGGCCGCGACGACACGGTCATTTTCGACCCGGACCCCAAGATCGTCTCCCGAGCCAAGCACACCGACGACGACGACTGACGGCTGTCGGTGCTCGGGTCTAGGTTGTTGAGCCATGGACCCGAGCACGCCATCCGAGGACTCGACCGGGCCGTCGGACCCCGCGTCCGCACCCCAACCGGAGCGACCAACGCTCCCCGAGGGGTACGGCCTGCCAGAAACCACCGATGGCCTGCTCGACTGGTCGCAGGTCGAGCCGCGGCTCATCGCGTCGCGGGAGTACTGGTTGGCCAGCGTCCGCCCGGATGGCCGCCCCCACTCTGTGCCTCGCTGGGGCGTGTGGGTGGGCGGACGGTTCTGGTACGACGGCGCACCCACGACCCGGCATGCCCGCAACGTGGAGCTGAACCCCGCGGTCACCTTGACCCTGGAGAGCGGGACCGAGGTGGTGATCGTGGAGGGGGACTCCCGCGCGACCAGGGCCGATCCGGGCGAGCTCGGCCTCGCCTTGTCCGCGGCGTTCGCCAAGTATGACGATGGCTCGCCCTCCTCCTACGCCCCCAGCCCGGACGCCTGGGCTGGCGAGGACGGCGGTGGGCTGCGCGTGATCACCCCGCACCGGGCTTTGGCGTGGTTCGACTTCCCCACCGACTGCACTCGGTTCACCTTTGGGTCCCGCGCCGACCGCGGACGCTGAGATGGGCTGGCGCAAGGCAGCCGCGGTGGACGCCGTGGATGCCTCCCCGGCGGAGGAGCAGCGATGACGTCGTGGGAGCCGAGCGACGTCGGCCGGATGCGGCTGCTGTCGCAAGGTCTGCTGGACCCGCTGCCGACACCTGCGTCGGCGGTGCACCACCTCACGTGCACCCAGGGTCAGGACTATCCCGGCTCGATGGTGTCCATCGCGCTGCGCACCAGCGGCCGAGACGTGCAGGGCGTTCGGGATGCCTACGACGCCGGCGAGATCGTGCGCAGCTGGCCGATGCGCGGGACGCTCTTCGTGGTGGCTGCCGAAGACCTGGGGTGGATGCTCTCGCTGACCGCGGAGCCGGTGCTGCGCTCGACGGTCAGACGGCGGGCGGAGCTGGGCCTGACGCAGGAGCATCTTGAGCGAGCGGAGGAGGTGGCCAGGGAGGCCCTCGGCGAGGGCGGGTTGGTCCGCGCGCAGTTGCTTGCCGCCTGGACCGACGCCGGGCTGGACGTGGGGTCCGGGCGGGGCTATCACACGATCTTCCACCTCGCGGTGAGCGGCGTGCTCTGCCAGGGACCTGTCGAAGGCAAGGAGCAGCGCTTCGTGCTGCACGAGCGGTGGATCACGCGCCCGCGAGAGTTGGACCGGGACACTGCGGTGGCCGAGTGGTTGCTGCGCTATGTCCGCAGCCACGGCCCTGTGCCGGTGGCCGACTTCCTGTGGTGGACCAAACTGCTCAAGCGGGATGTCGCCCCGGTGCTGGACGAGGTTCGCGCTCAGGTGGAGGTGCTCGAGGTCGACGGTGTGGAGCACTGGGTCGATCCGGCCGTGCTCGCGGATTACCCGGCGCGAAAGCGTTCGACCAGCCGGCCGCTGCTTCTCCCGGGCTTCGATGAGATCGTGCTCGGCTATGGCGATCGACGCGCGGTGCTCAGCCGCGAGGAGGAAGGGTTGGTCGTCCCCGGCAACAACGGCGTCTTCCGTCCGACGCTCCTGCACCGCGGTCGGGCAATCGGCACCTGGAAGCGGCCCACCCGTAAGGCGGCCCCGGTCTCCGTCGAGCCCTTCGCAGGCTCGCTACCCACGACGGTGACCGCGGCCCTTCCCGCACTCACCACCGCGCTGCCCAGCTGATTCCCGGTGCCGGCAGAACGGGTCCCCGGTCACGACATACGGGGTCCCCGGTCGGGACAAACCGGGTCCCCGGTCGAGGCAAACCGGGTCCCCGGTCGGGGCAAACCGGGTCCCCGGTCACGACATACGGGGTCCCCGGTCGGGGCAAACCGGGTCCCCGGTCAGTGGACGTCGTCGGAGCCGAGCAGGTCGTGCCGGACGATGACCTCGTCGCGCCCGGGGCCGACGCCGATCACCGAGATGCGCGCGCCGGTCCACTTCTCGAGGTGGAGCACGTAGTTCTGGGCGGCCTCGGGCAGTTCCTCGAAGCGCCGGCAGCCGGAGATGTCCTCGGTCCAGCCGTCCAGCTCTACGTAGATGGGGCGGGCGTGGTGGAAGTCGGACTGATTGACCGGCATCTCATCGAAGCGCTCGCCCTGGACGTCGTAGGCGACACACACGGGGAGTTTGTCCAGACCGGTCAGCACATCGAGCTTGGTGAGGACGACATCGGTGAGTCCGTTGACGCGGGTGGCATAGCGGCCGATCACCACATCGGCCCAGCCGCAGCGCCGGGGTCGACCCGTGGTGGTGCCGAACTCGGCCCCGACCTCACGCAGGTGCTCGCCGGCCTCGTCCTCGAGTTCGGTCGGGAACGGGCCCTCTCCCACGCGGGTGGTGTAGGCCTTGAAGACGCCGATGACGCGATCGATGCGCGTCGGCGGCACGCCCGCTCCGGTGCAGGCACCGCCAGCAGTGGCGTTGGAGGAGGTCACGAACGGGTAGGTGCCGTGGTCCACGTCGAGCAGTGTCGCCTGGCCCGCCTCGAAGAGCACCGTCTCTCCGCGGTCCAGCGCTTCGTTGAGCTCCAGCGCGGTGTCGGTCACCATCGGGCGGATCCGCTCGGCGTGCCGGAGCAGCTCGCCCATCACCTCCTCGACCTCGATGTCCCGGCGGTTGTAGATCTTCAGTAGCAGCTGGTTCTTGAAGCCCAGCGCGGCCTCCACCTTCTGCCGCAGGATCGACTCGTCGTAGAGGTCCTGCACCCGGATACCGACGCGGTTCATCTTGTCGGCATAGGTCGGGCCGATACCCCGTCCCGTCGTGCCGATCCGGCGCTTGCCGAGGAAGCGCTCGGTCACCTTGTCCAGCACCCGGTTGTAGGGCGGAATGACGTGCGCGTTGGCGGACACGCGCAGGAGCGAGGTGTCCACGCCCCGTGCTTCCAGTCCGTCCAGTTCGTCGATCAGCACGCTGAGGTCGATGACGACCCCGTTGGCGATCACGGGGGTCACGCCCGGTGACAGGATGCCCGAGGGCAGCAGGTGCAAGGCGTACTTCTGGTCACCGATGACCACCGTGTGACCGGCGTTGTTGCCGCCGTTGAACTTGACCACGTGGTCGATGCGGGAGCCGAGCAGGTCGGTCGCCTTGCCCTTACCCTCGTCACCCCACTGGGTGCCGACCAGGACGATCGCTGGCATACCCCTGCCTTTCGTCGCGGTCGGGGAACGGACACCACACTCTATCGTCGCCGGTCCCCGAGCAGATCGCGGCCGCCGACCGCCAGACCCAGCTGGAAACGGGTGTCGACGCCGTGGTCCTCCATCAGGGCGGCGATCCGGCGCCGGACGGTGCGCAGCCCGAGGCCCAGCTGGCGGGCGACCGCCTCGTCCTTGAGCCCCAGCGAGAGCAGGTCCAGGATCTTGACGTCCTCGGCGCTGGCATCCCGGCTGAGGACCGGTTCGGCTCGTCGCCACAGCTCCTCGAAGAGCGTGGTGAAGGCGTCCAGGACCACCGGCGTGCGCAGCAGAAGGTAGTCCGAGTCCGCGCCCCCGCCCTCGTCGAGCAGCACCCCGGTCCGGCCCCAGACCCCGAAGTCGACCCGGATCTGGTCATCGGGCAGGAAGCGCTGCTGCTCGCCAGCCTCCGCACGGGCGCTGGCGAGCGCGTGCAGACGCGGGTCCAGCAGCATCGAGCGCGGGAAGATCGAGCGGATCACCCGACCGCCGGCCAGCACCTCGCGGAACTTGCGCCGCACGTCCTCGTCATAGCCCGGTCCGATCGCGACCTCGGCGCTCACCTGCAGGACGTCCCCCTCGGAGGTGCGGTAGAGCCGGTCGACCACCGCTGGCCCGTGCCCGGCCGAGATGCGCTCGACCGCTGGCAGGCTGGGTTCGATCTCGCGCTGCAGCCCCCGCCGGTAGTCCTGCTCGTAGCTCTCCATCGCCGACCGGAGTTCTGTCAACGTCGCCCGACGCTGGTCCAGCGCCGCCTCCTCGCGGTCCACCAGACGGCCCACCGCAGCCCGCGGATCATCGACCTTCAGGACGCCCTTATCCGTTCGGATCACCAACCGCAGCCGCTCCAGTTCGCGCGCGACGCGCTGGGCCCGGCGGATCGGCCACCCCATCGCGACGGCGTGCTCATCCACGTCCGCCCGCGCCGAGCGCAGCACGTGCCGGTAGAACTGCTCGGCCTCCCCACTGAGCGTCACACCTTGTTGAGTGTTCACGCATGGCAGGATACGGCCACTGGCAGACTTAGGCCAGCTTCACCCCTTCGGGTCTGCTTACATAGTCCCGGTCGGACGAGACGTCAGGGGACGCGAGCCGTCTGACGCTCGGGGGCGCGGGGGGCACCGGCGGCCCCGGTGCCCCCAGCGCTTGGGGTCAAGACCCGCTTTCTCCCACGGACCGGCTCCTCCTACAGACCCAGTTCTCGCGCCGCGGTCGAGGACGAGGCGCGCAGGAACTCCGTGCACCGCGTCTCCTCCTCGGTCTCCCCGATGCGCCCAGCCGCCTTGGCGAGCGCGGCCAGGGCGCGCAGGAACCCGCGATTCGGCTCGTGCTCCCAGGGGACCGGCCCCTGGCCGCGCCAGCCCGAGCGCCGCAGGGCGTCCAGTCCGCGGTGATAGCCGGTGCGCGCGAAGGCGTAGGCCGACACATCGTCACCCTGCTCGAGCGCGGCCTCGGCCAGCGTCGCCCAGGCCAGGCTCGAGGCCGGGTATGCCGTAGCTGCCCCCCGGGCATCTGCGTCGCCGCTGGCGAGCAGGTGGGAAGCAGGGTCCTCGGGCAGGTGGGTGGGCGGGATGCCCAGCAGGTCGGCGCCGGGGACGGTCACTGGCTGGTGCCCGCGGAGCGCAGGTTCTCGCAGGCCTCGACGATGCGAGCTGACATCGCCGCCTCGGCCTCCTTGCCCCAGGTGCGGGGGTCGTACTGCTTCTTGTTGCCGACCTCGCCGTCCACCTTGAGCACGCCGTCGTAGTTCTTCAGCATGAAGTTGGCCACCGGACGGGTGAAGGCGTACTGGGTGTCGGTGTCGATGTTCATCTTGACCACGCCGTAGTCGACCGCGTCGGAGATCTCCTGGGCGCTGGAACCGGAGCCGCCGTGGAAGACCAGGTCGAAGGGGCGTGCGTCCTCGTCCAGACCCAGCTCCTTGGCCGCCACGGCCTGGGCGTCCTGGAGGATCTCCGGGCGCAGCTTGACGTTGCCGGGCTTGTAGACGCCGTGGACGTTGCCGAAGGTGAGCGCGGTCAGATATCGCCCCTTCTCCCCTGAGCCCAGCGCCCGGACGGTGGCGATCGCGTCCTCGGCGGTGGTGTAGAGCTGGTCATTGATCTCGTTGGCCACGCCGTCCTCCTCGCCGCCGACGACGCCGATCTCGACCTCGAGGATGATCCGGGCCTGGGCGGCCAGATCGAGCAACTCCTGGGCGATCTCCAGGTTCTCCTCCAGCGGCACCGCGGAGCCGTCCCACATGTGCGACTGGAAGTAGGGCAGGCCGCCGCCCTTGACGCGCTCGATGGAGGCGTCCAGCAAGGGGCGCACGAAGCCGTCCAACTTGTCCTTGGGGCAGTGGTCGGTGTGCAGGGCGATGTTGACCGAGTACTTCTTGGCGACCTCGTGCGCGAAGGCGCTGAAGGCCAGCGAGCCGGTCACCATCTCCTTGACCCCCTGGCCGGAGAAGTACTCCGCACCGCCGGTCGAGACCTGGATGATGCCGTCCGAGCCCGCGTCCGCGAAGCCCTTGATGGCGGCGTTGAGGGTCTGGCTCGAGGTGACGTTGATGGCCGGGTAGGCGAAACTGCCTGCCTTGGCCCGGTCGATCATGTCGGCGTAGACCTCGGGGGTGGCGATGGGCATGGGCGTCCTCCTGGGCGCGGGGGTCCGGTCTGGCGTTCACCACTCTTCCACACCGCGCCGAACCCCACCCCCTAGGGTTGAGGCATGGCTGGCGCGTTCGAGAACTACCCCACCACGCCCGGAATCTTCGACGAGACCGTCGAGGACGGCGGCGCCCTCCGAGCCGCCTATGAACAGGTGGCCGGGCAGTTCGGTCAACTGGGCGAGGAGGACGTCCGCAACCGCGCGGAGTACGTCAGCAAGACCTACCACGACCAGGGCGTGACCTTCGATTTCGAGGGCGAGGAGCGACCCTTCCCGCTGGACATCGTCCCCCGCATCATCGAGGCCGCCACGTGGTCGCACGTCGAGGAGGGCGTGACCCAGCGGGTCCGCGCCCTCGAGGCCTTCCTCGCCGACGTCTACGGCGCCCTGCAGATCGTCACCGACAAGGTGCTGCCCCGCCACGTGGTCACCACCTCCAAGCACTACCACCGCGTCGCCTTCGGCATCCAGCCCGTCAACGGCGTCCGCGTCCACGTCTCCGGAATCGACCTCATCCGCGACGGCAATGGCGACTTCCGCGTCCTTGAGGACAACGTGCGGATCCCCAGTGGCGTGTCCTACGTGCTGACCAACCGTCACGCGATGACCTCTACCCTGCCCGAGGTGGTGGGGACACACCGGATCAGGCCAGTTGCGGCATACCCCAATCGGTTGTTGCGGGCGCTGCGGGCGGCCGCGCCGTCCGGCGTCCAGGACCCCGAGGTCGTCGTGCTCACCCCTGGTCCGTTCAACTCGGCCTACTTCGAGCACTCGCTGCTCGCCCGCCTCATGGGCTGCCGGCTGGTCGAGGGCCGCGACCTGCTCACCCAGGGTGGCCGCGTGATGATGCGGACCACGCAGGGCCTGCAGCCCGTGCACGTGATCTACCGCAGGGTCGACGACGACTTCCTCGACCCCGTCGCCTTCCGCAACGACTCCGTGCTCGGCTGCCCGGGCGTGCTCAACGCGGCCCGCGCCGGCAATGTGACGATCGCCAACGCGGTCGGCAACGGCGTCGCGGACGACAAGCTGATGTACAGCTATGTCCCCGAGCTGATCCGCTACTACCTGGGCGAGGAGCCGATCCTGCCCAATGTCGACACCTGGCGGCTGGAGGAGCCCGAGCACCGCGAGGAGGTCATGGACCGCCTCGACGAGCTGGTGCTCAAGCCGGTCGACGGATCCGGCGGCAAGGGGATCGTGATCGGGCCGCAGGCCAGCCGCGCCGAGCTCGACGAGCTGCGCGCGACGGTGACCCGCGACCCGCGCGGCTGGATCGCCCAACCTGTGGTGCAGCTGTCGACGGTCCCGACCATGGTCGATGAGGGGATGCGCCCGCGACACGTGGACCTGCGCCCGTTCGCGATCAACGACGGCGACAAGGTGTGGGTGCTGCCCGGTGGACTCACCCGGGTCGCGCTCGGCGAGGGCGAGCTGATCGTCAACTCCAGCCGCGGCGGCGGCTCGAAGGACACCTGGGTGCTCTCCGGCGACGGTCGCCGGACCCGGATCGAACCGCGGGCCGTGCGCCCCATCCAGGTCGCCCCCGCCCCCCAGGTCGCGCTGCGCCGCTCCGAGGCCGAGCCCGCTGAGCAGGAACAACAGCAACAGCAACAGCTGGATCACCAGCCGGACCAGGCGGCCGGGGCGACCCGGACCGCCACCCGGCCGACCACCGAGGAAGGTATGCCGTGCTGAGCCGGATCGCGGAGTCGCTCTACTGGATCGGGCGTTACCTGGAGCGGGCCGAGGACACCTCGCGCCTGCTGGACGTCCACCTCACCCTGCTGCTGGAGGACCCGGTGGTCGATGAAGAGGCCACCAGCCAGGTGCTGCTGCGGGTGATGGGGATCGACGACGAGTCCAGCCCCGACCACCAGACCGTGCGCCAGTTGCTGGGGTGGGACGATTCCTCGCCGACCTCGATGGTCGCCGCCTTCCACGGGGCCCGCGAGAGCGCTCGACGCTCCCGCGAGACCGTCTCCACCGAGATGTGGGAGGCGATCAACACCACCTGGAACATCATGGCCGGCAACCGGCTGCAGCACCTTCCCGCACCGCGGGCCTGCCAGCTGGTCCGCGAGCGCTGCGCCGTCGTGGGCGGGATCGCCGACTCGACGATGAGCCAGGACGAAGGCTGGCGCTATCTGATGCTGGGTCGCTATCTGGAGCGGGTGGACATGACCTCCCGGATCATCGAGTCCGCCGCCTACAACACCGACAGCCCGTATGCCTGGACGCAGACCCTACGGGCCTGTGGCGCGCACCATGCCTTCATCCGGACCTATCGCGGCGCGGCCACGGACAAGCAGGCGGTGGAGTTCCTGCTGCTCGACCGGCTGTTCCCGCGCTCGGTGCTGTTCTCGCTGGACCAGGCCGAGCAGTCCCTGCAGGCGCTGGAGTCCGGGCTCGGGCTGCGGCGCGGCCCCCGCACGGATGAGGCGTTGCGGGCCCTGGGGCGCGCCCGCGCAGAACTGGAGTTCGGATCCTTGGAGGAGCTGATGGCTGACCTGCCCGCCCGGATGAACCAGTTGCAGCGCACCTGCAGCGCCGTCAACGACGCGGTCTCCGAGCACTACTTCGACGGCGCCGGTCAGACGGTGTGGCGGGCGGGGGTGCGCTGATGCTGCTCCGTGTCGTCCACCGCACCGGTTATGAGTACGCCGGGACCGCCTCGCACTCCTTCAACGAGGCCCGTATGTCGCCGAGGTCGACGCTGCACCAGCAGGTGCTGCACACCAAGGTCGACATCAGCCCGACCGCCTGGACCAACACCTACACCGACTACTGGGGCACCACGGTGACCCAGTTCGAGGTGCACGAGCCGCACCAGCGGCTGGCGGTGACCGCGAGCGCCACCGTCGATGTGCAGCGTCCCAGCGCCGAGGGCGAGGGCCTGTCGTGGGCTGACGTGCGTTCGGCCGAGGTCTTCGACGACCTGAGCGAATACCTCCTGCAGTCGCCCTCGGTGCAGCCGCCGGAGGACCTGCTCGAGCGCGTGCGCGAGATCGCCGACCGGACCGTCGGACCCTCGGCCTGCGCCCGCGAGGTGGTGGACATGATCCACGACGAGATGACCTACGTCTCGGGCTCGACCGGCGTCCACACCCGTGCCGCCGAGGCCTGGGCCGGCCGGTCCGGTGTCTGCCAGGACATGTCCAACCTGACCATCGGCTGCCTGCGCTCGGTCGGCATCCCGGCCTGCTACGTCAGCGGCTACCTGCTGCCGGCGCGGGAGCCGGAGATCGGGGTGCCCTACACCGGGGAGTCGCACGCCTGGATCCGCTGGTGGGACGGCGAGTGGGTGGGGATGGACCCGACCAACGCCATTCAGCCGGGTGGTCGCCACGTCGAGGTCGCGCGCGGCAGGGAGTACGGCGACGTGCCGCCACTTCGCGGGATCTATACCGGCTCCAAGAGCAGCAAGATGTTCGTCGAGGTGGAACTCACCGCCCTGCGACCCTGAGGGTCAGGCGGGCTTCAGCCGATCTCGACCGTGGAGAGGTGGTCGTCCTCGGGGAGCTCCGCGCCCTCCACGGTGGCGGTGACGTCCAACTGGCCAAAGGACATACCTCCGGTGTGCACCGTGAGGAAGGAGGTCTCGCTGGCGTCCGCGCCCGAGGCGATCCGCACGAGCGACTGCCGCGGCGCGAGGCGGGTGGGGTCGACGACCACCCAGCGATCCTCCACGACAGCCTCGACGACCGCGTGGAAGTCCATCGGCGACAGGCCCGGGGCGTAGCAGGCGACCAGGCGCGCGGGGATGCCGCGAGCCCGCAGCAGCGCCATCGTCAGGTGCGCGAAGTCCCGGCAGACGCCGCGGCGAGCGAGGTAGGTGTCGCTGGCGCCGTCGGTCACCGTCGACGAGCCGATCACGTAGCGGATGTGCTCGTGCACCCACGCGGCCACGTCGAGCACACCCTGCTCGCCGGAGATGTCGCCGACCTCGGCGCGGGCGACCGACTCGAGCCGGTCCAGATCGACATACCGGCTCGGGCGGACGTAGTGGATCCGATCCAGGGCCGTGACCGCGGAACTGGCGCCTCCGTCGGTGGCCAGCGCTTGATAACTCGCCTTCAACTCGCCGGCTGCCACGTCCCGCACGACATGCCAACGGGTGCCGGAAGCCTCGTCGAGGACGTCCTCGACCTCCAGCTCGGTGCCGTCCAGGGTGAGGCGAAACTGCTCCTCGGCCAGGCTCACGCGATCAGAGACGGTGACCCCGAAGGTCGCCTCCACGGGGTTGGTGACGGTCATGGTCAGGTCTGCAGAAAGTCGGCGATGCACGAGGCCATCCTCTCAGGAGCAGGTAGGAGGTCTCGGGCGCGGGTGGGCGCGGTGTGGGCGCAGCTCAGGCGTGCTGGAGGGCCCAGTGGTACATCACGATCGCGGCCGCTGCTCCGGCGTTCATCGATCGGGTCGAACCGTGCTGGGTGATGGCGAGGACGTCCGCGCAGGCCTCGATCGCCCCTGGCGTCAGACCCGGCCCCTCCTGACCGAGCAGGAGTATGCAGTGGCGAGGGACGGCATACCCCTCCAGTGGGCGGGAGCCCGGGACGTTGTCGACGCCGAGGATCGGCAGCTCGCGCTCGGCCGCCCAGTCGGCGAGGTGGGCGACGTCAGGGTGGTGGTGCTCGTGCTGGTAGCGGTCGGTGACCATCGCGCCGCGCCGGTTCCACCGTCGACGACCCACGATGTGGAAGGCGGCGGCGTTGAAGGCATTGGCAGTCCGGATCACCGAGCCGATGTTGAAGTCGTGCTCCCAGTTCTCGACCGCGACGTGGAAGCCGTGGCGGCGGGTGTCCAGCTCGGCGACGATCGCCTCGTGCCTCCAGTAGCGGTAGGGGTCCAGGACGTTGCGCCGGTCCCCCTCGCGCAGGAGCTCGGGGTCGAGGTGGTCCGGGAGCTGGCCGTCGGGTCCTACCGGCCACGGTCCTTCCCAGGGGCCGACCCCAACGCTCATCGGGCGGCGCGCCGGCGGCGCAGGTCCAGGACTCGGCGGACGATCCACCAGATCACGGCGACAGCGACCACGACGATCACGATGCGCTGCAGGGTGCCGGCGTAGGTCTCGACCAGATGCCAGCGCTCACCGAGTTGGTAGCCAGCGACGACGAAGACGGTGTTCCAGATCACACTGCCGGCGAGCGTGAGGCCGGTGAAGATCGCCAGCGGCATCCGTTCGATGCCGGCCGGGATCGAGATGAGCGAGCGGAAGATCGGGATCATCCGCCCGAAGAAGACCGCCTTGCGGCCGTGGCGGGCGAACCACAACTCGGTGCGGTCCAGGTCGTTCATGTTGACCAGCGGTAGGCGACCCCAGACGGCGCGGAAGCGGTCGCGGCCGAACACCGCGCCGAGCGCATAGAGAAGCAGTGCGCCCACGACCGAACCAGCCGTGGTCCAGGCGATGGCGCCCGGGAGGCTGAAGGTGCCCTGGCTGGCGGTGAACCCGGCCAGCGGCAGGATGATCTCGCTCGGCAGGGGTGGGAAGAGGTTCTCCAGGGCGATGAGTGCGCCGGCGCCGGGGCCGCCCAGTCGCTCCATGAGATCGACGGACCACCCGGCGATGCCGGTCAGGTCGGTAGTGCTGCTCACCCGTGGTGCTCCTTGCTGTCGTCGGCGCCGATTCTCCCACCCAACGCGCCTGGCTCCGCTATCCGTGGCCCGATCTGCGGTTTCCCATTACGGTGGACACAGCGCCGCATCACCTGCGGAGGCCTCAACGACGCGGCCAGACCGGTCGCCCTAGGAGGAATCGTGAACGACACGACCCGGTGGATCATGATCGCCCTGTTGGCCCTGCTGATCGGGGCCGTGACCTTCATGCTGCTCCGCTCACCCGGCAAGGACCGGGACGGCGACGGCCGCGTGGACGACCGCGACCGCGACGCGGTGGGTTCCGGTGGCGCCGCGGGTGCGGTTGACCCCCACCGCGAGGCCCGCCCCGAGCGCGGCGTGTACGACCAGACGGCTGACGACCCCGTGGCCGCGGACGGCGTGGGCCGCGCGGACGGCGTGGGCCGCGCGGACGGCGGTGCTCACGACGCGCGTCTGCACGATGAGGGTGCGGTGCGGGACGGACAGCTGCACGACGGGCAGGTGCACGACGGTCAGGTGCACGACGGACAGCTGCACGACGAGCAGGTCCATGACGCTCAGGTTCGCGACGAGGCTCGTGCCCATGACGGCGCAGGGGCTCATGACGCCCAGGTGCACGGCGACGGGGCTTATGACGACCGGGCTCATGACGACCGGGGTCATGACGACCGGGGTCATGACGAGCCGGCTGCTCACGACGCACAGCACGACGAGTTCGACGACGAGACTCGCTCCCGGATGGACCAGGCTGCCCAGATCGGCGCGATGGGCGCTGTAGGTGCGGGTGCTGGTGCTGGTGCTGCCGCTGTGGATCACTCCGGCGCGGCTGCCTCGGACGAGGACTACGCGGGCGAGGACTACGCCGGCGCAGACTACGCGGGCGCGGACCAGGCGGCTGCCGACGAGGCCCACGCCTACGACGCCCAGGGCCATGACGCCCAGGCCCATGACGGCCATACTCAGGACAGCCAGGCCCATGAGGGCTATGCGCAGGACACCCAGGCCCATGACGGTCACGCGCAGGACAGCCAGGCCGACGACGAGGGCTGGCGCCAGGCGGCCTCCATCGGGGCCATGGGCGCGGCCGGTGGAGCCGCTGCGGCTGGTGGTGCGCACGCCACCTCCGACGACCAGCACGACGCTGGGCACCAGGAAACGCACGAGCAGCGGCAGGATCTGCACGGCGACGCTCAGGCGGACGCTGTTCAGGATGTCCACCCGCTGACCGACGAGGACATCGACCACGGCGGTCGGACCGAGCCGCTGGGCGCCGAGCACGGTGCTGACGATCAGCACCGCGCTGATGACCAGCACCGGGCTGATGAGCAGTACCGAGCCGATGACCAGCACCGCGCCGAGGATGGCACCCGCACCGACGACCAGTACCGTGCCGCCGACGAGCCGTTGACGGCCGACGAGGTCATGAGCCACCACGAGGGTGGCGGCGCGACCGATGCCGAGGCTGCAAGGCAGACCGACGCCGATCACGGTCACAGCAGCCGTGACCACGACCACGGCCACCGCTACGAGGACCGGGTCGAGGATGACCGCCGTTACCGTGACGACTCCGGCGACACCTACGCCGCGCAGGACGGTGACGCCCATCGCCTTGAGGCCGACCAGCAGACGGGCCACGGCTACGACGAGTCCCGCGCGGGCGATCACGATGCCGGGTATGCCGCGGGCGGCGCAGCGGCGGCCGGAGCTTCCGCGGCCGGAGCTGCGCACGCCGGTGACACCCGACGCGATGACAGTTGGGACCAGGGCACGGGCCGCGCTGACGCACGCCAGGGCCAGGGTGATGACGCTCCGCAGAGCGAGGGCTACGCAGCGCCCCAGCGTGGTGAGCGTGGCGAGGACCATGGCCACCAGCAGGACCTGACCCACGACGGTCGGGGAGATGGTCGCCACGAGGACGGCCAGTTCCGCGAAGGTGGCCACCAGAACGCCCGCTACGACGAGCGCCACGAGGGTCACCAGGACGCCCGCTACGACGAGCGCCACGAGGGTCACCAGGACCTCCGCCACGACGACCGCTCCGATGGCGACCGCCGTGACGGCTGGGCCGAGGGCGACCGTCAGGACGGCTGGGCCGAGGGCGACCGTCAGGACGGCTGGACCGAAGGCCAGGCCCAGGACGGCCAGAGCGCGCAAGGTTCGGCCCAGCCCACCTTCGCCGAGTCCGCCTACGGCGCCGGGTCCGCTGAGCCCCTAGAGGACGGCAGCGGCCCGGAGGGTTGGGGAGTGAAGGGCAACGCTGGGTCGATGCTCTTCCACACCCCGGACTCCCCGTCCTACGACGCCGTGCGCGCAGAGGTCTGGTTCGAGAGCGAGGACGCCGCCCGCAACGCTGGCTTCGCACACTGGGACCGCCGCCGCCGCTGATCGGCCTCCTGCCGGCTAGTCCGGCGAGGGACACCTGGGCCCCTGCTCCGACCACACGGTCGGAGCGGGGGCTCTTCCTCGTTCAGCCGGACCTGATGTGCAGATTCGGCTGTGCACAATCCGCGCCCAGGCACCCGACACGCAACACCACATCTGAACAGTGCAAGACACGCCGGGGAGGCGGAGGGGCGGCCGGGGAGGCGGATGTACCCGAGGGGCGCCCGCGGGAGGCGGAGGCACCCGAGGGGCGCCCGCGGGAGGCGGAGGCACCCGAGGGGCGCCCGCGGGAGGCGGAGGCACCCGAGGGGCGGCGGGGAGACGGAGGGAGACAGAGGAAGACAGAGGGAGACGGCGGGGGGCGAAGGCACCCGAGGGGCGGAGGGAGAGAGGGAGAGAGAGCACAAGGGGGAGACGAAGAGGACCCGGAGAGGCGTTCACAGGGTTGTCACAGGCGCCTCGCAGAACATCGTTCTTCACAGCCGTCTCGCGCCACGAGTGACGGGCGAAACGGATGTGAAATCCCAGAAAACCGCAGGTCAACGAATCACAACGATGTGATATTCGGGGTGACCTGCGGCGATGCTCCTGGCCTGTGACCAACATCACGAAGTTACGTGCTTGTAGTTCCCGCTGAAACCGCACTCATCCCACGGGGTGGGGGTTGCGCCCCCGTCGGGGAAGGGGGTTCACTGCTCTTGCTCAGGTCCCTGCTGAGCGGTCCTGTCCCCTGAACGTGATTGATGGAAAGTCCCCCATGCCAACACGCACGCGCAGCCTGTCCAAGACCCTGATCGCGGTCACCGCAGCTTCAGCTCCGGTCCTGGTCCTGGCCCCCTCGGCTCAGGCCGCTCCAGCCACCCCGCAGCTCCCCCGTTCCCCCCTTGGGGCTCAGCCGGTGCTGCCCGCCACCCCGGTGGCGACGACCCCGGTCGCGACCACCCCGGTGGCCACCAACCCGGTCGCGACCACCCCGGTGAGGACCAACCCGATCTCCACCCGCCGGATCCTGCCGACCCCCTCCACGAGCCAGCTGACGATGTGGGTCAACGTCCCGCAGGGCGTCAACGTCCGCAGCCAGCCCTCCAACTCGGGCAGCATCGTCGGTGGCCACTCGATGGGCACCCGTCTCACCGGCACCATGACCAGCAACGGCTGGCTGCGCACCGGTGAGAATCGGTTCGTCGCGGCCAACAACCTCACCACCACCGACCCCTCGGGCGGCGGCGGCGGGGGCGGCGGGGGCGGCGGCCAGACCGTCACTCAGGTGGTCACCGCTGACATCGGCAATGTGCGCTCGGGCCCCGGCCTGAACCACCGCGTCGTGGGCACCCTGACCCGCGGCACCCAGGTGAGCGGCAGTTGGGTCAACGGCTGGCTGGACATGGGTAACGGCCGGTTCATGAGCGGCACCATCCTGACCAACAGCTCCACCCCCGCCCCGTCCCCGAGCCCCGCCCCTGCCCCCACCCCGGACCCCGGCGCCACGACGGTGGAACGCTGGGTGAGCGTCCCGGTGGCGAACGTCCGCTCCGGGCCCTCCACGTCATACAACGTCGTCGGGACCCGGACCGCCGGCACGTCCGTGAGCGGCCAGCTGACCTCCAACGGGTGGCTGCGCATCTCCAGCACCCAGTTCATGGCCCCGAGCGTGCTGACCGACGTCAACCCCGGCTCCGGCGGTGGCGGCGGTGCCCAGGAGGTCACCCGCTACGTCTCGGCCGCGGTCGCCAACGTCCGATCCGGCCCCTCGACCTCGCACAGCGTCGTCGGCACCCGCACCGGCGGCACCGAGGTCCGCGGAACCATCCACAGCAGCGGCTGGCTGCAGATGGCCAACAACCAGTTCATGTCCCCGGGCGTGCTCACCACGACCGCTCCGGCCCCCACCCCGGCCCCCGCGCCGGCACCGGTGCCCACCCCGCCGCAGGACACCAGCCCGCTGCGCCAGGCCATCCTGGACACCGCGGCGCAGTACGTCGGCTACCCCTACGTCCTCTACGGGACGCCTCCGAACGCCTTCGACTGCTCGTCCTACACCTGGTACGTCTACCAGCAGAACGGCATCAACATCCCCCGCACGGTGCGCGACCAGAAGGCCATGGTCACCCCCGTCACCGACCCGCAGCCGGGCGACCTGATCTTCTACGACGACTTCTACCACGTCGGGATCTACGCCGGGGCCGGGATGACCTACGAGGCCCTCAACCCCAATGCTGGCGTCCGCTTCGGCGCCCCCGTCAGCAGCCGGATCTGGTTCGGTCGCGTCCCCGGGATGTGATCCGCGGGTGGGCCGGCGGCCCGCCAGAGACACGACTGGACCCCTGCGACCGGGGAAGGCGCAGGGGTCCAGTCGTGTCCGGAGAAGGAGTGGGCAAGCGCCGGGTCAGCCCGGGTCCAGTGCCCAGCGGCGGCCAGTCACGGGAGGGAGTGGCCTGGCGCCTGGTCAGCCCAGGCCGAGATCGCCGAGGGTGTATGCCGCCCGGTAGTCGACGCCGGACTCCCTCACCTTCTCCTCGGCTCCGCTCGCGCGGTCCGCGATGACGGCGACGGCCACCACGTCGGCCCCGGCCTCGCGACAGGCGGCGAGCGCGGTGAGCGGGGATCCGCCGGTGGTCGAGGTGTCTTCGACGACCAGCACGCGGCGACCGGCGATGTCGGGCCCCTCGATCCGGCGCTGCAGCCCGTGCGCCTTCTCGGCCTTGCGGACCACGAAGGCATCCAGCTGCTGGCCGCGGCGGTGGGCGGCGTGCAGCATCGCGGTGGCGACGGGGTCGGCGCCCATCGTGAGCCCCCCGACGGCCTCGACCTCAAGGTCGGCGACCAGGTCCAGCATCACCTCGCCGACCAGGGGCGCGGCCTCTCCGTCCAGGGTGATCCGGCGCAGGTCGACGTAGTAGTCCGCCTCCTTGCCGGAGGACAGGGTGACCCGGCCGTGCACCACGGCCCGGTCCTTGATCAGCTCGAGCAGTCGGTCACGGACCTTCGTCATGACACCCGAGCGTAGTTCAGCGCTGGTCCAGCGGGCGGCGACGGGTCGCCAGCGAGCCCGCGACCCGGCGCACCGCCCCGCGCGGCGCGACCCGCAACAACCCCACGAGCCCCTTGTATGTCGTGGACGGCACCGAGACGACCTTGCCGGCTGCGACGGCGGCGAGCGACTCTCGCACGACGCTGGGCGCGTCCAGCCAGAGCGCCTCGGGCAGGCGGGACATGTTCATCTCCGCCCGCTGGTGGAACTCGGTATGCACGAAGCCCGGGCAGACCGCCGTCACGCTCACGCCGTGCGGCGCCAGCTCGTTGGCCAGGGCCTCGGAGAAGACGGTGACATAGGACTTGATCGCCGAGTAGTGGCCCATCACCGCGAAGGAGGCCACCGAAGAGACATTGAGGATCGCGCCCCTCCCCCGCTCGCGCATGCCGCCAGCGGCCGCGTGGCTGAGCACCATCACGGCTCGCACCATGAGGTCCAGCGCCCGCTCCTCCTCCTCGAGGTCGTTGCGGACAAAGCCGCGGCGGGAACCGAACCCGGCGTTGTTGACCAGCAGGTCCACCGCTCGCCCCTGGTCGGCCAACCGGTCGGCGACTCGCTGCAGCTCAGCGCGGTCGGCGAGGTCTGCGGGGAGAACCTCCACCCGATGGCCGTGGGCGGCCCTCAGCTCCTCGGCGAGCGCGGCCAACCGACCCTCGTCCCTGGCCACCAGCACGAGGTCGTGACCGCGCGCGGCCAGCTGGACGGCGTACTCCTTGCCCAGGCCCGACGAGGCCCCGGTGATCAGCGCGACTCCCATGCCGTTCACTGTAGGCCGGGCTCGCGAGAACCCCTGATCAGAGCCGCTCTCGCAGCCAGGCCAGGTCCGCCTCGTGCAGGTCGGCGCCCGGCGTCTCCAGGAGCACCGGCGCGCCAGCCGCACGCAGCACATCCGCCAGCTCGTCCTGCGGGATCTGGCCATCACCCAACGGCGCGTGCCGGTCGGCCCCGGACCCGGCCGCGTCGCGCGAGTTGTTGGCGTGCACCAGGTCGATCCGGCCGGTGATCGAGCGCACCTGCTCCACCACCTCGCCCAGCTCGATCCCGCCCGCCCAGGCGTGGCAGGTGTCCAGGCAGAAGCCGACCATGTCCGCGCCGTCGGCCTGCTGGATCGCCTCCCAGGTCCGCCCGATCCGGTCCAGGTGGCGGGCCATTGCGTTGTCGCCGCCGGCAGTGTTCTCCAGCAGGAGCGGGATGGTCAGGTCGGTCGCCTCGATCGCCTTACGCCAGTTGTCGAAGCCCTTGGCGGGATCGTCGTCGTCCCCGACGTGGCCGCCGTGCACGATCAGCCCCTTGGCCCCGATCTCGGTCGCCGCCGTCATGTGCTGCTGAAGCAGTTTGCGGGACGGGATCCTGATCCGGTTGTTGGTGGTGGCGACGTTGATCATGTACGGCGCGTGCACATAGAGGTCGACCCCCGCCTCCTGCGCCGCCGCCCGCAGTCCCTCCGCGCCACCCTCGTGGTGCACCACGGGTCCCTTGTAGCTCTGCGGGTCGCCGAGGAAGAACTGCACCATCGTGATCCCCCGCGCCTGCGCCTCGGCGATCGGGTCGGTCTGGTCGACGTGGGCGCCGAGGGTCAGGCTGGGGTGGCTGCTCATGCTGTCATCGTAGGCAGGCCCTCCGACAGACATCCGCCCGCGCACAGGACGAGGCCAACGTGCGCCGAGCCCGACTCAGACCAGACAAGGTTGCTCACGGAATGCAACGCAATTGCCGTGCATTCCGTGAGCAACCTTGCTTGGCGGCGGAGATGAGCAGACTGTCCTCCCCGCGCCCTACCCTTCCCGTATGCCGATCCCCACCTTCACCCTGCACCTCACCGTCGAGGGCGCGCCGGCTCAGGTGTGGGAGCGGCTGTGGGACCTGGACCGGCACACTGCGGCGATCCCGCTGACGGAAACCACCAGCACCAGTGGCCCGCTCGGCGCCGGGGCCACCTTTGTCGCCCGCACCGGCCTGGGCACACTGGGTTTCGATGACCGGATGGTGGTGCGGAGGTGGGAGCCACCCCGGCACGCCGTCATCGAGAAGGTCGGTCGGATCCTCACCGGCCGGATCGAGGTCACCCTCGACCCAGCCGGTCCGGACCGCACAGAACTGCGCTGGCGCCAGAGGTATGGCGTGTCCCACCTGCCCGACCGGCTCGCCGGACTGGCTCGGCCGGCTGTGGCGGCGGCATACCGGGGGGCATTGCGCAGGATCACCCGCGCCTGAGGTGAGGGATCAGTGGTCGTGGCCCTCGTGGTCCTCGTGGTCCTCGTGGTCGTGGTCGTCGTGGTCGTCGTGGTCCTCGTGCCCTTCGTGGCCCTCGTGACCTGACCCGGCACCGTGCCCGCTGTCCGCGACACGGCCGTCGACGCCGGTGAGTTCGTTGGGGACTTCGGGCAGCTGGACGCTGTCGATCACCGCCATCGTGTCGAGGTCCAGGATGTGCAGTTCACGCGTGGCGGGCTCGGTGACGTAACCGAACTGACCGAGCACGAAGAGCGTCGGGCGCGGCTGCTGCCATTCCGCCGGCTCCTCCCACTCCTCGACCACCGGGATCTGCTGGGCGACCTCGCCGGACTCGACGTCGATCACGTGCAGCGACCCGTCCGTCCCCAGCACGAGGCCTTCCCCCTGCGGGCCGCGGGCGAGTGAGCGGAAGGTGTAGGAGGTACCGAGGTCGACCAGCTGGAGCTCGCCAGTGCGGGTGTCGGTGAGGCTGACCCGCTCGGGGCGCTCGAGGTCGGCGTCCTCGTCGACCTTGTAGTCGCCGAGCACGATCGGGCTGAGCGGGGTGCCGGCCTGGTTGCCGATGCGGCCGTAGTCGTCAGGCGAGTTGACCTTGCTGAAGTCTCCGTCGCGATAGACCACCAGCCCGTCCTGGCAGCCCAGGACGACGACATCATCAGCGGCGACAGCCTCGCCGTGCACGCCCGGGCATTCCTCGGTCCGGGCAGTCTCCTGCCCGTCCGCGTCGACGACCCGGGCGCCGGTCCGCTCCTCGCTCGTCCCGACGGTCTCGAGCAGCGAGCCATCCTCGAGCAGCAGCGCCACCCCGTGGTGCGCTTCCGGCACCTCGTGGCTGCGCTCGATCGTGATCTGGCCAGCGGAGGCGTCCAGGGTGGTCGGGTCGATGAGGTCGACGCGGCCAGCACCGTCGAAGTACAGAGCGGTCCGGCCGCCGTGCGGGACGACGTGCCCGGGCTTCTCGCCGTCCAGGGTGAGATCCGTCAGGCTCGGGGTGGTGGTGTAGCTGTGGTCGTGGTTGCCGTGCGGCTCGCTCCAGGTGCCAGCATCCAACAGACGCAGGCTGTCCCCCTCGGTGACGAACAGGTGCCGGCCGTCACCCGCTGGGTTGAGCCGGACGAAGCCCTCCAGCGGAGCCTGGGTGAGCACGTCGAGGCTCATCGCGTCGATCACCATGACGCCGCCGTCGTAGGAGACCGCCAGCCGCGGGGCAGGGCCAGCCGCCTCGCGGACCACCGCGTCGGGCACCGGCTCGGAGGCCTGCGCCGCCTCTGAGTCCTGCCCGCCGCCGTCGCTGGTCGCCTCCTCAACGCCCGCCTGCACCTCTTCCCCCTGCGTGGTTGCCGTGCCGCGCCCAGCAGCGCCGGTGTCGCCGTCCCCACTGGTGCCATTGCTGGAGCCCGTCTGGGCACAACTGGCCAGGACCAGCGCGGAGAGGGAGAGGAGGGCGAGGGAGGTGGTCGGGCGTCGGTGTGCTGTGCGTCGGTTCATTATGATGAGAATCATTATCATTTTGATTCTCGAAGTCAAGACGGACGCCTCCCCCATGCCTCGGGGCCGGATGTGCGCCGCCTAGGTGCCTGCCGAGCCCGCATAGGGTGGTGGCGTGCGCCTCGCCACCTTCAACTGCAACTCCATCCGGACCCGGGTCGACCGGGTGATCGCGCTGCTCGAGCGGCACGAGATCGACGTCCTCGCGCTGCAGGAGACCAAGTGCAAGGACGAGCAGTTCCCGCTGTTGCCCTTCGAACTGGCGGGATATGAGGTCGCGCACCACGGGCTGTCGCAGTGGAATGGCGTGGCGGTCGTGAGCCGGGTCGGGCTGGAGGAGGTCGAGATCGGTTTCCCGGGGCAACCGGGCTGGGGTGAGCCGGCCGCCGCCGAGGCCCGGGCGATCGGCGCGACGTGCGGCGGGGTGCGGGCGTGGAGCCTCTACATCCCCAACGGGCGCTCCTTGGAGGACCCGCACCTGGTCTACAAGCTGGACTGGTTGGCGGCGCTGCGCGCGGCGGGCGAGGGCTGGCTCGCGGCCGACCCGCAGGCGCAGATCGCGCTGATGGGCGACTGGAATATCGCGCCGCGGGACGAGGACGTCTGGTCGGTGGAGTACTACCAGGGCCGCACGCACACCAGCCCGCGGGAGCGCGCCGCCTTCGACGCGGTCGTCGACGCGGGCTTCGCCGATGTCGTGCGGCCGCACACGGAGGGACCCGGGGTCTACACGTACTGGGACTACACCCAGCTCGCCTTCCCCAAGCGGCGCGGCATGCGGATCGACTTCGCGCTCGCCTCACCGGCGCTGGCCGAGCGGGTCGAGGGGGCGTTCATCGACCGGGAGGAGCGCAAGGGCAAGGGGGCCTCGGACCACGCGCCGGTGGTCGTGCAGCTCACGGGCGACGGAGTCATCGAGGCGAGCTGATGGCCCGCCGCGCCCCACCCAGCGCCAACGGCACGGTGAGGGCGCAGAGGACGGCGGCAAGCGCCATACCGGACCCAAATCCGGCGCCCACGGCGACGGCTCCGACCAGCAGCGAACCGATCGCGGTGCCGGCGTCGAAACCGGCATTCCAGACCGCGCTCGCAGCGCCCACGCGGCGCGGACCAGCCGCGGCAAAGGCCTGGAGCATGGTGAGATTCTGCAGCGCCCCGTAGCTCACGCCGACCAGCGCGCACACCGCGACCCAGGGCCACACCTCGGCCGGGGTGACCGGGTCGCGGACGAGGAGCGCGAACAGCGACAGCGCGACCACGACGAGCACTACGAACGGCCACACGAGCCGGTCCACGCCCACCCGGTCGGCGATCGCGCCGATCCGCCAGCGCACGATCGTCGAGCACAGCCCCATCGCGAACAACCCGGCGAGCGAGAGCCACGGCACCGCGACCAGCTGCGGGGCGAAGGTGATGATCGCCCCGCCCGCGAGCGTGACGGCGAGCAGGACGAGGGTCGGGGGCAGGAGGCGCAGGTATGTCGTCGCCCCAGCCGGCGCGTCCGTCACCTGGGCGCGGTCCTCTGGTCGCTGGGTGGCGCGCTCGGGAAGGTGGCGGGCGATCGCCAGGCAGGCCGGGATGCCCAGGAGCGGGAGCGCGCCGACCGCGAAGACCGGCCAGAAGCCCCAGGTGTCGGCGATCCAGCCGCCGGAGGGCATGAGCAGGATGTTGGGGAAGGAGAGCGCGAGCGAGTAGGCACCGACCGCGGCGCCCCGGCGGGCGGGCTCAACGAGCAGGACCGCGGCCGCGCTCGCGGCGACGGTGAGGATGCCGAAACCGACACCGCGGACGGCGGAGAGCGCGAGGGTGGGGGCGAGTGCAGGGGTGAGGCCGTGGAGCAGCGAGGGCACGCCCAGCAGCACCATGCCGGCCGAGAGCACGACGCCCCAGCCGAGGCGGCGGATCAGCCAGGGGACGGCGAACTGGGTGGCGACGGTCGCGGCGAGCAGGACGAAGTTGACCGCCCCCGCTCCGGCGGTGTCGGCGCCGCCCTCGCGGACGACCCAGAGCGGGGCGGCGGGCAGGAGCGCGGCATACCCGGAGAAGCCGGTGAAGGCGAGGATCGCGAGCGCGAGCATGCCGGGCTCGGCCCAGACGCTGCGCTGCTGGGTGGGGGCGGGAGTGCTCACCCCTTGGCTGCCTTGGCGGCAGCCTTCTTCTCCTTCTTGTAGGCGCGGACCTTGGTCAGCGAGTCGGCACTGGTGACGTCGGCGATCGACATGTGCACGCCGTCCTTGCCGTAGTCGCCGGCCGCCGTGCGCCAACCGTCCGCGTCCAGGCCGCGCTGCTTGCCGAGCAGGGCGAGGAAGATCTTGGCCTTCTGGTCCCCGAACCCGGGCAGCGCCTTGAGCCGCTTGAGGACCTCCTTGCCGTCCGGGTCACCCTCGGTCCAGATCCGCTCGGTGTCCCCGTCCCAGTCCTCCACGACGGCGGCGGCGAGGTCGTGCACGCGCTGGCCCATGGACGAGGGGAAGCGGTGGACGGCCGGGGTGGCCGCGCACAGGGCGATGAACTCCTCGGGGTCGGTCTGGGCGATCGTCGCCGGGTCGATGGAGCCGAGTCGCTCCTGGATCTTGCGCGGGCCGTCGAAGGCGACCTCCATCGGGATCTGCTGGTCCAGCAGCATGCCGGTCAGCAGGGCGAAGGGGTGCTCGGTCAGGATCCGGTCGGCCTCGGGGTCGCCGACGAGGTGCAGCGTCTCGGTCATGGGTTCAGGGTATGCCGTGTGCTCAGCCCGCGGACGGGTGCGGCTGTTCCCGGTGGTGGCCGACGGGCCGGAAGCCGAGAGCGAGCGCGACGACGGCTGCGAGGGCGGCCGCGATACCGGCGCCGGTGAGGACGGTCTGGACCTGGATGACGGCGGCGTCCAGGAGCGCTTCGGTGTCGGTCGGATCGGTGAGACGTTCCACCTCGAGGTGGAACCGCCGCAGCCCCAGCGAGGTGAGCAGCGCCAGACCGACGACCATGCCGACCATGCGGGCGACGACGACCAGGGAGCTGACGGCGCCATGTCCTTCCTCGATGGCGTCGGCGAGCGCGGCGTCGTTGACCGGCGCGATGGCCAGGCCGACCCCGAGCCCCGCCGCGATCAGGGCCAGGGTGGTGGGGACCACGTCGTCGAGCGAGCTGCGCTCCCACTGCGCCATCGCCAGGATCCCGGCTGCTGCCAGGGCCAGGCCCGGCGCGGCGACCAGGGCCGGGCCCAGCCGACGCAGTGCCCAGCCGCCCAGGACCGCACCGATCGGCACCGCGACGAGGAAGCGGACCAGCACGAGCGCCGCATCCGTCTCGTCGGTGTCCTGGGTCAACCGGGACAGGAGCGGCACGTCGACAACGACGGCCACGATCGCGGCCCCGACGAGGACGCTGACGACCAGGGCCGGCCAGACCCGGCGACGGACCACGCCACTGGGGATGAGCGGGTGTCGGGCGGTGCGTTGCCGGATGAGGAAGGCGATCGCGGCCAGCGCCCCCACCGGCAGCAACCAGACCCCCATCGGCCCGAGCACCTCGGTCTCGGGATTGGCGGTGGAGAAGGTGAGGACCAGGGAGCCGAGCGCGATGGCGACGAACGTGGCCCCGAGCAGGTCGGCGGCGAGGAGCAGGGGGAGCCAGCGCCGGGCCGTGACCAGGGCGAGCAGAAACGACATACCGACGGCGGCCAGACCGATCGGGGTGCCGACCCGGGTCGCCAGCCCCTCGATCGGGACGAACGGCACGCCCCAGGTGATCGAGGTGGCCAAGGCGGGCGGGGCAAGCAGGGTGAGGGCCCAGAGCGCGGCGGCGAGGAGAGCGAGGACCCAGGCGGTCGCGGTGAGCACCGAGGACGTCCGGTGGGGCCGCTCGGGACCATCCTGCGCGTCCGGTGGGGTGGTTTGCGAAGCACCACGCGCGTCCGGTGGGGTGGTTTGCGAAGCACCACGCGCGTCCGGTGGGGTGGTTTCCGGGTCATCCTGCGCGTCCGGTCGGGAAGGGGAGGTGCGGGTGCGGGGGCGGAGGAGGGCGACGCCGAGGAGGCAGAGCAGGCCGAGGCCGACGTTGACCCAGAAGATGTCGCGCCAGTCGCCGACGATCAGGATGAGGGCACCGAGGAGCGGGCCGAGCACCGAGCCGAGCTCTTGCACCCCGCCGACGATCCCCAGCGGCATCCCCCGTCGACCGGGTGGCCAGAGGTCGGCCACGAGGGCGAGCGTCGCCGGCACGAGACCACCACCGCCCAGGCCCTGCAGGAAGCGGCCCACGACCATCACCGACAGGTCCACCGAGACGGCCGTCACCGCCGAGCCGACCACGAAGATCACCAGGCACCAGATGAGGATCCGGCGCCGGTCGATGAGGTCCGAGAGCCGCCCGATGAGCGGTAGCACGGCGATGTAGCCGAGCAGGAAGCCGGAGATGATCGGCGTCCCCCGCTGCAGGGACTCGATGCCCACCCCGACCCCGGCCATCATGTCGGTCAGCGCGAGCACGACGACATAGGTGTCCGCCGCCGCCAGGGCCACGGCCAGCGCCGCGACGGCCAGCAGCGAGCGGGCCCCCTTCGCCGTCACGCGTCCGTCGCGTGCGTCCTCGGCCCCCCGGCCCTCCCCCGCCGGCACGTCAGGGGGCGGTCACGGTGACGGGGGCACCGTACTGGTCGAGGGTCAGGGTGTAGGTCGACTCCGCCGGCGGGTAGAACGGCCCGGTGATCGTCACCGTCCGCACCTCCCAGTCCCCCTCCACGAGGCCGTAGACCACATCGAACTCCGCGCCGCGGTCCCCCGCGTAGAGCAGGTCGACCACGGCCTCGCCAGGCAGGGTGCCGGTGATCTCCTGCAGCACCTCGGCGCCGGCGCGTGAGCGATCCCCGAACTCCGGGTCCTGCGTCTGCGGCAGCAGCCCGACCAGCCCCACCTCGGGGTCGAAGAGGGTCGCCGGGTCCGGCACACCGAGGTCAGCGGGGTCGGTGCGCATGTGCCGGGGCACGTACGGCAGCTTGACGTAGAGATTGCCGTCGACCGCGATCGTCGGCACGTCGGCCTGGACGCCGGCCAGGCGGGCGGTGATCGTGCCGTCGAAGGCGGGCGGGTCCATGGTCCCGGCTCCGGTGGCGCTGATGATGTAGCTGTTGACGTCCTCGGGCAGGTCGGTTCCGGTCATCTGCAGATGCACCGAGCCGGCGTCGACGAGCACATCGTGCGCCTGCTCGAGCCGGTCGGCCGCGGTGGGCGGCGGGGGCTCGGAGGTGGTGACCATGTCATCCTCGGCGTCATCGCTGCACGCCGCGAGCGGCAGGGTGACCAGGGCCAGACCCACCCCGAGAACCGCGAAGTGGCGGGTATGCCGTGACTTGAGTCTCGTCATACCCGCCACTATCGCAGGAGATCAGCCGAAGCGGCCGGAGATGTAGTCCTCGGTCGCCTTCTTGGCCGGGTTGTTGAAGATCGTCTGGGTGGTGTCGTACTCGACGAGCTCGCCGGGCTTGCCGGTGGCTTCCAGGTTGAAGAAGCCGGTCTTGTCCGAGACACGCGCCGCCTGCTGCATGTTGTGCGTGACGATGACGACGGTGTATTCCTGCTTGAGCTCGTTGATCAGGTCTTCGATCGCCAGCGTGGAGATCGGGTCCAGGGCCGAGCAGGGCTCGTCCATCAGGATGACCTCGGGCTGGATCGCGATCGCGCGGGCGATGCACAGGCGCTGCTGCTGACCACCGGACAGCCCCGAACCGGGCTTGTCGAGCCGGTCCTTCACCTCGTTCCACAGGTTGGCGCCACGCAGCGAGCGCTCGCACAGCTCGTTGGCGGCCTTGCTGGACAGCCGCTTGGAGTTGAGGCGAACGCCGGCCAGGACGTTCTCCTTGATGGACATCGTCGGGAACGGGTTGGGGCGCTGGAAGACCATCCCGACCCGGCGGCGGACGTCGACGGGGTCGACGCCGCGGCCGTAGAGGTTCTTGCCGTCCATCTCCACGATGCCGTCGACGCGGCCACCGGGGATGACCTCGTGCATCCGGTTCAGGGTGCGGAGGAAGGTGGACTTGCCACAGCCCGAGGGGCCGATGAAGGCGGTCACCGAACGGGGCTCGATGGCCATGCTGACGTCCTTCACCGCGTGGAAGTCGCCGTAGTAGATGTCAAGGTCCTTGACGTCGATGCGCTTTGACATGGTGTGTCTTTCCTTGGGGTCAGCGGCCGGTCTTCGGCGCGAAGAACTTGGCGATGAGTCGGGCGGCCAGGTTGAGCAGGACCACGATGATCAGCAGCATGAGAGCCGCTGCCCAGGCGCGGTCGAGGCTGGGCGCAGGGTATCCGGGGTTGAGGGGCTTCATGAACATCCAGTAGGCGTAGACCGCCAGCGTGTTCATCGGTCCCTCGAACGGGTTGGTGTTGATGGCGCGGAAGTAGCCCACGGCCACGAGCAGCGGGGCGGTCTCACCGATGACGCGGGCGATCGCCAGCGTGACACCGGAGGCCAGGCCCGACGCGGCGGTCGGCAGGACCACCTTGAGGATGACCCGCCACTTCGGAACGCCCAGGGCCAGAGCGGCCTCGCGGAGCTCGTTGGGGACGATCCGCAGCATCTCCTCGCTGTTGCGCACCACGGTCGGGATCATCAGCACCGACAGCGCGATCGCGCCGGCAACACCGTTCTTGGTGCCGGGGCCAAAGAGGGTGGCGAACAGCGCGTAGGCGAACAGGCCGGCCACGATCGAGGGGATACCCGTCATCACGTCGACGAGGAACCGGATCGCGTGGGACAGCTTGTTCTTCTGGCCGTACTCCACCAGGTAGATCGCGGTGAACATCCCGATCGGCACCGAGATCAAGGCGGCGATGCCGGTGATGATCAGCGTGCCGATGATGGCGGCGTAGGCGCCACCCACCATCGGGGCACCCTCCTCAACCGTCGCCCGGTCGTGGACGCCGGTCACCCCGTTCATCGACTGGTTGAGGAAGTTGGCGTTGAACAGCGTGCCCGAGCCCTGCGAGATGACCGTCCACAACAGCGAGATCAGCGGCAGGACGGCGAGCACGAAGGCGCCAGCCACCAGGGCGGTCATCGTCCGGTCGACCGCCTGGCGGTGACCCGCGGTCTGCCGGAAGGCGATGTAGGTGCCGATCAGGTAGAGGATGAAGGCGATGACCGCGGCCAGCGCCACGTTCAGGCCGATCAGCCAGAGCACCAGACCGATCGCGGCGCCGACGCCGAGGGTGATGCGGCCCAGGTTGTTGGAGGCGGGGTGGACCGGGGCCAGCTCGATGCCGTCCATCCGGTCCAGCGCGGTCTCCGGCAGTTCCTCGGCGTGCTGCTCGGACTCCGGGGTCTTCTGGTCGAGGGTCATCAGTTGGCTCCCGAGAACTCGGAGGACCGCTCGACGATCCACCTGGCGACCAGGTTGACCGCGAGGGTGATGGCGAACAGGACGAGACCGGCGGCGATCAGCTCCTCCAGCCGCAGGCCGAAGGCCTCGGGGAAGTTCAGCGCGATCTCGGCGGGGATGGTTCGGTTGCCCGGGCCGATGAAGTTCCAGGTGAACACGCCCGGCGCGAGAATGATGGCCACGGCCATCGTCTCGCCGAGCGCGCGGCCCAGGCCGAGCATGGTGCCGCCGATGATGCCGGGCTTGCCGAAGGGCAGCACAGCGGTCTTGATCATCTCCCACTTGGTGGCGCCCAGGGCCAGCGCAGCCTCCTCGTGCAGGCGCGGGGTCTGCAGGAAGACCTCGCGCGAGACGCTGGTGATGATCGGCAGGATCATCACCGCGAGCACCAGTGAGGCGGTGAGCAGCGTGCGTCCCGAGGACGAGGGGTTGCCGAAGAGCGGAATGAAGCCCAGGTTCTCGGCCAGCCACCGGTAGAGCGGGACGATCGCCGGGGCGAAGACGAACATGCCCCACATGCCGTAGACCACCGACGGGACGGCGGCCAGCAGGTCGATCACGAAACCGATCGCGGTGCCGATCCGGCGGGGCGCGTAGTGCGAGACGTAGAGCGCGATGCCGACGGCGATCGGGGTGGCGACCACCATCGCGATGAGCGAGGCCACGATCGTGCCGAAGACCAGCGGCCAGACGTAGGAGAAGAAGCCGTTGCCGCCGGTGACCTGCTCGGGGTCCGCGACGAAGATGGGGGCGGCGCTGGTGATCAGGAAGATCGCGACCCCGGCCAGGATGGCCAGGATCAGCAGGGCCGAGCCGACGGACAGGCCGGAGAAGATCACGTCTCCGGGACGGCGGACCGCCTTGGGGGTGGTCCCTTCGGACTCCGCCTTCGGCGGCGCCTCAGGGGTGGAGGTGCTCATCGGCGACCCTTTCTGCAGAACAGGAACTCGGTCTCACGGGATGTCACGGGAGTCACAGAATGTCACCGAAGTGACGGGTTGAGGGTGACGCACCGGCACGGCGACCACGGTCCCAAGGACCCTGGCCGCCGTGCCGTCGTGCGCTGCTCACCGAGGGGTGAATCAGCCGCCGGTGATGGCGTCGATGGTGCTCATCGCCTCATCGCGCATGCTCGAGGAGATCGGGGCGGAGCCAGCAGCGTCGGCGCTGGCGTTCTGGCCGTCCTCGGAGACGATGTACTCGGAGTAGGCCTTCACCAGGTTGGCGGTGTCGGCGTCCTCGTACTGCTTGCACATGATCAGGTAGGACACGAGGACGATCGGGTAGGCGCCGGCCTCCTCGGTGTCGTGGGCCAGGTCGATGGCGAGGTCACCCTCGACGCCGGTGTCGGCCTTCGGGGAGGCCTCGACGACCTTGGCCGCAGCCTCGGGCGAGAACTCGACGAAGTCCTCGCCGACGCCGACCTTGACGGTCGCGAGGTCACCGACAGCGGAGGCGTCGGCGTAGCCGATCGAGCCCTCGGCGCCACGGACCGCGTTGATCACACCGGAGGTCTGCGGGGCAGCCTCA
Organism: Ornithinimicrobium pulveris; assembly: GCF_050261105.1. GTDB lineage: Bacteria > Actinomycetota > Actinomycetes > Actinomycetales > Dermatophilaceae > Ornithinicoccus. The sequence continues at coordinate 348,011 of NZ_CP189837.1, read as the reverse complement.
CCGCCGGAGATCGGCCAGGTCTTGCTGGGCTCCTCGGTCCACACGTCGGGAGCCGCGGCGGCCAGGTAGTCGGTGAAGTTCTCGGTGGTGCCGGACTCGTCCGAGCGGTTCACGACCGTGATGGGGGTGCTGGGGAGGTCGGCGTCCGGATTGTCGGCCGCGATCTCCTCGTCGTCCCAGCTGGTGATCTCCTGGGCGAAGATCTTGGCCATGGTGTCGGGCTTGAGGTTCAGCTCGTCGACGCCGGGCAGGTTGAACGGCACGGCGATCGGGGAGATGTAGACCGGCACGTTGACGGCGTCGCCGCCGGAGCAGACGTTCTGCACCTCGGCGCGCTGGTCCTCGTTCAGGTAGGCGTCGGAGCCGGCGAAGGTCGCGGCGCCGGCGATGAGCTGGCCGATGCCGGCGCCCGAGCCGACGGAGTCGTAGTTGACCGTGACGCCGGGCTCGACGCCCTGGAAGCCAGCGATCCACGCGGTCTGGGCGGCCTCCTGAGAGGACGCGCCAGCGCCGGTCAGGGAGCCGGACAGATCGCCACCAGCGGCGGCCTCGCCCTCGGTGTCCTCGGCGCCAGCGGTGTCGGCGGCGTCATCGGCACCCTCGTCGGCGCCCTCGTCGGCAGCAGTGTCCTCGGCGGCCGGGGTGTCGGTCTGGGTCGGGGTGTCGTCGCCACAGGCGGCGAGGGTGATGGACGCGGCCATCGCGATCGCGACGGTCGGGGCAAAGCGGCGAAGCTTCACGGGATTACCTCTCTCGATGTGCTGTGTGTGTTGGCACGCCCGCCGAGAGTGAGCCCGGTGGGTGTTGGGCGTGCTTGGCGGCGTTGCCAACCGCTCGTGAACGTAGGGAGGTCACGTGTCGCCCGCAGGCGCGTTGGGTGAACGAGTGGTGAACGAGCGTGGAATGTCCGACGCTGCCTCGGCCGCGTTGCCCGGCTGACCTGCACCGCAGTGCTCAGGTCACGAGCAGGTCACATCTGCCCTCAGGCGACCTTCCGCCCGTCCCACCAGTCGAGCACCCGGGTGCCGTAGAGGGTCAACCAGGGCGACGGCATACCGACCGGGACGTCGACGGCGAACCACTCCTGCCCCTCGTGGCGCACCTGCTGCAGCCAGCTCCCGTCCTCCTGCCGCAGCCCGCGGACGATCTCGACCGCTTCGGCCAGTCGCGGGTCCGGCGCCCTCCCGTCGTGCTCGGACGCCAGCCGGACGTGGTCCAGCGCGCGGAGGATGTCGTAGTGCCACCGGAACGGGTATCCGAACTGGCAGGCCTCGCCGATCACCGGCTCCGCCGTGGACAGCCGCCGCAGCAGGTGGCGCGTCAGGAGGTACTCCTCCGCCCGGTGCCGCGAGGCGGTCAGCAGCTCCCGCTCCTGGGCGGAGAGCGCGTCACCACCGTGCATCTCGCGGTACAGCAGACCGACCGCACCGTTGAGCGTGGAGTGGATGGAGGCGCGCGCGGACCCTTCCACCCACTCGCAGTTCCAGCCGCCCTCGGCCGCCTCGTGTTCAGGGAACCAACGCGCCAGCCCGGTGACATCGGCGCCCAGCCAGGTGCCGGTCGCCAGCGTCTCGGCGTTGATGCAGACGTCGACCTCGCCGTGCCAGTAGGGCAGGTCGTCGTACTCCCACCGGCTGTTCGCGCGCAGCTTCTCGGCGGTGTCGCCGAGCGCCTGTGGGTCGGCGCCCCACTGGCGCAGCAGGCTCAGCGTGGGGGTGGTCGCCACCCACGGCTGGCCCACGTTGACGTCCCCGACCTCGGCCCGCGGGTCCCGCCGGGTCGGGAAGAAGGCGCCCCCGGCCCACTGGCCGTCCTCGTCCTGGAGGCGCAGCAGCCGCGCCCCGAATCCCTCGCGCACGACCCGCGCCCGGGTGCTGCGCCATACCTCCTCGGGCTCGTCGAGCAGGTCGCGCTCGACCTGCCAGCGCAGCGCCGGATCGGTGTCCAGCAGCCAGTCGGTGAGGGGCTGGGAAAGGCTCATGGCGCCAACGTAGACCCCGCCGCGGACAAGATGTGTCCGCAGCGGGGTCTCGTGGCCAACCCGAGTCCCGTATGCCGCAGCTCAGCCGAGCCGCAGACCCTCACCCTCGGGGTCGACGTCGACGGTGACCGACGAGCCGTCCCGCACCTCACCGGCGAGCAGCGCCCGGGCGAGCCGGTCACCGATCTCGCTCTGCACCAGGCGGCGCAGCGGGCGGGCACCGTAGGCCGGGTCGTAGCCGCGCTCAGCCAGCCAGGCGGCGGCCGCGTCGGTCACCTCGAGGGTGATCCGCCGGTCCGCGAGGCGGCGCGAGAGCTGCGCGACCTGCAGGCCCACGATGGTGGCCAGCTCCTCCTGGCTGAGCGGGTCGAAGATCACGACCTCGTCCAGCCGGTTGAGGAACTCGGGCTTGAAGGCCGAGCGGACCGCGCCCATGACCAGGTCACGCTTGACGTCCGGCTCCATGGTCGGGTCGACGAGGAACTGGCTGCCCAGGTTGGAGGTCATCACCAGGATCACATTGCGGAAGTCCACGGTGCGGCCCTGGCCGTCGGTCAGCCGGCCGTCATCGAGCACCTGGAGCAGGATGTCGAAGGTCTCCGGGTGCGCCTTCTCCACCTCGTCCAGCAGGACGACGCAGTAGGGGCGACGGCGGACGGCCTCGGTGAGCTGACCGCCGGACTCGTAGCCGACATAGCCGGGGGGCGCCCCGATCAGGCGCGCGACCGCGTGCCGCTCGGAGTACTCCGACATGTCGATCCGGATCATCGCCCGCTCGTCGTCGAAGAGGAAGTCGGCCAGTGACTTGGCCAACTCGGTCTTGCCGACGCCGGTCGGGCCGAGGAAGAGGAAGCTGCCGGTCGGCCGGTCGGGATCGGAGATCCCGGCGCGGGCGCGGCGGACCGCGTCGCTGACGGCGCGGACCGCGGAGCGCTGGCCGATCAGCCGCTCGCCGAGGACGTCCTCCATCCGGAGCAGCTTCTCGGTCTCGCCCTCGAGCAGGCGGCCGGCGGGGATGCCGGTCCAGGCGGAAATGACGTCGGCGATGTCGTCCGCGCCCACCTCGTCCTTGACCATCGGGGAGCCGTCCGTATGCGGTGCGCTCTGCTCCTCCTCCTGCGCGGCGCTGAGCTGCTGCTCGGCCTGCGGGATCTCGCCGTAGAGCAGGCGGGAGGCGGCCTCGTAGTCGCCGGCACGCTGGAGCCGCTCGGCCTGGGTGCGCAACTCATCCAGGCGGGCCTTGAGCTCACCGACCTGGTTCAGGCCGGACTTCTCAGCCTCCCAGCGAGCGTTGAGCGCGGAGAGCTGCTCCTGCTTGTCGGCGAGATCGGCGCGCAGCCGGCTCAGGCGCTCGCGGGAGGCGTCGTCCTCCTCACGCTGCAGGTGCATCTCCTCCATCCGGAGGCGGTCGACCTGGCGGCGGAGCTCATCGATCTCGACCGGGGAGGAGTCGATCTCCATCCGCAGGCGGCTGGCCGCCTCGTCGACGAGGTCGATGGCCTTGTCGGGCAGCTGGCGACCGGTGATGTAGCGGTCGGACAGCGTCGCGGCGGCGACCACGGCGGAGTCGGCGATGGCGACCTTGTGGTGCGCCTCGTAGCGCTCCTTGAGGCCACGCAGGATGGCGATGGTGTCTTCGACGCTGGGCTCACCGACGAAGACCTGCTGGAAACGGCGCTCCAGGGCGGGGTCCTTTTCGATGTTCTCGCGGTACTCATCCAGGGTGGTGGCGCCGACCATCCGCAGCTCGCCGCGGGCCAGGAGCGGCTTGAGCATGTTGCCGGCGTCCATCGAGGAGTCGCCGCTGGCGCCAGCGCCGACGACGGTGTGCAGCTCGTCGATGAAGGTGATGACCTTGCCGTTGCTCTCGCGGATCTCGGTGAGGACGGCCTTGAGGCGCTCCTCGAACTCACCGCGGTACTTGGCGCCGGCCACCATCGCGCCCAGGTCCAGGGAGATGAGGGTCTTGTCGCGCAGGGACTCGGGGACATCGCCCTCGACGATCCGCTGGGCCAGGCCCTCGACAACGGCGGTCTTGCCGACGCCGGGCTCGCCGATGAGGACGGGGTTGTTCTTGGTGCGGCGGGAGAGCACCTGGACCACGCGCCGGATCTCGCTGTCCCGGCCGATGACCGGGTCGAGCTTGCCCTCGCGGGCCATCGCGGTGAGGTCGGTGCCGTACTTGCCGAGCGCGTCGAAGGTGGCCTCCGGGTCGGCGGAGTCGACCTTGGCCCCGCCGCGGAGCAGGGGGATCTGCTGCTGGAGCGCAGCGGCGTCCAGGATCGGGAACCGGCCGGTGCTGGCCAGCGCGAGGAGCAGATGGTCGGTGGAGATGAAGCTGTCCCCCATCGCGGCCATCGTGTCCTGGGCATCCTTGAGGACCGCGTGCATGGCACGGGAGAACTGCGGGTTGCCCATCGTGGTGCCGCTGGCGGTGGGCAGCGCGCGCAGGGCGTCGTCGGCCGCCGCGACGGCAGCGCTCGCCGAGGTGCCGGTCGCCTCAAGCAGTGGTCCGGTGGTGGTGTCGGTCTGCTGGGCCAGTGCCTTGAGCAGGTGCGCGGGCTCGACCTGCGCGTGACCCGCCGCGGCGGCGTCGCGCACGGCGGTGGACAGGGCCTCCTGGGCCTTCGTCGTCAGATCCATAGGTATGTCGTACTCCTCCCGGCCGCTGTCGGCCAGTCGTCAAGGGGCAAAGTCTCTGACAGGGTCAACACTGCCAGAGTTGAGTCTGTTCCGCTCAACTTCGAGATCATCGGGATGGTTCGGGTGGGTCATGGTCCGGGTGGGTCAGCCCTGGCCGAGGAGCTGGAGGGAGAGCACCATCACGACCGCGCCGAGGAAGAAGCCGATCAGCGGCTGGGTGTGGTGGGTCTGGTAGCGGCGGGCGGCCGGGAGCAGCTCGAGGAAGCTGACGGCCAGCATCATCCCGGCGACGAGGGCCAGTGAGATCACCATCCACTCATCGGGCAGCACCGCGCTGAGCAGGAGGTAGCCGAGCAGACCCCCGACCGGCTCGGCCAGCCCGGACACGCTCGCCCAGAGCAGCGCCTGCACCTTGGACCGGGTGGCGGCATAGATGGGAGCCGCCACCGCGAGCCCCTCCGGGACGTTGTGGATGGCGATGGCGACGGCGAGCGTGATGCCGCCGGAGGGTTCTTTCAGGGTGGCCACGAAGGTCGCCAGGCCCTCGGGGAGGTTGTGCAGCGCGACGACGGTCGCGAGCAGCACCCCGCTGCGCAGGAGCCGGGGATCCACCTGGCCGGCGTTGATCCGGTCCAGCTGCTCTCCCCCGCCGATCTCGGCCGGGTTGATCGAGTGCGGGATCACCCGGTCCACCGCCACCACGCTGAGGGCCCCGACGATCAGCGCGCCGCCCACCCACCACCGCGCGGCGCCCTCACCGACGAGGTGCCCCAGGTCGACGAGTGCAGAGGGGGCGATCTCGACGACGGAGATGGTGATCATCACCCCTGCCGCGAAGGCGAGCGCCGCCGCGAGCACGTCTCGGCGCAGCACCCTGGTCTGGGTCCCCAGCCACCCCCCGACGCAGGTGGACAGACCGGCCAGCAGGGTGACGAGAAAGGCGAGCAGCAACGGCATACCTCCTCGTCCTCGGAGCCGACCCCACGATCTCGGGCCGATTCTGTCGCACCCCCGGGCCCCGGCGCACCGGGGTGCGGCGGTGACGCCGCCCCGGGTCGGGTCAAGGCTTGGTCAAGATCAGGTATGGAGTTGGTCAAGACCGCCGCCATCGCTCGCCTGAGCGCAGATCGCGACCTAGCGTCGGGATGTCCCGTCATCGTCGACCCGGATCACCACAGACCAGGAGCATCCCCATGCGCAGGACCGTGTCCACCCTCGCCGCGACCGCACTCGTCGCCGGCGTGACTGCCGCCCCCGCCCTCGCCAACCCCGATCGCAACCGCGCGGGGGGCAACCCGAACAGCCCGGAGAAGCTGGTCGAGGCGATCGACGCCGACAGCCTCTGGAGCCACATGGAGGCCTTCTACGACATCGCGATGGCCAACGACGGCCACCGCGCCGCGGCCACTCCCGGGTATGACGCCAGCGTCGACTATGTCGTCGACCAGCTCGAAGGCGCCGGCTACGACGTCGAACTGCAGGAGTTCGAGATCTTCTACACCGAGACGCTGCACCAGGAGTTGCGACAGGTCTCTCCCACCGAGCGCGACCTCGAGCACACCGTGCTGACCTACTCCCCGTCCGGTGCGGCCACGGCCGAGCTCGCGGCCCCCTCCGGCGACCCGCTGGGCTGCACCGCAGGGGCTTACGGCGGCGAGGACCTCACCGGCAAGATCGCGATCGTCTCGCGGGGCGTGTGCCCGTTCGCCGACAAGAGCCTGGCCGCTGCCGAGGTGGGCGCGGAAGCAGTGATCATCTACAACAACGCGGCAGGCGCGCTCAACGGCACGCTCGGCTCCCCCAACGACGGCTACGTCGCCACCGTAGGCATCACCCGGGACCTCGGGCTGGACCTCGTGGCCCAGCTCGCCGACGGTCCGGTCGTGGTCGACCTCGACCTGGAGCAGCTCGCTGAGTGGCGGACCACCGTCAACGTGCTCGCCGAGACGCGCACCGGCCGTGACGACAACGTGGTCATGGTCGGCGCCCACCTCGACGGGGTGCCCCAGGGCCCGGGCATGAACGACAACGCCTCCGGCTCCGCGGCCGTCCTTGAGCTGGCGCTGCAGTCGGCGAAGATCAACAAGGTCAACAACAAGCTTCGCTTCGCCTTCTGGGGCGCCGAGGAGATCGGCCTGCTGGGGTCGATCCACTACGTCAGCGAGTTGTCCCAGGCCGAGCGCGACGACATCGCGGCCTACATCAACCTCGACATGGTCGCTCCGCTGGATCACCAGAACACCCTCGGCGTGCTGCAGGGCGGCTTCAGCGATGGTGCCCAGCAGTTGCTCATCGACCAGCTCGAGCGGGACAACCACCCGCACGGCCCGGCGGGCAATGGCAACAACTCCGACTACGCGCCGTTCGTGGCCGCCGGGATCACCTCGACCGGGCTGCTGTCCTACTACGACAGCAACTACCACACTGCCCAGGACGACCTGGACAATGTGTCGCCGACCTCGCTGCACCACTCGGCCCGCGCGGTCGCCTCGCTGGTGGGCACCTTCGCCTACGACACCTCGCTGATCAACGACAAGTGCTCGGCGGGCAAGTCCGGCAAGCCCCACCCTGGCGGCTGCTGACTCAGGCAGGTAGCGCCTGACCGGTGCGATCCGGTCACAGCACCCCGTGACGCGCACCCGAGGGCACACACCTGACGCGCACCCGAGCGCACACCCAGCGCCCGATCCCGCCGCACCGGCGACGGGGTCGGGCGCTGTGCGTCCCGCCCCACGCAAGGTCAAGAGAAGGTAAAAACTTGGTCAGCGTTCGACAGGTAGGTCGCTGGAGGCCCTGACGTGCCTCTACCGTGAGAGTGCGTCAGGCGCAAGCCCAAGGCACACCCGGACCGTCGAGCCCGGATCGAGTCGGGCCGTCCACGTGCACTCGGAGGGGTGCGCACGAGGGCGGCCCGTCGCCGTCTGCGCCGCCAACCCGAAACTTCTGGGAGCTATCCCCCGGGCCCCGAGAGCCATCCGCCGGACTCCCGGGCCTGTGAGTGCCCGGATTCGATCCGCTTCTCGGCTCGAAACTGTGCCTACTCGGGGCACTCACAGGCATCCGAGGCCGCCGCCGAACCGGGATCGCCGCCGAACCGGGATTGAGGCCGAACCGGGATCGAGGCCGATCGCCCTCCCGGCGCTCAGCGCCCCAGAGCCGCTGTGACCGCCCGCACGCCTGCCTCGACCGCGGGCCGACGGCCACCGAGCTGCAGACCCAGCAGGACGGCATACGTGTGCGTGGGTTCGTCGGCCGCCCGCGCTGCAGCGAGCAGCTCCTCCAACCACTCCACGGCGACCATCGAGTCCTGGGCCGCCCCCAACGCCTCGGTCACCTCCTCCCAGGCCTTCGCGTCCTCCTCGGCGTCCGAGCCGAAGGCCGGGGCCAGCGCCTCCCACGCGTAGCGCACCGCCTTGGCCCGCTTGCGCGTCTCGTGCAGCAGGTGCATCCGCTCCTCGCCCTCGGTCGCCTCGGCGGCCTCGAAGTCCCGGCGCGCGCGGCCGATCGCCTTCTCGACCAGCGGGGGGAGCACCTTGCTTGCCTTCTTGTTCGCCCGCCCGCGCCACGGCGGGTCCGCGACCAGCTCGACCAGGCGGTCGGTCAGGCGGGCGTAGCGCTCACCGTCCATCACCTCCACCAGCGCGGCGTGCGCCTCCGCATGCCGCCGATCCAGCTCCTGGGTGACCCGCTCACGCACGGGTCCGACCACGTGTTCGTCGGGTAGCTCCTCCAGCTCGGCGAGCAGGTGCTCCTTCTGCACCTCGGCATCGCGCGGCCCGCCGAGCACCTCGCCGTACCACTTGATCTCAGCTCGCAAGGGGTCGGTCACCTCCCGGTCGAGCAGTCTCCGGAAGGTGCGCAGCGCGCTCCGCAGTCGCCGGCACGCGACGCGGGTCTTGTGCACCGACTCCGGTCCGTCGACGCGCAGCGCCTCCCGTCCGCGGATCACCGCGACCTGCTCGGCCAGGTAGTCCACCAGCACCGCCCGCGCCGGCCCCTTCGGATCCGGCCCGGTCCCCTCTTCGGCACGCTGCGGCCGATCGCCCAGGGCGCGGCCGAGCTTGGACCTCGACTCCGACACCTCCACGCCCTGCTCGGCGAAGACCTCGGTCACCGCGTCTAGCAAATCGGAGCCCGCCTCGGTGCCGCTCTGCTCGCCCACGAGCTCGACCTCAAGTTCCCGCCAGGTCGACCCGGCCGGCTGCGCGCTCACCGTGTCGTCGCAGAGCTCGGCGACCACCTCACCCGAGCCGTCGGTCAGGTCGATCTGGGTCCGGTATGTCGTGAGCACAGCCGCCGGGACCAGTCCCCGTGCCGGGTCGTCCAGCTCGGACCAGGCCTCGCCGAGGTGCGCGGCGAGGGCGTCCAGGTGGCCCTGGGGGACCCTCCAGCGACCCGGTCCCGCACTGAGCGGGGCATGCACCTCACGCCGGGCTCCGGGTGCTGCGTCCGAGCCCGCGGGGAGCTTGAGGTGCCAGCCTTCATCGCTGCCACCTTCCCTGCGGCGCAAGGTGATCCGGTGGCGGATCAGCAGCAGGTCGGTCGTGTCCAGATAGACCGCGCGCATCCGGTGCTCACGTCCGGCGCCCACCCCCAGCAGATCCCCGAGGGCGGGCAGCGGGGCGTCGGGGTCGAGATCGAACTTGCGCTCGACCTCGAGGTGAGCGTGCGGTGAGGGGGACGGCATACGGACCATCATCCCGGGTCGGTCGGCCGGGGGCCGGGTGGGTGGCGACGGGACTGCCGTCGTCAGCGCTGACGGTCGGTCAGGGCTGCGGCGGGCGGGGATCACCAGGCTCGTCGTACCACCCGTCGTGCTCCTCGGCGACGGCGATGAAGCGCTCGCGCAGCCCCTCGTAGGCACCGCCACCCATCGTGTCCGGCAGCCGGGTGTCCAGCACGTAGACCGCCCACTCCACCTCTCGGTCATCTTCCCCGTGCTCCTGGTTCCGCGCGGCCTCCCGGACCACCCTCACGTGCTCGAAGCCCTCCTCGCGCAGCTCCTCCGCCAGCTCCTCGGCGACGTCCCGCTCAGGCAGGATGATCAGGTGCTCGCTGCCCTGGTGCGGGCGCTCTGCGGTACTCACGTCTTGAGCGTAGGGGACGCGCTGCGCCCCAACGTCTCCGGCGCGCGGAGCCACGGCAGAGCCCCCAGCAGACAGACCACGCCGCACAGCGCGAAGGCCACCTCGAAGCCGAACCGGTCGGCCGCCAACCCGATCACGATCGGCCCCACGATGGTGCCGATGTCCTGCGCCATCTGGAAGGCGGCCAGCACCTTGCCGCCGCTGCGCTCCTGGCCCACGATGTCCGCCACCGCAGCCTGCGTCGCCGGGCCGACCAACCCGGCACCCACGCCCGAGAGGAAGGTCAGCACCAGCAGCACGCTCAGCCCGGCCAGCACCGAGAGCCCGTCGTGCTTCGCCGTCCCCAGCGCCCCGACGGTCACGGCCATCACCAGCATCCCGGTCACGATCAGCGGTCGACGGCCCACCCGATCGGCCAGGCCCCCGGCGACCTGCAGCGTGAGCGCCGTCCCCACTGCCCCGATCGCCAGGGCCGCGCCCGCGATCCATCGCTGGTCCAGCACCGTCACCGCCAGCAGCGGCAGCACCGCGATCCGTGCCCCGAAGTTCACCCAGCCGTTGGCCACGCCGGAGATCAGCACGGCCCGGTAGGCCGGATCGCTCAGCGCCTCGCGGAAGGTCAGCACAGGCCGCGCCGCACCCTCCAGGTCCGCCGACCGCAGCCTCGCCCCACCCAGCCCCCACCGGACGATCGCGGCCGCGATGAACAGGGCGACGGCATACACGATGAACGGGACCCGCATCCCGAGCTCGGCGAGCGCACCCCCGATCGCCGGACCGACCATCGAGCCGATCAGGAAGGCGGAGGCGAAGACCGAGGAGACCCGGCCGCGCGCGCCGGGCGGCGCCAACCGGACGATCAGCGCCATCGAGGAGATCGTGAACATCGTCGAGCCGATGCCGCCGAGCCCGCGGAAGACCAGCAGCTGCCACTAGCTCTGCGCGAAGGCTGTCGCGAGCGAGGAGATCGCCACGATGAGCAGGCCGGCCAGATAGACCGGCCGCTCCCCCAGCCGCTCTACCAGCGCCCCGCCGGCGGGCGCGAAGACGAGCCGGAAGAAGGCGAAGATCGAGACCACGACGGTGGCCGCGGCCACGCCGACGTCGAAGGAACGGGCGAAGACCGGCAGGACCGGCGACACCAGGCCGAAGCCGACGGCGATGACGAAGGCGGCCCCGACCAGGACCCAGATCTCCCGCGGGATGACGATCTGCGGCTGCGCTGCGCGCCTCACCACACCCCCTCAGCCGAGCTGCGCGAGGAGAGCCGGGAGCGCCTGCGCCGCGGTGGCGCGCCAGACGTGGTCGGCCGCCTCGCTCACCTCGGTCTCGCGCGGGTTGATCTCGACGACCGGCACGCCGCGAGCCCCGGCCAGGTGCGGGATGGTGGCGGCCGGGTGGACGAGCCCGGAGGTCCCGACCACCAGCACCAGATCCGCCTCCTGCGCCGCCTCGACCGCGGCGAAGAACTCCTCCTGCGGCAGCGCCTCACCGAACCAGACGACGCCCGGGCGCACCTGGCCCTCGCAGCCCTCGCGCTCGCAGGCGGGTGGGTCCACCTCCGCGACCGGCTCCGCCAGGTCCCCGTATGCCGTGTGGCTGGGACGGTCGCAGGTGTCGCACCGGAGCGCGAAGAGGCTGCCGTGGATGTGGGCCAGGACCTCGGCACCGCCGCGTTCGTGCAGGTCATCGACGTTCTGGGTGGCGACCTGCAGGTCCACGCCCGCGCGCTGCTGCCAGGCGGCGAGGGCCTCGTGCCCGGCATTGGGCTGGGCGGCGCGGACGAGGGAGGCGCGCCAGGAGTACCAGGCCCAGACCTGTGCCGGGTCGTGCCGCCAGGCCTCCGGGCTGGCCAGCTCCATCGGGTCGAAGCGCTCCCACAGCCCGACCTGCACGTCGCGGAAGGTCGGGATCCCGGACTCCGCCGACATACCGGCCCCGGTCAGCACGCAGACGCGCCGGGCCGAGCGCGCCAGCTCGAGCACGGCGGGCGGGACCTCGACAGCCGTGACCTCCTCGGGCTGGACGGAACGGGGCGACTCGGGTGACGGCATACGGGCATTGTGCATGGCCGCGGTGACAGGCCTGTCGGTGACAGCGCCTACGGTGGAGCCGTGAGCCAGCCCGCTGCCCCGATCAGCCGCACCGCGCTGCTCTTCGAAGGTGGCGGGATGCGCGCGTCCTACACCTCGGGCATGGTCGTCGCCCTGCTCGAGGCGCAGCTGCGCCTGCCCTGGGTGGGCGGGATCTCGGCGGGTGCGAGCAACACCGCCAACTACCTCTCCCGCGATCCGTGGCGCGCCCGGCACAGCTTCACCGACTTCGCCGCCGACCCGCGGTTCGGTGACTGGCGCACCTTCGCGCGCGGAAAAGGGCTGTTCAACGCGCAGTACATCTACGAGGAGACCTCGCTGCCCGGCCAGGCGCTGCCCTTCGATTGGGACACCTTCGCCGACTCCGACCAGGCCCTGCGGATCGGTGCCTTCAACGCCACCCGAGGGGAGCAGGTGCACTGGGGCCGCGAGGACATCACGACCCTGCGCGACCTGATGGTGCGCGTCCGCGCGTCGTCGACAATGCCGGTCGTCATGCCGCCGGTGACGATCGAGGGCGAGGTCTACGTGGACGGAGCGCTCGGGCCAGCCGGCGGGATCGCGCTGGACGCCGCCCGCGCCGACGGCTACGACAGGTTCCTCGTCGTGCTCACCCAGGAGCGTGGCTATGTCAAGACCGCGCAGAGGGGGGACCGGCTGCTGCGGCGCTGGTTCCGCTCGCTGCCCGCGGTCGCCGACGCCCTGCGCGAGCGCCCGGCCCGCTACAACGCGACGCGGGAGGAGTTGTTCGAGTTGGAGAAGGAGGGATCGGCCTACCTCTTCGTGCCCGAGACGATGCCGGTCGGCAATGGCGAACGGGATGTCGCCACACTGCGCGCCAGCCACGAGGCCGGGCTGGCCCAGGCGCGGCGGGAGATCCCTGCGATCCGGGAGTTCCTGGGATGAGCGGGGAGACTGGCTCGAGCCGGAGCACGCGCGGCACGTCTCAGATCCAGGTTCGCGGCGCCCGCCTGCACAACCTGCGCGACGTCGATGTCGACCTGCCTCGCGACGCCCTGGTCGCGGTCACCGGGGTGAGCGGGTCGGGGAAGTCCTCGCTGGCCTTCGGGACGATCCACGGCGAGGCGCAGCGGCGCTATCTGGACTCGGTGGCGCCGTTCGCCCGTCGGCTCATCCACGCGGCAGTCGACCCGCAGGTCCGCGACGTGCACGGGTTGCCGCCGACCGTCGCCCTCGAGCAGGGCCGCGGGTCCGGTATGTCGTCGCGCTCCTCGGTCGGCACCGTCACCACCGCGGGTAGCACGCTGCGGATGCTGTGGTCGCGGTGCGGTGACTACCCGCCGGACGTGGCGCCGATGGACTCCGATCACTTCTCGGCCAACACCGCGGTCGGCGCGTGCCCGGCCTGCGGTGGGCTCGGGGTGGAGCATGTGCCGACCGAGGCCTCGATGGTGCCCGATCCTGCGTTGTCGATCGCCGAGGGCGCGGTCGCGGCGTGGCCGGGGGCGTGGCTGGGCAAGAACTATCGCGACATCGTGGCCACCCTCGGTCACGATGTCGACCTGCCATGGGCACAGCTCCCGCAGCAGATCCGCGACTGGATCCTGTTCACCGACGAGCAGCCGGTCGTCACGGTGGTGCCGACCCGGGATGCGGCGCGGATCCAGCGGCCCTACCAGGGCACCTTTTCCTCGGCCAGACGCTACGTCCTGCGCACCCTGGCTGAGACCAAGAGCGCCACCCAGCGCCGCCGCGCCCTCCGGTATGTCGAATCCCGCCCCTGCCAGGTCTGTGCCGGTCGGCGGTTGCGGGCCGAGGCGCTCGCGGTCACCTGGCAGGGGATGGCGATCGATGAGGCCGGGCGGGTGCCGGTCTCGGAGTTGGTGGCGGTGCTGGCAGGGCGCTTGGGCGAGCTGAGGCAGTCTGGTGCTTCGGGCGCGCACGGGACAGGCACGGCCGATGAGACCTCAGGTGCGCGCAACGTGCCATCTGCTCGCGAGGAGGCTGAGCGGGTGCTGCTCGAGGACCTCGTGGGCCGGCTGTCGTTGATGGACGACCTCGGGCTGGGCCACCTGGCGCTCGGGCGGGGCACCTCGACCGTCAGCTCCGGTGAGCTGCAGCGGCTCCGGTTGGCCACGGCGCTGCGGTCAGGCCTGTTCGGCGTCGTCTATGTCCTGGATGAGCCGTCAGCCGGGCTGCACCCGAAGGACACCGACCGCCTGATCGGGCTGCTCCGCGAGCTCGTCGCCGCCGGCAACACAGTGGTGGTGGTCGAGCACGACATGGCCGTGGTGCGGCAGTGCGACTGGGTGGTGGATGTCGGGCCCGGCGCTGGGACGGGAGGCGGCCAGATCCTGTGGTCCGGGGCCGTGGCGGGACTGGCCTCGGTCGAGACGTCGGTGACCGCGCGCTATCTGGAGCGCGAGGTGCATCCTGCGGAGATCCGTGCCGAGTCGGTGGCGCGAGCGGGGTCCGGCGAGCTGCACCTTCGGGGACTGACGCGGCATACGGTCCGGGGTGTCGACCTCGACCTGCCGCTCGGCGCGCTGACCGTGGTCACCGGCATCTCGGGCTCCGGGAAGACCAGCCTGCTCGACGCGATCCACGACCTCGTCGGTGCCGAGCTCGCGGCCGTGGAGGACGAACGCGAGCCCGAGGAGGCTGGGCGCGATGCCGACCGAGGCGTCGGCGACCAGGTCGACGGTGCCGACCCCGTCGAGAGCGGACGGGTGCGCGAGACTCGGTCGGCGGAGGTGTCGGCGAGCGGACACGGCATACCTGCTCGGGTCGTGCGGATCACGCAGAAGCCGATCGGGCGGTCGCCGCGCTCGACGCTGGCGACGTATACCGGGCTGTGGGACCACGTGCGCACACTCTTCGCGGCGACGGACGAGGCCCGCGAGCGTGGGTTCACGGCCAGCCGGTTCAGTTTCAACACAGCGGCCGGGCGGTGCCCGACCTGTCAGGGCGAGGGCGCGGTGTCGGTAGAGCTGCTGTTTCTGCCCGGGACGTACTCAACCTGCCCTGACTGTCACGGCGATCGCTTCGGGCCGGAGACGCTGGAGGTGCGCTGGCGCGGCCGGACCGTGGCTGACCTGCTGCGGCTCACGGTGGCCGAGGCGATCGAGGTGCTGGAGGAGGTGGCGCCGGTGCGACGCGCGCTCACGGCCCTCGAGGCGCTGGGGCTGGCCTATCTGACGCTCGGCCAGCCTGCGACGGAGTTGTCCGGCGGTGAGGCGCAACGGATCAAACTGGCCA
Source organism: Ornithinimicrobium pulveris (assembly GCF_050261105.1). Lineage (GTDB taxonomy): Bacteria > Actinomycetota > Actinomycetes > Actinomycetales > Dermatophilaceae > Ornithinicoccus. Next base: position 332,988 of record NZ_CP189837.1, on the reverse strand, counting down.
CCGAGCTGCAGAAGGAACGCCGCGCGCCGACCCTTTATGTGATGGACGAGCCGACCACCGGCCTGCATCCCGCGGACGTCCATCGGCTGCTCTCCCAGCTGCACGCGCTCGTCGACGCGGGACACACCGTGCTGCTCGCCGAGCATGACCCCGCTGCCGTGGCCACCGCTGACCTCGTGGTCGAGGTGGGACCCGGGGCGGGCGATGCCGGCGGCCGGGTGGTGCGGTCCGGTTGCTGGACTCAGGCGCCCAGCAGCGCCAGCGGCACCACCGCCACACCGTCCCGGCGGCGGTAGGCCCGGTCGCCCGTGGTGAGCACCACGAGATCGACGACATCGTCCGGCAGCACCTCACGTAGCCAGAGCAGGTGCCGCACATCCTTGTCATCGACCTGACCGGCGAGCTTGACCTCGACGCCCAGAACCTGACCATCCGGACCCTCGACGATGAGGTCAATCTCGCGATCTCCGTTGCGGCTGCGCAGGTGCCCGACATGGGCGCGGGCGACCTGGGCAGCCGCCCGCACGCTCAGCGTGGCGAGAGCCTCGAAGAGCGGTCCGGCGAGATGCGCGCCTCGGGGCGAGCCCAGGCTGTGGGCTGAGAGCCGCAGCAGGCGCGCCGTGAGAGCGGGGTCGACGAGCTGATGCTTGGGAGCCTGCTGCAAGCGACCCAGCGGGTTGCGCGACGCCTGCCAGCCGGGCACCGGGTCCAGGAGGAAGAGCTGGGTCAAGTGGTCCCGGTAGACGATGGTGGTCGTCTTGGCCGGCTGGCTCCCGTCACCAGCCGTGGTCGCGTCGAGGATTGCGCTGTAGGACGCTGTCGTGGAGGTCGCGGCAGCGTAGGCAGCCAGCCAGCGACGAAGCGTCTCCGGTCGACGGACCCCGAAGCCCAGCTCTGGCAGGTCCCGGTCGACGACGCGGAGCAGATAGGCGTCCAGCAACTCATCCCGGAGCTCCTGTTCCCGCCCCCGGATGCCGGGGAAGCCACTCTCGGTGATGGCCGTCAGATAGTCCGGCAGCGCGAGCGGGCTGACGTTGTCCCTCGAGGGCAGCGCATGCTCACCCTCGAGCAAAGAGGCGAGGGACACGGTGGCTGCTGGGGAGCCTGGGCGCTCGAACAACGCCATCGGCCGCATCCGCAGGGAGACGATCCGCCCGGCCCCGGAGTGGGTACCTTCACCGGAGGCCGGCGTGGCGCTCCCGGTGAGCAGAAACCGGCCAGGCGGCGCACCGGCGTCGACCTGCCGACGGACGGCATCCCACACCTCGGGCACTCTTTGCCATTCGTCGAGCAGGACTGGTCCATCGGTGAACAGGTCCAAGGAGGGGTCTGCCTGCAGGACTGACCTGTGGTCGGCCCGGTCCAACCACCAGGTCTGGTGAACCCGCTCCCGGGCAGTGGCGGTCTTGCCAACTCCCTTGGCCCCCTCGATGGCGATGGCGGGCGCCGCATCGACCAACCTGTCGAGGCGATTATCCAAGGCGCGACGGACGTAGGACATGACAACTACGCTACCGTGAGCAGACGCCCTACGCTACCGTGAGCAGCATGCCAGCGCTACCGTGAGCAGAGAAACTTCCACGCGGAGCGCGCGCAGGGGCGAGGGTCCGCGACGCTTCATCCCTCGGCATCGTGCACGAGCAGCGCGACCTGCACGCGGTTGGTCACACCGAGCTTGGCCATGATGCTGCTCATGTGCGCCTTGACCGTCGGCACGCCGAGGTAGAGCTCACGAGCGATGTCGGCGTTCGCACCGCCGCGGGCGACCGCACGAGCGACCTCGAGCTCGCGCTCCGTGAGGACCTCGAGCTGCCGACGTGCCCGACCGGCGCGATCCTCGGCCCTGCCGCCGCCCTCAGCACCTTCCCGGACCTGGCTGACCAGCAGCGCAGCAACCGAGGGCGAGAGGGCGTGGTCGCCGGCGGCCACCTCGTGCACCGCGGCCACGAGCCGGTCAGGCGGGGTGTCCTTGAGGACGAACCCCCGCGCCCCGACCCGCAGCGCCTCCATCACGAACTCGTCGGCATCAAAGGTGGTCAGCACCAGCACCTTGGTCTCGGGATAACGCGCCAGCACCTCCCGCGTGGCCGTGAGCCCGTCCATCCGCGCCATCCGGATGTCCATGAGCAGCACGTCCGGGCGGTACTTTCCCACCAGCGCGACCGCCTCGTCGCCGTCCTGGCCCTCCGCCACGACGTCCACCCCGTCCCGACCGCCGAGCATCATCCGCAGCCCGGCCCGCACGAGCGGGTCGTCATCGACCAGCACCACCTGCGGCCGGCTCATCGCTTCTCCCACGGCAGCCACACTCGCACGACGAAGTCGGTGACCTCCACCCCGGCCTCGAACCGGCCGCCCGCGAGCTGCACCCGCTCGGCCATCCCGGTCAGCCCGCGACCGCCCGAGGGCACCGCCCCTTCCTCGACGGCGGCCACCGGGTTGCTGACCACGAGGGACAGCCCCGTGCCCGGCCGACCGTCGAGCTCGACCGTGACCGGTCTGCCCTGGGCGTGCCGCCGCCCGTTGGTCAGCGCCTCCTGCACCACCCGATAGACGTGCCGGCCGGTGCTGGTGGGCAGGCTGACCGACCGCGCCCACAGCTCGGGTTCGGCGACGAGGCGCACCTCCTGACCGCTGCTGGTCACCTCGGCGACCAAGGACGGTATGCCGCTCAACCCCGGCTGCGGCGCCTCCACCGAGGCGTCCGCTGCTTGGTGCGGTCCGTCGTCATCAGCCCGGAGCACCCCCAGCACCTCGCGCAGCTCCTCCAGGGCCTGGTGCGCACCAGATCGCACCACCTCGGCCGCCTGCCGACGTTCCTCGGCGGGCAGGTCGTCGCGGTGGGCCAGCACCCCGGCGTGCATCGCCACCAAGGACAGCCGGTGGGCGAGCACGTCGTGCATCTCCCGGGCGATCCGGGCCCGTTCGGCCAGTTGCGCCTGCGCCACCCGGGCCGACTGCTCCCGCACCGCGACCTCCGCCTGGCTGCGCCAGCTGGCGACCAGCTCACGCCGGGAGCCGATGTTCCACCCGATCAGGATCGCGATCGCGTAGACGAGGATGACGAAGCCGGTGTTCACCCCGAGACCCGCCAACCCGTCGGCCATCACCGTTCCCTGCACGACGACCTCGTCCTCGGTCCCGAGGATGGGCGCGATCCACAGGTGGTGCGCCACATCGACCAGCAGGTTGAAGCCGATCACCACCGCCAGCGAAGGCACGTGCCGCAGTGTGGCCAGCGAGATGATCGCCAGCAACGAGGCGGGCAGCGCGAACGAGGACACCAGGCACAAGGCGCCCACGACGATCGCGATCGGCACCGGCCACCGCCGACGGAAGAGCACCAGCCCCACCGCGACCTGACCCAGGATCAGATCGAGGAAGACGAGCGTGGCCACCGGCAGCGAGGTGTCGTCCTGCCAGCCCTCGGTCGCGATCATCCCCACGACCATCCACGCGGACAGGCCGAGCACCCACACCAGGGCGATCCGCCAGGCGTGCTGCCAGAAGGTCAGCGCTCCGCCCGCTCGGTGCACCCCACCCGCACGGCCATCCCCTCCTCGGGGGGCGAGCACCTCGCGCCACCCGACGCGGGCCGCCCTGGTGGCGGGCGCGGGAGAGGTGGGGGTCGACATACGGGACAGCGTAGGTCGGGCGGGGTCTCGGGCGGCACCGCTGAAGGTCTGAACCACCCCCCGACTAAGGTAGGGGGCTGCCAGGCGAACTGCACACCCTCGGCCGATGTGCGCGACCACCCGGGCGGGCGAGGGTGGAGACATGATCCAGATCGAGCAGCTGACCAAGCGCTACGGCGCCTTCACCGCGGTGGATGAGATCACCTTCACCGCCCGTCCCGGCCGGGTCACCGGCTTCCTCGGCCCGAACGGCGCCGGCAAGTCGACCGCGATGCGCATGATGGTCGGCCTCACCACGCCCACATCGGGGACCGCGACGGTCCTAGGGCGGCCGTACCGCGCGCTGCCCACCCCCTCCCGCCACGTCGGCGTGATGCTTGACGCGACCGCGCAGCACGCGGGTCGGACGGGGCGCGAGACGCTGCTGCTGGCCGCGATCATGGCCGGTATGTCGCGTGGCCAGGTCGACCACGCCCTCGAGCGGGTGGGCCTGACCGCACGCGAGGCGGACCGGCGGGTGGGCAACTACTCCCTCGGCATGCGGCAGCGACTCGGGCTGGCTGGGGCGCTGATCGGCAACCCGCAGGTGCTCGTGCTGGATGAACCGGCCAACGGGCTGGACCCGGCGGGCATCCGGTGGATGCGCGGTCTGCTGCGGGACTTCGCGGCCGACGGCGGCACGGTGCTGCTCAGCAGCCACCTGCTGCACGAGGTCGAACAGATCGCCCAGGACCTGGTGATGATCGGCCGCGGCCGGATCGTCGCGCAGGGCACCAAGGAAGAGCTGCTCACCAGCACGGGCACGGTCGTGGACTCCCCCGACCGCGGGCGGCTGAGCGCACTGCTCAACGGCGCAGGCTGGAACCCGCAGGCCCGGCCGGAAGGTGGCTTCGTGGCCGAGGCGAGCGCCGAGGACATCGCCCGCCTGGCGCTGGCCGAGCAGGTGCTGGTCACCGAGCTGCGGACCGCCGGCGGGGGTGGCCTGGAGGAGATGTTCCTGCAGCTGACCGCGGATGACGCCCGCGAGGGTGTCACCGGGCACGAGCGGAGCGCGGCATGAGGACCACGACGCACGAGGAGAGCACGACGCAGGAGGAGACCAGGATGACGACTGAGACGAACGCGGCGACCGCGGCGACCGCGGCGACCGCGGCGACCGAACAGCCTGCACAGGGTGCAGGCCGGCACGACCACCCCGGCTCGGGGATGAGCGGGACGGGCGGGGAGAGGGGTGACACGGCATACCGGGCGGAGTTGGAGCCGGTTGGTTCGGTGCCTTTCGTCCGCCTGCTCTGGCTGGAGCTGCGCAAGATGCTGAACACCCGCGCGGGGCGTGGCGTGCTCATCGCGATCGTGGCGATCACCGCGATCGCGATGGGGGCGATGCTCTGGGTGCTGCGCGATGAGGGCGCCGAGCTGATGCCGCTGCTGATGGCCGCCAACGTGCCGCAGGCCATCCTGCTGCCGATCCTGGGCGTGATGACCGCGGCCAACGAGTGGAGCCAGCGGACCGCGCTGATCACCTTCACCCAGGAGCCGCGGCGGCTGCGGGTGATGGCGGCCAAGGCGCTGGCGGCGGTCGTGCTCGGGCTGGGCGTGCTGGCGATCACGCTGGTGCTGGCGATCGGTGGGCACGCGCTGTCGATGAGCCTGGCGCAGGGCGGCACGATCGACCTCGCGATGGGCTGGGCGTTCCTGCTGCACCTGGTCTTCCTGCAGGTCCAGGGCGTGCTCATGGGTGTCGCCTTCGGCGCCCTGCTGCTGAACGTGCCACTGGGCATCGTGGCTTACATCCTGGTGCCGGCCCTGTCGCCGGTGCTGTTCATGACGACCTCGTGGCTGCGTGAGAACGGCGCCTGGTTCGACATGACCCGGGCCGGTGAGCCGCTCCTCACCAACACCTGGCTCAGCGGCGAGCAGTGGGCCCAGATCGGCACCACCACCGCGCTGTGGGTGCTGCTGCCGCTGGCGCTGGGCTGCTGGCGGGTCGCGCGCAAGGAGGTCAAGTGATGACCGGGCTGGTGGGCCCCCGGCCCGGTCGTGGCCTGCTCGCCACCCTGTGGTGGCCGGTCTCCCTGGTGGTCGTCGTCGCGGTCTACGTCTCGCTGCACCGGGCTGATTGGGTCAACGACCTCCCCACGCTCCTCGAGCCGCTCGTGCGGGTCGGTCTGAGCGTCGCGGTGCTCTGTGTCGCTGCCGCCCTGGCGCCGGCCGGCGCGAGCCAGAAGCAGCACGCCTAGGCCCTACGCCGACGTCCGCCTGCCGACAACACGACGTGGGCCGCCCCGATCTCGGGGCGGCCCACGTCGTGTCCGTGCACCTCGGTGAGCGCACAGCGGTCAGCGCATGTCGGCGCCGATCCTGGTACGCGCACCGGTCAGCGCGTCAACGCTCCGGCCATCCCTGCGGTCGCCACACCGCGAGCGCGGTGCTGGTGGGCCGGCCCTCGGGACGGCGGCCGGCGCGCAGCGCCACCACCTCACCGGCCCGATCGGCCGCGAAGACCCGGGACTGCTGGGCGACCCGGGTGGCCAGGCGCTCGTTCTCCACGACGAGCTGGGCGAGGCGGGCGCGCATCCCCTCGACCTGGTGCTCCAGCTCCATGATCCGCTGGATCCCGGCCAGGCTGACGCCCTCGCCGGAGAGCCGCTGCACCTCGCGGAGACGGTCGACATCCTTGGAGGAATAGCGCCGCCCACCGCCCCGGGTGCGCGAGGGCACCACGAGGCCGAGGCGGTCGTACTGCCGCAGGGTCTGCGCGTGCATCCCGGCGAGCTCGGCGGCGACCGAGATCACATAGACGGGGGTCTCACGATCGACCACGGCTCATCACGCCCTCGCCCGCCGCAGCAGCTCGGCGCGGGGGTCGCCGGACTCCTCGGCGCGCAGCACCTCGACGGCCTCGCGGCCCTTGTCCGACAGCTCGGAGGGCACCTGGACCTGGACCTTGGCGAGCAGATCGCCGGTGGCCTTCTTGGTCGTGATGCCGCGGCCCTTGACGCGCAGGGTGCGCCCGGACGGGGTGCCGGGAGCGACGCGGACCTTGACGGTCGAGCCGTCCAGGGTCGGCACCTCCACGGTCGCGCCGAGCGCGGCCTCCGCGAAGGTCACCGGCAGGTCGACGGTCAGGTTGTTGCCATCGCGCCCAAAGACCGGGTCCTTAGTCACGGTGACGTGCAGGTACATGTCACCGGGCTCACCACCCTCGTAGGGCGAGGGCATCCCCTTGCCGCGCAGCCGGATCTTCTGACCGTCCTTGACGCCGGCCGGGATACGGGTCGTGATCGTCCCGCCGTCCGGCTTGCTCAGGGTGACGGTCTCGCCCGCCGCCGCAGCCCGGAACGAGATCGAGGTGCGGGCCTCGACATCCTCGCCCTGCGGCATACCTCGTCGGGCCTGCCCACGGCCACCACCAGGGAAGCCGCCGCCACCCGGGAACCCCTGGGCGCCGCCGGGGAAGCCCTGGCCGGTGAACCCGCCCTGGCCGCCACCGAAGGCGCCGAGCAGGTCCTCGATGTTGATGCTCTGTCCGCCGCCGGTGCTGAAGTGGACGTTCTGCCCACCCGCGCCGCCGCCGAACATCTGGGCGAAGACATCCTCGAAGCCGCCGCCACCGGGACCACCGGCACCCGCGGTGAAGCGGGCGCCGCCACCCATGGCGCGGACGGCGTCATACTGCTGGCGCTGCTCGGGGTCGGAGAGGACCGCGTAGGCCTCACCGATCTCCTTGAACTTCTGCTCGGCCGCCTTGTCCCCCGGCTTGGCGTCCGGGTGCCACTCGCGAGCGAGCTTGCGGTAGGTCTTCTTCAGCGTCTTGTCATCGACGTCCTTGGGGACGCCGAGGATGGCGTAGAAGTCCTTCTCCATCCAGTCCTGGCTGACCATCGGTCCTCACCTCCTCCGCACAGTCTGTCGTGCTGTCTGTTGTGCTGTCTGCGCTCGTGCCGAGCGCGTGCTCTGTGTCCTGTATGTCGTGTCCCGGCTCCCGCCCGGGCGTGCGCCCGGGCGGGAGTCGAGGTGGCTCAGGCCGGGTCGGCGACGGCGACGCGCGCGGCGCGCACGACCTGGTCGCCGACCTTGAAGCCGGGCTGCATGACCTGGACGATCGTCATCTCGGTCGCGCCTTCAGGCAGCTCCACGCCGGGGCTGTCCGCCGTCAGATGCATGAGCGCCTCGTGCAGCGCGGGGTCGAAGACCTCACCGACGAAGCCGGTGCGCTCCACCCCGAACCGGCCCAGGGCCTGCTCGAGCTTGGCGGCGATGGCGGCGAAGGGGGTGCCCTCCTCCAGGTCGCCGTGCTCACGGGCGGAGTGGATGTCGTCCAGCACCGGGAGCAGCGACTCGACGACGGCGCTGGTGGCCCGGCCCTTGTCCGCCTCCCGCTCACGCTGGATGCGATTGCGGAAGTTGACGTGCTCGGCCTGCATCCGTCGCATCTCCTCCAGCCGCTCGGCGGCCAGGGCGGTGTCGGGGTGCTGCCCGTCAGTCTCGGTCTGAGCAGCCGCAGCGTCGGCAGTGCTGTCAGCCTCGCCCTCGGACGCCTCGGTGTCAGCGCCCATGACCTGGTTGCCGGCGGGGTCGGGGCGACGCTCGCCCGTGTCGGGGTCGATGCGTCGCTTGTCCCGGATCACCGGACCCGTGCGGGGCTCCTCCCCGGCGGCGCCGTCGGCGCCGCCGGAGGGGTTCCCGTGCACATCGGTCACTTGGTGTCCTCGTCGTCCTCGACGACCTCGGCGTCAACGACGTCACCCTCATCCGAGCCGGCGTCGGCCCGGTTGGGGTCGACATCGGCCGCGCCGGTGCCGTCGGCGAACCCGGCGCCCGCTCCGGCGCCGCCCTCGGCGGACTGCTGAGCGGCATACATGGCCGAGCCCATCTTCTGGCTCTCGGTGGACAGGGTCTCCATCTTGGCCTTGATGTCCTCAGGGTTGGCGTCGCTGTTGGCGAGCGTCTCCTTGAGGTCGGCCAGCGCGGTGTCGACCGGGCCGCGGGCGTCCGCGGGGACCTGGTCGCCGGAGTCCGCGAGGAACTTCTCGGTGGAGTAGACCAGCTGCTCCGCGGTGTTGCGGGTCTCGGTCTCCTCCTTGCGCTTCTTGTCCTCCTCGGCGTGGGCCTCGGCGTCCTTGATCATCCGCTCGATCTCGTCCTTGGGCAGGGCCGAGCCGCCGGAGATGGTCATCGACTGCTCCTTGCCGGTGCCACGGTCCTTGGCGGACACGTGCACGATGCCGTTGGCGTCGATGTCGAAGGTGACCTCGATCTGCGGCACGCCACGGGGGGCCGGGGCGATACCGGTCAGCTCGAAGTTGCCGAGCAGCTTGTTGTGGGCCGCGATCTCGCGCTCACCCTGGTAGACCTGGATGCCCACCGACGGCTGGTTGTCGCTGGCCGTGGTGAAGACCTCGCTGCGCTTGGTCGGGATCGCGGTGTTGCGCTCGATCAGGCGGGTCATGATGCCACCCTGGGTCTCGATGCCCAGGGACAGCGGGGTGACGTCGATCAGCAGGACGTCCTTGCGGTCGCCCTTGAGGACACCGGCCTGCAGGGCGGCGCCGACAGCGACGACCTCATCGGGGTTGACGCCCTTGTTGGGCTCCTTGCCACCGGTCAGCTTCTTGACCAGCTCGGTGACGGCCGGCATCCGGGTGGAGCCACCGACGAGCACGATGTGGTCGATCTCGGAGACGTTGATGCCCGCGTCCTTGATGACCTGCTCGAAGGGCTGCTTGCAGCGCTCGAGGAGGTCGGAGGTCATCTGCTCGAACTGCGCGCGGGTCAGGGTCTCGTCCAGGTGGATCGGGCCGTTCTCACCCATCGACAGGTACTGCAGGTTGATGTTGGTGCTGCTCGAGGAGCTGAGTTCCTTCTTGGCCTGCTCGGCGGCGTCCTTGAGGCGCTGCAGGGCGATCTTGTCCTTGGACAGGTCGACCCCGGACTGGTTCTTCACCGTGGTGACCAGGTGGTCGATGATGCGCTGGTCCCAGTCGTCACCACCGAGCTTGTTGTCACCGTGGGTGGCGCGGACCTGGATGGTGGCAAAGCCGTCATCGGCGTCCTTGCCCACCTCGAGCAGGGACACGTCGAAGGTGCCACCACCGAGGTCGAAGACCAGGATGAGCTCATCCTCCTTGCCCTTGTCCAGGCCGTAGGCCAGGGCCGCGGCGGTCGGCTCGTTGACGATGCGCAGCACGTTGAGGCCGGCGATCTCACCGGCGTCCTTGGTGGCCTGACGCTCGGCGTCGTCGAAGTAGGCCGGGACGGTGATGACCGCGTCGGTCACCGGCTCGCCCAGGAAGGCCTCGGCGTCGCGCTTGAGCTTCATGAGGATCCGCGCGCTGATCTCCTGCGCGGTGTAGTCCTTGTCGTCGATCTTCTGGCTCCAGTCGGTGCCCATGTGGCGCTTGACCGAGCGGATGGTCCGGTCGACGTTGGTGACGGCCTGCCGCTTGGCGACCTCACCGACCAGGACCTCGCCGTTCTTGGCGAAGCTGACGACGGAGGGGGTGGTGCGACCGCCCTCGGCGTTCGCGATGATCTCCGGCTCGCCGTTGTCGAGGAAGGCGACGGCGGAGTTGGTGGTGCCGAGGTCGATGCCGACTGCACGTCCCATGTGGTGCTCTCCTTGGTATGTCGTGCGCCTCGCCCTCGTGGGCGGGCGCGTGGGTTGACACGTCTGCACTCAACTCTGGGGAGTCGGTCTGCTCTTGTCAAGCCGAGGCTCACCGAAGTTGAGTTCACTAGACTCAACTGCACGCTGTGCCATCTTGTTCCCGACGCCTAAACCGGCCTGCCGACAGCTGACTGTCGGATCCCATCTGAGATGTCGGAGTCCCACTTAACTGGCGGACGCGTGTCGGTCGTCCCAGTTAAGTGGCGGAGTGTCACGCCGAGTCTCGTGACAGCGGAGCAGCTGCTGAGCACCGAGGTCCGGTATGTCGATGCCGACGGCCAGGAAGTCGTGACGGCGCTCCGGAAGGTCGACCCCGCGAGATTGGCTCGCGCGCTGCCGGTGCGACGCACCTTGTCTCGTGCCGGGCAGCGTCACTACTCGGGGTTGTTCTGGTCCGCCACGACCCGTGGCCATGTCCCTTACGAGAGTCGGCTGGAGCTGGATCGCCTGTGGCTGGCGGACTTCGACCCGGATGTCACCTGGGTCGCGGCACAACCGTTGTGGTTCGCGGGCCGTGACGGCGACAAGGTGCGGCGTCATGCACCTGACCTGCTGCTCACTACGCGGGAGCTGGACCGGTACCTGACCTCGTATGCCACCGGCCGCGTCCCGGCGCCGACGTTCGGGTACTGCCCGGCCTGCCTGGCGCAGACCGGCGCCTGGCCGCGTGCGTGGCAGACGCGTCTGCCGGGGATCTGCACCACCCATGAGGTGTTCCTTCTTGACCGCTGTCCCAACTGCCGCCACCGGCCCTTCTCCACCCCGTCGTGGATCTCGGTGACCACCGAGCCATGCGTCTGCCCGCAGGTCACCGCCACCGGGACTCGGCCGCGCACCACCCGGCAGCGGTGCGGGACCGACCTGCGCACCCCGCAGGCCGCCCCGGCCACGCCGGAGCAGATCGCACTGATGATCCGCCTGCAGGCCGCCGCGCGCAGTTCTGCCTGCTACCCCGTCGACGCCGTCACCGCCGCCGGCTTCGAAACCACCGTCGAGGAGTACTTCGACGCCGTCCTGGAACTGGTCGATGAGCGGGTCGGGCTGACGAGCCTGCTGAACGCCGACCCCCGCACCCCTGGGAAATTGCTGGCCGCGCTCAGGACTGCGTTCGCCGTGCTCGACCAGGACGACGCGCACCGGGCCGCCGCGATGGCCGAGGACCGCGGGCTGCTCGACCCCCAGGGGCCGCATACTCCGATCATCACCGGCCACAAACTGCGCCGACGTCGCCATAACCGGCTGCTCGGCGCCATCCGCCTGCGCTCCCTGGAGGCCCACCTGTCCCCCACAGCGCAGCTGACTTTCCGCACCGCCTCGTCCATGCCGCGCTACCCACAACACTTCGACGGCATCCCTGCAAAGTTCTACTTCACCGCGCTGCCGGGACAGGTCGCCCTCAACCAGGTCCCGCAGCTCATCTGGCCCGGCGCCCTCACCCCGTGGATCAGCGACGATGACCTGCCCGCCCGCGCGGCCACGTCGATGCTGCTGGCCAAGGTCGGCAGCACCCGCCCCTGGTCCCTGATCGCCCTGGACCTGGGCCTGCCCGCCCGCCTTGCCCCCGTGCCCACCGCCCTGATCACCCGGCTACGCCGGAACGGGGAATGGGATGCGTTCCGGCAGGCCCTGGAGGACCTGGCGACCACCCTGGAGCGCGATCCTCCACCGATCGACTACTCCCGCAGGAGATGGGCCGCCGCCGACCGAGGCCGCCTCCTGCAAGCCGTGGAACTGGCCCGGGCAGATCAGGCTCACGACCTCCCCTTCAGCCTGGACCCCCTGACCGTGGCAGCGCTGACGTGGCAGACCTATACCGGCGGCAGCCTCACCCTGCACCCCTACCTCCACACGGTCCGGGCACCAGCCGAAGCCGACGCCGCGACCCTCCAGCTCGTCCGGTCCACCGCCGTGTGGGTGCACGAGCTGGCCGGCTGCCCCGACACCGGCCCACTGCAGTGGCAGCCACCTTGACTGCCCGGCCCCGAACCCTCACGAGAAGGGCTCGAGACATCCCGAGCACCACGCTCGCTGAGCAGCACCGAGACCAGCCGCCTTATGGCATTGGCCGTCGCCGACCTCGGGATCAAGCCCCACCCTGAATGGGTCGAGCAGTGGTTGATCGAGGAGGGTCACCTACTCCGCGATGCGGACCCCGTCAGGTGGATGTTGCCCATCCGTGAACAGCTGCGGTGCCTCAGACCACGACAAGACCGCCCCGCCAGCCGAGACGATGTCCTCGAGACGTGGATCAGCCACACCTTCTACCACCAGCCCCTGCCCGAGCTGGAGAAATGGGCCAGCCCAGGCGAAGAACGACCCGCCTTCAGGTTCAACGACCTTTTCCGGCGCCGCCCACAGCCCGGGTGATTTCGTGGAGGTCAGGTCGGCTCGCAACGCCCGCGGCGCGGCAGATCAGGACGTCAGCCGTTCCAGCCAGGGGTGTGTCGGAGAGGTGAGTGCGATGGCGTCGTGGAGCCACGTGCGCTGGGCGGGCCCCAGGTGCGCGATGGTGGCGTGGAGGTCGTGCTCGTCCTTGGGGCGAGGTGATCGGGACTTGTAGAGGAGTTGCACCTCGGGCGCGAGGTAGGGGATGCCCGAGGGCGACACCCGACGCGTGTCCGCAAGGCTCATGCGAATCCGCGGGTCTCGGCGAGACACCCAGTGGCTGCCGTCGGAATCGTCGATCATGAACTGCACCCGCCACGGGCCTTCGGCGTTTTCACGGCACCAGATGTCGTGCACGCTGGTCGGCAAAGTCTCGCCGGGTCGCCAGCGGCGCAGCGTTCCAGGTGGGTCGGCTGCGAAGATCTGCCAGTCGTGCAGGCGTTCCTGGATCAGCTGCTGGTCTGCACGCAGGACGAGAACGTCGATGTCGGCGTGTCTGCGGGTCTGTCGACCCACGAACAGGTCGATGGCCCAACCGCCCGCCACCAGCCAGGGGCGATCCGCTCCTCCCAGCAATACTTTGACCCCTGCCGGGGACAGGGGCGACCAGGGTCCAGTCACCACTGGTTCGACTCCCATGAAGACAGCCTGGCACGGCGGCCTCATCGTCAGGAATGCAGCAAGACTGTACGTTCGAGATGCTGGTCGTCCTAGGGTTGCGGTCATGCCTCGCGTCGTCTTCATGTGTGGCCCCGCCGGGTCCGGAAAGTCGACCGTTGCCCGCCGGCTTGAGGCTGGCGGCATGGTCCGGCTCTCATACGACCAGGAAGCTTGGAATCGAGGACTACTGGTGATGCCGTTGCCGCAGGCCACGCACGAGGAGATCGAGAGGCACCTTCGCCGACGTCTGATCCAGCTCCTCGAGCATGGCCGCGACGTCGTTCTGGACTTTTCGTTTTGGTCGCGCGCTATGCGCGACGACTGGCGTCGCCTTGTGGCTGAGTACGGCATCACTGCGGAGACCATCTACATGACGACCGACAGGGAGACCTGTCTGGAGCGCCTACGAACGAGAGCACAAGACCACGGGGACGACTTCATCCTGGACCCTGAAATCGCGGCCCACTATTTCGTCCACTTCCAGCCGCCCACGGACGACGAAGGCCCGCTGACCGTTCATTGCTGAGCCCAACCGCAGCGGGGTGTCCGGCCCTCGCGCGATGCGGCAGAAGCGTGCGTCAGGCGGCTGCGTGATCGGGGGCCTGACGGTTCTTGCGTAGCCGTCTGAATAGGTGGAGCAGCGACTGATGGACCGCAACTCCGACAGCGGTGTTCAAGGCAGCGAGGGCAGCTGCTCCGAGGAACTCAGTGGGTGACTCGATGATGTTGTCGAACCACAGAAACAGCGGCCAGCCCAGGGCCCCGACCACGAGGCAGGTCTTCCACCAGCGGCCTAGGACCAACCCGAACAAGAGCATCGCGGGAATCATCGGCCCCTCCTCAGATCCTCACCGTACGCCGTGAGACCCGGTCATGGCCATGCTGCCATCAGCGGCATTTCCGGAGGTTCGTTCAGGATGCGTCGCCAAGTTTGCGGATGACGTACTGGTTGAGGCTGAGGTGCTCTTCGGCTGCCTTGATGGCGAGCTGGCGGTGGAGTCGTTCACCGACGCGGAGGTTGAACTTGCCCGAGTAGCAGCGCGAGGACAGTGGGTCGGGGATCGGCTCATCGTTGCGGTGCATGTCCTCGACGACGGTGTTCACGAGATCGCGAAGGCTGTGCAGTGCCTCGTCCTGAGTGGGTGCGAGCCAGGACAGGGAGGGCAGCTCGAGGCAGGTGGCGACGAACTCTTGGTCCTCAGGAGACCAGGTGACGCGGTAGGTGTAGTGGGTGACGTCGGGGATCGTGGCGCTCACGGGGCTTCCTCCTTCTTGTCGATCGCTGCCAGGACCTGGCGGACCTGGTAGGCCTTGGCCTTGCCGTGGTCGTTCTGGATATTCACTCGCGGGTCCCCGGGCCAGGGCGTCTTGTACACGGCGTGGGAGCCGCCGCTTGTCCTGGGCGGTCCGAAGTAGTGCTCGCACACCTTGGCCAGGTCCTCGTACCGGATGTTGGCCGGATTGGCCCTCATCTGAGCCAGGATCTTCACAACTGACGGCACGACTGGATGGTACTACCCATAGTACCACTGAGCAAGGGTCGCGACCCGAAGCCGGGCTGGTCAAGGCGCGGACCGTCGTTCGTTTAGGTGCCGGAGGCCATGTAGGCGGCGAGGATGTAGTTGGGGTGCCGGTCGAGGTTCTTGCGTGCTCGGTCGTAGCGCATGGTGGTGCGGGGATCGGCGTGGCGCGCGGCGATCTGGACGTCGCGCAGGTCCACGCCGGCGTCGAGCATGGTGGTGACGAAGGTGTGCCGAAGCATGTGCGGGTGCATCCGCGGCAAGTTGATGCCGGCGTCGTCGGCCAGGTGGTGCAGGCGCCGGGTCGCGGCGTGACGGTCCATCCGTCCGCCCTGCCGGTTGCGCAGGATCGGCCCTTCCTCGCGGTGGTCGACGGCGCGTTCGATCGCGCGCTGCACGGCTGGCGGCAGGGGTGTCAGGACGACCTTGCCTCCCTTGCCGCGGACCTTCAGCACTCGGTGGCCGTGCTCCTCGCGCAGGTCCTGGATGTTCGCGCCGCACGCCTCGAAGATGCGCAGGCCGAGCAGTCCGAGCATGGTGACGAGAGCGAAGTCGTTGATGTTGGCGCTGGTGCGGCCGGCCTGCAGCATCGCCTCGAACTGCAGGTGGGACAGGCCCAGGGTGGGTGATTCGGGTGGAACGTGCGGGCGGCGGACGTGGTCGGCCGGGGAGGCGGTCAGGACACCGTCGATGACGGCCGTGCGGTAGAACCCGGCCACGACGGACAGCCGCCGGGAGATCGTGGACGGCTTGTACCGGCGGGTCTCCTGCATCCACCGCACGTACAGCTCGACGTGCACCCGATGGGCGGTCAGCGGGTCGACGTGGCGTGCGGCGCACCAGGCCAGGAAGGCGCGCAGGTCTGACTCGGTGTGGGTGCGCGTCTGCCCGGTGTAGCGGGCAAGGTGCGCCGCTATCGCCTGGCGCAGCGCGGCAACGGAGGGGTCGTCGGTCGAAATTGGAACGAGGGCGGAGGTGATCTGGAAGTTGTTCATGAACCATCCTGACCCGCAGATGATCGATGCGACCTCGAGCCGACCGACGCGCGGCTACTAGTTCTATTGACCTCAGGATCGGTGCCCGGCCAGGCTCGGTCCAGGTGGTCGGGGTGGTCGCTCGTTCGCGGCTGTCCATCCTGGTGGTGTGACTCTCATTTGGCTTGCGCTACCCCGGCCACCGACATGGTCGGGAGAGGCTGAAGAAGGGAATGCTCTGCTGGTAGTAGCGGTGCCCTCCTGACCGACCCACTCATGTCGAGGTCGTCAGGAAGGAACAGCTCATGGACGAGCAGGACACGGGTCCGGTCGTGATCGGGATGGACCCGCACAAGCGCACGGTCACGATCGAGGTGATGACCCCCACCGAGCAGATCGTCGGCCACGGCCGGTTCACCACCGACGAGGACGGGTTGACCGCGATGCTGGAGTACGCCCGGCGTTGGCCGGACCGGACGTGGGCGATCGAGGGCTGCGAAGGGATCGGCCGGCACGTGGTGGCCCGGCTGCTGCCGTTGGGTGAGCAGGTCGTGGACGTGCCGGCCAAGCTGTCCGCGCGGATGCGGATCTTCGCCACCGGGCAGGGCCGCAAGACCGATGACACCGACGCCCACTCCATCGCCCTGGTCGGCGTCCGGATGGCCGGACTGCGCAGCGTCGTCCACGACGAGCAGCTGGAGGTGCTGCGCCTGCTGGTCGACCGGCGCCGCCGCATCGGGGAGGACCACACCCGGGTCGTGTGCCAGCTGCACGCGCTGCTGCTGGAGATCGTGCCTGGTGGGGCCAAGAAGGACCTGTCCGCGGCTCAGGCCCGCAAGATCCTGCCGGTGTCCGACCGCGTGACGTCGTGGGCAAGACCCGCAAGCGCGTCGCGCTGGAGATGGTGGCCGACCTGGAGAAGACCTACCGGCGCAAGAAGGAGGCGAACAAGGAGCTCACCGAGCTCGTGGCCGCCACCGGCACCAGCCTGCTCGGACTGCACGGTATCGGACCCTCGGGCGCGGCCCGGTTGCTGGTCGAGATCGGTGACATCACCCGGTTCCCCACCAAGGGCCACTTCGCGTCCTGGACCGGCACCGCGCCGGTGGACGCCTCCTCCGGAGACAACGTGCGCCAACGCCTCTCCCGCGGCGGGAACCGGCACATCAACCAGGTGCTGCACATCATGGCCACCGTGCAACTGCGCACCAGGACCACCGAAGGCCGGGCCTACTACGACCGGAAGGTCGCCGCCGGCAAGACGCCCAACGCGGCGATGCGCTGCCTGAAACGACGCCTGTCCGACATCGTCTACCGGACCATGCTCAACGACATCATCACCACGGCTGGGACGGGCCCGGGAGGACACCGGGGCGCGTCACTGTCATCCAGCGCGGCCGGCTCACAGCCCCACACCGACACTTCGGATCAGTCACTTCCCGGACCCGTCACCCACCACCATAAAGCCCCCCTCAAGACCCCCGCTTGACAGAGAAGGGAGCCATGAGCGTGCGTATCGCGGCGCACCACCGGGGTCTACTCGCAGCCCTTCTCATACCTGTGAGGGAAGACCCCTATGGTCCCTTACTGACTGCTCGGCCGCTCACCGGAACAGTAGCGGGAAGCGGGAGATGCAGGTGCTCGGTCAAGGCTTTGTAAGCGGTCGAAACTCACGGAAGGGGCTGCGGTCGTGTGAAGTCAGACAGCACCCATTGCAGCTGCTGCCGCTCCGCCCTGCTCATTGGACACCAGCCTCACGAGCGGCTCGTCGACCCAGCGGTTATGCGATATGCGACGTGCCGCGGCCGACAAGTCCATCTTGACCCCTCGCGTGGCGAGCACTGGGGGCATCACATGACCCAGCCAGTCCGCTGCGCCCAGCAGGGCGAGGAGCGACCCGGCCCGGGCGTCGGCGTCGGTTTCCCCGGTCAGGACGTCGGCCAACATCACCTGAAGAGCCCGTAGCCGGTCGCGATCCGTGACCACGTAGTCCTTGGCCAGGGTCACTCCGAACAAGCCTGACTCGTCGAGCGCGATCGCTCCCTTGGCTACCAAGGCTTGCTCGACCTGGACCACGACCACCCGTCCCATGACCCGGCACACCTCGTCCAGGTGCCGTGGTCCCATGCGCTGCAGGCGTTCGATCGTCTCATCGAGAACTGTTTCGCCCGTGGGGCGAGCATCCAGCAGGGCAACGGTTCGTCCTGCGGTCACCTGGACTCGCTCAAGGGTGGCGAGCTCAGCCAGTACAGCGCCGGCGACCGCGGCGGCTACGAGAGCCGGGCGAGGCCGCCTGACGGCAGCGGCGAGCAGGAGCAGGTCCTCGGCGAGCATGAAGGCACGGTAACCCGCAACCACTTGGCAGCACCGAAGGTGACAGCCCGACCCTCCGCGTCCTGGCATTGGTAGGAGCGCGGCAACCCTGCATCCCGCATGCGGCAGATCCGGGCGTTTCGCACACATTCTCAGTGCAGCCGTAAAGTCGTCAGAAGACGAGGCCAGGCCATCTGGCCGAGGGCCGAATCGGCTTCGGGGGTGCCTCCGCGGGTCATAGCTCGCCCGCCGTCTGGTGCCCGTTCCCCTGGGAGGACGGTGCGGTGTCCGGCTTCTGGCAGGTGCACGTGGACGGTGTCGAGACCGTGGGACGCGCGCCGGCTCTCGATGGCGCGCGCGAAGTCGGCGGAAGGCCAGACTTGGTCATCGCCGCCGCTGACCAGGAGCATCTCGGGGATGTTCTCGACGCGGATGGTCGCCTGTTCGAGCACTTCCGCGCTTGCGGCACGTAGGGACGCTCGGTACACCGGCAGGTAGCTGGGCGGGCCCTGGTCAGGTGCGGGAGTAGATGGCCGATGGATGGGGACGAAAGGCAGACGGCGTCCCCGCCAGCTCCAGTGGGAGGTCCACCGCT
Organism: Ornithinimicrobium pulveris; assembly: GCF_050261105.1. GTDB lineage: Bacteria > Actinomycetota > Actinomycetes > Actinomycetales > Dermatophilaceae > Ornithinicoccus. The sequence continues at coordinate 314,236 of NZ_CP189837.1, read as the reverse complement.
GCTGGCTCTGGTCATAGCCTGCCCAGATCACGTGGGTCGGGGCGAATGCAGCCACAGCTCGCACACGCGGGTCGAGGGATGCGGTGACCAGCGCAGCCTCGGCCCCGAAGGAGACCCCGACGATCACGAGCGAGTCAGCCTCCTTCTCCAGGTGGTCAAGCGCCGAGGTGAAGGTCTCGACGGGGATCTCCCATGGCCCAGGTGATTGACCAGGGCCGCCGAACCACTGCAAAGGGAGCGCGATCGCCCCGTGCTCCGCGAACAGCATGGCCCGCTGAGTATCGACCCGGCCGCTGGACCCGGTCAGCACGAGCACGCCTGTGCCGGTCGGGTGCGCCGGCCGGAAGATCTCCACGCTCGCCACCGTAGCGACCACTTCCCTCTGCCTGACAACCAGACATCGTCACGGCGGCAGAGTCGGACGAGCGTAGCCGTCCTCCACGCGGCTACGTGTTTCATTGACGTCAGGATCGGGCCCGGCCAGGCTCGGTCCTAGGTGACCGGGATGGTCGTTCTCTTTGCGGCTGCCCACGCTCTTGGCGTGAGGCTCACAATTGGCGTGCGTCGTCCCGGTCACCGCCAGGGCTGCGAGAGGCTCAAGAGGGGTATGCCCAGCCGTACGTAGCGGTGCCCTCCCAGCTCGACATCTGTCGCGAGCAAGGAGGAGAGCATGGACGAGAAGGTTCCGCGGGTCGTGATCGGGATGGACCCGCACAAGCGCAGCGTGACGATCGAGGTCATGACCGCTGACGAGTCCGTCGTCGGCGGTGTGGCCGCTTTGGCACGGACGCCGAAGGGTACACCCGGCTGCTGGCCTACGCCCGTCAGTGGCCTGAGCGGGTGTGGGCGGTCGAGGGCTGCGCCGGTATCGGCAAGCACGTCGCCGACCGTCTGGTGGCCGATGGTGAGGACGTGGTCGACGTGCCGGCGAAGATGTCGGCGCGGGTGCGGATCTTCGCCACCGGGCAGGGCCGCAAGACCGACGCGACCGACGCCCACTCCATCGCCCTGGTCGGGGTGCGGATGTCCGGCCTGCGCCCGGTCATCAACGACGAGCAGCTCGAGGTGTTGCGGATGTGCGTGGACCGGCGCCGCTCCCTGGGCGAGGAGCACACCCGCAAGATATGCCAGCTGCACAAGCTCCTGCTCGAGCTCATCCCCGGCGGAGCCAAGACGTTCCTGTCCGCGGCCCAGGCCAAGGAGCTGCTCAAGAAGGTCCGCCCCACCACACCGGCCGGCAAGGTCCGCAAGGCCCACGCCCGAACTGACAGCTGACCTGGCCACGATCTACGCGCGGACCAAGGCCGCAGACAAGGAACTTAAAGCCCTCGTCGCCGAGACCGGCTCCTCGCTGATGGACCTGCACGGCATCGGACCCTCCGGCGCCGCACGCCTGCTGGTCGAGGTCGGGGACATCACCCGCTTCCCCGACCGCAACCACTTCGCGTCCTGGACCGGCACCGCGCCCATCGACGCCTCCTCCGGCGAGCACGTCCGCCACCGACTCTCCCGGGGTGGGAACCGGCAGATCAACCGGGTGCTGCACGTCATGGCCATCGTCCAGCTGCGCACGAGAACCACCGAGGGCCGCGCCTACTACGACCGGAAGAAAGCCGCGGGGAAGACGTCGATGGAAGCGCTGCGGTGCCTCAAACGGCGCCTGTCCGACCTGGTCTACAAGGCGATGCTCGACGACCTCGCTGGGCACACGACGACGGGCCCGGGAGGGCAAAGGGGTGACGACTCTGACTCCAGCGCGACCGGCTCACAACCCGCTGCCGGCTCTTCGGACAAGCCACTTCCCGGACCCGCCACCACAAAGCCTAGAACGACCCTGCCAGCGGCGTCTTGACACAGAGGGGTGCCAATACCGGATGCCTACTCGTGTGAGCCGGACGTCGTCTGCAAACCGTGCTTCCGCACGTAGCACGCCGGCGGCAAGTGCTCAGGCGCTTAATTCGTCTTCGTCGGGTTCTCTCGATTGGAGATCTGCAGAGATGGGTTCTCCTCGCAGGATGGCCTCTCGGTCCTCCTCTGTGAGGCCGCCCCAGACGCCGTAGGGCTCGCGGACGCGCAAGGCGTGCTCGCGGCACTCGGCCAGGACGGGGCATTGCTCGCAGACGGCGGTTGCGCGCTGGTCGCGGCGCCGGCGGGAGGGGCCCCGTTCGGCCTCGGGGTGGAAGAAGAGCTCGGGGTTCATCGTGCGGCACAACCCCTTGTGCTGCCACTCCCACAGCTCGGCGATCGGCTCGGGCACAGTACTCACAGCAGCTCCTTTGAGGTCCTCGGCTCGTCGGTGGGCATGGGACAGGTCGGAGTTAGGGGGATGGCGGGAGCGGCAAGGTCTACGACGACCTGCTCATAGGGTGCGTCTCCGCGGCGGACGTCGATCCGCTCGCGCAGCGCCGCGCGTCGGGCCAACCAGTCCTGCAGCGTTGCCAGCGGTGATCGAGAACGCCGCCAGGGCGCCTCCCAGGGAGCTCGGGGGTGCTCTGCTGCCATGTGACCCCTTCGATTGCTTACGCCGTATACATTGGTGTTTACGGCGTAGACTCTAGCGGATCTGGGAGGCTGGTCAAGGACCGCAGAGAGCAAGGAGTGAGATGCCCGAGCACGAGGAGCTCGACCGTGAGCGTGTGGTCGCGGTGGCGCTGGAGCAAATCGATGCCGGAGGCCCTGGCGGGGTGAGTCTGCAGGGGATCGCGGCCCGGCTTGGGGTCCCGGTGCCGGACCTGTACCGGGTCGTGACGGGCCAGGAGGACCTGCTGGAGGCCGTCGTGGCGCATCTGGCCTCCCGGATCGAGGCGCCGTTGGACGAGCAGCTGACGCGCAGCTGGCAGGGTTACCTGCAGGCGCTGGCCCACCGCACTCGCGAAGTCATGGCCGAGCACCCACGGGCCTTTGCGTTGCTGGCGACCCGCCATCCGGCCGCGCCCTGGCTCAGGCCGCCACTGCGCAGCCTGTCGCTGGTGGACGACTTCCTGGACCGGTTGATCGGTCATGGTTTCCGCGATGCGTCCGCGGTGCGGACCTACCAGGACTTCACCTCCTTCCTGCTCGGGCACCTGCTGCTCGAGTCCAGCATGCGCGGTGCGGAGACCAGCCCGCCGGAGGTGGCCCTGGACGAGGGCCGGGCCGAGCTGCCCACGACCGACGGTGAGCAGGACGTGCGTGAGCACGCCCACCTGGTCCGGCTGCGGCCGCTGCTGGCCCAGGACACCAGCGAGGAGCAGTTCGAGACCGCGCTGGAGACCCTGCTGAACCGGCTCGAGATGGAGCTGATGCAGTAGTCCCGCTACCGGTACGGATAGGCAGAGCGCCCGGCCGCCCCTCGCGGGACGGCCGGGGCGCTCGTGTCCTAGCGCTGCTGGCTCAGCGACGCGTGGTGCCGGGCCTGGTGGTGGTGTCGTCCTCGACGACGTCGACCTCCTCGCGGGCGACATCGGTGGTCACGTCGCGCTCCTCGGTGACGGTGCGCCGGTCGATGCCCACCTCCTCGGTGGCCACGACGTCCTTGCCGACGACCGGGCGCTCCTCGTGCACGGCCACCTCGACCTCGTCCTCACCCAGGTCAGCGGTCGTCGGGGCGTCGCCGTGGACCGGCTCACGGACGATCTCGTACTCCTCGCGCTGCACCGGCACGGTGACGGTCTCCTGCTCGGTGACCACGTGCTTGCGCAGCCGGACCCGGCCGGTCTGCACCTTCTCGGTGCCGACCCGCACCTGCTCCTCGTGCAGGGTCATCCGCTCGTCGTCGCCGCGGCGCTCCACGTCGCCCAGGTCACGGTCGCGGTCGTCCCCACCCGCACCGGTGACGCCGGCAGTGTCGACCCGGCCACCCAGCTGCTCGCCGTCGGTCGTGCCGGTCGAGCCCACCTTGTAGTAGCGGTACAGCTCATCCTGCTCAGCCTCGGACAGGTGGGCGTCGGACTCCATGTTCGGGGCGTCCTTGACGTAGGACTTCTCATACGGGACGCGGATGCGGCCGTCGGCGTACTCGGCGTCGTCCAGCGGCACGAACGACTCGTTGGTGCCGAAGAAGCCGGTCTTGACCGTGACCCAGGCGGGCTGCCCGGTGTCGTCATCGAGGTAGACCTGACCGACCGACCCCAGGGTCGACCCGTCCCGGTCGACGACCTCGGCGGTGTACAGCTGGTCGATGTGCTCAGTGGTGATGCGCATGCTGCGCTCCCTTCTGCTGTGATCGGGGGTTCCGAACTTTTACACCGTAAACAGACGGTGCCGTGGACGGCATCCCGAATTGGCACCACCCCACGAGGTCGGCTACCGAGCGTGGTGACAGAGCAGGTGGCGAAGCCGGGTGCCTACACTGGAGCGGATGCAGGCGCACCCGGTGACACCCACGGCCGCGGCGTCCGGCCGCAGGCCGGGACGTCGGGGCCGTCCGGCGCTGGACCGCGACCGGATCATCACCGCCGCGCTCGCACTCATCGACGAGACCGGTGTCGAGGCGCTGAGTATGCGCTCTTTGGGTAAGCACCTCGGTTTTGAGGCCATGGCGCTCTACCGCCACGTCGAAGGCCGCGAGGACCTGCTCGAGGCTGTGGTGGACCGCCTCATGTCCGGCCTGGAGCTACCGCCCGACCCGGGGACCTGGCAGGAGTACCTCAAGGTGGTCGCCCACCAGGTCCGGGGCCTGGCTCAGCAGCACCCGCGTGCGTTCCCCCTCGTGGCCACCCGCCACCCAGCCGCCCCCTGGCTGCGCCCCCCGCTGCGCAGCCTGGACGTCGTCGAGCACTTCCTCTCCACCCTCCGGGCGCAAGGCTGGTCACCGACCGGCGCCGTCGAGGCGTACCAGGCCTTCTCCAGCTTCCTGCTGGGCTACCTCCTGCTCGAGGCCGCCAACGCCGGAGCCCCCACCGGACCTCCCGATGCGCCCCTGGACGAGGGCCAGTCCCGCACCGGGACCGGTCCCGCCGTCGGACACGACAGTGACACCGACCTCAGCGGCTACCCCACCGTGCGAGAGCTCCGCCCTTATCTGGAGGAAGACAGGACCGACGCCGAGTTCGCCGCCGGTCTGGCGTCCGTCCTCGACCGCCTCAGCAACCTCAAGTAGGTCACCACCTGATGCGGCTCGAGCGGTAGGGACGCTGCACCACCTCGCTAGGACGCAATTTCCCGCAGACAACGCAGGGGACGTGCTGTTTACGCTGTATGATTCTGGAAGGCGCGATGGGACGGGACACCCAGGACGCTAGGTGGAGGCCGGCTGGGGGAGTTCGCGCGGTGTTGACGCTTGGAAGCCGGCCTCCTCCGCCGGTATAGGAGCCAACCCACCCTCCGCGCACTAGCGTGCGTCCCCACACTCCATGCGGCAAAGTCGGACGAGCGTAGCCGTCCTCCACGCGGCAGTAGCGTGCGGCCACGCTGAGTGCGGCTACGTGTTTCATTGACGTCAGGATCGGGCCCGGCCAGGCTCGGTCCTAGGTGACCGGGATGGTCGTTCTCTTTGCGGCTGCCCACGCTCTTGGCGTGAGGCTCACAATTGGCGTGCGTCGTCCCGGTCACCGCCAGGGCTGCGAGAGGCTCAAGAGGGGTATGCCCAGCCGTACGTAGCGGTGCCCTCCCAGCTCGACATCTGTCGCGAGCAAGGAGGAGAGCATGGACGAGAAGGTTCCGCGGGTCGTGATCGGGATGGACCCGCACAAGCGCAGCGTGACGATCGAGGTCATGACCGCTGACGAGTCCGTCGTCGGCGGTGGCCGCTTTGGCACGGACGCCGAAGGGTACACCCGGCTGCTGGCCTACGCCCGTCAGTGGCCTGAGCGGGTGTGGGCGGTCGAGGGCTGCGCCGGTATCGGCAAGCACGTCGCCGACCGTCTGGTGGCCGATGGTGAGGACGTGGTCGACGTGCCGGCGAAGATGTCGGCGCGGGTGCGGATCTTCGCCACCGGGCAGGGCCGCAAGACCGACGCGACCGACGCCCACTCCATCGCCCTGGTCGGGGTGCGGATGTCCGGCCTGCGCCCGGTCATCAACGACGAGCAGCTCGAGGTGTTGCGGATGTGCGTGGACCGGCGCCGCTCCCTGGGCGAGGAGCACACCCGCAAGATATGCCAGCTGCACAAGCTCCTGCTCGAGCTCATCCCCGGCGGAGCCAAGACGTTCCTGTCCGCGGCCCAGGCCAAGGAGCTGCTCAAGAAGGTCCGCCCCACCACACCGGCCGGCAAGGTCCGCAAGGCCCACGCCCTGGAACTGACAGCTGACCTGGCCACGATCTACGCGCGGACCAGGCCGCAGACAAGGAACTTAAAGCCCTCGTCGCCGAGACCGGCTCCTCGCTGATGGACCTGCACGGCATCGGACCCTCCGGCGCCGCACGCCTGCTGGTCGAGGTCGGGGACATCACCCGCTTCCCCGACCGCAACCACTTCGCGTCCTGGACCGGCACCGCGCCCATCGACGCCTCCTCCGGCGAGCACGTCCGCCACCGACTCTCCCGGGGTGGGAACCGGCAGATCAACCGGGTGCTGCACGTCATGGCCATCGTCCAGCTGCGCACGAGAACCACCGAGGGCCGCGCCTACTACGACCGGAAGAAAGCCGCGGGGAAGACGTCGATGGAAGCGCTGCGGTGCCTCAAACGGCGCCTGTCCGACCTGGTCTACAAGGCGATGCTCGACGACCTCGCTGGGCACACGACGACGGGCCCGGGAGGGCAAAGGGGTGACGACTCTGACTCCAGCGCGACCGGCTCACAACCCGCTGCCGGCTCTTCGGACAAGCCACTTCCCGGACCCGCCACCACAAAGCCTAGAACGACCCTGCCAGCGGCGTCTTGACACAGAGGGGTGCCAGTAGCGTGCGGCCACGCTGAGTGCGGCAGATGAGGGCGTTCCTGACATGGCAGGATTGGGCGTGGGGACTCCGTTTCGCGGAGCGTCTCGTCCAGGGTTGTATGGGGTTTTCAGCGTTGCTGTTCCAGGTCCGCGATGCCCGGCGGCGGGCAGAGGGTGTAGGCGGTTGGGTCCAGGCCGTCGTGGGGGCTCCAGGGGGGGCGAACATCCCCGGGGTCCGTGCTGTTCAGTGCCCGGTAGACGTTCAGCGTCTCCTCGATCCAGACATCTTCGCTGGGTGGCTCCACGACGGCGTAGCCCTCGGCTAGCAGGCAGTCTCGCGTTTGCAGCTGCAGCCCGTAGAGCCCTTCGAGGTCTTTGGGGGTTGGTGCGATAGCAGCGGGGTCGGGACCGAGTTCGACCTCCGCCTGAGCCTTGCATGCGGTTGCAGCGGAGTGGAAGGCGTCGTCTTGGTCTTCGATGACGCTGATCTCCACGCCGCTGCCGTCGGAGGTGGCTGGGAACCCGGCGTCGGTGTAGCAGGAGGCCAACCAGTCGAACCGTTGGGCGCGAAGCTGCTGTTCGTCCGCTCGGCTGGCTGCGGTCTGGGTCGGCGGTGACGTCTCGGTGTGGGTTCCTGCGGAGGGGGTCGGGTCGGAAGCGCCTGTCGTGTCCGGGGTCGTGTTCTCTGGCGTGCACCCCGTGAGCCACAGGGCCGATACCGCGACTGCGAGCAGGAGAGGGCGTCCGTTGAGTGGGCTCATGCTCCTGAACGCACGAGGGCTGCGTGGGGTTGGGTCTGAACCGGTGTCGTGTCAGGGCGTGGGCATGGGGCAGGCCTGGAGGGCCTGGGGGAGGACGTCGTCCGCGGCGGCGGCCAGGTAGGGGTGCCACCCGGCGTGGCCCTGGATAAAGGCGTCGACGAAGTCAGCCAGTTCGGGTGCGGGCGTCACTGGCAGTGACTCCGAGCGCAGGCACGTGGCCACGTCGAGGTAGACGGCGTAGACGTCCGCGGCGAGAGCCCGCCCGTCTGAGGTTTCGGTGACGACAGCAGACCATCCTTGTTGGGGCATGGCGACGCCAAGGTCTCGGCCGCACTCCTCCATGGCGGTGTCGACCTCGGCCTGGGCGATGCCTTGGTCGGGGATGCTGAGCACGTGCCCGGTGCTGGAGGCCTGCCAGCCGCGGTCCTGGAGGCAGGCTGCGGTGAGGGTTGCCCACACTGCTGGGTCGGGTGCTCCGGTGCCATCGACCAGCGTGTCCGGGGCGGTGACCAGAGTCTGGTCCTGCGTGGCCGGGGACACGTCTTGGGGCAGTCGTGGCATGCCTACCCAGATGCCAGCGATGAGGGTCGCGGTGAGCGCGGCCCCGGTGGCGCCGCGTCGACGTCGCCTTACCCGCCGGCCCCTGGCCCAGGTGGTCTCGGCCAAGTCAGGCTCTGGGACCTGGTCTGCGACTTGTCGCAGGGCATGAGGTAGTCCACGGGGAGCTGCCGGGTCGGCGTTCATCGCAGTTCCTGGGCTGTGTCGTCGATCGAGGGGATGAGGCGCCGTAATGTGCGAAGGGCGTCGCTGGCCTGGGACTTCACGGTTCCACGGGCGATGCCGAGCGCGTCGGCGATCTGGGCTTCGGACAGGTCCTCGTAGTAGCGCAGGACCACCACGGCACGCTGGCGCGGTGGAAGCTGGGACAGTGCGTGGCGGACCTCGTCGTGGGTCATCCAGGCGGTCGTGGTGTCGGGTAGTTGGTGATTGCCCAGCAGGCCGCCTGGGTCCTGGTGGTCCACCAGGTACTCACGACGCAGCCGGCGCCACCTGGAGATGGCGTCGCGGTACAGGATCCGTCGCACGTAGGCCTCCGGTTGCTCGTCGCGCAGCCGCTCCCACCGGCTAGCCAGCTTGACCAGGGCGTCCTGGAGCAGGTCTTGGGCTACGTGGTGGTCACCGCAGATCAGGTAGGCCGACCGCAGGAGTGCGCCCTGGCGCGCGCGGACGAAGGCGACGTAGTCCTCGTCGTTGCTTTGTGCCATGCGCCTCCTCGTCGACTTGTCTCCTCAACGCACGCGGAACGCGTCCGGTTGGGTCATGGTCTGGACCCAACCACATGAGGGCCGGGAGCGTTGGTAGGGGGTGACGACTTCACCCGCCTCCCCAAGACCACGCTCACCGGCAGTACCAGCCGGGTTTCCGGCATCGCGCGCGGGCCGGACGGTCAGTGTGTTCCTGCTGCTGGTCGTGCTGGCAGCAGTGGCAGGCCTGGCTTGGTGGGCCTCACGGGTGACGTTGACTTCGGCCGTCCCAGAGGTGGGCCCCACGGGGACGGCGGCTGCGCCGGCGGTGTGGGCGCAGGCGTCGGCCGGGTCGGTGGGGCGGTCCTTGCCGCTGTCGACGACGTTGCGGCAGCCGGCGCGCCCAGTCGCGCAGAACACCCTGACCGGGGTGGTGACCTCTGTGTCGTCGGGGGACGTGGACGACGGTGACGTCGTCTACGTGGTGGGGAGGACACCGGTGCGGGTCGTGGAGGCTGCCGAGCCATTCTGGCGGGACCTGGTCCGGGACGCCGCGGGTAAGGACGTGGTGCCGCTGCAGCGGCTGCTGATCGCCGACGGTCACCTGTCCGGGGAGGCGGACGGTACCTTCGGTCCAGCCACGGAGGGGGCGGTGAAGGAGTGGCAGAAGAACCAAGGTGTGGACCAGACGGGGGTGGTGACCCTGGGTGAGCTGGTCGCTGTGGCGGACCTTCCGGCGGTGGTGGCCCTCGGTGAGTCGATCGGGGTGGGCAGGACCCTCGCCGGGGGTGAGGATGCGGTGTTGGCACCGACCGGGGAGCGGCAGTTCGTCCTCGTCGTCACCGCTGAGCAGGGGAGGTTGATCCCCGCCGAGGCCAGCGTCGAGGTCACCTATGAGGACCACACATGGACCGCAGTCATCGCACGAGCGGAGCTGGATGAGTTCGGGTCGACGACCTTCACCCTGACTGCACCAGACGGGGGTGAAGTGTGTGGTCAGGAGTGTGGAGTCCTGCCGAACGACGCTCAGGTCACGTTGCGCTCGGATGTGGTCATCGTGCCCAAGGTGCAGGGGACCACGGTCCCGGCGGCGGCGGTGCGCACCCGCGCGGACGGCACTGCATACCTGATCACGCCGGCCGGTCCGGTGGAGGTGAGCGTCGCGGCGTCGGGGCAGGGGCTGGCGGTGGTCGAGGGCGAAGGGATCAAGCCCGGCACCCGTGTAGAGGTCATGGACGGCGGTATGCCGTCCGCGCCGCCCCAGCGGACACCCGTACCCGGGGACGACGCCGACTCGACGCAGAAGGGTTGAGGCGGTGCTATCGGTAGAGAATCTGACGTTCGCATACACCCGGGGTGGTGAGGAACTCTTTGGTGGTCTGTCCCATGAGTTCAAACCGGGTGCGGTGACGGCGGTGACCGGGCCGTCCGGCCGGGGCAAGTCGACGCTCCTCTACGTCCTGGGCCTGATGCTGACGCCGACCCGAGGGCGGGTGATGCTACAAGGTGATCCAGTATCGGCGGCGGCTGATGGGGTCCGATCGCGGGTGCGGGCACACCGGATCGGGTTCGTGTTTCAGGACGCATCGCTGGACCCGACACGCACGGTCCTGGATTCGGTCGTGGAGCCGGCCCTGTACGCAGGGTGGACCTTGGAGCGGGCACGGGAACAGGGCCAGAAACTACTGGAACGGATGGGAGTGGACGCGCGGGCGGGGCATCGGCCCGGAGAGATCTCCGGCGGGCAGGCGCAGCGGGTCGCGGTGTGCCGTGCCTTGGTGACGGACCCCCTCGTGGTCCTTGCGGACGAGCCCACGGGCAACCTAGACCGGGACAATGCCGCAGGCGTGCTGGCCGCGCTGTCCGCGGCTACCGGAACCGCTGACGGCCCACCGCGCACGGTAGTGATCGCCACGCACGACCCGTTCGTGCTCATGCGCACCGACGAGGTGCTGGCCCTGTGAACAGGACAACGGGGTGGGCCAGATGAGGCCGTGGTTGCTTGTCCGTGAGGCGCTGGCCACGGCGTGGGCCTCGCGGGTGCCCTCGACCCTGGTGCTGCTGCTTGTCGCGACCATGTGCGCGGCGACGATCGCCACGGTCGGGCGGACCGCGGCCGCGGAGGAGCAGCTGCTGGCCAGGCTGGACTCAGCCGGGTCGCGGATGCTCGTAGTCGCTGACGCCGGCGGTAACGACCTGATCACCGCAACGATCGTGGATCAGGCGGCGGGCTTGTCTACGACGGAGCGGGCGGTCGGCACGCTCATCCCGATCGACGTGGTCAATGGGGTGGTGGGGCAGGGTGGCACCAAGGTGCCGGCATGGGGCGTGCACGGGGATTTGTCTGCGGTCGCAACTCTCACCGCGGGCCGGTGGCCGGGACCGGGCGAAGCGATCGTGACCGATGAGGCGCGGCAGCGGCTGGGGATGGACGACCCGGGCGGGTGGGTCGCGCAGGCGTCGACCACGGTCGTGGACGACTGGTCGATCGTGGGCTCCTTCACGCCCAGGGAGCCGTTCGGAAACTATAGGACAGGTGTGCTGTACGTCGCTCCGGACAGTCGGGCGCTGGACGCGGTTCATGTCGTCCTCACGACAGCGGATGTGGCGCAGGCCGGCCAGACCCAAGTGCTGCGCCTGATCGACCCGCCGGCCCCGGACGCGGTAACCATCACTTCCCCGGTGTCGCTGGCGCAACTGCAGGAACTGGTCAGCGGCGACCTGGCCAGTTTTGGACGAGCCCTTCTCGTCGCCTTACTCGGTGGCGGGTCGCTACTGGTGGCGATCATCACCCTTGCCGACGTCCTCGTACGTCGAACCGATCTCGGCCGGCGCCGAGCGCTGGGTGCGACCCGCACAACGATCGTCATCCTTGTCGTGCTGCGCACCTTGACGTCCGCGTTGCTCGGCGCCGCCCTCGGGGTCGCGATCGGTCTATCGATCACCGACCAATTCCGCGCGGTCCCACCGGCAGACTTCACCACTGCCACCGCCGCCCTGGCCGTCCTCGCCGCGGCCACAGCTGCTGTCCCACCCGCCCTTTACGCCGCCACTCGCGATCCCGTCCGTGTCCTGCGCACCCCCTGATGACAACCATCCGACTCTCGGCGTGAGAGTGCTGTCACGACCATCAGCACCACGTGACCGTCCCAGCCCCCGCTCGGAGGTCATCGGCTGAGGCTTCCGACAAGTTAGCGAGACCGCCGGCGTCTCATCAACATGTCGGTCCGCAGGTCACGCACCTGCTCCCCCGACAGATCGGCCGAGAACCTCCAGTGTAGGAACCACGGTTTCGTGTCACCGTCTCAATTTCGTGGCACCGGCGTGTCACCGTGTCTCAGTTTCGTGTCACCACGAACACTGGGGCTCGTGGGTGCGGTGTTCCGGTGGACCGCCCGCTTGTGCCAGGCCAAGGGCGTCCGTTACGAGGTGTGGTCCGGCGCAGAGCCGGTCGCGCTGGCGAACATCCGGGCGTTCGCGGTCGCTCGCCGCGGAATCGAAGCAGCCGATCTGGCCGCCGCGTCCGCTGCTGGACGAACAGGCATGACCGTTGGTCAGGTCGAGGACCTCCTGACTGCGTCGGGCCACCCTCGTGGGCCTCGCCATAACGGGCCTGCTGTGGCGTGGGGACTGGGCCGTGGACATGACCACACCGGTCGACGGCACGTCAGTCATCAACGTTGAGGGAGCACGATCATGAGCCCTGCGGTGGTGGAGCTGCACGTCGGAGGCCGCGTCTGGTTCGAGGGCAGCATGTACCTGGTCCAAGAACTCGGCCCGCAACGGACGACGCTGACCGCCGATGGCCGCCTTCGCTCGGTCGCCACGGCCGACGTTGTCTGCCACGCCACCCTGTTCTCAGACGACACCGAGACTGACGACCAGATCACCCAGGGCGAGCCCGTCGACGTCCTACTCTCCGGCCTGACCAAGAGCCAGCGAGCCACGCTCGAGGAGCGGGCCGAGTTGGTGCGGGGCGTACTGAACCCCGATCCGGAGGACGCGCGGTCCGTGAAGCAACGCTGCGACGAAGCCGCGGCCGAGCACAGTGTGTCCAGCCGCACCGTCCTGCGGTGGATCTCCGGTTACCGCAAAGCCGGTCTGGCTGGCCTCGCGGACAGTCGGATGCTCAACCGGTACGCCCCATCCGTCGATCCTCGGTGGGACGCGGCGTGCCTGGCGGTACTCGCGGAACTGACGCACTTCCACTTTCCAGCTCGAACCACCCGACCACGCCCGAACGCGAGCACGCCGCCCACGCACGAGGCAGGCCTGCCCGCCCTAATGCGCTTGCCGTCACCGTGATCAATTCAGTCGTTGCTGTATTGTTCAGCGTGTGCTGACCGTTGCTTCTCGTCTCGATGTGATGAACCGGTTGGGCCGGGCTCTGGCCGACCCCACCCGGTCACGACTTCTTCTGGTGCTGCTCGAGCGGCCGGCCTACCCCGCGGAGCTGGCGAGCGACCTAGGGCTGACGCGCTCTAACGTGTCCAACCATCTCGCGTGCCTGCGGGACTGCGGCATCGTGATCGCCGAGCTCGAGGGCCGTCGGACACGTTATGAGATCGCGGACCCACACCTGACGCGCGCGCTGAACGCACTGGTTGAGGTCACTCTCGCAGTAGACGAGAACGCGCCGTGCCTCGATCCTGCTTGCTCGATTGACGGAGGCTGCACCGCCGAGGCGCGCGCATGATCCTGTCCGCGGTCCTGCAGGCGATCGGCCTGTTCATCGCGACCAACATCGACGACATCATCGTGCTCTCGCTGTTCTTCGCCCGTGGTGCGGGACAGCCCGGGACGACCGCCCGGATCGCCGTGGGCCAGTATCTGGGGTTCGCGGGCATTCTTGGCGCGGCCGTACTCGTCACCGTGGGCGCGGATGCGTTCCTGCCCCCGGCAGTTATCCCGTACTTCGGACTCATCCCCTTGGCCCTGGGTGTTTGGGCCGCCTGGCAGGCCTGGCGCGGGGACGACGATGATGATGACGACGCCGAGGTCGCCGGCAAGAACGTCGCGGTCTGGACCGTCGCCGGGGTCACCTTCGCCAACGGCGGGGACAACATCGGCGTCTACGTGCCGGTCTTCCTCAGCGTGGGACCGGCGGCCGTGGTGGCCTACTGCATCGTGTTCCTCGTGCTTGTCGCGGCCCTTGTGATGCTGGCCAAGTTCGTGGCCACCCGCCCCCCGATCGCCGAAGTCCTCGAGCGGTGGGAGCACATCCTGTTCCCCATCGTCCTGATCGGCCTGGGCATCGCCATCCTGGTTGGTGGCGGGGCCTTCGGTCTCTGAGGATTCCGACAAGTTAGTGAGACAGCGCCTCGTCTCACCAACTTGTCGCCCCGCAGGTCAGCGAACCACTCCCCCGGACAGATCACGCGAGAACCTACACTGACTGACGTCGAAGCCCCAGGTCAGGATCACGATTGATCGCGCCGAGCAGATGCTGGAGGACTTCAGCGACCTCCCGCTCCGGCGGTATCCGATGCATCCCTACCTGCAGCGCGCCCTGAGCCTCCGCGAGAACCTGACGGCCTACGACGCCTTCTACGTCGCCCTCGCCGAGTCGCTCGAGGCGCGCCTACTGACCGACGACCACACGTTCACCGGCGCACCCGGCCACGGTGCGGTGATCGAGGTGTGGCCGACCGGCGCCTGAGCGCGGCAGGCGGAGTCTGCGGGGCCTCACCGGGTGTGTCCCGGTCAGAGCAGCTCGACGCGATCGGCCTGCGGGCCGCGGTCGCTCTGGCGCACCTGGAAGCGCACCCGGTCCCCCTGGCGCAGTTCCTCGGTGTCGCTCAGCACCGAGGCGTGCACGAACAGGTCGGCCCCTCCGGCGTCCGGGGTGATGAATCCGAACCCGCGCTCGGCGTCGTAGCGTGCGACGACGCCCTCGCCGCCCTGGCCGCCGCCGTGGCCGCCGCGCGCCGGAGCACGGTCGCGCTCCGGCCGAGCGGAGCGGGCGCGGGTCGACGGCCCCGAGCCTCCGCCACGCGGGGCCGAGCCGCGTGCGAGACGGACGCCCCGGGCCTGCGGGCCCCGCTCGCTCTCGACGACGTCGAAGAGCACCCGGTCGCCCTCGTGCAGCCCGAAGAGCTCCTCGGGCAGCGCCCGGACGTGGACGAAGACGTCAGGGCCGCCCGCGTCGGGGGTGATGAACCCGAAGCCCTTGTCGTCGTCATACCAGGACACGGTGCCGTCCGCCCCGTCGGAGGCTGCGGGCTGGGGCGCGGCCTCGCCTCCCAGCGGCAGCAGGTGGTCCGCCTGCGGCCCCTTCTCTCCCTCGACCACGAGGAAGGCCACTCGCTGTCCCTCGGCCACCACGCCGCCTACCACGATCGCCGAGCTGTGCAGGAAGATCTCCGCACCGCCGGCGTCAGGCGTGATGAAGCCGTAGCCCTTGCCCGGCTCGTACCAGGAGACGGTGCCGAGCTCCCCCAGCGGTGTGTCCGCCGCCCGGTCGGCCACGACCCGGACGCGGCGCGCCTGCGGCCCGCGGTCTCCCTCGCCGATCTCGAACTCGACCACCTGCCCCTCTCGGAGCAGCTTGGTGGCTTCGCCGCTGACGATCTCGGAGGCGTGCACGTAGAGGTCGTCAGCCTCCCCGAGCTCGATGAAACCGAACCCCTTGTCAGCGTCGAACCAGCGGACGGTTCCCTCGGTCACGGGTGACTCCTTGTCGGATTGGTGGACGGTGCCCCCCCAGTGTCACCGATGGACCGCGCACGCGCCTCCCGCCCGTCCTGGGACACGCTCTGGCGCAGCCAGCCAGGTCCTGAACTCCTGCGGCCCGTTCGTCGTGCCCACCGTGCGAACCACCTCACGCACGGGTGAGAGCACGAAGGGCACCGGCTGGCTGAACCACGGGCCGTCGTGCACGAACGAGTGATACTCGCCCAGTTCGCCCGCCGGGTCCGTGTCCGGTGGCAGCCCGTCGACGAAGCTCCGGTCGAGCCGCCGCCCGAGCAGAGCCTGATCGAGAAAGGCGGCGTCAACGGCCACGACCACTGCTCGGGCGCCGGTCGACAAGAACTCCTCCACCGCCTGCCGCGAGCCCATTCCGGACAACGGCTCCAGCACCCGCACATCACCGCCGGCGAACGCCCGCTCACGATGCCCCCTCGCGCCGGACCGATCCAGATCGCCGAAGGCGACCGCCCCCACCCCCGCTGCACTGAGCTGCGCGGCGAGATCGACCATCCGATCGGCATACCCCTCCAGGTTCGCGCCGACCTGCACCGTCCGCAGCGAGAGCCCGAGGCAGCGCGCCTGGACCCCCAGCAGGTCGAGTGGGATCTCGTGCACGGTGGAGACCGCCCGGTCCTCCTCGAGCATGGTCACCAGCTCGACCACGTCGACATCCGACCTCCGCGACAACCGGTGCAACGCGAGCGCCGAGTCCTTGCCGCCGCTCCAGAACAGCGCGACCCGGGTCGGTGCGGTCGGCGGGCTCATCTCCCCAGTGTCACCCCTGCCGACTAACCTGACGCCATGCGCCCCAGCGTCGACGTGGTCGTGGTGGGTGGTGGACAGGCGGGCCTGGCCACCTCCTTCTACCTCAAGCGCGCCGGGATCGACCATGTCGTCCTCGATGCCGAGCAGGGCCCCGGTGGTGCGTGGCGGCATACCTGGGACTCTTTGCGCCTCTTCTCCCCGGCCGTGCACTCCTCCTTGCCCGGCTGGCAGATGCCGTCGACGTCGGACCCGGAGGGCTACCCCGACGCCGACCACGTCCTCGACTACCTCACCCGCTACGAGAAGCGCTACGAGTTGCCGGTCCACCGGCCGGTCACCGTCGAGCAGGTCACCCGCACGCGGTCCGGCTTCCGGGTGGTCACGGATCAGGGGCAGGTCGAGAGCCGGGCGGTGGTGCTGGCAACCGGCACCTGGACCCGGCCGTTCGTCCCCGCCTACCCCGGCGCGTCCAACTTTGCGGGGCGCCAGCTGCACAGCTCGGTCTACCGCGGACCGCAGGACCTGCACGGGCAGCGGGTGGTCGTGGTCGGTGGCGCCAACTCAGGCGCCCAGATCGCCGCCGAGCTGGTCGAGGCCGTCGACCTCACGTGGTGCACTCTGGATGACCCGCGCTACCTGCCGGACGACGTGGATGGGCGCGAGCTCTTCCGGGTCGCGAGCGCCCGGGTGCGCGGGGAGGGAGAGGGCGTCGGCGGGCTGGGCGACATCGTGGCCGTGCCTCCCGTGCGCCGAGCCCGCGACGAGCTCGGCCTGCGGGCCGAGCGGATGTTCGCGCGGTTCACCCCGGATGGCGTCGAGTGGGACGACGGACGCGCGCAGGAGGTGGACGTGGTCATCTGGTGCACCGGCTTCCGACCCGCCCTGCAGCCGCTCTCCTCGCTCGACGTCCCGCGGGCGGACGGGGTGATCCAGACGGATGGCCCGGTGGTCCGCGGCGTGCCTGGCCTCTACCTGGTGGGGTATGGGGATTGGACTGGAGCCGCGTCCGCGACCCTGATCGGGGTGGGCCAGTGGGCCAAGGCCGCGGTCACGGATCTGCAGGAGCAGCTGGCCCGCTGACGCCGCGGACGCGCAGGGCGGACCAGGGCCCGAGGCCGACGAGTCACCAGGGTCGCGCTACGGCACCGGCTGCTGGGCGGCGTCCGGCCGCAGCACCCCGCGTGGCAGACCGATGAACCTGGCGAAGACCGCCATCCACGCTGCGCCCAGCACGGCGACTGCCCCGATCGAGACCGCTGCCACCGACACTGTGGACATCGCGACCAGCAGTGCGACCAGCGCCGGGCCGCCGAGCACCCCGACATTGCTGAACAACGCCCAGATCCCGAGGAACCGGCCGCGCCCCTCGCGCGGGCTCAGGTCCGCGCCGATCGTCATGTTCACCCCGGCCCCCAGCCCGTTGCCGACCGCCATCACCAGCACCGCGAAGACCATCCACGCGACCGAGGCCTGCAGCGGCAGCAGGAGGAACCCGCCGCCGTAGACGACCAGGCAGGCGATCAGGATCGGCGCCCTGCCCAACCGATCCTTCAGATAACCGCCGGGGAACATCAGCACCATCTCCAACGCAGCACCGGCCGCGACGATCCACGAGATCGTGGACGGGCTGAGCTCCAGGTGCACACCCCACAGCTGGATGACCACCGGCTGGGCCACCCGCGCGACCGCCAGCGTGACGATCGCGACGCCGGCCAGCAGCACCGCGCGCCAGCGCACGTCCAAGGGCGCCCGCGCCAGGCGCGCGCTCGGCTCCCCGACCGCCGTCCCCGACCGGCGACGGCGGCGACTCTCGGTACGCGGCCGGGTCGCGCCCTCGTTCTCATCCAGGCGGCCACCGAGCCGCGGGCTGTAGACCACCGCGAGCGCGATCAGCGTGCAGACCATGCTCAGCACCCAGACCGACCACAGCGGCGTGAACAGCAGCAGCAGCCCACCGAGCAGGGGGCCCAGCAGGTTGCCGGCCCGCATGGTGCCCCCGAGGGCGGTCATCGCGCGCCCCACCTGAGCGGTGGGCAGCCGGTCGGCCACATAGGCCTGGCGGGCCAGGCTCCAGACATTGAGGGCCGGAGCGCGCAGGAAGGTCGAGGCCATGAAGAGCACCAACGGCCACACCCCGTGGTCCCCGTCGCCCGAGAGTCCCCAGACCAGGGCGACGATCGACCCGATCGTCAGCACCGCGGCATACCCGGTCGCCAGTGCCATCGCCGGCCGGTCACCCACCCGGTCGATCAGCTGCCCGGCCGGGACGGTGGTCGCCAGCGAGATCGCGCCGACGATCGCGATGATCAGGCTGGCCAGCCACGCGGAGGCACCGAGCTGGATCGCGGCCACCACGGAGACCGGCACCGTCGCTCCCGCAGCGACCCCGAAGAGCACCGACGGGACGAGCACCGGCCAGGCGAGCCGTCGATAGATGCCCGTATGCCGCACCTGCGGGTCCGCGGTCATCGCGCCTCCTCGCTGGTCAACTCGGGCGACGTGACTCTACGGGACGGTGCGCAATCGGGGCACTCGCCCCGGTTTGTCACGCTCAGGTCGCGACGTGCGTGCGCAATCGGGGCACTCGCAGCGGAGTCGCGTGCACCAGTGCTGCAGTAGGGGCCGGGCTTCTTTGACCAACTCCTGACCCACTGTTCACGCGCACCTCATGCGCCGGTGGCCTGCCGGACACGTCCGCCTAGCAGCGTCGCGGCCCGTGAGCATGGACGTCGCCAGCGGGCGCCCCGGACGGGGCAAGGAGACCCTCCTCGCGGCGGCCCTGCTCCTGCCGAACATCATCCTGCTGGCGGTGTGGACCTACCGGCCGCTGGTCGACAACATCCGGCTCAGCTTCTACCGCTGGAATCTCGGCAGCCCGAACAGCCACTTCATCGGGCTGGACAACTACGTCGAGTGGTTCACCAGCGCGGCCAGCCGCACCGTGCTGTGGAACACGCTGATCTTCACCGGCGCCGCGGTGATCGGCTCGATGGTGCTGGGACTGGCGCTCGCGCTGCTGCTGGACCAGAAGCTCTTCGGCCGGGGCGCGGTGCGCTCGATGGTCTTCGCGCCCTTCGTGCTCTCCGGCGCGGCGGTCGGCGTGGCCTTTCAGTTCATCTTCACGCCCACGTTCGGGCTGGTCCCGGACCTGCTGACGTCGGTCGGGATCACACCCCCGAACTTCTACCAGAATGCCGGGTGGGCGCTGTTCATGGTGACCGCGACCTATGTCTGGAAGAACCGGGTGCCGCACGAGGTGTGAGGGCCCATCGCGGGCGTGGGCGCCGGCCAGTGCCCTGTGCGTAAGAGGGGCACTCGCCCCGGTTTGTCACGCTCAGGTCGCGAAGTGCGTGCGCAATCGGGGCACTCGCCCGGATTCGTCACGCGCCCCGCAGCCTCCAGCCCCCACCCCGCCCCGGTATGCCGTTTCTCACCCGAGCCGTCAGCGTCGCCTCCCGCTCTCCCGGGCTCGCGCGATGAGGTCACGCTCGTCCTTCCACTCCAAGCCTGCCGCCCACGGCCGATCGCCACGACGCTGCGCATCGGCGAGCGCGGCGCGCAGCGTGTCCCGCAACGGCCGGTGCCGCAGACCCAGCTCCCGGGCCGCGACGCCCGAGCGGCGCATCATCCCGGCCATCTCGCCGGGAAGCCACAGCGGCAGCGAGCGCGGCCCCATCCACGGGTTCACGCCCTGCTCGGCCAGCCACTGCGCATCGACCACGACCGGCTCGGGCACCTCGTTCGCGAGCGCCGCCGACTCGGCCAGCACCTCCCCCAGCGTCGTCTCTTCGCCCACCGCATCGACGACCCCGGTCACCCCCTGCTCCATGCACACCACCAGCCACTCCGCCAGGTCGCGGACATCGAGCAGCTGCACCGGCTGGCTGACCGCATCGGGCATGAGCACCCGCCGCTCCACGGGGTGGCTCATCCGGTAGGGCCAGTAGGACGACCGATCCGTCCCGTCCTCCGGCCCACCGATCAGGCCCGGGCGCACCACGAGCACCCGGTCCGAGCCGACCCCGTCGAGGACCGCGCGTTCGCAGGCGACCTTCGCTGCGCCATACTCCTCCGGCCCGGACATCGAGTCCGCCTCGAGCGGCTCCACGAGCGCCGCCGACTCATCGGTCGCGCCGTCCACCGAGGCATAGACGTTGACGCTGGACACGTAGACCCAGTGCCGCGCCTCCACCTCCGCCACCGCCTGCCGCACACGCCCCGGCTGGCTGGCGACCTCGATCACCGCGTCCCAGGTCGTGCCGCGCACCGCCCCCAGCCCGCCGGTATCGCGGTCCCCGACGACATGCCGCACCCCCTCGGGCACCTCTCCCGACTTCCCGCGGGCGAGCGCCGTCACGTCATGGCCGGCACGCACGGCTGCCGAGCCGACCGCGCGCCCGAGCTGGGCGGTCCCGCCGAGGATGAGAATCTGCATACGGACAAGCAAAGCACGCGGGCGTCAGCCGCGGCTCCCATCAGGAGTGGCGTGTGAGCTGGCGCTGCAGGTCCGCGAGCTGGTGATCAAGGATGTCCAAGATCAAGTCAGGGTCGACTCGGAAATACTCGTGAACGACCACGTTGCGCAGACCAGCGATTGAGGCCCAAGGAATGTCGGGGTAGTGCTCGCGTGTCGAATCGGGGAGTGCCTTGACTCCCTCACCGATCACCGCCAGGCAGCCAGGATGTCTGCGACCCGCGCTTGCTCGGAGCGCGTCACAACAGAACAGCATCTCTGAGCGCGGTATGAGACACGCGGGGCCGGAGCAGCGGTTCCGCGACGACATCCACCCTGGTTCCCAGGATTTCACTCAGTTCCTCGGCGATCCCGGCGATCCGTAATAGGGCGTTTCCGTGATCCGGGTCCAGGTCGACGAGCAGATCGATATCGCTGTGCGGGGTGGCGCTACCCCTGGCTACTGAACCGAAGAGCCGAGGGTGCGTTGCGT
Organism: Ornithinimicrobium pulveris; assembly: GCF_050261105.1. GTDB lineage: Bacteria > Actinomycetota > Actinomycetes > Actinomycetales > Dermatophilaceae > Ornithinicoccus. The sequence continues at coordinate 293,027 of NZ_CP189837.1, read as the reverse complement.
GGTAACGCCTCAGCACCTCGTCCACCTGCGCACGGCGCTCGACCAAGAGCGCGCGGACGGCGGCACTCTGCTCGGTCACTGTGCTCACACCGCCAGCCTAGAGCGTCGCGGCCGACCTGGACAGGGCGAGGGCAAAGCACGCGCGCGTCAGCCGCGAGCGAGCGCGACGAACCAGGCGGCGACGTCCTCGATCAGCTCCATCGGCAGCTCCTCACGGTGCGGAAACTTCAGCGTCCCCTTGCCCGACCGGTAGGGCGCGCACCGCTGCGCGAGCGCGAGGTCGGCGGGCACCGGATAGACGGCGACGTGACCGGCATACCCACCGGTGTGGAAAGCGCGCCGGCCGTCGACGGTGAACGTCACGATCCCGTACGAGATCCGCTCCCCGACCCCCGCGTGCGCGGCGTGCACGGCGGCGCGGATCTGGTCGACCCGCTCCCGGGCGGGGTCGGGCAGAGCGTCCAGGTATGCCGTGACCTCAGGATCGTCCATGCGCGCAGCGTAGGCGGTGGGCCGGGTGGGTGGGGCGATCTGATGCCGGCCCGCTAGTTTGGGACAGGTGAGGCAGGGTGTGCTGTTCGGCGAGACCACCGGGCTCGGGCTGCCCGCGCTCACCTGGACCAATGTCGGGCTCGGGCTGCTCGCGCTCGCGGCGGCGGTCGTGCTCGGGCAGGTGCTGCGGCATACGGTCAAGGCGTTTCTGCAGTGGCGGGGGCGCAGCGAGGGGTCGGCGACGGTCTTCGGGCGGCTGGTCGGGTGGGTGATGGTCGCGGTGGGGGTCGCGGCGATGCTGACGATCGTCTTCCCGAGCGTGCAGCCGGTGAACATCCTGGGCGGCGTCGGGATCATCTCGATCGCGGCCGGTATCGCCTTCCAGACGGTGCTGGGCAATATGTTCGCCGGCATCGTGATCCTGGCGCGCGACCGCTTCAAGGTGGGCGACCAGATCGCGGTGGCGCAGGTCAGCGGCAATGTGGTGCAGATGGGGCTGTCGTCGACCTCGCTGCGCACCTTCGACGGCAAGCTGGTCGTGGTGCCCAACAGCGTGCTGCACTCCGAGCTGGTGACCGTGCAGACCGGCTTCGAGCACGTGCGCAGCTCGATCATGGTCGACCTGGACGTGACCGCCGACCTTGATCGGGCGCGCGAGGTGGCGCTGGCGGCGATGGCCGACCTGCCCGAGGTGTATGCCGATCCGGCACCGCAGGCCTTCCTCACCGAGATCGGCACGGGGACGGTGTCGATGGAGCTGCGCTTCTGTCCGGTGCCCGGCGGCTGGACACCCGGACCGCGCAGCACGCGGTCATCGGGTCGGTGCTGAAGGCCTTCGGGGAGTGCGGGGTCAAGACGGGGTCGGACACGCATACCGTCGAGCCGGGGCCGGAGCTGCTGGGGTTGCTCGAGCAGGCGCGCGAGGAGTCTGGCGGTCGGGGTCCGGCCTAGGGTTCGGGCTCCCAGGTCGGAGCTCACGTCCCACTGTCCGCGGGTCACGCCCCTACGTAGGCGGCGAGGTGCTGACCGGTGAGGGTGGAGCGGTCGGCGACGAGGTCGGAGGGGGTGCCTTCGAAGACGACCTTCCCGCCGTCGTGGCCGGCGCCCGGGCCGAGGTCGACGATCCAGTCCGCGTGCGCCATGACGGCCTGATGGTGTTCGATCACGATGACAGAGCGGCCGGCGTCGACGAGGCGGTCCAGGAGGGCGAGCAGGTTCTCGACGTCGGCGAGGTGCAGGCCCGTGGTGGGCTCGTCGAGGATGTAGACCTCGCCCTTGTCCCCCATCTGGGCGGCCAGCTTGAGCCGCTGCCTCTCGCCGCCGGACAACGTGGTCAGCGGCTGCCCCAGGGTGATGTAGCCCAGGCCGACATCGACCAGGCGCTGCAGGATCTTGTGCGCCGCCGGGATCCGCGCCTCGCCCTCGGCGAAGAACTGCTCGGCCTCGGCGACGGGCATCGAGAGCACCTCGCTGATGTTCTTGCCGCCGAGCGTGTAGTCCAGCACGGTGGCCTGGAAACGACGGCCCTCGCACTCGTCGCAGGTGGAGGCGACCCCGGCCATCATCGCCAGGTCGGTGTAGATCACGCCGGCGCCGTTGCAGGTCGGGCAGGCGCCCTCGGAGTTGGGGCTGAAGAGCGCGGGCTTGACCCCGTTGGCCTTGGCGAAGGCCTTGCGGATCGGCTCGAGCAGGCCGGTGTAAGTCGCCGGGTTGGAGCGGCGCGAGCCCTTGATCGCGCCTTGGTCGATGACGACAACGCCGTCCTGCTTGGCCAACGAGCCGTGGATGAGTGAGCTCTTGCCCGAGCCCGCCACACCCGTGACCGCGACGAGCACGCCGGTCGGGATGTCGACGTCGACGTTGCGCAGGTTGTGGGTATCGGCGCCGCGGATCTCCAGCGCGCCGCCGCTCTGCCGGACCTCGTCCTTGAGGTGGGCGCGGTCGTCGAGGTGGCGGCCGGTGAGGGTATCGCTGCCGCGCAGGCCCTCGACACTTCCCTCGTAGACGATCTGTCCGCCGCCGGTTCCCGCGCCCGGCCCGAGGTCGACGACATGGTCGGCGATCTCGATCGTCTCCGGCTTGTGCTCGACGACCAGGACAGTGTTGCCCTTGTCTCGCAGGCGGAGCAGGAGATCGTTCATCCGCGCGATGTCGTGCGGGTGCAGCCCGATGGAGGGCTCGTCGAAGACGTAGGTCACATCGGTCAGGGAGGAGCCGAGGTGGCGGATCATCTTGGTCCGTTGGGCCTCGCCGCCGGACAGCGTTCCGCTCGGCCGGTCCAGCGACAGGTAGCCCAGCCCGATCTCGACGAAGGAGTCGAGGGTCTCCTGCAGGCCGGTCAGCAGCGGCGCGACCGAGGGCTCGTCCAGCTCGCGCACCCAGGCGGCGAGGTCGCTGATCTGCATGGCGCAGGCGTCGGCGATCGAGATGCCCTCGACCTTGGAGGAGCGGGCTGCCTCGTTGAGCCTGGTGCCCTCGCACTCCGGGCAGACCTGGAAGGTCACGGCGCGATCGACGAAGGCACGGATGTGCGGCTGCATCGCCTCGCGGTCCTTGGACAGCATCGACTTCTGGATCTTGGGGATGACGCCCTCGAAGGTGATGTTGATCCCGTCGACCTTGATCTTGGTCGGCTCCTTGAAGAGCAGGTCGTGCCGCTCCTTCTTCGTGTACTTCTTGATCGGCTTGTCGGGGTCGAAGAAGCCGCTGCCCAGATAGATCCGGCCGTACCAACCGTCCATGCTGTAGCCCGGGATCGTCAGCGCGCCGTCCTTGAGCGACTTCTCCTCGTCGTAGATCGCGCTGTAGTCGAAGTCGCTGACCTTGCCCACGCCCTCGCAGCGCAGGCACATCCCGCCCTGGATGCTGAACTCCCGCCGCTCCTTGACCTGCTCCCCGCCCTTGGTCATCGTCACCGCCCCGGCACCCGAGATCGAGGCGACGTTGAACGAGAACGCCTTGGCCGTGCCGATGTGCGGCTTCCCCAGCCGGCTGAACAGGATCCGCAGCATCGCGTTGACGTCGGTCACCGTCCCGACGGTGGAGCGGATGTTGGCGCCCATCCGCTCCTGGTCGACGATGATCGCCGTGGTCAGACCTTCGAGGAGGTCGACGTCCGGCCGGGCGAGCGTGGGCATGAAGCCCTGCACAAAAGTGCTGTAGGTCTCGTTGATCATCCGCTGGGACTCGGCGGCGATGGTGGCGAAGACGAGGGAGCTCTTGCCCGATCCGGACACGCCGGTGAACGCGGTGAGCCGCCTCTTGGGCAGGTCGACGCTGACGTCCTTGAGGTTGTTCTCGCGCGCCCCCTGGACGCGGATGATGTCGTGGCTGTCGGCAGCGTGGGGCGCAGTGGTCACGAGCCGCGAATCTACACCCGAACACTGACGACGCGTTCGGTCGCGTTGAGGACATGCATGACGGACGTCCGGTGGCCAGAAATCACGACATGACGCGCGTTCGGTGGCCAGAAATCGCGACCTGACGGACGTTCGGTGGGGGTGAGGGGGCGACCTGACGGACGTTCGGTCGGGTGAGGGGCGGCGGGTGAGGGAGCGGATGGTTAGAAGTTGATGCGGGCGCCGAGGACGACGGTGCGGCCGATGGGCAGGGAGAAGTACTCGGTGGGGTCGGCGGCGTTGCGGGCCAGGACCCCGAAGAGGCGCTTGCGCAAGGTGCCCATGCCGGGGCGGTCGCTGGGGTGCACGGTGATCCGGGACAGGAAGTAGGTGACAGTGCGCAGGTCGAGGTCGATACCTTCGTCGCGCGCCACCTGCAGCCCGGCCGGCACATCCTGCGGATCGGAGAAGCCGTAGCGCAGGGTGATATGCAAGACGTGGTCGTAGGGATCGCCCAGGTCATCGATCACGACCCGCTCGTCGTCGGGCACGTGGGGGACGTTCACCGCCTGGGTCGAGACGATGTAGGTCTCGTCGTGCACGACCCGGTTGAACTGGACGTTCTCCCGCAGCGCGAGCGGGCAGGTCGTCTTGTTCGGGTGCAGGAAGACCGCAGTCCCTGGGACGCGCAGGATCTTGGCATCGCCGTGGATCTCGTCGAGGAACTGCGTGAGCGGACCCTCCAGCTTCTCCCGCCGCGCCGTGACCAGTTCTCGCCCCCGTGCCCAGGTAGTCATCACGGTGGCCACCGTCGCGGCGACCAGCAGCGGCAGCCAGCCACCATGGACCACCTTGACGATGTTGGCGCTGAAGAAGGCCAACTCGACCGAGCCGAAACGCCGGCGAAGAGCAACCAGTTCACGACCGGGATGTAGATCTGGCCGCCCTCCTGCTCGGAGGTCTGGCGGACGGTGAGCCGCGGCAGGTAGCTGAGCCGTTCGGCCTGGCGGGCGACCGAGAAGGCGCCGGAGATGACCGCCTGGCTGGCGATGATGGTGGCCAGCGTGGCCAGCACGACGAGCGGCAGCTGCGCCCAGGCCGGGGCGAGGTGGAAGAACGGGTTGGCGATCTCGTGGCTGTCGCGCATGATCAGCTGCGCCTGGCCGAGATAGTTCAACGTCAGGCAGGGAAAGACGAGCGCGAACCAGGCCCAGACGATGGGGACGCGGCCGAAATGTCCCATATCGGCATACAGGGCCTCGGCGCCGGTGATGGCGAGCACGATCGCGCCCATCGCCACGAACGCGATTCCCGGGTGCTGGACCACGAAGAGCAGGCCGTGGTGCGGCGAGAGCGCGGTCAGGACGATCGGGTCGGCGACCACGTGGACCAGGCCGAGGACGCCCAGGGTGAGGAACCAGACCACCATCACCGGCCCGAAGAACCGGCCGACGTGGTGGGTGCCGAAACGCTGGACCGCGAAGAGCAGGACGATGATCGCGGCGGAGATCGGGACGACCAGGTGCGTGCTGCCGGGGACAGCGACATCGAGCCCTTCGACGGCCGAGAGCACCGAGATCGCGGGCGTGATCAGGCTGTCGCCGAAGAAGAGCGAGCCGCCGAAGACGCCGAGGATCAGGACCAGCTTGTGTCGGCGCCCACCGTGCTTGACGTTGCGGTGCGCGAGGTGGGCGAGGGACAGGATGCCGCCCTCGCCGTCGTTGTCGGCGCGCAGGATGAACATGAGGTACTTGGCCGAGACGATCAGGGTGATCGACCAGAAGACCATCGAGACCACGCCGAAGACGTTGGCCGTGGTGGGCGCAACGACTCCACCGCCGAGCGCGAAGACGGTCTTGAGGGCGTAGAGCGGGCTGGTGCCGATGTCGCCGAAGACGACGCCGAGGGCGCCGATCAGCAGCGGCGGGAGGGCACGGGATCCTGCGTGGGACCCTGCGTGGGAGAGCGCCTGGGGCCTGCGGGCTGGTCCCCTTTGTGCGGCATGCCTGCCGGCGGTTGTCACGACCGCAGATCGTACGCCTGCCGCTCGGCCTACGGGGGCAATCGCTTCCCTGCGTCGTCACGAATCGAGTGCGTCTAGATCCTCTTCGCACTCCTCCTGGACCGCGCAAAGCACGAGAGTGGTGTCGATCTCCACGGTTCCGACGTTGCCATCGGCGTCCTCGTACTCGAGCACCAACTGCTTGCCCACTCCGGGCTCCGGGCCGATCCAGGTCGCCTCCCAGGCAAAGGAGGTCTGGCTTTCGATCGGGTAATCATCCTCGGGATTACAGACTGTCGCCACCGAGTGCACCGCGCAGTCGGCGCCGGCTCAAGGTCCGCTCAGCCACGACCCGCCACCCGCCGCAGCAACCGCAGCTGAGCCAGTCGTTCGCGTCCGAAGATCCGCCCGGCACGCTGACCGGGGGCTGCGTTCAGCAGCCGCTTGGCGTGGGCCAGGGCCCGCCGATCGTGCTGGATCATCTCGGACACCACCTCCTGCGCCGCGGCCACCGGGTCCTGCGCCACCCGCGTGACCAGGCCCAACCGCTCTGCCTCGCTGCCCTCCACCATCCGCGCGGTCAGGGTCAGTTCTTTGGCGACATCCAAGCCCATCAGCTCGGTCAGCGTGCGGATTCCGGTCATGTCGGGCACCAGGCCCCAGGTCGCCTCGCGCACCGACCAGCGCGCATCGGAGGTGCTGAACCGCAGATCGGCACCCAGGGCGAGCTGCAGCCCGGCGCCAAGGCAGTGGCCGTGGACGGCTGCGACGACCGGGACGGGCAGCCGCCGCCAGGTCCAGCACGCCTCCTGGAAGACGTTGGTCCGCGGCAACGGCAGCGGCCTCGCCACGAACCGGCGGGCGATTCCGGCCGGGTCCCCGAGCGCCGCGCGCACGTCCAGTCCCGCGCAGAAGGCGTCGCCCTCGCCGGAGAGGATCACCGCGCGCAGCGTGCGGTCCTTGCGCAGCAGCCGCCCGGCGGAGACCAGGTCGTCGAGCATCCCAAAGGTCAGCGCGTTGAGCTTGTCCGGCCGAGCTAGGCGCACGTGTGCGACGCCGCGCGCGTCGACGTCCAGGAGCACCCGGCCCGGGGTGTCGGGGGCGGTGCGGGGAGAGGTGGGGTGCGGCATACGGGACGGGGGCTTCAGTCGAGGAAGTCGCGCAGGATCTGCACGAGCCCGGCCGGTGCGTCCTCGTTGACCGCGTGGCCGGCACCGTCGACGACGCGCAACTGCGCCCCCGGTATGCCGTTCGCCAACGCCCGCGCACCCGGCAGGTTGGCCTTGTCGCGGCTGCCGACGAGGACGAGCGTCGGCGCGGTGATCTGCGGCAGGAGCGGGCCGAGGTCAACCTCCCTGGCCGCGGCGAGCGCCTCGATCAGCCGGTCCTTGGAGACGCCGGAATCGGCGAGCCGGGAGGCCGGGAGCAGGCGGAGCAGCCCCGACTGGACACGCATCAGCGCCCGCGGCGGGCGGACCTGACCGGCGATCAGGACGAGGCGACGGACGCGCTCGGGAAACTCGGCGGCGAGCTGGGTGGCGACCATCGCGCCATAGCTCAAGCCACAGAGGTCGACCTCCTGCATGCCTTCCAGCATGAGGTCGGTGTCGAGCTTGGCCGCAGCGTCGGCGAGCGGGAGAGGCGCCTTCTCGGTGGGGCGCAGGCCGGGGACCCACGGGGTGAGCAGGCGGCGGCTGCCGTAGAGCGGGACGACCACGTCCTCCCACGCCATCGGCGCCTGGCCGACGCCGTGGAGCAGGACGAGCGGGGTGGCGGCGGGCTGCTCGGCGGGGTCCACACCGGCAGCCTATGTGGTGGGGGTGGCCCCGCACACTCGGTCAGGCGCTGACGCTGGCCTTCTCGCGCAGCGTCGCGTAGAGGTCCTCGAGCTCCGCGACCGGCGCGCCGTCGAGGATCTCGCCCGAGGGACTCAGGTGCGTCTCGAAGGTGAGGGCCGGGCCGTCGACGCGGGCTGCCTTGACGGTGTCGAGCACCATTGCGAAGGCCTTGGCAGAGCGGGCGGCGCCGTGCCAGCCGTAGCCGACGACGCCGATCGGCAGGTCGTTCCACTCGGCGTAGAGGGTGTCGATGGCGTTCTTGAGCGGGGCCGGGTAGCCGCCGTTGTACTCCGGCAGCGTGGTGATCAGGGCGTCGTAGCCGCTGACCTGCTGCGCCCAGGCGATGGTGGTCCGCTCGGTGTAGTTGCCGGCCGACGGCTTCTCGGCGTCCTGGAAGTGGGGCAGGTCGAGCTCGCGCAGATCCACGATCTCGGTCTCGACCCCCTCGGGGGCGTGCTCGGCGACCCAGTCGGCGACGTGGTGGCCGACGCGGGTGGGGCGGACGCTGCTGATGACGATGCCGATCTTCATATCGGCGTCAGCGTGAGTGACGCGTCACCTATTCCCGACGGGACCAACCGCGTCCCCGGTCGGGGCAACCCGAGTCCCCGGTCGTCAGGTGAGCGCGTCGGTCAGGAGCGGGAGGGACCAGCCGTCCTCGCGCCATACCTGCTGGTCTCGGGGGGACCTGGCTACCCACTCGGGGGCGCGACCGAGGTGCTCGCGGACCAGAGCGCCCGCGGCTTCGAGGTCGCGGATCGGCTCGTCGGCGCTGGGCGGGATGGCGACGATGAGCGCTCGATCGGCGGTCAGGGTCGGCAGCGGCAGGGCGGGCAGGGCGAGGAGGTTGGGCTCGTCGACGATCAGCACGTCGGCATGCACCTCGTCCGCATCCGTGAGCAGCTCGAGCCGACCGTCGCGGGCGGCGTCGAGCAGCTCAGGATGCCAGTCCGGCTGCTCCTCCCCCGCGCGGATCACGTCCTCCCGCCCGAGCACCGCCGGCGCCGCCTGGCTCGCCAGGATCGCTGCGGTCTCGACGGAGGGGCCCCGCGCCAGGTCGCAGAGCACGACGACCCCGTATTCCGTGGGCCGGCTCGAGGGGGCGTGCGGCAGATCGCGGACGAACCGGCGGGGAGCGGGATAGGGGCGCTGGCCTTCGCGGTGCGCGGCCAGACCCGTCAGGTCTCGCGCGGCAGCAGCGGGCGCCAGGCTGGCGTGCCAGCGCCGGAAGGAGCTGCGGAAGAGCACGCGCTCCGGGCTGTGCCGACCGAAGGCGAAGTCGGCGCGGGACAACGAGCCGTCGGCAAGGCGGGTGACCGCGAGCGGCAGCGCGACGTCGACGACACCGTCGAGGAGGTGCAGCCGCTCGTGCAGCTCGGAGTCGGCGCCCTTGCGGAGGGGGTCGAAGCCACCGAGCTGCTCCAGCACCTCGCGGCGCACCATCAGTGAGCTGGCGTTCATCCGCTCCGGGCTGTAGCCGAACCACTGCCGGGTCAGGTCGGGGCGGGCGCGGATGGCTGCGCTGCGGGTGGCGAGCGCCTCGGGGTGCTCGGCGGAGGCGGCGAGCTGCCGGGCAATCCGCTCGGGGTGGCTCCAGTCGTCGGCGTCCTGGGTGGTGACCCACTCGCCGCGGGCCAGCGTGAGGGCGGTGTTGCGGCCGAGGTAGGAGCCGCCGTTGCGCTCCTGCCGGATCAGCCGGACCCGCTCGTCCAGGCCCTCCACCGCAGCAAAGAGGTCGTGGAAGTCCGATCCTGAGCAGTCGTCGACCACGAGGATCTCGAGGTTGCCGTGCGACTGGTCGAGGATCGAGCGGACGCTGGGCAGCAGGCCGGCGTCGGGGCGATAGGCGGGGACGATCACCGTGACCAGCGGGCCGTCGGCGGTGCCGGCAAGTCCAGGCAGGTGGAGTCCGTCGAAGAGCGGGCCCTCGACGTCATCCATGCCTCGGCTGCGCTCGGTCACCAGGGGCGGCGTGATGCCCCGGTCCCTGAACCGCGAGCCGAAGAGCCCCAGCCACTCCTCGTGCGATCTGGCGAAAGGCCCGCCGACGACCGGGTTGGCCAGGTCGGAGCGCAGCCCGTCCGCGACCGCGTCGGTGAGTCGATCAAGGCGGGCGAGGGCGTCGTCGACCAGGTCGTGCCGACCGGCGAGAAAGGCCGCCTGGACCAGGTGGCGCTGATCCACCGATGGGATGGCCCGGGTCCCGTGCTCGCCCAGCACGAACTGATGCAGAGCCACCGCGGCCTTGAGTTCGGGTGCGGGCACCGACCCGGTAGCGATGCCGCGCGCCGCCCACGACGCGGCGAGGGCGAGGAGATAGGGCACCCGCGCCCGATCGCGGGGCAGCCAGGACGCCGCACGGTCAGCGTCCCCCACCAGCTGCTCGGAGAGCACCACGGCCGGGACCGAGACCCCCGCCCGCTCGGCGAGGACGTCGAGGACAAGATCGTGCCGACTCCGCAGGGCCAGCGCCTGCAGGCGACGCGCATCAGCGGCCGGCTCGGCCAGCCACCCCAGCCGGGCACCGGCCACCGATGACCGCGGCGTCAGCACGCCCATCCCGGCTCCTTCACCTCGTCCCGATCGGTGCACTCCGACCGTGCGACTGTAGTGGACGGCGCGGCGGGGCTGGGGGTAGCCCGAGCTCAGGCTGCGTCGCGCACCATCGCGAGGCGGGAGACCTGCTTGCGCACCTGCTTTTCGTAGCGTGCCGCGCGGGGGTGGCCCTCGAGCCGCGCACGCCGCCCCGGGTAGGCCGCGAGCTGGTGAGCGTGCGCCAACGCCAGGTCCTCGGCGGGCGAATACACCTGCCCGGTCGCACCCGACGGACGCTCACCCCAGGCCGTGAGCAGCTGCTCAAGCGTGTCCTCGGGGTCGGCGGTGTAGGCGTGCAGCTTGGCGCCGTCATGCATGATCGCGCCGGCGCGGGAGTACTCCCAGTCGATCAGCACGACGCCCTCCGGGGTCCGCAGCACGTTCGAGGCCACCAGGTCGCCGTGCACCCAGGACACCCGCACCGCGCCGTCGCGCGCGATCAGGCCAGCCACCCAGTCCGCGAGGTCCTCGGGCACCACCCCTTGCGAGCGCAACTCCTCCCACCGCTCGCCGAGCCGGACCAACTGCGTGTTCAGTCTGCCGGCGGTCAGCCCGCGTCCGCGATGGACCGCCGCCAGCCCGGACAGGATCTCCCCCGCCGCCGCGGCCAGCGCGCGCCCGTGCACGAGCGGCTCGCCGTGCAGCCACCCCTCGACCAGGTAGGGCACGCCGCCGCTCAGTCGCCCGTGGTGCACGAGGCGCGGCACCAGGTGCGGGGCGTGCGGCACCACGGTCCGGTATGCCGCAACCGCCCGGGCGATCCCGTCCGCCCCGGAGGCGGAGACCGGCTGGACGGACAGGGTGAGCTGGGAATCGGCATACGCGGCGCGGAGCTTGGGCTCGGTGCCGATGTCGAACTTGGCGAGCGCGACCACATCGGCAGCGATCGGCGCCTCCACCTCGCGCAGGCCGTCGGCACCGGGCTCCCACCCGTCGCGATGGCTCGGCGGGACGAGTCCGTGGACCTCAGGGGCGAGGTCGGGGAGCCGGACGACGCGTCGCCGGGCCCAGTAGGTGCGCGGGCCGCTCACCTGCGGCAACTCGCCCGCGCTGCGCTCGGCCTCGGCGACCAGGGCCAGGCCGGAGCCGATCCGGTCGTGGGGTCTGGCGGGGCTGGCGGGGCTGGTGGGGCTGCTGGTCGAGCGACCCGAGGTGGCGCTCAGGGCACCCCGACGCACGCCGCGGACCACGCGCCCGGCACGTCGGCGCCACCGCCGCACCGGTCCGTCCGTGCTCGCCATCGCTCTCCACCTCCTCGCAGGTAAACACCAAGTAAACACAAGGTCGAGGAGAAGCGGATGAGAAGGCGGCACCGGACCGCCTACGCTTGGCGGCGTGAGCACCCACATCGCCGCCCAGCCCGGACAGATCGCCCCCCGCATCCTCCTCCCCGGAGATCCCTTGCGCGCCAAGTGGATTGCCGAGAATTTCCTGGAGGACGCCGAGTGCTACAGCGAGGTGCGCGGGATGCTCGGCTTCACCGGCTCCTTCCGTGGCGAGCGCGTGTCGGTGCAGGGCACCGGGATGGGCCAGCCGTCCGCCTCGATCTACGTCAACGAGCTGATCTCGGAGTATGACGTGCAGCAGCTGGTCCGCGTCGGCAGCTGCGGGGCGCTCACCGAGGACCTCAAGGTGCGGGACGTCGTCATCGCCCAGGCTGCGGCCACCGACAGCTCGATGAACACGCTGCGCTTCCAGGGCTACCACTACCCGGCGACCGCCAACTTCGCGCTGCTGCGGGCCGCCGTGGACGCCGCCGAGGAGTCGCTGACCGAGCACGCCGTCGCGACGGTCTTCAGCTCGGACAGCTTCTACCACTCTCGGCCCGAGCTGACCCAGAAGGTGGTGGAGTACGGCGTCGCCGCAGTCGAGATGGAGGCTGCGGAGATCTACACCCTCGCCGCACGCTACGGCCGCCAGGCGCTGGCCATCTGCACCGTCTCCGACCACATCATCACCGGTGAGGAGACGACCTCCCAGGAGCGCGAGCAGACCTTCGGCGACATGGTCGACCTCGCGCTGACCGCGATGCTGGCGACGCCGCTGCCCTGAGGCGGGCTGAGGTTCAGGGAGCTCGGCGGGCGACCACGTCTCGGGGAGTCCGGCGGGCGACCACGTCTCAGGGAGCCCGGCGGGCGACCACGTCGACGAAGACCTGCGGCAGTTCGCGCGGGTCGCGCAGCACCAGCGACTCACCACCGGCGTCAGCAGCCAGGCGGCTGAGGGCGGCCTCGTCGACGTCCGGCCCCATGCCGATCAGCAGGACGGTGACCGGATCCTCGGCGTCCTCGCGGGCCTGGGTGAGCAGGTCGATGACCTCCTCCTCGGACAGGCCACCGGTGCTGTCGTCGTTGATCCCATCGGTGAGCAGGACGACCGAGCTGATCGAGTCGGGCGATGCCTGGGCGGTCATCTTCTCGTAGGCCGCCCAGAGCGAGTCGTGCAGACCGGTGTCGCCGGTGAGCAGGTCCAGCCCGATGTCCTGCGTGGTGCTCAGCAGCAGATCCTTCTGGGTGACCCCGGCCCGCACCTCCTGGTTGAGCGGGCGGACCGGCGCGACCTCGATGTAGTCGGTGTCGCCGTCGAGGGCGGTCGCGAAGTACCAGACCCCGATCGCCGTCTGCTCCGGCAGCACGGTCAGCGCGGTCAGGGCGGCCTCCCGGGTCAGGTCGATCCGGGTGGTGTCACCGACCTCGACCTCCATCGACCCGGAGATGTCGATCAGCGTCAGGATCCGTGACTGTGGCGCCATCAGCGCCCACGCCCGGGCCGCGGCGGTGACCTGCGCGGCGTCGGGGTCGCCACCGGTGGTGTCGATCCCCTCGGGGACACCAGCCACCTCGGGGGCAGCGCCATCCTCACCGGCCCGCAGCCCGAGCGCGGCCAGGTCCGCGGCCGCCTCCGAGGAGGTCAGCGCGGTCTCCAAGGCGTCCAGCGCCCGAGGTGAGCCGGTCTCGCCGACCCGGACGAACGGCATACGGACGACTCCGGCGGACTCGCCCAGCGGCAACCCCTGCAGCTGAGCCGAGTCCCCGGCCGCCGCGATCTGCTGCTCGGTGGCCGGGACCACGGTGCGGGGGTCGTCGGCGAGCGCGGTGAGCGGGTCGGGCACCGAGGTCTGGGCGAGCATCACCATCAGCCGACGCTCCACGCCGCCGGTGTCCCCCTGGCCAGTGCCGTCCATCGAGCTGATCAGCGCCATCGTGGCGGGGTCGACGCGGGGGTCGCCCATGCGCAGCTGGATCGGCGGATCCTCGCCGGAGGACACCAGCTCCTGGTAGGTCGCCACCAGATCTTCGAAGGTCGACTCTGGCCCCAGGCCCAACTGACCGACGGCCTCGGCGACCTGCGGCACCGCGGTGAGCAGCACCGGAGAGGACGCGACCGTCTCCCCCGAGGTGAGTTCCACCCCGTCCGCGACGAGCAGGGCGGGCCAGGCGGCGGAGTCCGGGACCCAGGCGTCGGGCAGCTCCCCGCCGCGCATCGCGGACTGGGCGGTCGTGGAGGAGCGGGGCACCACGGCATACGAGAAGCAGTCGTCACTCGCGCGCTCGACCGCGGCGTCCACGGCCGGGGCGAGGGCGGGCGCGACCCAGACGGTGACGGGCTCGCAGTCGGCTGCCGAGAGTGGTTCCTCGGTGGCGTCGCCCTCGGTGGCGTCGCCGGCGCCAGAGTCGTCGGTGTCTGCAGCGTCGGTGTCGGCAGCGTCGGCGGTCGGGTCGTCCGTCGAGTCCGCGGTGCCGGTCGAGGGAGCGTCGTCCTGGGCCGCGGCGCGCGGGTCGTCCGCGCCGCCGCGATCCCTCACCAGCGAGTAGATCCCAAAACCCCCGAGCACCAGCAGGAGCGCGAGAAGTCCGGCGATGAGGCCGCTTCGGTTCCCCGCCGTGGTCGGTGCTGCGCTGTGCCTGCCACCGGGGCAATGTAGCGGAACCTCAGTCCGTACGGGGCCGGTCGTCCTCCGCGCGGGATGGGCCGTGGTCGGTGCGGGGCTCGCCGTCCTCGAGGAAGAGAGTGCGCCCGCCCGCTCCGTCCCGCAGGGTGTCGCCGAGCGACTCGAGCAGCCGGTGGACATAGGGGGCGACGCGGCCGCGCGCCTCCTGGACCGTGCACCAGTGGGTCGCGGCGAGCTCGGTGGGTTGGAGGGTGGCCCGTTCGGCCAGGTCCGGGTGCACGCCCAGGTCGAAGACGAGGAGCAGGGCGTCTCGCCACTGTCGGTAGGGCGGCAACCAGTCGACAGCCACCAGTTCACCGACGGACAGGTCGAGACCGAGCTCCTCGCGCACCTCACGTTCGAGGCTGGTGACCGGGGATTCGGCGGGCTCGGCGACGCCGCCGACGAGGTCCCAGTCCTTCTTGTAGGTCAACTCGCACAGCAGGATCCGCCCCTGCCCGTCCCGGATCAGCCCCTGGACGATGAGCCGCTTGAGCGGCAGGGTCGCGTCCAGCATCGCCAGGAACGCCGGCCGGGTGCCGGGCGGCGGGTCGTCGGCCAGGCGGGCGAGCCGGAGGAGGTCCGTATGCGGTGTGGCCGGGTCGCTCTGGCCGGCACCGCGGGCGACACCCTCGGGCCGCAGGCCGCTGCGTTGCAGGACGCGGCGTAGCGGCGTGGCGTCGGTCGGGATGGCCGCCTCGACCCGGTGCTGGCCGTCGGCGAAGGCTGCCTCGACGGTCTGCGTGACCAGCTCGACCGCCTCGGCCTCGACAGCGGGCAGGCCCTGAAGGCCCTGGAGCGCGACCACACCCGGCCCGACCACCGAGGTGGTCGGGCGCGCGGGGGTGGGTTGCGGCATACGGGAGGGGGGTCAGACGTGGCGGCGGGAGGTGATGACCCGGAAGCGGTTCGCGACGAACGCGGAATCCGCGTAGGCCGCGTTGGCCGCGGGGTTGGCGCCGGTGCCGTGCAGGTCGGAGAAGGCGGCGGTCTGGTTGACGAAGATCGGGCCGGTGAGGTTCTCAGACAGGGCGACCCCGGCGTCGGCGGCCGCGTCGCGGGCATCGTCGAGCACCGTCTCGTCGGTGGAGTAGACCGCGGCAGTCATGCCGCCGTGCTCGCGGACCGTCTCGGTGAACCGGCGCAGTGACTCGGCGGTGTCGGCGGTGGTGACCACGAAGGCGACCGGACCGAAGCACTCCTGCGTGTAGGCGCGCTCGTTGCCGACGTCCACGCCGACCAGCGCCGGGGTGCGGATCACGGCGTCGGGGTAGGTCGGGTGCGTGACCGCGCGGGAGTCGAGGACGACCGCGCCGCCCAGGCTGTTCGCGAGAGCCGGCACGTCGGTCGCCCGGGAGCGGACGTCGTCGTTGACCGTGGCGCCGAGGATCTCGACGGCGCGTTCGTCATCGGCGGTGAAGCGGGTGATCGCCTCGCCGAGCTTGCCTGCGAACTCCTCGGCGGACAGGTGGCCCTGGTCGGTGTCGACACCGGTGGCGGGGACGTAGATGTTCTGTGGCGCCGTGCACATCTGGCCGGAGTAGAGGGAGAAGGAGAAGGCGAGGTTGCCCAGCATCCCCTTGAGGTCATCGGTGGAGTCGACGACGACGGTGTTGAGGCCGGCCTTCTCGGTGTAGACGAGCGCGCCGCGGGCCGCCGCCTCGGTCTCCAGCCAGTGGCCGAAGCCGGGGCCCCCGGTGTAGTCGATGATCTTGACGGCCGGGTCGAGCGCGAGGTCCTTGGCCAGGGTGCCACCGTCGTCCTCGGGGGCGAGCTGGACCAGGGCCGGCTCGAAGCCGGCCTCGGCGAGGGTCTCGCGGGCGATCTGGGTGGTGATCGCGAGCGGCAGGACAGCGCGGGGGTGGGGCTTGATGATGACCGGGTTCCCGGTGGCGAGGCTGGCGAAGATGCCGGGGTAGGCGTTCCAGGTCGGGAAGGTGTTGCAGCCGATGACGAGCGCGAGGCCGCGGGGGACGACGCGGTAGTCCTTCTGCATCCGGATCGGGTCACCCTTGGCGGGCTTCTCCCAGGTGACCGATGCGGGAATGCGGCGCTGCTCCTCGAGGGCGGCGACGATGGCCTCAAGGGCGCGGTCCTGGGCGTGGGGACCGCCGGCCTGGAAGGACATCACGAACGGCTGGCCGCTGGTGTGCATGACGGCGTGCGCCATCTCGTGCGAGCGCTTGTTGATGCGGTCAACGATCTCGACGCAGACCGCGGCGCGGGTCTCGGGACCGGCGTCGCGCCAGGCGGGCAGGGCTGCGGTGGCGGCCTCGATGGCGGCAGGGATGTCGAGCTGCGGGTAGCGGACGCCGAGACGAGGACCGTAGGGGCTGACCTCCGAGCCGACGCTCTCGCCGGTGCTGGGCTGGTCGGCGAGGCCGCTGAAGTCGGTGTTGAGGGCGGATTCGTGGGCGGACTGGCCGTCCTGGGGTGCGTTCTCGCCGTAGACGCGCGGGCTGGGCGACTCCGGGTAACGGCTGTAGTAACTGCGCTCCCGCAGCGCCTGCGCGGCCTCCTCAAGGGTGGCGCGGTGGGTCTCCAGGAGCGGGTGGATGTCGTCCCCCGCCTGCGTCTGCGTCGTCGCGGTGTCAGCCATGGATTCAGAGTAACGAGGTGGGGGCGCAGGCCCCAGCGGGGTGAGGGTGGGGGCGGTTGCGCGGGACTTTACGTCCGTCCCGTGCCTTCACGTCCGTCCCGTGGGAATCGTCACGTGGGAGTTGGGGAGGTCCCCGACATTCACGTGACGATTTCCACGGCACGGTTGAGACCACAGCTCCACGGCACGGTTGAAAGGGCAGTTCCACGGCAGGGGTGGACCGACAGCTCAAGCAGCCGCCGTCCATCCCCGGGCGCGCAGCGCCCCTTCGATCTGGTCGAGGAACGTACCTTGCCGCATCCGCCACCCGAGCACCGGAATTTCCAGGGTGGTGACGTCGTGATCCTGGATCGCGATGTGATTGGACCGGACTGCGTCCTCGACTCCCGCCAGGCCCTGCATGTGATGAGCACCCTGGATCTCCACATGCACCTTGAACTCGTCCCACCACAGGTCGAGGTAGACCCGCCCGTTGCGCCCGGACCGGACCTGCTGTCGGGTGGGGATGGGCAAACCCCGGCGCCGACAGGCGGCACCCACGTCCAGTTCGGTGATCGAGTGGGCTCCATCGCAGACGTCGCGGATCACTTCGTCGAGGACGTCGCGACGCTGTGACTTCACAGTGCCCTTCCACCGAGCGAGGAGGAGTTCGGTGCTGGTCAATCGCCGCTGCACGGTCATCGCGACGAGCGTCGCCGCCTCACGGTCGGTCCTGGCCCACTGTGCCGCGCGGACGACGGCAACCTCGGGCCTCGTCCGCCGCAGACCCGCGGTGATGCGGGGGCCGAGGTCGCGAAGCCGGTGCAGACGCACACCCGGCAGTTGCCTCACGGTGGCGTTGCCCGGGACGGACACGTGGATGAAGTTCTCCTCCCAGGTCGACAGTCCGGCAGCGATCAGCGCCGTCGGCCCATCAAGAACAGCGCGCGGACCCGACTCCCACAACGCCCACCACAACCTCCCCTGGGCCGACGGCTCCCGTCCTTCGATGCAGATCGTGTGAGTCCCCACGCGATGCCAGACACCCCGTGCCACCTCGGCGCGAATATCGTGATCGGTCAGGCCGGCAGAGAGGAGATCTGCTCGGCGGGCTACGCCATGATGGCGTGCGGCCAGTTCGCGGCCGACGCGATGACGCAGCTCGATACGCTCCTTCCGGGTGGGCTTCCCGACGATGCCTTCCTTCCGGGCGGGTTTTCCGACGCTGCCTTCCTTGCTGGTGGGCTTCCCGACGGTGTCTTGGCGTGGGCCACCCCTGGGCATCTCCATCCGAAACTCCTCCTCGCCTTCGCCCGATCCCCCCAACCACTGTGACACTCCTCGGGCACTCGAGCCGTTTGTTGTCCACAGGGAGCAGGGCCCACGACGTAGCTCTGAAGGTGTTCCGTGGAAATCGTCACGTGGAAGTTGGGGAGGTCTCCGACTTTCACGTGACGATTCCCACGGCACGGCACTGGGACTCACGATCCCACGGCACGGCGCTGGGACTCACGACCGTGTGCCTACCGGCGCCGTGGGAGGGTGTGCGCATGGCCGACGATGCGACTCACCACGACGAGACCCCCGCCGAGGCTGCCCTGGGCTCTCCCCTGCTCGATGACCCGGCGGAGGTCCCGGTAGCGGTCATCGGTGCCGGGGCGATGGGCAGCGGGATTGCGCAGGTCGCGGCGCAGGCGGGACATGCGGTGGTGCTGGTGGACAGCCAGCCGGATGCGGCCGACAAGGCACTGGACAAGCTGGGCAACGCCTTCGACAAGCTCGTGGCCAAGGGCAAGGTCACCCGTGAGGATGCCGACGCGGCGCTGGCGCGCCTGAGCAGCCACACCACCTCAGACATGACGTCAGTGCCCCCTGTGTCGCTGGTCATCGAGGCCGTGGTCGAGCACCTGGACATCAAACGCGTCATCTTCCGGCAGTTGGAGGAGACGCAAGCGCCGACCACCGTGCTGGCGACCAATACCTCCAGCCTGTCCCTCGACGGCATCACCGATGAGGCCACCAGCGGCCACGATGCCGCACTGCACGGTGGCCGATCCCCCGCGCTGGCACACCCGGGCCGCCTCATCGGGCTGCACTTCTTCAACCCGGCGCCGCTGATGCAACTGGTCGAGGTCATCACCGGTTCGCACTCCGACGAGCAGGTCCTGCAGGACGCCTCCGAGCTGATGCGCCGGTGGGGGAAGGTCCCGGTCCGCTGCACCTCGACGCCCGGCTTCATCGTCAACCGGGTGGCCCGCCCCTTCTACGGCGAGGCCCAAAGGATGGTCCAGGAGGGCCTGGCCGACCCCGCGACCATCGACGAGGCGCTGCGCCGCGCCGGGTTCCGAATGGGACCCTTCGAGCTGACCGACCTGATCGGACAGGACGTGAACTACGCCGTGGGCGAGTCGGTCTGGCACCAGACGGACAAAGACCCGCGCTATGCCCCGACCGACTTCCAGCGGGACCTCGTCCGCGCCGGTCATCTCGGCCGCAAGACCGGGCAGGGCGTCTACACCTATGACGAGGCGGGGAAGGCCAGCGATGCCCAGCCCGCCGAGGACCGGGTGAGCGACCTCGTCGGGGGGCCACTGCATACGGACCCGGTCGCCCGCACCCTCACCATGCTCGTCAACGAAGGCGTCGACCTGGTCCACCGTGGCGAGGCGACCCGTGAGGACGTGGACACCGCGATGAAACTGGGAACCAACTACCCCAAGGGCCCGTTCGAGTGGCTTGCGGAGATCGGCGCCGAGACGGTGCGAGCCCGACTTGCTGAGCTCGACGAGCGCTATCCCGGTGGGCGCTACCGCGCGAGCGACGCCCTCTGATGAGCGCGGTCGAGCCTGACCTGGCCCACGTCCACGCGATGTGGGCGCAGGACCGCGCCTCGGCCGCGCTCGGGATCGAGGTGCTGGACCTGGGCATCGACACCGCCGGTGCCCGGCCGCTCGGGCACGCGCGCACCCGGATGCCTGTCGTGGAGACGATGGTGAACGGGCATGACATCGCGCACGGTGGCTACATCTTCACCTTCGCCGACTCCACCTTCGCGCTCGCCTGCAATGCCACCGGAAGCCTGACCGTCGCGGCCGGTGCCGATATCACCTACGTCGCGGCGGGACGGCTCGGGGATGTGCTGATCGCCGACGCGCGGGAGCGGATCACCTACGGGCGCAGCGGAATCACCGACGTCACCGTGACGCGCGAGTCGGACGGCGCGGTGATCGCGGAATTTCGCGGCCGCAGCCGGTCGCTGCGCACGTGACCGGCCCCGCGCGGGTAGTGAAGTGGGCGCGCGGTGAGGAGGGTGCGCGGTGAGCACGGCGCAGGGCCTAGGCAAGGTTACTCACGGAATGCAACGCAATTGCGCTGCACTCCGTGAGTAACCTTGTCTGCCCGCTCGCCACAGCCCGCAGAGCTCTAGCCCACGCGCCGGCCCATCCACAACGCGCCCGTCCCACCACCAGGTCACGTTTGGGTCACGAAACCCTCCCCTGATTGCCGCGGGACCCCCACAGGCCTACCGTCAGCCTGTGACGACGTGGTTGGGCTGGGCACTGCGGCGCGCCCGGGCCTCGACGGGCCTGCTGCTGACCCTGTTGGCGCTGGTCACGGCCACGACGGCGATCCTGGCGGGGGCGGTGGGTTACTCCGACGCCGCGGCCACGACGGCCGCGCGCCAGGCCATCACCGGCGCCGTGCCCAACGAGGCCGGCATCCGCATCCAGACCCGCCAGGCCGAGGACCCCGCCGCCCAGGACTCCGCAGCCACCCGGATCATCCAGGACGCCTTCGCCCCGGCCCCCGTCAGCGTCCAACGCACCGTCGTCAGCGAGCCCCGCCAGGCCAGCAGCGAGGACGGCACCCTCGAGGGCCGCCTCGTCGTCATCTCCAGCCCGAGCCTGGTCGCGGACGCCGAGGGCATCGACGAACGCGTCGAGCTCGTCGACGGCTCCTGGCCCGCCGCCACCACCTCGCCGGACACCGACCCGGTCCCCGCCATGCTGCATACCGGCGCCGCCCAGGCCTGGGAGGTCGAGGTGGGTGACACCCTGACCGTCGCCGGAGTCGAGGTCACCCTTGCCGCCACCTGGCGCCCGGTCGACCCCGAGGACGCCTACTGGTTCGGCGACCGTCTGGCGATCGCTGGCCGCACCACCGACGGCAGCGAGCGCGGACCGCTCATCGTGGCCCCCGGCACCGTCGGCCGCTTCGTGGACACCCCGCTCATGCGGTGGACCGTCCAGCCGGACGCCTCCCGCATCCAGCCCGGCGACCTGGCCCACCTCGCCTCCGCCGCCGAGACCCTCCGCGAGGACCTTCGCGTCGACACGGTCAACGTGCGCGGTGTCGTCGCCGACGGCGACCTCGCTCCCACCGCGACCGCGGCGGCCACCAACCTGGCCACCGCCAGCGCTCTCGGCGTCATCCCGCTCTCGGTGCTCGTCCTGGTCACCATGCTCGCGGTCGTCCAGCTGGCCCGCCTGCTCGCCACCACCCGCGAGGCGCAGGCGGGCCTGCTCGTCGCGCGCGGCGCCACCCGCACCCAGGTGCTGGTCAGCACGATCCTCGAGGCCGCGGTCGTCACTGTCCTGGGCACCGCGCTCGGCGCCCTCCTCGCCTGGGGCGTCCTGCAGTTCGTCCCCGCCGGCGACGCCCAGGGCCCCACCATCCTCCGGGTCGCCGTCCTCACCGGGATCGGTCTGCTGATCGTGCTCAGCGCGGTCGCGATCCTGCAGGTCCGCCGCCTCAGCGCGGCCGGGCAGGTCACCGAGCTCTCCGGCCGCACTCGGGCGGCCACCGCGCTGGCGACCCTCATCCTGGTCATCGGCGCCGCCGCCATCGCCTACTGGCAGTTGCGCCGCAGCGGCTCCCCACTCGTCACCGCGCCCGACGGCAGCCTCGGCACCGACCTCGTCGCCGGGGCTGCACCCGCCCTCCTCCTCGCCGCCGCCGCGGTCGTGGCGATGGCGCTCCTCGGCCCGGCCAGCCGCCTGATCGAGACCCTGTCCCGGCCCACCCGGGCGGCCGCCGGCCACCTCGCCGCGGCGCAGGTGTCCCGACGCCTGACGGTGTATGCCGTCCCAGCAGTCCTCACCGTCCTCGCCGTGGGTGCCACGACGGTCGCGGGTCTGTATGCCGGCACCTCAGCCCGCCTGCGCGACGACCTGGCCGCGATCGCCCAGGGCGCCCCGATCAAGGCCGATCTGATCCCCCCGGTCGCCACCACCGAGCCCGGGCTGGTGACCCCACCCCCCATGACCCTCGCCGACGTCCCCGGCATCGACCGCGTCAGCCCGGTCTGGGTGGATGAGAACGGCCGGATCGCCGACCTCCAGCTGCCGGTGACGATGTCCCCCGTGGCCCAGCTCGCCGAGGTCGCTGGGGGCACCGACCTCGTCCCCGTCGACGCCCTCGCCCTCCCCGAGGCCGAGGCAGGCAGCACCGGCATCGCCATCCCACCCGGCACGCGCACCGTCGAGATCACCCTGGACGCCGACATCACCATCTCCCAGGACACCCTCCAGTCCCTCCAGGACAGTTTCGACAGCTACGTCGCCGAGCTGACTGGAGAGAGCACCGAGGAAGACCCCCAGCACGTCTACGTCGGCGACCCCATCGACCGCGAGACCGCCGAGGAGATGACGCGCAGCTGGATCGACAGCGAGCTCGAGCGGGACGCCCAGGAGCACACCCGCCGCTGGGAGGTGGAGGCGACCTTCTGGGACCCGGCCAGCGCCCAGTCCAGCGTGACCCGCAGCACCCGGATCGAGATGGACATTCCCTACGTCACCGTTCCCGAGGGCGCGCCCTACACCGACGGCGAGATCGTCCCCGGCGGCGGCTCGGGCACGGTGACCTTCACCCTCCCCGAGGGCACCGAGCAGCACCTCCAGGACCTGCGGTTGCGCATCCCGACCCTGCCCGACAACCGCTTCACCCTCGCCCAGCCCGACCTGTCCCTCGCCATCACCGCCCGCGCCGATGACGGCACCGAGCTGCTCACCGGCACCCAGGACTGGGGCTCGCTGGAGGCCGCCACGCCCGACGTGGTCGCCGAGCGCGAGGCGGTCGCCGCCGAGGAGGAGGAGCCCTGGGTCGAGCACCACCCAGACGGCAGCATGACCATGTTCTCCGGCACCTACGTCCCGGCGGAGCTGGACACCTCCACCTCGACCTGGTCCCTCACCGGGCCGTCCGCCAACGTCGGCAACGAGGTCACCGTGGCCCCCGGCCTCACATGGATCGACCAGTCCAGCCGCCCGGGCGACAACCCCTTGCCCGGCGCCCGATCCGCCCGCGAGATCGTTGTGCCGGTCGCCCTCACCGCCCAGGCCGCCGCGGCCGCTGACCTGGCCGTGGGCGATGAGGCTCAGATCCGCGCCTTCGGCACCCAGGTGCGGGTCGAGGTGGCCGCGGTCGTGCCCGCCATCCCCGGCAGCCTCGCCCCGAGCGCCGCCCTCGTCGACCGCAACGCGATGGCCCTGGCGCTCGCCGAGAGCGACCGCGCCCTCCCCTACCCGCAGCAGATCTGGGCCACCCCCCAGCCCGACCAGGCCGACACCGCCGTCGGTGAGATCGCCGGCATCCGCGGCGTCTCCTCGGTCACCGGCCCGGGCTCGGTCACCATCACCGACGCCACCAGCGCCGCCCGCCTCGTCTTCTGGGTCGCCTCCGCCGGCGCCGTCCTGCTGGCCGCGACCGGCATCGCCGCGGTCGCCGCCACCCTGCTCGCTGGCCGCCGCCCCGAGGTCGCCGTCCTCCGTGCCCTCGGTATGCCGCCGCGCGCCCAGGGCCGCTCGCGCGCCCTCGAGCTCGGCGGGGTCGTCGTGGCCGCGGTCCTGCTCGGCCTCGCCGCGGGCTGGGCCGTCTCCGCCGGGGTGGTCCCTGCCCTCGCGCGCTCCACCACGGCCCGGGACCAGATCGCGCTCGACGTCCCGCTCCTGCTCGAGGTCGGCCCGTGGGCAGCCCTCCTGGGCGCGGGCGGGCTCGCCGTGGCCGCCGTCCTCCTCGTCCAGGCCGGCCGCGTCCGCCACCAGGCGCTCGACAACGACTACCGGGAGGAGATCCGGTGACCGGCCGCCATCGCGAGGGTCGCCGCCTGGGTGGGCGACGCCATACCAGGCCCGGTATGGCGTTTCGCCAGTTCGCCGCCGACCCCTGGGTGAGCGCGGCGCTGGGTCTGCTCATCGCCCTCGTCTCGCTGCTCGCCACCGCCGCGCCGCGAGCGCTGGAGGACGTCAACGGGCGGCAGCTGACCAGTGACGTCCAGTCGCTGTCCGCCGCAGCCCGGGACGTGACCGGCTCCTGGCAGACCACGGTGGAGCCGCTGATGATGGACGACCGGGCCCACGAGGACCCGTGGCAGCCCTTCATCGAGGGCGCCGAGCGCATCCGCGCCCAGCAGCCCGAGCCCCTGCGCTCGGCCCTGCAGCCCGCCCAGTTCGTCGCGCGGATGAGCACCGCGCAGGGCCAGACCCCGGCCGTGGAGTCCGGCTACTACCTCGCCACCGCGACGATCTACGCCGACCCCTACCTCGAGGACCATGTCCGGCTCGTCGACGGCGAGTGGCCGGGCCGCAGCCTCAACCCTGCTGAAATCGTCGTGCTCGCCGAGGCCGCCGAGAAGCTCCAGTGGGAGATCGGCGACCGGATCGGCGACAACCTCCGGATCTCCGGCACCTACGAGCCGATCGACCCCGCCGACCCACGCTGGCAGCACCTGGACAATGCCACCCGGATGGGCGTGATCGCCGACCCCAACCTGGGTGACGAGGCCCTGGTCAGCGCCTTCCTCAACCCCACCAACCGCGGCACCCTCGGCAATCCCGCCGCCACCCGGGTGACCGCCTGGTTCCCGGTCGACCCCAGCGCGATCTCCGCCGATCGCGTCGACACCGCGGAGCTGCGCCGCCAACTGACGGCGATGATCGCCCAGCAGCACGTCCTCGTCACCCGCGACAACCCGGCGCTGGGTCCGCAGGAGGGCGACCAGATGCCGCTGTTCACCTCCGAGCTGACCCGCACCCTGGACCAGATCGTCCGCCAGCAGCGCGCCACCGCGTCCCTGCTCGCCGTGGTCGCGGCCGGGCCCCTCGGCGTGGCGCTCGCGGTGACCGCGCTGGCCGCCGCGCTGATCGTGCACCGCCGCCGCCCGGGGCTCGCGCTCGCGCTGGCGCGCGGCGCCAGCCTGCGCCAGATCCGCGGCCTCGTCGCCCTCGAGGGCCTGGCCATCGGGGTCCCGCTCGCCGTGCTCGGCCACCTCCTGGCCCGGTGGATCTACCCCGGCAGCACCCGCTGGTGGGAGTGGGCGATCACCCTGGCCATCGCGCTCACGCCCGCGATCGCGCTGGCCGCCTCGGTCGACGACGCGTCGCTGCTGCACGAGCGCCGCGACCTGTCCGGGCGCAGCCGCAGCCGGTGGCGCTGGATCGTCGAGATCGCGGTGCTCGGCCTGGCAGCACTGGCCACCTGGCGACTGCTCGACCGCGGCCAGCGCGGCGACAGCGGCGCCGACTCCGGCATCGACCTGCTCGCCGCCGCCACCCCGGTCCTGCTCGCGCTCGCGGCCTGCGTCCTCGCCCTGCGCCTCTATCCCCTCCCCCTCGCGCTGCTGACCAGCACCCTGCGCGGTGGCCGTCGCCTCACCCCCTTCCTCGGGGCGGCGCGGGCGCTGCGTGACCCCGCCGGCGGTCTCGTCCCGGCGTTGGCCGTGGTGCTCGGCACCACGATCGCGCTGGTCAGCGCGGTCCTGCTCACCACGGTCACCGAGGGCGCGAAGGAGGCCGCCTGGCAGCAGAACGGCGCCGATGTCCGCGTCCGCGGGCCGTGGTTCACCGACGACCTCGTCCAGCGGGTGGAGGCGGTCGACGGCGTCGCCGCGGTCGCGCGCATCTCCGACGCCGGCGGCACCCAGGAGCTGCGGATCGACGGCGAGCGCGCGGCCGTCCGCGTCCTGCTGGTCGACCCGAGCCTCGGCGAGGTCATCCCGCCCGATGCTCCCGGCGGCGGACCGCCCCAGGCCCTGTATGCCGCAGGAGACTCCGTCCCCGTCGTCCCCGGCGGCCGGTCCCCGGCGGTGACGGGCGAGGGCACGCTCGGCAACAACCGGATGCCGGTCACGGTGCTGGAGCACCTGGCGGAACTGCCCGGATACCAGACCCCCGGCAACTGGCTCCTCATGGACGCGACGCGCTGGGCCGATCGCGGCCGGACCGTCCCGGTCGCTCAGATGGCGCTCATCTCGGTCGACGCGGGTGCCGACGCCACCGAGGTGGGCGAGGCGATCCAGGAGGTGATCGGCAGCGGCGTCGTCACCACCGTGCAGGAGGAGCTGGATCGGTTCAGCTCCTCGCCGGTGACGATCGGCATGACCCGGGCCTTCCTCGGCGCGACCCTGCTCACCGGCCTGCTCACGGTGCTCGCCGTGGTGGTGGTCCAGCTGATGGGCGCGGCCGCCCGGGCCCGGCTGCTCGCGGTGCTGCGCACCCTCGGCCTGGCTCCTGGGCAGACTCGGGCGCTGACCGCCTGGGAGCTGGGCCCGTTGCTCGTCACGTCCTTGATCGTCGGCTCGGTGCTGGGGCTGCTCGTGCCCTGGGTGCTGGTCCGGGCTCTTGATCTGACCGGGCTCACCGGCGGGCGGCAGCAGCCGTCGCTGAGCCTCGACCCCCTGGTGATCGGCACCGTCCTCGGCGCTGTGATCCTGACCGTCCTGCTCGCCATCACCGTCAGCGCCTGGCTCGCCGGGCGCGCCAACCTCGCGCAGGCCCTGCGCGTCGGGGAGGAACGATGACCACGACCGACACGACCACCGCAGCTCGCTCCGGGCCCGATATCTGGTGCGAGGACCTCGTCCGCATCTACTCCACCGAAGGCGTCGAGGTCCAAGCCCTCCAGGGGCTGAACCTGGTCGTCGACCCCGGCGACGTGGTCGCCCTCGTCGGTGCCTCCGGCTCCGGCAAGTCCACCCTGCTGGGCATCCTGTCCGGCCTGGACCGGCCGACGGGTGGCAAGGCGACGGTGGCCGGCATGGACCTGTTGTCGATGAGCCGGGCCCAGCGCGTGGACTACCAGCGGCACGTGGTCGGCTTCGTCTGGCAGCAGACCTCCCGCAACCTGCTGCCCTTCCTCTCCGCGGCCGACAATGTGGCGCTGCCGATGGTGATCAGCAACCGCAAGGAGCGCGGGTCCCGGGTCACCGAGCTGCTCGAGCTGCTCGGCGTGGGCGAGTGCGCTGACCGCCGCCCCTCCCAGCTCTCCGGCGGTCAGCAGCAGCGGGTCGCGATCGCGACCGCGCTGGCCAACTCCCCCGCCGTGCTGCTCGCGGACGAGCCCACCGGTGAGTTGGACGACGCCGCCTCCGAGCAGGTCCTCGAGGCGATGCGGATGGCGGCGGGGGAACTGGACACCACCGTCCTGGTCGTCACGCACGACCCCACCGTCTCCGACCACGTCCGCCGCACCGTGCAGATCCGGGACGGCCGCACCTCCACCGAGGTGCTGCGTCAGAAGGTCGTGGACGCCGACGGGGTCGAGCGGACCGTGGCCCGCGAGTACACCGTCATCGACCGGGCCGGCCGCATCCAGCTGCCGGCGAGCCATGTCGAGGAGTTCGGGCTGCGCGACCGCGTCCGCCTGAGCAAGGAGTCCGAGCATGTCGGCGTCTGGGCCGACGATGTCGAGCACGGCCTGCCTCACGAACGGGACGAGGCCGGCGACGGTGGCGCCCAGGACGGTCGGACTCACGACGAGACAGGCCAGCAGCCCGACCCGAAGGGAGCGCAAGGATGAGCGAGCACGGGACGGGGAGGGGAGACACGGCATACCGGGACAGCGGGGACAACGAAGAGACCACGGCGACGGCGACCCCCGTGCTGACCGCGCGCGGTCTCACGCGCACCTTCGGCTCCGGCGCGGCCGAGGTGCACGCGCTGGCCGGCGTGAGCCTGGAGGTGCCGGCGGGGCGGCTGACCGTGGTGCGCGGGCCGTCGGGGTCGGGCAAGACGACGCTGCTCAACCTGCTCGGCGGGCTGGACCGACCGACCTCCGGGCAGGTGCTGCTGGACGACGGCAGGGTCTTCTCCGAGCTGCCCGAGAAAGAGGTGCTGGCGGTGCGGCGGGGGCGGATCGGCTACGTCTTCCAGAGTTTCGGACTGGTGCCGGTGCTCTCGGCCGCCGAGAACGTCGAGGTCCCCCTGCGGCTGCAGAAGGTGGGCGGTGCCGAGCGCAGCCAGCGGGTCGAGCAGGCGCTGGAGCTCGTGGGGCTGGCCCGCCACGCCAAGCAGCGGCCCTACGAGCTCTCCGGTGGTCAGCAGCAACGGGTTGGGATCGCTCGCGCGCTCGCGGCGCAGCCGGACATCCTGATCGCCGACGAACCCACCGGCCAGCTCGACTCGGCTACCGCGGCCACGATCATGGACCTGCTCGTCGAGCTGACGCACAGCCAGGGCATCGCGAGCATCGTCTCCACCCACGACCCGATCCTGATGGGCCGCGCCGACCAGGTCATCGAGCTGCACGACGGCCAGCGGGTCGCACCTGTCTCACTAGGCTGATCACCATGCACGTCCTGGTCACCGGCGGCGCCGGCTACATCGGCTCGCACACCGTCCTGCACCTCCTCGCGGCGGGGCACGAGGTGGTCGTCGTCGACGACTTCAGCAACGCCCGGCCCACCGTGGTCTCCCGCCTGGAGGAGCTGGCGGGGCAGGCGATCCCGGTCCACTCCTTCGACGTCGCCGACATCGACAAGCTGGACAGCCTGGTCACCGAGCTGGCCGCTGAGGGGCGGCCGGTGGAGGCGGTGATCCACTTCGCGGCGTTCAAGGCGGTCGGTGAGTCGGTCGCCGAGCCGCTGGCCTACTACCGCAACAACCTCGGCGCCACCCTGGCGGTGGCCGAGGTGATGGTGCGGCACGCCATACCCCACCTGGTCTTCTCCTCCTCGGCGACGGTCTACGGCGCGGACGCGCCCGTGCCGATGACCGAGGACCTGCCGACCTCGGCGACCAACCCCTACGGCTGGACCAAGGTGATGAACGAGCAGGTGCTGCGGGACGCGGCGGTCGCGCACCCGTGGCTGCGGGTCGCGCTGCTGCGCTACTTCAACCCGGTCGGGGCGCACCCGAGCGGGCGGATCGGGGAGGACCCGAGCGAGGTCCCCAACAACCTGATGCCCTACATCGCCCAGGTGGCGGTCGGGCGCCGCGAGCAGCTGTCGGTCTTCGGCGACGACTACGACACGGTGGACGGGACCGGGGTGCGCGACTACATCCACGTCGAGGATCTGGCGGCCGGCCACCTCGCCGCACTGGAGTGGATCGCCGGGCACGACCGCGCGCTGTCGGTCTGGAACCTGGGCACCGGGCGCGGCACCTCGGTCCTGGAGCTGGTCGCCGCCTTCGAGGCGGCGAGCGGGCGGGAGATCCCGTACCAGATCGTCGAGCGGCGCCCGGGTGACATCGCGTCCTCGTATGCCGATCCCACCCGCGCGCAGACCGAGCTGGGGTGGCGCACGGTCCGGTCGGTGGAGGACATGTGCGCCGACACCTGGCGCTGGCAGCAGGCCAACCCGGAGGGGTATCCGGCCTGAGGCCCGGGCAGGCGCTCAGGTGCCGAGCTGGTTCTGCTCTCCCCAGGGCAGCCCGTAGCGTGCCCGCACCGAGGGTGGGGCCAGCACGAGGGAGGTCAGAATCGCGGGAGCGATCAGACCGATCAGGAGAACCTGCGTCGCGTCCAGCCCGAGCTCGGCCTCGGTGCCGACCGCACCAAGGACGGCCATGAGCACACCGGCCGCCGCGATCCCGAGGGCGACCATGCGGCCGCGCACGGGCTCCTCGATCAGCTTCACCCGGGCGTAACCGCAGGCCACGGCTGCGATGATCGAGCCCAGCAGCATCACGATCAGCTCGGCGCGTCCTTCGGAGACGCCGTAGTTGGACAGCGCAGAGAGCGTCGTGACCGCCATGATGAAGACCAGCGCAGCCGCGAAGATGCCGTAGGTGACGAACCCGGCGGCCGTCTGGAGCCAGCGGTCGGCCATCTCGGCCGGCCCGTGCGCTCGAGGCTGGTCGAGGTGCACGGCCCAGTCGGCTCCACGCGACTCGACCCGCACCGTCTCGGGTCCAAGGTCGCCGTGCACCGCCCCCTGGTCATGCCCGAAACGCACCTGCTCGGCGAGCAGGGCTGCGATGCGCGCGACATCGCCCGGCCCGCCCAACGGGCCATCCCTCAGCACTTCAGCCAGCGTCCTCACGGGACAGGTGTATCGCCCTTGTGTCGCGCTTGTGTCGCACGGAAGAGAGCACCAGGGCTAGCCACCCGTGCCCGACAACGCGTAGTATTGGTCCATGCGCCTGCGGACCAGCTCTCTCGGCGACCTCGAACGCACCGTCATGGATGCGCTGTGGTCGCACGGTCCCGACCTGTCCGTGCGCGAGGTGATGGACACCATGGAGGCGTCCGGGAGCAAGGAGCTGGCCTACACCACGGTGATGACCGTGCTGGACCGGCTGGCCAAGAAGGGGATCGCCACCCGCACCCGCGACGGGCGCGCGTGGCGTTACACCGCTGCCTCCTCCCGCGAAGAGCTTGCGGGTGCTGCGCTGCGGTCCACCTTGGATGGGGTCCAGGCCGACCGTCGGCTGGCGATGATGCACTTCCTCAGCGACGCCAGCCCGGCCGAGCTGGAGGACCTGCGCGCCGCCCTCGCTGACGTCGAGGCCAAACACACCTGATCATCTTGACCGGCCCGGTGGTCACCGCCTGCCTGATCGGCGGGGCGCTGCTGCTCACGATCGTCGTCCCCCGCCTGCTGGCGCGGTGGACGGCGCTGCGTGCTGTCCCGGGTCAGGCTCTCTTCCTCTGGCAGGCCGTCTCGCTGGCCGGGGTCTCCTGCGCGCTGCTCGCCACCCCGGTGGCGGCGCTGACCTTCGGCACCGACCGGCCGCGCCTGCTGGCGGCCGCGCTCATCGTCTCGCTGCTCGTGCTGGGCCGGCTGCTGTGGTCCGGTCACCGGGTGGGCAGCGACCTGCGCAGGATGCGGGCCACGCACGCCCAGCTCGTCGACCTGGTCGGCGAGCGCCTGGAGGACGGCGACGACGTCGGTGCCCAGCCCCCGCCGACCGGCCCCGTCGCTGGTATGGGTGCGCACCGGCACATCCGCCTCCCCGGTGACCACAAGCGTCGGGTGATGATGATCAGCGAGGGCGAGGCCACGGCATACTGCCTCCCTGGGCGACGCGAACGCGTCGTCCTCAGCCGCGCCGCTCTGGACAGCCTCGACGACCACGAGCTGGACGCCGTGCTCGCGCACGAGGACGCCCACCTGGCCCAGCGGCACGACCTGCTGCTCGAGTTGTTCACCGTGCTGCACGAGGCGGTGCCGGCCGCGGTGCGCGCGCCCTCGGCGCTGCGCGAGGTGCACCTGCTGGCCGAGTTGCTCGCCGACCGCGGTGCCCTCTCCCACGTCGATCCCCCGACCCTCGGTCGGGCGCTGGTCGCGATGGCGGGTGGTCACCCCGGCCCGAGCCCGGTCGGTTCCGAGCACGGCCAGCTGCGGATGACCACTGCGCGAGCTGACACCGTGTTCTCGGCGGGGCACCACGTGCACGCCCGGCTGCGGGCGCTGGCCGCGCCGGACGCTCCGACCTGGCTGCGCACCGGGCTGCCGGTCGCGGCCGTCGGTGCGCTCGCGCTGCCGTGGGCGCTGGTGCTGCTGCTCGTCGTCGTCTGAGGGCCTCTCTCCCTCCCACTCCTACGGGGGGATGTCGCGTTGGTCACATCTGGGGGCGGGGGTCGAAACCGGGGCTGACCGGGGAGTATGTTGTACGACGGCAGGTAGTAAACCGCCCCGCGCAGACCGCGCGGACACCCACCACCTTCAGCGAGCGGGGAGCGTCCATGGAGGCCTTGGAACTGGCCCGGTGGCAGTTCGGCATCACGACCGTCTACCACTACTTCTTCGTGCCAATCACGATCGGCCTGTCCTTGCTGGTCGCGATCATGCAGACCGTGTGGATGCGCACGCGCAACCCGCAGTGGCTGCGGCTGACCAAGTTCTTCGGCAAGCTCTTCACCATCAACTTCGCGCTGGGCCTGGTCACCGGCATCGTGCAGGAGTTCCAGTTCGGGATGAACTGGTCGGACTACTCCCGCTTCGTCGGGGACATCTTCGGCGCCCCGCTCGCGATCGAGGCGCTGCTCGCCTTCTTCCTGGAGTCCACCTTCTTGGGCCTGTGGCTCTTCGGCTGGGGCAGGATCCCGGAGAAGCTGCATGCCGCCTGCATCTGGATCGTGCACATCGGCACGGTGCTGTCTGCCTACTTCATCCTGGCCGCCAACTCCTTCATGCAGAACCCGGTCGGCTACACCCTCAACCCTGAGACCGGCCGCGCCGAGCTGACCAACTTCCTGGCCGTGCTCACCAACAAGGTCCAGCTGGTGACCTTCCCGCACGTGCTCACCGCGGCGATCATGACCGGTGGCGCCTTCGTGCTGGCCTTCGCGCTGTGGCACCTGTGGCGCTCGGGCACCCCCCGCGCCGACAAGCCCATGTACCGCAAGGCCGCCAAGCTCGGCGCCTGGGCGCTGCTGATCAGCTCGCTCGGGGTGATCGTCTCCGGCGACATCCAGGGCAAGATCATGACCGAGGTGCAGCCGATGAAGATGGCGGCCGCCGAAGGTCTCTACGAGGACGTCCCCGAGGGCGTGGGCGCACCCTTCTCGATCATCACCGTCGGCACCCTGGACGGCAGCGAGGAGATCTGGGCGCTGACCGTGCCCAAGCTGCTGTCCTACCTGGCCACCGGCGACCTGGAGGGCCCGGTCGAGGGCATCAACCACATCCAGGAGCGCTACCAGCAGACCTACGCCGGCAACGACCTCACCGAGGTCGAGGACTACCGGCCGATCATCCCGGTCACCTACTGGTCCTTCCGCCTGATGATGGGCTTCGGCTTCGCCGCGATGATCATCGCCGCCGCCGCCCTGTGGGCGCTGCGCAAGGGCGATGGTGAGTCCGAGACCCGGATGGAGGGCAAGAAGTGGTGGGCCTGGGCCGGCGCGACCGTGCTCTTCTTCCCGCTCTTCGCCAACTCCTTCGGCTGGATCTTCACCGAGATGGGCCGCCAGCCCTGGCTGGTGATGGGCCTGATGTCCACCCAGACCGGCGTCTCCCCCGGCGTCGGCGCCGGCACCGTGCTGACCTCGATGATCGTCTACACCCTGCTCTACGGCGTACTCGCCGTGGCCATGGTCGGGCTGAGCCTGCGCTACGGCCGCGCCGGAGCCGAGCAGGTCCCCGAGGACGCGTCCTACGACCCCTCGAACCGGTCCGAGGACGACGAGTTCGTCTTCACCTACTGAGCTCACGGCATACGGGAAAAGGAACTGACTCGACATGGAACTGACCACGATCTGGTTCATCCTCATCGCCGTGCTGTGGATCGGCTACTTCGTCCTGGAGGGCTTCGACTACGGCGTCGGGATGCTGCTGCCGGTGCTGGGGCGCGACGAGGCGGGCTACGTCGGCCCCGGCGAGGCGACCAAGGCGCGCACCTCGCCCGAGGGCGGCCCGCACTCCGGCGAGACCCGCAAGCGGCAGATGCTGTCCTCGATCGGACCCTTCTGGGACGGCAACGAGGTCTGGCTGCTGACCGCCGGTGGCGCCACCTTCGCGGCCTTCCCGCACTGGTACGCCACGCTGTTCTCCGGCTTCTACCTGCCGCTGCTGCTCATCCTGGTCGGGCTGATCATCCGCGGCATCGGGCTGGAGTACCGCGGCAAGGTCGACTCCCGCGTCTGGCGCGTCCGGATGGACTGGATGATCATCATCGGCTCGTTCATCCCCGCGCTGCTGTGGGGCGTGGCCTTCACCAACATCGTCAATGGCGTGCCGATCGACGCGAACATGGAATACGTCGGCGGCTTCTGGAACCTGCTCAACCCGCTCGCCCTCCTCGGCGGCCTGGTGACGCTCTCGCTCTTCCTCACCCACGGCGCGCTGTTCATCGCGCTGAAGACCGACGGTCAGCTGCGGCACGACGCCCGGGCGCTGGCGCTCAAGCTGGGTGCCGGGTCGGCGGTCCTGGCTGTGCTGTGGCTGGTCATCATGATGGCCCGCAATGGCAACGCCGTCTCCTGGATCCTGGCGATCCTGGCGGCGCTGACCTTCGTCGGCGGCCTGTTCATGGCCTGGAAGGGTCGCGAGGGCTGGGGCTTCACCGGCACCTTCGTGACGATCGCGCTGGCCACCGCCGCGCTCTTCGTCGCGCTCTTCCCCAACGTCATGCCGACCACGCTGGCCGACGGCCTGTCGCTGACCGTGGAGAACGCCTCGTCCACCCAGAAGACGCTCGGGATCATGACCGTGGTGGCGGTCATCTTCACCCCGATCGTGCTGCTCTACCAGTCCTGGACCTACTGGACCTTCCGCAAGCGGGTCTCCGGACACCACATCCCCACCGGCGTGCACCACGCTGCGGTCACCGAGGAGACCGCGGTCAAGGAGCACAGCCCGAGCTGAGCCGAGCTCGCGTCCCCCACGCTGCGCCCGCGACCCCGCCACCCGCGGGGGCGCGGGCGCAGCACTGAGGGGGGAAACGGCATACGGGACGATGAGGGGACCCGAGGAGTCCGACCCCGGTCGGTCCTCCCGCCAGACACGACCGAGACGAAAGAGGATCATGCGCCCGTTCGACCCCGCCCTGCTGCGCGCGCTGCCCGCGACCCGGGGGCCGGTGGCGCTGCTGTCGGCCGTCGGGATCCTGTCCGGCGCGGTCGCGATCGCCCAGGCGGTGGTGCTCGCGCTGACCGTGCTGCAGGTGGTCCGCGGAGGGCCGCTGGGCCCGGTGCTGGGGTGGCTGGTGGGGCTGCTGGTGGTGCGTGGGGCGCTGGCCGGGGTGTCGGAGTATGTCGCTCGCCGCGCCGGGCTGCGGGTGGCCGCGGTCGTCCGGCTGGCGGCGCTGCGGCACTGGCTCGGGCAGCCGGTGGAGTCGCGGCCTTCCGACGAGGTGGCGGTGACCCGGGCGACCGAGGCGGTGTCGGCGGTCGAGCCCTATGTGGCGCGCTACCTGCCCTCGTTGGTGAGCGCGGCGGTGGTGCCGGCGCTGGCGATCCTGGCGCTGCTGTGGATCGACCCGTGGAGCGCGCTGATCGTGGTGCTGACGCTGCCGCTATTGCCGATCTTCGCCGCGCTGATCGGGATGCACACGCGTGATGAGACCGAGCAGCGGTGGGGCGCGATGGCGCTGCTCGCCGGGCACTTCCTGGACGTGGTGCGGGGGCTGCCGACGCTGGTGAACTACGGGCGGGCGACGGCGCAGGTCGTGGTGGTGCGCGAGGTCGGCGAACGGCACCGGACGGCCACGGTCAAGACCCTGCGGACCGCCTTCATGTCCACCGCCGCGCTGGAGCTGCTCGCGACGATCTCGGTGGCGATGGTCGCAGTGGCCGTCGGGCTGCGGCTGGCCTATGGGCAGCTGGACCTGGGCGTCGGGCTGATGGCGATCCTGCTCGCCCCCGAGGCGTACTGGCCGGTCCGCCGCGTCGGCCAGGAGTTCCACAACGCCGCCGACGGCGCGGCCGCGCTGGAGTCGCTCGCCGAGGACGGCGTCCTCGGTGGCCACGGTGACGAGGATGCCGCCCCTTCCCGACCGGACGCGCAGGATGTCGCCGACAACAGCCACCGGACGCGCGCTGTGTCGCCAGAATCGGCCACCGAACGCGCGACGGAGCTGGCGAGCGACGCCAGCCGGGCGATCGCGCTGCGCGACGTGTCCTACGCCCAACCAGGCCGCGAGCGCACGATCGTCGACATCTCGCTGGCGAGCCCTGCCGGCCCTGGCCTGACCGCACTGGTAGGGCGTTCCGGAGCGGGCAAGACCACCGCGCTCGAGTTGCTCGCCGGGCTCCGTACCCCCTCGGCCGGCGAGGTCGAGGCACCTCGCGCGCACCTCGCCGCTCAGCGCCCGGTGATCCTGCCCGGCACCGTCCGCGACAACCTGCTGCTCGTCGCCGACCACCCCGACGCGGCGCTGGTCGCGGCCCTTGAGCAGGTCGGCCTGTGGGACGCCCTGGACCACCGTGACGGTCTCGACACGGTCCTCGGCGACGACGGTTTCGGGCTGTCCGCCGGCCAGCGCGCCCGCCTCGCGCTCGCCCGCGCGGTCCTCTCCGACACCCCCCTCATCCTCCTCGACGAACCGACCGCCAACGTGGCTGCACCCTCGGTGCCCACACTGCATACGGTCATCCTCGGGATCGCCCGCGAGCGCCACGTCGTCGCCGTCACCCACGACCCCGCGCTGGCCGAGCTCGCCGACCAGGTGTGGGAGCTCGAGCCGGCCCCCCGCCCCGAGCCCGTATGCCGCACCCCTCACCCCGCCGAGACCACCTCGGTCCAGTCGGCGGGGTCGGCGTCGGTGGGGAACGATGCCGAGGTCCCCGTACCCGGCCAGGTCGAACCCCTCCCCACCCCCGGCGGACGCCACGGCCTGGCCCTCGCCTGCTTGCTCGGCGGCGCCGCGGTCTCGTGCGGCGTGGCGCTGACCGCGACCTCCGGCTGGCTGATCGTGCAGTCGTCGACGATGCCCGTGATCCTGACGCTGCTGGTGGCGATCGTGGGGGTGCGGGCGTTCGGGCTGTTCCGCCCGGTCTTCCGGTATGCCGAGCGCGTCGTCTCCCACGATGTCGCCCTGGAGGAGCTCGCCGAGCGACGCGCAGAGGTCTTCGGGAGACTGATCCCGCTGACCCCGGCGCGGTTGGGGCGGCGCAGTCGCGGCGAGGTGCTGACCACGGTGGTGCGCGACCTGGATGACGTGATCGACGAGCAGGTGCGCGTGACCGTGCCGGGCTGGTCGGCCGCGATCGCCTCGGCGGTGGGTGCGGTCATCGCAGCCTGGCATCTGCCGCTGGCTGGTGGGGTCGTCGCGGTGGGGGCGCTGCTGGTGCTGGGCCTGGCGGTGCTGTGTTTCACGCTGGAGCGCGGGGCTCAGCAGGAGGCGGTGGCAGCCCGCGGTCGGGTGCAACGAGAGGTAACCGGGGTGGCCGGTCGGTTGCTGGCCGTGCAGTCCGTGATCGGGATGGGTGGGTCGGCCGATCGCGCGTCCGGTGGGCCCTCTGGCGAGCATGGCGCGCGTTCGGTGGGCGATCTGAGCGACATGACAGACGTCCGGTCGGGGATGGGTGAGCGGGAGCGGGAGTGGGGTCGGGAGCGGGGTCGGGAACGGGATCAAGGTCGGGAGCGGGATCGGCTGGTGGAGGGGGTGCGGGTGGCTGAGGAGGAGCAGCTCGTGACGGAGGAGCGGCTGATCCGCGCCCGGGCCGTGGGGATCGCGCTGGCGTGGATCGTGGTCGCTGCGACCAGCGCCGTCGTGGCGTGGCTGGCGTGGCAGGCACATGCGGCAGGTGACCTCTCCGGCCCCTATGCCGCGCTGGTGGCTCTGGTGCCGATGGCCCTCGCTGACACCTGGGTCGGGGTCGCTGACATCGCCGGTGCTCGGGCCCGTGCCCGCGCTGCCGCCAAACGCCTGGAGCAGGTGCTGGGCCAGCAGCCGGCCGTGGCCGACACCGGCGACCTGCCCCTACCCCGTGGTCACGCGCCCGAGCTGACCCTGGACCGGGTGAGTGCGTCGTGGACGGGTGGGGATCGGCATACCAGGGACCTGCGAGAGCTCGACCTGCACCTGGCCGCGGGCGACCGCCTGGCGCTGACCGGACCCAACGGATCGGGCAAGTCCACCGCGCTGGCGGTGCTGGCGCGGCACCTCGACCCCACGTCCGGCCAATATGCCGTGGACGGCACCGATGCCCTCGCCCTGGACCTCGACACGGTGCGCGCGCGGATCGCGGTGGTGGACGACGAGCCGCACGCATTCGCGGGCTCGGTGCGGGCCAACCTCGCCCTGGCCCGCCCCGACGCGAGCGACGATGAGATGCTCGCGGCGCTAGAGGGAGTGGACCTGGGGTGGTGGTTCGGGACGCTGCCCGAGGGCCTGGACACCCTGCTCACCGGGCTGTCCGGCGGCGAGCGCGCGCGGCTCGCCCTGGCCCGGGCCATGCTGTCGGAACGGCCGGTCGTGCTGCTCGACGAGCCGGCCGCGCACCTCGATGACGCGACGGCGGAGCGCGCGATCGGTGGGCTGTTGGCGGCGGGCGGCGAGCGGGCGTTCGTGCTGGTCAGCCACCGGCCGGACGACCTCGCGGGCTGGACGACCGTCGAGCTGGCCGCGGCTCCGGTGGAGGTTGAGGCCGTCCACCCCTAGGTTGGTGGGCGCACACCCGAACCTAGGAGGAACCGCTCATGACCGATGACCTGTGGATCTGGCTGATCGTCGGAGCGATCGTCGTCATCGCCCTGATCGTGATCGTCGTGGCGATCCAGCAGCGCAAGAAGCGCGAGGAAGCACGGCAGGAAGCGAGTGGCCTTCGTGAGCGCGCCGCCGGTGGCGAAAGCTATGCGGCCGGTGTCGAGGAGCGCGCCAGCGAGCTCCAGGGCAAGGCCCGCGAGGCCCGCGTCGAGGCGGACCGCCTGCAGGAGAAGGCCGATGAGGCCAGCCGCGTCGCGCGCGACCACCGCGACCGGGTCACCGACGACTACGTGCAGGCCGACGAGATCGACCCGGACAAGAAGGCCTGAGCTCTCAGGTCCGGGCCGGGGTTCTGAGCGCTCTGCCCCGGGCCGGGTTTTCGCGAGACAAGGTTGCTCACGGTATGCAAGGCAATATCCATGACATTGCGTGAGCAACCTTGTCTGGGGGCCTTGGATGGTACGTCGCGAGGGGAGCAACGCCGGGAGCCTCCAGCAGTGGGAGAATGACGACCATGCCGCTGCCTGCCTGCCGCACACCCCTGTCCGAGCTCAGCCCGCCGATCGCGCTGGGGGCACTCGATGGGCGCTACCGCGGGGCCGTCGCGCCGCTGGTGGACCACCTCTCCGAGGCCGCCCTCAACCGGGCCCGGCTGCACGTGGAGGTCGAGTGGCTGATCCACCTCGTCACCCAGCAGGTCGTCCCCGGCGCGGGTGAACTCTCCGCCGACGAGCAGGCCGCGCTGCGGGCGCTCGTCACCGACTTCGATGCCGACGCGATCGGGGAGCTCCGCACGATCGAGGCCGAGACGGTGCACGACGTGAAGGCGATCGAGTACTACCTGCGCCGCCGTCTCGCCGACATCCTCGACAGCAGCGACCAGGCCGCCCGCGTCGACTCCCTGGGCGAGCTGGTCCACTTCGCCTGCACCAGCGAGGACATCAACAACACCTCCTACGCGCTCATGGTCCAGGGCGCCATCGAGCAGGTCTGGCTCCCCCGCGCCACCGCAATGGTCGACCAGCTGTCGGGTATGGCGCAGGAGCTCGCCGAGGTACCCCTGCTGGCCCACACGCACGGTCAGCCGGCGACGCCGACCACCATGGGCAAAGAGCTCGCCGTGCTGGCCTGGCGCATGACCCGGCAGTTGGATCGGGTGAGTGACACGACATACCTGGGCAAAGTGAATGGGGCGACGGGGACATATGGCGCGCACGTGGTCGCGGTCCCCGAAGCCGACTGGCAGGAGGTGAGCCGCACCTTCGTCGAGCACCTCGGACTGACCTGGAACCCACTGACGACCCAGATCGAGAGCCACGACTGGCAGGCCGAGCTCTACGCCGACGTGGCGCGCTTCAACCGGATCCTGCACAACCTGTGCACCGACGTCTGGACCTACATCTCGATGGGCTACTTCGCCCAGGTGCGCGGGCAGGGCACCGTCGGCTCGAGCACGATGCCGCACAAGGTGAACCCGATCCGGTTCGAGAACGCCGAGGCCAATCTCGAGGTGTCCAACGCCCTCCTCGACGTACTCGCCTCGACCTTGGTGACCAGCCGCCTGCAGCGCGACCTCACCGACTCCTCGATGCAGCGCAATATCGGGACCGCCCTCGGGCACGGGCTGCTCGCGATCGACAACGTCTCGCGCGGGCTGGCCGGGCTGGATGCCGTGCCGGAAACGATGGCCAAGGACCTCGACGGCAACTGGGAGGTGCTCGCCGAGCCGATCCAGTCGGTCATGCGGGCGCTGGCCGCGCGCGGGGTCGAGGGCATGACCAACCCCTACGAGCGGCTCAAGGAGCTGACCCGCGGACGCCGGATCGGGCAGGAGGAGCTGGTGGAGTTCGTCCGCGGGCTCGGGCTGCCGGAGGCCGAGGAGGCGCGGCTGGTCGAGCTCACCCCGGCCTCCTACGTCGGTATCGCGCCCGAGCTGCTCGCGCACCTGGACCGCTCGTGATCGTCGCCAGCGCCGACGACGCGCACCTGCTCCTGGAGCAGCTCCGCGAGGATGGGTATGACGTGGCCGTCGCCTCGACCGACCCCGAGGACTTCCGCGCGACGCAGGCCTCGATCGCCAAGGCGCTGCGGCTGCCCGAGAGCGCCGGGCGCAATCTCGATGCGCTGGCTGACTCGCTGCGGGACCTGGGCGACCATTGGCCAGGGCCGGTTGCGCTGCTGTGGGAGGACGCCGAGAGTCTGGCACGCACCGACGGGCGGCACTGGTGGATCCTCGCCGAAATCCTCGACGAGGCCGACCTGGCCGTGATCGCCGCCGGTGCTCGGCGCTCCACGATCGGGGACCAGCCGTGAAGGTGCCGCCCTGGCTGGCGGGCCTGCTCATCGTGCTGGTGCTGGTCCTGCTGTGGTGGACCTTCAGCGGGGACGGTGATCAGGGCGGCGAGGCACAGGGTGGTTCGCCCACACCGACCTCGGCCGCGACCTTCGGGCAGCCGGCGCAGACAGAGGAGTCGACCGAAGCGCAATCGACCGAAGCGCAGTCGACCGACGCCACCGCTGCCCAGCCGGGCGGGACAGCCGAGGCGACCACACCGCATACGCAAGGGACGCCGGAGCCGACCCACGACCAGGGCGAGGACCTCGTCGAGCCGGCCGGGATCGACACGCGGGACTGGGACGGGATCGACGCCTGCGACGACGACATCCTGCCCGCGACGATGATCCCGGTGATCGAGGACATCTGGGCGGGCGGGCCGTATGACCACCCCGACCGCGACGGGACCCACTTCGGCAACTTCGAGGGGATCCTGCCGGAGGAGCACCGGATGTACTACCGCGAGTTCACCGTCGAGACGCCCGGCCTGCACCACCGCGGGCAGCGGCGGATCGTCACCGGCGGGCGCGAGGAGACCGACCCCGACGTCTGGTACTACACGCAGGATCACTACGAGAGCTTCTGCGAGTTCGTTCCCTGAGGGCGTCCCGTGGTTGTCGTCCCGTGAGAGTCGGATACGTCCCCGACTTCCACGTGACGACTTCCACGTGACCTCGGCCAGCGCTGCCGACCAAGGGTTTTCGACCGCCCGAGCGGGGTGGCAGGGTGGGGCGGTGGACACGGCATACCGGTACCTGGATGAGGCGAGCCAGATCGAGGCGCTGCGGCGGGTCGCGCTGGCCGCCGCGGAGGAGTTCGGGCTCGAGGTGGCGCGGATGGAGGTCGCGCTGCACGCCTACAACACCACCTTCCGCGTCGACACTCCCGACGGCAGGATCGCGCTGCGCGTCGGCACCAACTCGCGCTCCACGGCCGAGCACCTGCGCGGGCAGCAGGCCTGGCAGCACGCGCTCGCGACGCAGACCGAGGTGAGCGTGCCCGACCCGCTGCGCACGGTCGGCGGCGAGTGGTTCGCCCAGGTGCCGAGCGCCGAGCTGGGGCGGGCCGCGTTGGTGACGGCGAGCACCTGGCTGCCCGGGCCGGACATCGGCGGCGACCTCGACCCGGAGCAGTCGCGGGCGCTCGGCTCGGCGATGGCCCAGCTGCACGACCACGCCCAGGTATGGCGTGTGCCGGCCGACGCCTCCCTGCCCAGCCAGGCGGGGGTGCTGGTGGGTGAGGAGGACCTGCTGAGCGGGTGGCCGGGGTTCACCGAGGAGGAGCGGGCGGTGGTGGCGTCGGCGCTGGAGCGGGGTGAGGACGCGATCGCTCGGGTGTGGGCGGGGCAGGATCTGGTGCCGATCCACGCGGACCTGCACGGCGGCAACCTCAAGTGGCACGAGGGACGGCTGTCGATCTTCGACTTCGACGATGCGCGGCTGGCGGTGCCGGCGCTGGACCTGGCGAATGCGACCTTCTACCTGCGTGAGCCGAGCGGGGAGTCGGAGGCGGCGCTGCGGGAGGGATACGCGGCGGTGCGGGAGCTGCCGGAGGTGTCCGACGAGGATCTCGAGGCGTTGCTCGCGGCGCGGCAGGTGCTGCTGGCCAACGACATCCTGTCCAGCACGACGGAGGTATTCCGGGGCCAGGCGGTGGAATATCCGCGGGTGGCGGTGGATCGGTTGCGAAGGTGGCTGGCGAGCGGGCGGTTCGAGCGGACGAAGATGGCGCTCTGAGCATGTGACAACAGGTAACCTGACAGCAGGGCATCAGATCAGGTGATGCTATGCTGTCACCGTGCGCACCACAGTGACTCTCGACCCCGACACCGAGCAGATCATCCGCCAGCGCATGAGCGATCGACAGGTGTCGTTCAAGCGCGCCCTCAACGACGCGATCCGCGAAGGTGCTCTTGCTGCCGCAGGGCATCAGGTCTTCCGCACCACAACAGCGAATCTCGGCCGACAACTCCTGGATACTGACCGCGCTCTCACCCTCGCGGCCGAGCTGGAGGACGAGGAGACCCTGCGGCGGATGGGGCGCCACTGAGCATGCACACCCTCGGGGACAGGACCATCCACTCGTGAAGCTCGTCGATGCCAACGTGCTCCTCTACGCGGTGAACACGCAGTCCGCTCACCACGAAGCGTCTCGACAGTGGCTCGACACCTCGCTGTCGGGCGGAGATCGCGTCGGGCTCGCCTGGCTACCGCTGATCGCCTTCACGAGGCTCTCCACCTCCCCGCGAGCCTTCTCGGCCCCACTCACCCCGGAGCAAGCCATGCGACGAGTCCAGGAGTGGCTCGCCGCCCCGTCTGCCGTCATCGCACAGCCAACCGAACGGCACGGGATCATCCTGGCGGACCTCATGGCCAAGGCTGGGACGGGCGGAAATCTCACCAATGACGCCCACATGGCCGCCCTGGCGCTCGAGCATCGCGCCACGGTCGTCACCTACGACACGGACTTCACCCGGTTCCCGATCACGAGCGCACGACCCGACCAGCTGCTGCCTTGACGGCGCGCGCGGTCGCCGGTCGCGGAATACCCTGAGGGGGTATACTGGTTGGCATGTCTGTGAACGGGTACTCGGGCTCCAAGGACGACTATCTCAAGCGGCTGCGCCGTGTTGAGGGGCAGGTCCGCGGCATCGCGCGCATGGTCGAGGAGGATGCCTACTGCATCGACGTCCTCACCCAGGTGAGCGCCGCGACCAAGGCCCTGCAGGCGGTCAGCCTTGGCCTGCTCGAAGACCACATCGGCCACTGCGTGGTCGATGCTGCGGGCGAGTCGGAGGAGGCCAAGGACACCAAGGTCCGCGAGGCCTCCGCGGCGATCGCCCGACTCGTGCGCAGCTGACGGCGACGTCGGCGAGCACCCAGCCACACGGCATACCCTCTGCGCGGTTCCCCCTCTGAAAGTGAGTTGACCATGACCG
Organism: Ornithinimicrobium pulveris; assembly: GCF_050261105.1. Classification (GTDB taxonomy): domain Bacteria; phylum Actinomycetota; class Actinomycetes; order Actinomycetales; family Dermatophilaceae; genus Ornithinicoccus. Next base: position 249,669 of record NZ_CP189837.1, on the reverse strand, counting down.
ACACCCCCATCCAGAACCAGACCACCAAGATCGTCGTCTCCGGCATGACCTGCGGCCACTGCGTCGCCTCGGTCACCGAGGAGCTCAAGGAGGTCGACGGCGTGCTCGAGGTGCGCGTCGACGAGCTCGTCAAGGGCGGCGACACCGACGTCTTCGTCGAGTCCGACGGCCCCCTGGACCTGGCCGCCGCGCGCGAGGCCGTCGCCGAGGCGGGCTACACCGCGTCGGTCTGAGCGACTGAACGCGCGTCCGGTCGGCCGGATCGCGGACATGACGCGCGTCCGGTCAGGCCCACGGCGAGCACGACGCGTCCGGTCGGGCCCACGGCGGACACGACGCGCGTCCGGTCGGGAAGCGATGAGGAGTGAAGGAGAAGTGAGCGGCATGAGCACCAGCACGACGAACGAGCACCAGCAGGTCGACCTGGCGATCACCGGGATGACCTGCGCGTCCTGCTCGGCGCGGATCGAGCGCAAACTCAACAAGCTCGACGGCGTCGAGGCCAGCGTCAACCTGGCCACCGAGAAGGCGACCGTCACCTTCCCCTCCGCCCTGTCCGTCGCCGACATCGTGGCGACGGTCGAGAAGTCCGGGTATGGCGCCACCCCCCTCGAGCGCGACCGCGTCACCGGGCGGACGCCGGCGATGACGCACGACGTGGTGGGCCTGGAGTCGCTGCGCCTGCGGATGATCGTCTCGGTGATCCTGGCCTTCCTGGTCTTCCTGCTCCACATGATCCCGCCGATCCGCGACGGGCTCGGCATGGCTGGGCACTGGCTGCAGTTCCTGCTGACGGCGCCGGTGTACTTCTGGGCGGGGTGGCCCTTCCACCGGGCGGCCTACCTCAACGCCCGGCACCTGTCCTCGACGATGGACACCCTCGTCTCGGTCGGCACGACCGCAGCGATGGGGTGGTCGATCGTGGCGTTGTTCACCGGCTTCACCCACGACATGTATTTCGAGGTCGCGGCGGTGGTGATCGCCTTCCTGCTGGTGGGGCGCTACATCGAGTCGCGGGCCAAGGCCCAGGGGCGCTCGGCGCTGACCTCGCTGATGGAGCTGGGCGCCAAGGACGTGGCGGTGCTGCGGCACGAGACCGGCAGCGGCGCGTGGACCGAGCACCGGATCCCCGTCGAGGAGCTCGCGGTCGGCGACCGCTTCGTGGTGCGACCTGGCGAGAAGGTCGCGACCGACGGCCGTGTCATCGACGGCACCAGCGTGATCGACGCCTCGATGGTCACCGGCGAGTCGGTGCCGGTCGAGGTCGAGGCTGGCGACGACGTGGTCGGTGCGACCGTCAACGGGCACGGCCGGTTGATCGTCGAGGCCAAGCGCGTCGGGTCGGAGACGACTCTGGCCCGGATCACCGAGCTGGTCGAGCAGGCCCAGACGGGCAAGGCTCCGGTGCAGCGGCTGGCCGACCGGATCTCGGCGGTCTTCGTGCCGGTAGTGCTCGTCTTCGCCGTGCTGACCTTCGTGGTCTGGCTGATCGCGACGGGCGGCGACGTGGCGCGCTCCCTGATGCCGATGGTCGCGGTGCTAATCATCGCTTGCCCCTGCGCCCTGGGCCTGGCGACGCCGACGGCGCTGCTCACCGGGACTGGCCGCGGCGCCCAGCTGGGCATCTTGATCAAGGGTCCGCAGATCCTGGAATCCACCCGTCGGGTCGACACCGTCGTGCTCGACAAGACCGGCACCCTGACCACCGGCGAGCCGGTGCTGACCGAGGTCGTGACCGCTGGGCCGTTGCCCGAGCTGGCGGCCCTGAAGGCTGCGGCCTCGGTGGAGTCCGGCAGCGAGCACCCCATCGCCCGCGCCATCGTGGACGGCGCGCGCGAGCGTGGGGTTGAGATCGCTGAGATCCGGGACTTCACGAACCTGCCCGGCGAGGGTGCCCGGGCGTTCATCAAGGACACCGAGGTCACGGTCGGCAAGCCCGACCTGTTCGAGCAGGTGCCCCCCGCGCTACAGGCCGCGATCGACGCCGGCACCGGCACCACCGTGCTGGTCGGCTGGGCCGGTCGGGCGCACGCCGCCATCACGGTGGCCGACACCCCGCGCGAGACCAGCGCCGCAGCGGTGCAGCGGCTGCGCGAACTGGGGCTCACGCCATACCTGCTGACCGGGGACAACGAGCACACGGCGCGGCGCGTGGCGGAGGAGGTCGGGATCGACCCGGCGAATGTGCACGCGGGCGTGCTGCCGCAGGACAAGTTCGCGCACGTGCAGGCGTTGCAGGAGCAGGGCAAGGTCGTCGCGATGGTCGGCGACGGCGTGAACGATGCCGCCGCGCTGGCCCAGGCCGACCTCGGGATGGCGATGGGGTCGGGGACCGATGTGGCCGCCGAGTCCGCCGACATCGTGCTGATGCGCTCCGACGTGCACGCCGTGGCCGACGCGATCGGGCTCTCCCGCAAGACGCTGCGGGTGATCAAGGAGAACCTGGTGTGGGCCTTCGGCTACAACACGCTGGCGATCCCGCTCGCGGCCTTCGGGCTGCTGACGCCCCTGATCGCCGGCGGTGCGATGGCGCTGTCGAGCGTGCTGGTGGTGCTGAACAGCCTGCGGTTGAGGGGTTACGGGCGCCAGCCGAGGTGAGGGCGCGCTATCGATGCAAGGTTACTCACGGAATGCAACGCAATATCTATGACATTGCGTGAGTAACCTTGTCCGGCCCAAGCTCAGACCCCTCAGCGGCGCTCACTTGGACCCCTGCCGGGCGCCGAACTCAGATCCGTGCGGGTGCACACTCAGATCCCGGCGGCGCCTACTCCACACTCAGATCCCGGCGGCGCCTACTCAGATCCGTGCGGGTGCACACTCAGATCCCGCGTCGGCGCGACCTCAGATGGTGACGGTGCCGTCCGGGGTCTCGAAGGTGACCTCGAGCAGGCACGGGCACTCGTCCTCCTCGACGAAACCGAACTCCACCGCCGACTCGAAGGAGCCCTTGGGTGCGTCGGCGATGCCGAGCCATTCGCGCACGATCGGGAAGTCGCCGCCCAGCGTCAGGCCGGTGAGGCGGGTCGTGCTGGAGTCCAGCTGCGAGGGGTGGTCGCTGTGGTCGGACTCCCAGCGCACAAAGAACGGCAGGTTGCCGTGGTCGATGATGTCCTTGATGCCGATCTGGCGCCACTGCAGCTCCACACCCTGCGGCGTGTGCCGCTGGCCGGGCACCGACTGGCGACCGAGGCGCGTCTCGACGGCCTCAAGGTCATCGACGGCGACGACCCAGGCCATCCAGCCACCGCCGCGCTCGGAGGTGGCGCGCACGGCCTGCCCGAAGACGGCCTTGTCGGAGGCGGGGTGGTCCAGGACCTCGACGACCTCGACATACCGGTCCTCCGCCAGGGGCAGGATGACATTGCGGGTGCCGAAACGCGGGTGGATCCCACCGTCCTGCGGGGTTACACCGAGCTGCTCGCCGAGCCGCTCGGCCGTGGCCTGCAGGCCCTCGGGGCCGGCGGCGTAGCTCACATGGTCGATGCGCATGTCGTCATCGTGACATACGACATATCGCAGGCTGCAATCGCCCTCATCCTCGCGACCCGGTCACGCGCACCTCTGCTCGGCACCGGCTCCACGCGTCATCTGCGCGCAGTTCAGCGCCGCTGCCGCACCGCTTCGTACAGCACGATGGCCGCCGACGTCGACACATTCAGCGAGTTCACGGCCCCCGCCATCGGGATCCGCACCCGTTCGTCGGCGGCCGCCAGGACGTCCTCGGTCAGGCCGCTGTGCTCGGTCCCGACCGCGATCGCGACCCCGCCCCGGTAGTCCACCTCCGTGTGCTCCACGTCGGTGTCCGGCGTGGTCGCCACGAGCCGTATGCCGTGTGCCCGCAACCACTCCTGCGTCGCCTCGGTCGTGTCGCTGGCGACGTTGAGCGCGAAGACCGTGCCCTTGGAGGCGCGCACGGTGTTCGGGTTGCCCCAGTCGGTCACCGGGTCGGCCGCAATGACCGCGTCCACCCCCGCTGCGTCGGCCGTGCGCAGGATCGCGCCGAGGTTGCCCGGCTTCTCCACGCCCTGGCAGACCAGCACCAACGGGTCCGCCGGCAGCTCCAGGTCCGCGCACCGCCGGTCGATCGCCCGCACCACCGCCAGGAACCCGTCCGGCCCCTCGCGATAGGCCGCCTTCTCGAAGGCCGCCCGCGACAGCTGCACGACCTCGCTCCCCAACCCGGCCACCCGCGCCACGAGCGCGTCCGCGCCCTCGCTCATCAGGTCAGGGCAGACGTACAGCGACTCCGGGACCACCCCCGCGTCCAGGGCGAGCTGCAACTCGGCATACCCCTCGAGCAGGGTGCGTCCCTCCTGCTCGCGCGTGCGGCGTCGGCGCAGCCCGACCAGCCCCTTGATCCGGGGGTTGGCGGGCGAGGTGATGATCAGGTCGGCGGGCACGAGGTCCAGTCTCGCGCATCGGGTCCAGTGCACTAGATTGCGCTGCGTGGAGGAGGGCGCGGAGCGCAGCGTGCCGGGGCGGCTGCTGGAGCGGGTGCGGGCGTGGGTGACCGCGAGCCCACGCAATGCCGGGTATGCCGTGGCTCTCCTCGCCCTCATCCTCACCATCCCGTTCGGCGGGCTGGCGGCCGCGCCCCAGGAGGAGCAACCGGTGGCCGAGCCCGGGACCGAGGTGGCCGTGGCGCCCTGAGAGATCACGCTGGACCGCGCTGTCTACGGCCGTGACCTGGGCGGCGCCTTCTCCGAGCCTTTCGACGAGCACCAGCACGTGTTGATCTTCGGCACCTTGCGGAGCACGTCCACCGACACGCTGCCGATCAGCGACCTCGACGGCAGCATCCGGATCCCTGACCTGCCGGATGCCGTCAGCGCCTTCGGCACGCCGCTGCGCGAGGGGATGCTGGGTCGGATCGACGTGGTCTACACGGTGGATCCGACGCCGCAGGTGCTGACCGCGGTCGCCCCCGGCCTGACCTACGACGTGGTCGTTGCGGTCGGCACCACCGAGCGCGATCTGCCCGACACCCTCGCCGTCGAACTCTGGGCCAAGACCTACCGGATCAGCTCGATCGAGGAGCGGATGATCTGGACCGACGACACCCTGAGCACCGTCGTCGAGCTGCCCCTTTCGCCCTCGGGCGTCCTCTTCCAGCCGATCTGGGAGCTGCAGCCGTGAGCGTCGAGGGACTGGCCCAGCGGTGGGGCGGGCGCGCGGGCGTGATCGCCTTCGTCCTGGCCTCGCTGGCCCTGGCGCGCGCGGTCGGTGACCGTTTCCCCGACCCGGCCGCCGTCTACGCTGCCCCGCACGAGGTCGCCGCCGCCTGGGAGGAGCCGGCCGAGCTGCGGACCGTCGTCATCACGCTGGGCGAGGTCAGCGCCGGCGAACGGCTGCAGGCCGGGTCAGCGCTCTATGCGACCGAGGGCGTCTTCGTCGTCGTGGATCTGGAGTACGAGCCCACGATCACGGACGTCGGGCTCAGCCACGCCGAGCTGGTCGCGGCCGACGGGCGCACCTACCAACCGACCCGCCGTGACGCCAACACCTGCATCGTGGCCTCCCCCGCCATCCCCGAGACCTGCTCGATCGCCTTCGAGCTCCCCGCTGATGCTGCCCCCGGGGCGACCCTGCACCTGGCGACCAACGCCTTCAACCAGTCCTACGACAGCCTGCTCGTGGCGCCGCTGCCGATCGCGGAAACCGCCGACCTCGACGCACTCCTCGCCCAGGCACCCGACGGCCTCGCGACCCTCGTCCAGCAGGGCACCGGCCCGAGGGGTGGGCGCTGATGGGCACCTGGTGGCGACGCAACCGGTGGGCGCTGCTCGCGCTGCCGTTCGTGCTGGTACTGGCGGCGGTCGCGGGCAGCTACCGCATCTGGGCGATGTGGAATCCCCTCCACCTCACCGACCCGACCGAGGCGGCCGTCGGGCAGGAGGTCCGGCTCGTCACCGCGCTGGAGGACGAGACCGGCCCGTATGCCGTGGACGTCACCCTCTCCGCCGGTCCCGTCGAGGTCGTCACCGACTACGTCGACCGCTACGGCGAGCGCCAGCCCTTCCCCGAGGTCGCGAACACCCGCGTCTGGCGGACCGAGCTGACGGTTGCGGCCGAGCCTGGCAGCCCGCTCTCGGCGTGCCAGGCTCGGTTCACGGACGGGGAGGGGCGAGAAACGACATACGCCTCGGGCCCCAACCTGGGCGCCCCGAGCCTGGGGCTGGACCCGTGTCGCCCGCCGGCGCCCGAGGGTGGCGAGCCGTGGGAGCTGCCCGCGCCCGAGGAACGGCCGGCGACGTGGACGGTGCCGGTCTATGTGCGGCTCGTGCAGGACGCGGTGCCCGAGCGGGTGGATGTCTGGTTCGCCACGCCCCGGTATGCCGCACTCCACCTCGAGGAGGCGCCGTGACCGGGGTCCTGCGTCAGGTCGGGCGCAGCGTGGTCGGTGCGTTCGCGGTGGTGTGGGAGGCGGCGCGCCTGCTCGTGGCGCACTGGCCGGTGCTCGTGGTGCTGCTGCTGCTCGGGGCGGCGCTGCGGGAACTGGTGCTGTGGGGCAGTTTTGAGCTGAGCAAGATCAGCCCGGTCGGCGCGACGATCACGGTGGCGCTCGCGCCGCTGGTCAGCGTGATTGCGCTGATCATGGCGTTGCGTGCGGTGCTGCCCTCGATGCGGCACGTCGGTGCGGATGAGGGGATGTCTCGCTCGCGCGGGCTCGCCGTGCTGACGGCAGCGCTGGTGCCCTTCCTGGCGGTCTATGCGGCGCAGGGCTATCTGCGGGAGGACGCACGGAGGTTCCTCAACGAGACGGCGGCCGATGAGATGAACCGGACCAACTGGTTCATCGGCGAGACGATGCAGGACCGGACGTGGGCGGGGGCGCCGACGGTGGTCGTGGTGACGATCGTGGTCGTGGCGCTGGTGCTGCGGTGGGGGCTGGATCGCTCGGGGCTCGCCCGGCGCAGCGTGGGGCTCGGGCTGCTCGCCGGGTGGGTGGAAGCGGTGTGGCTGCTGACGATCGCGAAGGTCGTCGCGAACAGCTGGTCGGGGGCCTGGCAGTGGGTGCTCGACCGGCGCGGGGTGACGTGGCTGCTGGATGCCTGGGCGTGGGTCGTGGGTGTGCTCGGGCCGCTCGGCGAGGCGCTGAATGCGGCGATCGGGTGGCTGTGGGGCGTGCTCGGCAACTTCGACACCCTCGTGGTCGTGCCGATGGCGTGGCTGACGGTGGGGGCGGTGGTCTATGGGCGCGAGCTGGCGGCGCCGGCGCCCGCTCCGTCGTTGGCGCAGGTGGAGGACCGGATGATCCGGTCGGTGTCCGACGAGCGGACGCGGCGGCGGTTGGAGCGAGCACGGGCCCGGATGGAGCGGGCGCGAGACCGGGCCCGCCGGGCGCAGGAGCGGACCTCGTGGGTGCCGGAGTGGTTGCGGACCTGGGTGGCCGGGCCGGTGACGAGCGTGACGGGACGGTTTGCGAACCTCGGCAAAGGGCTGCTGACGTTGGTGCGGGCCGGGCTGGTGCCGATGGTGACGCTCTGCCTGATGTTCGTGCTGGCCACGCACGCGGGCGTGGCCGGTGCCGAGGTGCTGCGCGAGATCGTCGGTCCGATGGACCCGGACTGGGGCGCCGTCGTTTCGCCGTGGGTGGCGATGGGCCTGAACCTGCTCGGCACCCTCTTGATGGTGGTCCTCATCGCCGCGGCGGTCGACCGCTTCCTCGTCGGCGTCGACCGCGAGGCCGAGGCGGACGAGGCGGAGGCGGACGAGGCGGACGAGGCGGACGGGGCCTCGACTCCCTGAGCCCCGCCCACCGCCCCCCTTTCCACCGGACGCACGCCAGGTCGCCGAAATCACCGACCGGACGCGCGTGGTGTCGCCAAAATCCCCCACCGAACGCGCGCCACGTCGCCGACATCCCCCACCGAACGCGCGTGGCGTCGCCGATCTGCACCCGAGGCGAGCGGGGCCGCTCAGGCACCCTGCGGCATACGGGACTCGACTTTCAAACATGCGCAACGAGGAGATGGCCACGCTGACCTGGGGTTTTCGGGCCGGAGGGTTCGTTGTGCATGTTCGGATGTCCGGGCACGGCCTCACCGGACCCGGTGAGCGACCGACATCGGGGCGCCGCGCGCGTTCGGTCGGCCCGATGAGGAGCACCGCGCGCGTTCGGTGGCCCCGATGAGGAGCACCGTAAGCGTTCGGTCGGCCCGATGAGGAGCACCGCGCGCGTTCGGTCGGCCCGATGAGGAGCACCGTAAGCGTTCGGTGGCCCCGATTTGCAGCACCGTGCGCGTTCGGTGGCCCGGATGGCGAGCATGCTGCGCGTCCGGTCGAAAATGGGGGGGCGAGGGGCGTCTAGGCGAGGTCGGCGAGGACTTCGTCGAGGGCCTGGGCGAGGCCGTCCTCCTCGACGGTGCCGGTGACCTTGTCAGCGGCGGCCATCACCTCGGGCGGGGCCTGGCCCATGGCGTAACCGCGGGCGGCCCAGCCCAGCATCTCCAGGTCGTTGCGCTGGTCACCGACGGCAACGGTGCGGTGGGGCTGGACGCCGAGGTGGCGACGGACCTGCTCGAGCGCCGAAGCCTTGCTGACACCCTCGGGTGCGAGATCGAGCCAGGCGCTGAAGCCGACCGCGTACGAGACACCGTGCAAGCCGATCCGTTCGACCAGGGCGGTGAAGTCCTCGGACGTGGCTCGCGGGTCGCGGAAGGTGACGCGGGTGACCGGCTTGGCGATCAACTCCTCGAAGGGCACCACGATCTCCTCGCCCCAGAGCTCCCCCTCGGGAAAGGGCGAGTCGACCTTGAAGCCGACCCCGATCTCCTCGACGGCGACCAGCACGCCGGGCAGTTCTTGGCGGAGCAGCGCCACGGCGGGTGCCGGGTCGAACGTGACGACATCCTCCAGCCGGTAGCCACCCTCAGCCTCCGCGTCGACCCTGATCGTGACGGCGCCGTTGGAGCACACGTTGAGTCGACCGGGGGTATCCAGCCCGAGCTGTTCGACGATGGGCATCGTGGCCAGCACCGATCGACCGGTCGCGATCAGCACGGTCACGTGCGGCAGGGCGTCGAGCTCGCGTACGACGGCGGCCACCCGCGGGGACAGGTGGCCGTCGTGGTGGACGATCGTGCCGTCCACGTCGAGGGCGACGAGGAGCGGCTGATCGCGGACGGGGTGCCGGTGTGCTCCGGAGGAGTTCTCGGTGAGGGACACACCGGCACCCTATGCGGTGCTCAGTCCTTGAGGGTCAGCGCCTTCCGCCAGGTCAGCGTGCCGGAGGTGTGCATCACCGAACGGCGGTAGAGCCGGACACCGAAGGAGATGGTCAGCGCGCAGAAGGCCAACACCAGGACCAGCGCCACGACCGGCTCCCACCAGGCCGCCTCACCTTCGAGGATCCGCATCGGCATCAGGATGGTCGACATCACCGGGATGAAGGAACCGATCTCGCGCCAGGTGCCCTGCAGCTGCAGACCGACCACGAAGATCAGCACCAGCACCATCGTCAGCGGCATCGTGGTCGCCTGCAGATCTTCGTTGCGCGAGGCGAGCGATCCTGCCGCCGCCCAGATGCAGGCCAGGGCCAGGAAGCCCAGGACGAAGAACGGGATGTACCACAGGATGCCCTCGGTCATGCCCGGCAGCATCGAGGCCATGTCGGTGAACGACAGCCCGATCAGGCCCACCGCGACGAAGAGCAGCAGCTGGGCGAAGGCCAGCGCCGTGTTGCCCAGCACCTTGCCCACCAGGAGCGAGCGGATCGGGATCGCGGCCGCCAGGATCTCCACCAGACGGGACTGCTTCTCCTCGACCACCGAGCTGGCGATCTGCATGCCGAACATCAAGGAGGACATGTAGAAGAGGAACGCGAAGACGAAGCCCAGGATGAAGGCGATCAGCCCTGGGTTGGAGCCGTCCTCGCCTGCGGAGAGATCGCGCGTGGTCAGCACCGTGCCGTCGTTGATGGCGCCCAGGTCCGTGCCCGCGGCCTCGGCGTTCTGCGCCATCACCACCGAGCGCACGGCCTCACCGACCGCCATCTGCAGCTCGGTGTTGGTCGGCCCTTCGTCCACGAGCTCCCACCCGGCGTCGGTCTGCAGCAGGCCGTAGTCGACCTCGCCGCGGCTTGTCGCCGATTCCACGGCAGCAGCGTCAGCGAGTTCGACCGCTTCCAGGGAGGAGTCGGCGCCCGCGTAGGTCTCGGCCTGCTGCACGATCGTGGTGCCCTGCTGGCCCTCGACGCCGATCTTGTAGTTCATCCCGCCCGTGCCCATCCCACCGAAGAAGTGGTTGGCCAGGATGACAGCCATCAGGAGGAAGACCGACAGCGCGGTCGACATCAGGAAGTTGCGATCACGCAGGCGGACCTGGATCTCGCGCATCGCGACGAGCGGCCAGGCGGGCCGACGGTCGTCGCTCACCTCGGCGGCACGCGCCGCCTCGGACTGCCCGGTGGCGCCGGGCTGCTCGGTCTGGATGGTGCTCATGCCGCCACCTCTCGGTAGATCTCGGACAGGGTCGGGCGGATCCGGCTGAACTCCCGGACCCCACCACGGGCAACGGCATCGGCCAGCAGCCGCTCGGCCACGCCCTCGTCAGTCGGCTCGATCAGCACGCTCGGACCTTCGAGGTCCACGACCTCGATACCGGGCACATCGCGCACCCAGCCGGTGTCGGAAGTCATCGTCAATCGGTAGCGCAGCGGCGCCGAGGCCTTGAGCTCATCGGCCGTGCCGCGGGCGACCACGCGCCCCTTGTGCAGCACCACGATCGAATCGCAGAGCCGGTCCACCAGGTCCAGCTGGTGGGAGGAGAAAAGGACCGGTATGCCGCGTGCCGTGTGCTCGCGCAGCAGCTCGCTCATCTGGTCGACCGCGGCCGGATCCAACCCGGAGAAAGGCTCGTCGAGCACGAGCGCGAGCGGGTCACCGAGCACCGCGGCGATGATCTGCGCGCGCTGCTGGTTGCCCAGCGACAGGGTCTCCACCTTGTCGTTCATCCGATCACCCAGCCCGAAGCGCTCGAGCAGCTCACTCGCCCGCGCCTTGGCATCCTTGGCGCTCATCCCGTGCAGCTGGCCGAGGTAGACCAGCTGACCGAGCACCGGCTGCTTGGGGTAGAGCCCACGCTCCTCGGGCATGTAGCCGAACCGGCTGCGCACCCCGCGCGGCGCCGGGGCGCCGGCCCAGAGCACCTCTCCAGCGGTGGGCTGCAACACCCCCATGATCATCCGCATCGTGGTCGTCTTGCCCGCCCCGTTACCACCGACGAAACCCACCATGGCCCCCTCGGGGACCTCGAAGGTGACGTCGTCGACCGCGAGCGTATCGCCATACCTGCGCGTCAATCCCTGCACCGACAACATGACTGGCCCTCTCCTCGTCCAACCTGATCGAACCGTGTGTCGACCACGCTAGGCGGAGCCGGAGCCGCCCACATCGGCCCCGGTGCGGAGATCTCGGCGACCGCCTCTCCCCCTTGCGACGGAGGTTAGCGGCCGGGTCTGACCAACCCTGCGTCGTAGGCGGCCACCACCGCCTGGACCCGGTCCCGCACGCCCAGTTTGGCGAGCACGTTGGACACGTGCGTCTTGACCGTCGCCTCGCTCACGTAGGCCTCGGCGGCGATCTCCGCGTTGGACAACCCGCGGGCGACCAGGACCAGCACCTCGCGCTCGCGCTCGGTCAACGACGGGAGAGGTATGGCGTTTCCCTCACCCTCGTCGGTCGGCTCCTCGACCCGAGACATCCGGGAGATGACCCGCATCGTGACCTCGGGGGCGAGCAGAGCGTGCCCGCCGGCGACCGTGCGCACCGCCTCGACGAGGTGGTCCGGGTCGGCGTTCTTGAGCAGAAACCCGCTGGCCCCGGCCTCAAGCGCGTCGAAGAGGTAGTCGTCGCGGTCGAAGGTGGTGAGCATGACGATCTTGGTGTCGGGGTGGTCGGCGACGATGCGGCGGGTGGCCTCGATGCCATCGAGGACCGGCATCTGGACGTCCATCAGGATCAGGTCCGGGCGCAGCTCGGGCACCGCGTCGATCGCCTGCTGACCGTCGCCCACCTGGCCGACCACCTGCAGGTCCTCCTCCACGGACAGGATCATCTTGAAACCCTGCAGCAGCAGCGGCTGGTCGTCGACGAGCAGGATGCGGATGGGGGCGCTCACCCTGCGATCCTGTCACTGTGGCCGCGCGAGCGGACGCCCGGGACGCGCGGGATCGGTGGCGGATCTCCGTCGTATGGCCGATCCGGTCTGTCGGACCTCGTGCCTAGGGTGTCGAACATGGAAAGGCTGGAGCGGTGGTTCGGCGCCGATGAGGACTGGGAACGGGTCCCGACGGCGCTCGATCGGCGACGGGATCTGCAGTGGGCCCTGGTGGCCTTCCTCGTCGTGGCCTTCGGCACCGAGATGATCCGCTCGGGGGGTGGGCTGGTCGATGAGCCGCTCGGGATCGGGTGGCAGTACGTCGGGATCGCCTCCGCCGCGGTGCTGGTGGCCCTGCGCCGGGTGGCGCCGATCACGGTGATGCTGCTGGCCTGTGCCCACTTCGTGATCGTCGGGCAGCTGATGCCGATGACGATGAGCTCGCTGCCGATGCAGTTGTTGTCCTTCTTCCTGTTCTTCTCCGGGGTGGCGTGGGCGCGCAACCGGCGGGCCGTGGTGCTGGCGACCGGGGCGGTGCTGCTGGTGATGGCGCTGTGGTTGGCGTGGTGGTTCGCGCTCGGGGCGGGGCTGCAGAACATCCGTGATCAGCTAGGTGAGGACGTGGATTACAGCGGTGGGCTGGTCACGCCGATCACCGCGATCCTGATGCTGATGGCGATGGGGAACGCGATCTACTTCGGTTTCGCGATCGCGCTTGGACAGGTGGCCTGGCGGGGTGCGCTGCGCAACGCCCAGACGCTGGCCCAGGCGCGCACGATCGAGGAGCAGTCGGCCGCGCTCACCGATCAGGCGGTCGTGGCCGAGCGGCTGCGGATCGCCAGGGAGCTGCACGACGTCGTCGCCCACCACGTGTCGGTGATGGGGGTGCAGACCGCGGCCGCGCGACGGGTGATGGACCGCGATCCCGAATCCGCCAAGGAGGCCCTCGCCGCCGTGGAGTCCTCCTCCCGTGAGGCCGTGGGTCAGATGCGGCAGCTGCTCGGGACGTTGCGCGCGGACAGTGGCTTCGGCACCGAGGACCGCAGCCCGCAGCCGACCCTGGCTGACCTGCCGGCGCTGGCCGAGAGTGCCAGCACGCAGACCCTCACCGCCACGGTGGAGGTGGTCGAGTCCAGCCCCGGCGCGGCCTCTCTGGTGCCACCGCCGGTGCAGCTCTCGGCCTACCGGGTGGTCCAAGAGTCGCTGGCCAACGTGCACAAGCACTCCACCGCGCGGACGGTGCGGGCGGTGGTCCGCGTCGATGAGAGCACCGGCCGGGTGGAGGTGGAGGTCGTCGATGACGGCCACCAGCGGGTGGGCACATCGGGCACCGGGCTGGGCCTGCTGGGCATGCGCGAGCGCGCCCAGCATCTCGGTGGCGGGGTCGAGGTCGGGCCGCGCCGAGGCACGCTCGGGTGGCGGGTCCGGGTCTGGTTCCCGCTGGATGGGCGGCCGATGGCGGTCACGGGGGCGAGCCAGGGGGCAGCCGCAGCGGCATCTGGGCAGCCGAGCCCGGCCGCACGGCAGGGAGAGCGCCCCGGCGGTCGGCGGCAGCCAGCCGACGACGCAGCCGCGCGATCAGCGGGGGGTGAGTGACGACATACCGGACAGAAAGGGGCGCAGCGCCTCGGGGACGTGCACGGACCCATCCGCCTGCTGGTGGTTCTCCAGCAGGGCCACGATCGGGCGCGTGTTGGTCGCCGCGGTCCCGTTGAGGGTGGCCACGATGCGGTTGGCGCCGCCGTCGGGCGAGCGCTCCCGGATGTTGAGCCGGCGCGCCTGGAAGGTGGTGCAGTTCGAGGTCGAGGTGAGCTCGCGGTAGCGGCCCTGGGTCGGCACCCAGGCCTCGCAGTCGAACTTGCGCGCCGCCGGACCACCCAGGTCCCCGGCCGCCACGTCGATCACGCGGTAGGGCAGTTCAAGGGCGTCCAGGATCCGGCGCTCGATGCGCAGCAGGTTGGCGTGCTCGGCCTCGGCGTCCTCAACCCGGCAGTAGACGAACATCTCGGTCTTCTGGAACTGGTGGACGCGGAAGATGCCCTTGGTGTCCTTGCCGTACGACCCGGCCTCGCGGCGGTAGCAGGTCGACGTCGCGGCATAGCGCAGCGGACCCTCGCTGAGGTCGAGGATCTCATCCGCGTGGAAGCCCGCGAGCGCCACCTCCGAGGTGCCCGTGAGGAAGAGGTCGTCCGCCTCAAGCCGGTAGACCTCGTCTGCGTGCGCGTCGAGGAAACCGGCGCCGGCCATCGCGTCGGGACGCACCAGGGTGGGAGGCACGACCGGGACGAAGCCCTCCTCCATCGTGATCTGGCGGGCCAGCCCCATGAGCGCGTGGTCGAGCAGGGCACCGATGCCGGTCAAGAAGTAGAACCGCGCCCCCGACACCTTCGCGCCGCGGGCCATGTCGATCGCCCCGAGCGCCTCACCGAGCTCGAGGTGGTCCTTGGGCTCGAAGCCCTCGGCGGCGAAGTCGCGGGGGGTACCGACCTCCTCGAGCACCACGAAGTCGTCCTCGCCCCCGACCGGAACGCCGTCGATGATGACGTTGCCGATCCGGCGCAGGGCATCCTCGCGGGCCTGGGCGGCCTCGTTCTGCTCAGCGTCCAGGGTCTTGACGCGGGCAGCGAGCTCCTTCACCTCGGCGAGCAGCGCCTGCTTCTCCTCGCCCTGGGCCTGGGCGACCTTTTTGCCGAAGCTCTTCTGCTCGGCGCGGGCGCTCTCGAAAGCAGCGAGGGTCTCGCGGTGCCGGGTGTCCGCAGACAGCGCAGCGTCCACCGCCGAGGGGTCCTCGCCGCGAGCCAGCTGGCTCGTGCGGGCACGGTCGGGGTCGTTGCGCAGGTCGCGGATATCGAGCATGGATCAAGCCTAATGGGGCGCGGCCACCCGATTTCCCGGTATGCCGCAGGTCGCCCGGGCGGGCCACGGGGCGTGGCGGCGACTAGCGTGGGTGGGTATGCAGCAGGACACCTCTCCCCGCACCCTCGCCGTCATCGTGAACCCGACGAAGTTCGATGACGTCAACCGGGTGCGCGCGAAGGTGCAGTCGGTGTGCGAAGAGCACGGCTGGGCCGAGCCGCTCTGGTTGGAGACGACCGTCGACGACCCGGGCGAGGGACAGGCGCGCGAGGCATTGGACGCAGGAGTCGACCTGATCTGCCCGTTGGGCGGTGACGGCACGGTGCGGGCCGTGGGCTCGGTGGTGGCGGGCTCCTCGGTGCCGCTCGGACTGCTGCCAGGTGGCACCGGCAACCTGCTCGCCCGCAACCTCGGGCTGCCCGTGGATTCTCTGGAGCGGGCGCTGGCCGTCGCGCTCACCGGGCAGGACAAACTCATCGACACCTGCCGACTGGACCTGGTCCGGCCCAACTCCGAGCAGCTGGCCGAACGCTTGGAGGACGAGGACGACCCGGCGCGCACGGTCGACTTCGAGGACGCCGTCGATGACCCCTCCGATCCTCGGGCGCGCGAGCAGCACACCTTCCTGGTGATGGCGGGGCTAGGTTTCGATGCCGAGGTGATGGCCTCCGCCCCTGAGCGGCTGAAGGCTCGTGTCGGCTGGTTGGCCTACCTGGTCACGGGGCTGCAGCACCTCAAGGGCCCGCAGTTCACGATCGCGCTCAAGGTCGACAGCGCACACCCGATCAAGCGTCGGGTACGCAGCGTAATGGTCGGCAATGTCGGCAAGCTGCAGGGCGCGATGGAACTGCTGCCCGACGCCGAGGCCGATGATGGCGCGGTCGATGCTGTCCTGCTCTCCCCCGAAGGCATGGTCGGCTGGGCCGCGATGGTCGCCCAACTCACCACCCGCCAGCGTTTCGGTCACTCGAGGGTCGACCACTTCTCTGGCGAGGAGATCCGGGTGGTCTCGGACAAGCCTGTCGAGATCGAGATCGACGGCGACACCCTGGGCACCGCCATCGCCATGCGCATCCTCGTCCAACCCGGCACCCTGCTCGTCCGCACCCCCGCCTGAGCTCGCCCTCTCCTTCATCCCGACCGAACGCGCGGCATGGTCTCGAAAGCACCCACCGGACGCGCGCTGTGCTCTCTATTCGCGCAACCGAACGCGCGGCAAGGTCGCGGGATAGCCCACCGGACGCGCCCTGTGCTCCCCGAATCCTCGGGGTTGACTTTCACACATGCACAAGTGATGACACCGGACCCCTCACTAGGTGTTTCTCACTGAAGATTCGCGTGCTGCATGTGTGAAAGTCAGGGCGACGGCGTGCCGCGGGCGCAGAAGGAGCACCGCACGTCCGGTGGGCAGAATCGCGAGCACAGCGCACGTCCGGTGGGCAGAATCGCGAGCACAGCGGACGTCCGGTCGAAGAAGAGGGAGGGAGGGAGGGCGGGCGGGCGGGGTCGCGACGTGAAACTCAGTCGGCCTTGCCGGTGCGGGCGGCGTCGAGGGCCTGGCGCTCCTCCGGGGTCAGCACGACCTCGGAGTCGCCGCCGACGATCCCTTTGGCATAGGTCCGGCTCTCACCGCGCGCGTGGATCGAGCTGATCACCAGCCCATCGCCGTCGTCGTCGACCACCGCAGCGCTGAAACTCATCCGCCCGCCCATGTCCCCGAACGCGTCGTAGCGCACCACCGCCACGTGCCGCAGCGCCTGCGCCAGATCCCCTCGCACCTGCTCGACGCGTGTCTCCAACGCCTCGATCCGCTCCCGCTCCGGCGTGGTGGGCGCCCCCGCCTCGATCAGCGAGCGCAGCCGTCGGTCGACCACCCGCAGCCGGGCGACGGTGAACGCGGCCACGACCAGCGCGAGCACGGCCACCGCGGCGGCGATCCAGCCGAGCAGCTCGGGGTCGAGGTCAACAGGCACGCCACGAGACTAAGCGCTCAGCCTCCTCCCACGCGCACGTGACACCATTCCTGCCCAGGAGGTGGAGGTATGCCGTTACACCGGTGGGGCGCATGGGCTCTCGTCGGCGCGGTGCTGGCTGCGTGGCTGGTCGCGCTCGCGTTCGGCGGGCGTGACGGCGCTCCCGGCCAGGTCGACCAAGCTGACCCCGCGCTCGCGGCGAGCGATGCGCCAGTGGTGGTGATCGGCATACCGGGACTGACGTGGGACGCCCTGGAGCGCTCGGATGCCACGCACCTCAAGCAGCTGCGAGACGAGGGCGCGACCGCTGCCCTCGTGCTGCGCGGCACGCACGAGGTGACCTGTGCCGAGGACGCCTTCCTCACCGTGGGCGCGGGCCAGCGGGCAGCGACCGACATCTGGGGGTGCGGTGACCACCCGGGCACTCTTGGCGGCGGCACCGCCCTGTGGACCGACGACGACGGGGTCGCCGCCCAGCCCTGGCAGCGCTGGCAGGAGGCTGCCGACCGGCGAGCTCTCGGGCCCCAGCTCGGCAGCCTGGCCGACCGCGTCTGCGTGGCCTCCCACGGCGAGCTCGCCCTGATCGGAGCCGCCGACGCCCAGGGAAAGGTCGCCCACGCCTCACCCGACGGCCTCGGCGGCAACCCGCAGGTGGCCGACCAGCCTCCGCTCCCTGGCTTCGTCGAGGGGTGCGCGGTGCAGGTCTACTCCACGTTGCCGGTTTTCCAGGGCGACCGCCCGGGCGTGCTGGAGAACGTCGACGCCGCCCTGACTGAGCTCCTCCCGACCCTGCCCGAGGACAGCCGGGTCATCGTCGCGGGGCTGGGCCACACGGCATACCGGGCGGAGGCGATGGCCGTCCTGCTGTGGGGACCGGACGCGCACGGCGGCCTGCTCACCTCGACCTCCACCCAGCAGGCGGGGCTGATCCAACTCACCGACCTGACCACCGGCGCGCTGCAGCTCCTCGGCGAGTCGGGCGAGGGGCTCGCAGGCGGCCAGCTGGGGATCCTGCCGGGCTCGCCCGAGCGCTCGAGCGAGCTCGCGGAGGGGGTGACGCAGGCGAAGGTGCAGGCGCCGTACGTCCTCGGCGCCGCCGGTGCGGTGCTGCTGACCGCGCTCGGGATCGCCCTGCTCGCGCGGCTGCAGCGGGCCTCGGCCGTGATCGCGACCGGGGCCATGGCGGTACCGGCCGCGACCTTCGCCGCCGGACTCGTGCCGTGGTGGAGCGCGCGCCAGCCGATGGCCGAGCTGACCTTGGTCCTCCTGGGGATCGCCGGGCTTATCACCGCGATCGCGTGGGCCGGGCCGTGGCGGCGTCATCCGCTGGGGCCGCCGGCCGTGGTGGGCGCGGTGACGCTCGCGGTACTGGGGGTGGATGTCCTGATGTCGGCACGGCTGGGCCTGGTCTCCGTGCTGGGGCTGCAGCCGGTGACGGCCGGGCGGTTCTTCGGGACGGGGAATGTCGGTTTCGGGATCATGCTCGGCGCCTTCCTGGTCGTGGCGGCAGGGCTGCTGACCTGGTTGCGCAGAGTCGAGGCGGCGCTCGCGGTCGGCGTGCTCGGCGGTGTGATGCTGATGCTCAACGCGGCGCCCCAGGCCGGGGCGGACTTCGGCGGCGTGCCCGGCACGGTCTTCGCCACCGGCCTGCTCATGCTCACTGCCCTAGGTATGGCGTGGCGCCCCCGATCCCTCATCCTCCTGGGAGTGGCCGGTGCCCTGGTGGCGGCCGCGATCATGGTCGCTGACTGGGCGCGGAGCGCGGGCTCGCGGACGCACCTCGGCGACTTCGTGCAGAGCGTGCTGGACGGGGAGGCGCTCGGGATCGTGGGCCGCAAGCTCTCGCAGAGCCTCGGAATGCTGGTGACCTATCCGATCTCGTGGGCGGCCGTGGCGGTCTTCGTGCTCTTCGTGGTGGTCGTGGTGAAGCGCTGGCCGTCCTGGACGGCGCCGCTGTGGCAGTGGCGTGGGCTGCGCCCGGCGATGCTCGCGGGGATCGTCGCGATGGCGCTGACCTGGGCCCTGAACGACTCCGGCCTGCCCGCGGTGGCGTTGACCCTGACGATGCTGGTCACGGCAGGAGTCGCGGTGCTGGCGCAGGGGATGCGGCCACGGGAGAAGAGCAGTTCTCTCGTCTGATCACTGATGTGCAGATCCGGCTGTGCACTATGCGCGCCCCAGCACCCGACACGCAACACCAGATCGGAACAGTGCAGGACACGCCGGGCGAGGTGGTGGGAGCGGTGAGGCCGCCGCGCGGCGTGGAGAAAGCTGGGCTACGGGCTGGTCCAGCTGCCGATCCTGGCGGCGCTGAGCGAAGGGTGGCTCAGAGGTCGTGCCAGCGGCCGCCCCGGAGGTCCCGGACGGACCCGTGCTGGCGCCCCTGACCGCGGCGCTCCTGATGCCGGCGCTCCTGACCGCCGCTGGTCTGCGTGCCAGCGTCAGCGCTCGCGCCATTGCCCCGGAGCGTACGAACAGTCTTGCCGACCAACGGGCCACCGCGTTGTGCCACTGTGCCCAGGACCGGACGGGCGAGGCGAGCCGCCGCCACGGCGCCCGAACGCACGGCCCGGCCACCGGCGATGCCACCTTCGCGGACCTTGTCCGAGAGCCCCGACCGATCGGCCAGTACCCGCGTCACATCCGCCAGCTGTCGGGCGCGGTGCACCTGCGAGGACAGGTCCCGACCGGTCACGCGGTGTCGCAACTCGCACGGCACCTCGACCACGACGAGCCCGGCCCGCAGCACATCGACGGTCATCCCGACCTCCACGCCCCACCCGGGCGCGAACGGCAAGGCCGCCTCCAACGCCGCTGGGGACAGACACCGCTGCCCCGACAACGGCTGCTGCGGCGCCCACCCGGTCAGCCGAATGATCCCTTCGCGCGCTGTGCGCACCACGATCCCGAACCCACCACCGGGCGTGTCCTGCGGCGGCAGCACCCCGATCGCCAGGTCGGCCTCAGCGGCCAGCACGGGCTCGACGATCACGCCCAGCGCCTCAGCGGAGTCCTCCAGGTCGGCATCGGCAAAGAGCACCGGCGCTCCCGGCGCAAGCTGACGCGCCCGCCGCACACCGCTCTCCATCGCCGCGGCCTTGCCACGATTGCGCTCGTGACGCACCACGTCGACGCCACCGGTCCACTCGACCACAGCCGCGGTCTGATCCGATGACCCATCGTCGACCAGGACGATCTGCATCACCGAGGGGATCCGTTGCAGCGCAGCGATAGTGCGCCCGACGCGCTCCTCCTCGTCCTTGGCGGGCACCACGGCCACCACCCCGGTGACCACCTGCCCGACCTGCACGTTCACGGCATACCTCTGGACTCGGTCAGCGCAGGGTGACCTGGCGGGAGACCAGGCCGTCGCGGGCCCGGCGCTCGTCCACGGTGAGGGGCTCGTCCACGGTCAGCGCCTTCTCGTAGCGCCCCTGCAGCTCGCCCAGCGCGTCGGCGAAGGTACTCGCCTCCGCATCCGCGTCAACCTCGATCACCGGCACGAGCAGACCCGCCGCGCGGAAGGCGCCGAGCAGCTCGGTCCCCTCGCCCAGCGTGTGCTCGCCGGCCGCCTGCAGGCGCGCCATCGCCCGGGTCGCGGTGTCCTCGTCCTCGCCCAGGATCCAGCGGATGTAGGAGCGACCGGTCATGTGGCACCAGTACGCGGACGGCGCCCCCTCGACCCGCGCCATCGGGACGGCGGAGTCGTTCATCTGCTCCAGGGCGGCCTTCTGCTCCTCGGTCGCCTCCTCGCCCAGCCAGAAACCGAAGTCCTCGTGCACGGTGACCTCGAGGTCCTGGCCGTCGGCGAGCAGGTCCTGCAGGCGGGGGGTGTCCGCGGTCGCGGGGCGCACGGAGTTCACCGAGCTGCCCGGCTCGGCCGCGAGCGCGGTGAGCACGGCCTTGGCGATGTCTCGGGACGCATCGCCGCTCGTGGTGCGCGACTGCATACCGGCGAGCACGTCACCGTTGTCGCGCTTGAGCGCGGGGATCGCGCCCGGCAGCACGCTCGCCAGCGTGATCTCGTGCTCGCCCGCTGGGACCGGGCGGCCGTCGACCTCGGTCTCCTCGGGGACGACGACGGTGACCGGCGCGGTGGCCGCCGGGAGGATCTCGCGCATCGCGACCCAGTCGCTCTCGTGCGCGAGGCCCTCGAACGGACGCCCCACGTACGGCGCGCGCTGCGCCTTCGGCTCGGAGGTGCGCTTCTTGCGAGATGCCTTACCCATGCGGGCGAGTCTACGTGCGCGACTAGGCTGGCTGAGCATGAGTGAGGACCAGCTGGAGTGGGCGCCCGCGGAGGGGCACGGGGACGAGGTCCGGTATGCCGTAGACGGCACCCTGGGCAGGGTGCGGCTCAACCGACCCCAGGCGATCAACGCGCTGGACCAGGCGAGCGTCGCTTCGCTGCGCGCGCAGCTGACCGCGTGGGCGGGCGACGACGAGATCGACGCGGTGCTGATCGACGGGGCGGGCGATCGCGGGCTGTGCGCCGGGGGTGACGTGCGGGCGCTGCGGGAGGACGCGCTGGCCGGGCGGCTGTCGGCGGCGGAAGAGTTCTGGTCGACCGAGTACGCCGTGAACGGGTTGATCGCGGACTACCCGAAGCCGTATGTCGCGTGGATGGACGGGATCGTCATGGGCGGCGGGGTCGGGGTGTCGGCGCACGGGTCTCTGCGGGTGGTGACCGAGCGGACGAAGCTGGCGATGCCGGAGACGATCATCGGGTTCTTCCCGGACGTGGGCGGGCTGTGGTTCCTGGCCGATGCGCCGGGGGAGCTGGGGACGCACGTGGCGTTGACCGGGCTGCCGGTGTCGGGGGCGGACGCGGTGGTGCTGGGGATGGCTGACGTGCTGGTGTCGTCGGGGTCGCGGGATGCGTTGGTGGCTGCGCTGCGCGCTGAGCCGGAGTTGGCGGCTGGGGCCGTGCTGAGTGCGCCCGGGGTGTCGCGGGTGGCCGAGGAGGAGGGTGACTCGTGGCTGGCGGCGCAGCGGGGATGGATCGATGAGTGTTATGCCGGTCCTGATGCGGCGATCATCGTGGAGCGGTTGCTGGCGCGGCCCGAGGTCGAGGCGCAGGAGGCGGGGCGCGCGATCGCGGCCCGGTCGCCGCACTCGGTGGCGGTGACCTTGGAGGCGTTGCGGCGGGCAGCGTCGATGGATGTGCATGAGGTGCTGGAGCAGGACCTGGTGCTCGGGCGGGCGTTCGCGGGTCATCCGGACTTCGTTGAGGGCGTGCGCGCGCAGGTGGTCGACAAGGACCGCGAGCCGCGCTGGGCGACCGGGTCGGTCGCGGACGTGAGCCGTGCCGAGGTGCTGGCCGCCTTCGGCGAGTAGTCCCCCCTTTTCGACCGGACGTCCGCTGTGCTCGGGAAACCGGCCACCGGACGTGCGCTGTGCTCGGGAAACGGCCCACCGAACGCGCGCGGCGCTCCGAAAACGGCCCACCGAACGCGCGGGCAATCGCCGCCTCGCGACCCCCGTGGATATGGGTCGCTATGGGACCCCAGATCCACCACCTTGCTCCCTGCTCTCGAGCGCCTCGCCTTTCAAACGTGCACAACGGATGCTTGAAGAGTGCTGACCTGCAGCTTTATCCGCGAACGCGTCGTTGTGCATGTTTGAGAGCACGGGCTTCCGGTCAACCTGGGATGAGGCACACGGCTCTCGCGTTCGGTGGGCCGGATCGGCGACACAGCACGCGTTCGGTTGGCCGGATCGGCGACACAGCGCGCGTTCGGTGGGAGGGATCGGCGACACAGCACGCGTTCGGTCGAAGAAGGGAAGGGTGGAAGGAACTACTGGTCGGCGCGGCGCAGGCGGAGGGCCTCGCGGGCGACGTCGATCTCGACCCAGGGAATGAGGGTGTCGCCGCGCTCGAGCGTTTCCTCCGGACCCTTGCCTGCGAGCACCACGGTGTCGGAGGGGCCAGCCTGGCGGACGGCATAGCGAATGGCCTCGGTCCGGTCACCGATCGAGATGAAGTTGTCGCGGCCACCCTCGCGAGCGCCCCGCTCCATCTCGTCCAGGATGTCCTGGAGTGGCGTGGTGCGGTGATCCTCTTCGGTGAAGACGGCGTGGTCAGCAACCCGCGTCGCGACCTCACCGAGCGGGGCCCGCTTGGAGGGGTCACGCGGCCCACCGGCCGAGCCGAGCACCACCCACAGCTCACCTTCGGTCGTGACGCGCACGGTGTCCAAGGCCTTCTCCAGGCTGGGGGCCGTGTGCGCGAAGTCCACGATCACCCGCGGATCACCCTCCTCGCGCTCCACCATCTCCATCCGCCCGGCAACGCCGCCGAAGCTGTCCAGCCCGGCGATCAACTCGTCCAGCCCGACGCCGGTCTGCGCCACCCCGGCCATCGCCGCGAGTGCGTTGGCCACGTTGAACCGGCCGATCATCGGCAGCTCCGCGCGCGCCGTCCCCAACGGGCTGGTCACCGTGAAGCTCAGTCCGTCCGGCCCCTCCTCGACCTCGGTCGCGCGCCAGTCCGCGTCCCCGCCCTCGGCGCTGTATGTCGTCACTCCCCGACCCGCTTCACCCTCACCCGCGATCTGCACGAGTTGGTCGAACCACGGCTGGTCATCGACGTTGAGCACGGCATGGCGGGCAGCGCGGACCAGCTTGGCCTTGTCGGCGAAGTACTGCTCCATCGACCCGTGGAAGTCGAGGTGCTCACCGGTCAGGTTGGTCCAGATCGCGATGTCGTAGTCGACCCCGCGCACCCGGTCCATCGCCAGCGCGTGGCTGGAGGACTCGACCACGGCATGGGTCGCCTCGTGGGTCCGCATGTCGCGCAGGATCTGCTGGACCTGCGGTGCTTCGGGCGTGGTGAAGTGCGAGGGGGGCTGCCGCAGACGCCCATCAGGCAGCTCATAGCCGATCGTCGACAGCAGCCCGGTCGCCCGCCCCGCGTGCCGCAGGAGGTGCAGCGCAAGGCAGCTGGTGGTGGTCTTGCCGTCGGTGCCGGTCACCCCCAGCACTGTCAGGTCGTCGGAGGGTCGGCCGAGGACCGCCGTCGCCGCATCGGCCAGGGCCGCGCGCGCACTGTCCACCTTCAGATAGGGCACGCTCACCGATCGCGACGCCAGCCCCTCGCCGATGACCGCGACCGCACCCCGCTCGATCGCCTCGTCCATGAACCCATGACCGTCGAAGCGCGCGCCCTTGATCGCCACGAAGACGTAGCCCGGCCGCACCCACGCAGCCTGGTGACTGACCCCGGTGACCACCACTCCGCGCGGGTGCTTCGGGGTGTCCTGCAGCTCGGCGTCGAGGGCCTCGACGAGGTCAACGAGGTTCATGGCCACACCCTAGCCGCGACCTCCGACGCCCTGTCGTGGGGCAGGACGGGGGCGCTGCGGCATACGGGACAGGGTTGTGATCCTGCTCACAGATAGGGCGAGCGGTGCAACGACTGGCCCTACGGAGGCGTCTGTTGCATGTACGGGCTGCGAGAAGGCGCCGGGCGCAGGGGGCTCGGCGCCTTCTGCATGCCAAGGGCAACCCCGTCCTGTATGCCGTGTCCTCAGACCGCGTGCGTGCGCCCCTCCGCGTCGAGTTCCTTTTCGTCGAGGTCATGGCCCGCCAACCGGTCCACGGCCATCGCGATGGCGCCGTCGCCGGTGACATTGGTCGCCGTGCCGAAGGAGTCGATGGCGATATAGGTCGCGATCATCAGCCCGACCTGCGGCTCGGTGAAGCCGAGCATCGAGGTGAGCAGACCGGCCGCGGTCATGATCGCGCCTCCCGGCACCCCCGGCGCCGCGACCATGGTGATCCCCAGCATGAAGATGAAGCCGATGAAGACCGGCACGTTGATCTCGCTGCCGCTCAGGAACATCACCGCCAGCGAGAAGCTCACGATCTTGATCGTCGACCCGGCCAGGTGGATCGTCGCGCAGAGCGGGATGACGAACGAGGCGACCGGCTTGCGCACCCCCATCGCGATCGTCTGCCGCAACGTCACCGGGATCGTGGCCGCCGACGACGAGGTCCCGAGCGCGGTGGCGTAGGCCGGCAGCATGGTGCGCAGCGCGGTGATCGGGTTGCGGCGCGCCAGAGCTCCGGCGACCGAGTACTGGATCAGCAGCATCAGCACGGTCAGCGCGAAGACCAGCAGGATCACGCCGAGGAAGGTGGTCACCACGTCCCACACCTGCCCGACGGCCGTCATGTTCATGAAGATGCCGAGGATGTAGAGCGGCAGCAACGGGATGATCACGCCGGCGATGACCTTCTCGATGATCGAGCGCAGATCGACGAACGCGCCGCGCAGGATGTGTCCCTTGATCAGCGTCAGCCCGATCCCGATCACGAAGGAGAGCACCAGCGCGGTCATCACCCCGAACATCGGCGGCATCTCCACCGTGAAGAAGGGTGTCAGCAGCGCTTCCTCGGGGTTGGCGATCTCATCGAAACTCCCCGGTCGCAGCATCCGCGGGAACAGCGCCATGCAGACCGCGAAGGCCATCATGCCGCCGAACAACGTGGACCCGTACGCGATCGCCGCCGTGATCCCCAGCCACTTGCCCGCTCCAGCGCCGAGCTCGGAGATGGCCGGCGTGATGAGCGCAACGATGAGCAGCGGGATGATGAAGCTCAGGAAGTTGCCGAACAGCCCGTTGAAGGTGACGAAGATCCGCGTCACCCAATCCGGCACGGACAGCCCGAGCACGATGCCCAGCACGATGGCGATGCCGATCCGCGGCAGCAGTCCGATCTTGGTCATGTATGTCGTTCTCTCCCCGAGCGATCCCCTCACCGGGAGCGCCTGTCGCCCGAACACTAGGGCCGGGGTCCGACAGACCCGCACCCGGGGGTCACGGAGGACACCGCCTGCGCGTCCGGTGGGCCTCGGGGGCGACATCCCGCGCGTCCGGTGGGCCTCGGGGGCGACATCCCGCGCGTCCGGTGGGCCTCGGGGGCGACATCCTGCGCGTCCGGTCGGCCTCTGGGGCGGCACCCCGCGCGTCCGGTCGGCCTCTGGGGCGACACCCCGCGCGTCCGGTCGGGGGTTAGGGGCGGACGAGCCAGACCGGCTGATAGGTCGACAGGTAGATCGACCCGTCGGCTTCCAGGTTTGGCGGATAGCCGTTCAACGCGTCGATCGTCTGCTCCGGCGCCAGGCCGAGCTCGCTCAGCCACCAGGCCGGCACCTGCCGCGGCGTCTCGGTGATGTTGTAGAGCCCCAGCAGCGGCCCGACCGGATGCCGCCGCAGCACCGCAAAGATCCCCGGGTCCGGCGAGGCCACGACCTCCGCCGGCACCGACGCGTGCAGGTGCGGCAGCCCCGCCCGCACGTGCGCCAGCTGCCGCATCCCGGCCAGCACCCGTCCCGGCGCCGAGCCCGGATCCTCGCGCGCCTGCAGCACCCGCCCCCAGTCCAACCGCGGCCGGTGCGCCCAGCGGTTGTCGTCCGCGTGCTCAGGCGTGTCGGCCCAGGCGTCGTCGTTGAGCGCGGCGATCTCGTCCCCGGACCAGATCACCGGGATGCCGCCGAAGCCGTGGATCACGGCATACCCGAGCAGGACGCGCGCCACCGCCCGGTCCACGAGCACGGCCGCCTCCTCGACCCCGACCTCGTCGAAAGCGGCCTCCAGCGCCGCGAGCGCCGACCCCAACCCCGCCAGGCTCGCCGCCGACCCCGAGATCCGCTTGTCGTCGGTCGCCGGGTTGTGCTGGAAGACCAGGCCCTCGGCGGGTGAGCCGTCGAACTCGCCCGAGTAGTACTCGGACAGGAATCGCCGGTGCCGCCACCCCTGCACCATCACCGCCGAGGCGTCCGCATCATCGATCGCCCACCCGATGTCGTCATGGCAGCGCAGATACGTGATCCAGGCGGTCGTCGAGGGCACCGCGGGGAACCGCCCGAGCGCGTGCGTCGACAACCGACTGTCGCGACTGGCCAGCATCGACCAGATCTGCACCATGAGGCTGTTGTGATAGGCCAGATCGGAGACCTTGCCGTGGTGCCGGCCTTGGCCCAGATAGTGCACGACCTCGTTCGGCCCGACGATCGCCTCGGCCTTGAAGATCACCGCCGGCGCCGCGATCCGGGCCACCGCGCGCAGCGCCTGGGTCAGCTGGTGCACCTCGGGTTCGTTCTGGCAGACGGTCCCCATCCGCTTCCAGAGGAAGGCGATCGCGTCCAGCCGCAGCACCTCGACGCCCTGGTTGGCGAGGAACAGGATGACGTCGGCGAGCTCGCAGAAGACGTCCGGGTTCTCCCAGGCCAGGTCCCACTGATAGCTGTTGAAGGTCGTCCAGACCCACCCTTCCAGCTCCTCGTCCCAGGTGAAGTTGCCGGGGGCGAAGTCCGGGAAGACCTCGGGCAGGGTGCGCTCGTAGGCATCCGGCACGGTCCGGTCGGGGTAGACGTGGAAGTAGCGCCGGTAGTGCTCATCGCCCGCGCGCGCCGCCTCCGCCCAAGGGTGCTCGCGCGCGACGTGGTTGAGGACGAGGTCCAGGCACAGGCTGATCCCCTCGCCGCGCAGCGTGGTCGCCAGCTCGCGCAGGTCCGCCATCGTGCCGAGGTCGGCGCGCACCTGCCGGTAGTCCGCCACCGCGTAGCCGCCGTCGTTCGGCGCCGGACGCGGCCGCAGCAACGGCATCAGGTGCAGGTAGGTGACCCCGAGATCCTTGAGGTGATCCACCCGGTCGGCCACGCCAGCCAGCCCGCTGCCCTCGGGCGCGAGTCGCTCGGCGTACGCGGCATAGCCCACCACCCCGGGCCGCTGGAACCAGTCCGGCTCCAGCGAGCGCCGCTCGTCCAGCAGGTGCAGCTCCTCGTCCCTGTCCCGGTATGCCGCAGCAGCCAGTTCGAGCACGCGCTCGGCGACGTCGGCGGGCTGGGGATAGGGCGCCAAGCCCTCGAGCAGGTCGTCCCACCACCGAGCCGTGCGCAGCGCGAAGGTGGTCCGCCTGTGCTCGGGCAGGCCGACGAGGATGTTCTCCAGACGGGTGCGGGCGGCAGAGGGCAGCGCCGCCGGCCACGACAGCGTCTGCGGCGACGGGGTGCTCACCGGGTCATCTTCGCAGAACTCCTCAGCAACTGGGCCATGGTCCGCGCCACGGCCGGTCCGAGATCGGCATCGCTCACCTCCTCCCCGTCGAACGTCCAGCTGATCACCCTGCCCAGCACGTCCGCACGACTCCGGCCGGGGCATCGGGTGCACACCAGCACCCGGGTCGGACGGCGGTGCCGGTGCACCACGTGACCAGCGGGGCAGCTGCCCTGCCAGCGGCCCGGGACCACCGGTGTCTCGCCCGCCTCATAGCACCGCGAACCGGTGGCGCCGATCGCGATGGCGCGGGCACGCCAGACGGAATCGTGGCCGTGCTGCGGGCCGACCAAGGCGTGCGCGATCTCGTGCAGGAGCGTCTCGCGAACCTGCGCCTCATCGTGTGCGGCGGTCACGTGCGGGCTCAGGGTGATCTCTCGGGTGCGGTGATGGCACGCCCCCGCCCGGACCTTGGCCCGGTCGAAGCGGAACGTCCAGCCCGACAGCGCATGCTCGGCCAGCAGGTCCCGCGCCAGCCGTTCGGCATCCTTGAGGTTCACGACGCCCATGCTAAGAACGAGCACCGACAGACCTTGAGGGCTATCGTCGGCACTGTGAATCTCGAGAAGGTGGTCTTCGGCTTCTTCGTGCTGCTGGCCGCGACCCTCAACTTCGGCTATGTCATCGGTGACATGTCGAACCCGGCGCTGCACAACATCTACGAGCTCTACGCCGCGGTGGCGGTCAACATCATCGCCACGATCCTGAAGTTCGGGGACCGCACGCAGATCGGTGCCGTACACCTGGCCACCAGCCTCGTCGCCAGCATCCAGCTGATCATCGCCGCTCTCGTCTGGATCTGGAGCAGCCACGTCGACCCGGGCGGCCTGACCGAGGGGCACATGGCCAGCGTCGTCTCGATCGCCGCCGGCGCCCTGCTCGCCAACATCGTCTCGGTGGTCCTGCTCGTGGTGGAGACCGTCTCCTACCGGCGCCGCTGAGCGGTGAGCGGACGCGCGAGAGCAAGCCACACGGCATACGGGAATGGTGAACCTCCTCCAGCTCCTGCACAGGGGAACGCCCGCGCGTCCCCGGCCGGACTCGCTGCGCCGGCTGCAGGTCGAGGTGCCGCGCAAGACGATGGGGACCGACGCGGTCTTCCTCGTCCTGCGGCGGATCCGGACCCCGCTCGTGGTGGTCGTCAGCGTCTTCAGCCTGATGACCTTCGGGCTCTCGCTGATGCCCGGGAGCGAGGCGCACCCGGAGCGACTCAGCGTCTTCGAGTCCTTCTACGTGATCAGCTATACGGGGCTGACGATCGGCTTCGGCGAGATCCCGCACGCCTTCTCCTATCCGCAACGGATGTGGGTCACGCTGACCATCTACGTGAGCGTGATCGCCTGGTCCTACTCGCTCGCCGTGCTGATCTCGATCTTCCAGGAGAAGACCTTCCGGCACGCGATCGCGCTGCAGCGCTTCAGCGGCAAGGTGCGGCGGATGCAGTCGCCCTTCGTGCTCGTGGTCGGCTATGGCCAGGCGGGCGAGGCGGTCTGCCGGGCGCTCGAAGACCTGGGGCGCGACTTCATCGTGCTCGACAGCAATCCCGACCGGGTGCAGCGGCTGGCGCTGGACGGTTATGCCAGTGATGTGCCGGTGCTGGCCGCGAGCGGGCGGGATCCACGGGTGCTCGGGCTGGCGGGGCTCGGGCACGACAACTGCGAGGCCGTGCTGGCGCTGACCGATGATGACGAGACGAATCTGTCGATCGTGATGACCGTCAACCTGCTGCGGCCCGAGCTGATGGTGATCGCGCGGTGCAGCGACCGGGAGCACGCGCAGCAGATGCACGACTTCGCCGCGGACGTGATCATCAACCCCTTCGACCGGTATGGCGCGTTCCTCGTGATGGCGCTGCGTCGCCCGGCCGGCTTCCGGCTCGCGTCGTGGCTGATGAGCCCGCGGGGTAGTGAGCTGCCGAGCAAGCTGGAGGACCTGGCGGACGGGCACTGGGTGGTGTGCGCGGACGGCGACTTCGGCTTCGAGGTGACGCGGGACCTGGAGAGCGCGGGGCTGGACGTGGTGCTGGTGGACCCGTCGGACGGTCGGCCGGATGTGAGCGATGCGGTGGGTTTCATCGCGGGGGCGGAGTCGGACATCACCAACCTGGCGATGGCGGCGCATGCCCGGATCGAGAACGACGGTCTGTTCATCGCGGTGCGGCAGAACTCGGCGGTGAACGAGGCGCCGCTGCAGGCCTTCGACGCCGACTCGGTCTTTGTGCCGACCGAGTTGTTGGCGCGTGAGGCGGTGGCGCGGATCACCTCCCCGAACTATTGGTCCTTCATCGACCACGTGCTCCACCAGGATGACGAGTGGGACGCCAAGGTGATGGACGACATCGTCGCGGTGGTCGGGGACGAGACGCCCGCGAGCCTGCGGCTGGACCTGGACTATCGGCAGGCCCCGGCGCTCGTGCGGTGGAACCGTGCCGGGGTGGTGACTATCGGGGATCTGCTGCGTGATCCGGAGGAGCGGGAGACGCGGCTGGCGGCCTTCCCGATCGTGCTGGTGCGCGATGGTCGACGGATCTTCACGCCTGCCTTGGACAAGGAGCTGCGCGAGGGCGACTCGTTGCTGCTGCTGGGCAAGGAGCAGGACCTGCAGGTGGTGCGGGAGACGCTCTTCCACGACGCCGCCCTGGAGTACGTCATCACCGGCCGCCGCGTCGCCACGGCGTGGATCTTCCGGGTCCTGCAGCGGCGGGCCTGGGCGAAGTCCGGCGGGCCGGGGGACGGCGCGGGGCCGGGCGGAGGCGCGGGGCCGGGCGGAGGCGCGGGGCCGAGCGACCGCTCCGGCACCCCCGAGGACTGACCGGACGCGCGCTGGGTCGGCCAAGCGGGCCACCGAACGCGCGCTGTGCTCCGGCTCCGGCACACCTCACGCAGCGGCCGGGATTTCAAACATGCACAACGTCCCGTATGCCGCCGCCCACCTGCGGTTCTTCCCTCACCTCCCCCGTTGTGCACGTTTGAAAATCCAGGGCCTGTGAGCCATCTCACCGGAGCCGACCGTCTGCGCAGGTCAGCGGGGCGGGTGAGAGGTGGGGGGCGGCATACGGGGACGGAGTCTGAGAACGACGTCCAGACTTCGGTCCCACGGTGGATAGCCGGTCCGTCGCGGCCCGCGGCGCCCCACCTCTCAGAGGGTGCCCGCCGGATGACCGGAATCCCTGTCCCCAACCGTGAGGTTCACAGATGAAGCACCGTGCCCGTACGCCCCGCCAGCTCGCGACCGTCGTCGCCGCCGCGGGCGCCATGACCGTGGCCGGTCTGATGACCGCCCCCGCCGCCCAGGCCAGCAGCGTCTGGGACCGCGTCGCCGAGTGCGAGTCCGGCGGCAACTGGAGCATCAACACCGGCAACGGCTTCTACGGTGGGCTCCAGTTCGTGCAGAGCACCTGGGAGGGCTACGGCGGTCTGCAGTACGCCCCCCGCGCCGACCTCGCCAGCCGTGACCAGCAGATCGCGATCGCCCAGAACGTGCTCGCCGGCCAGGGCCCGGGCGCCTGGCCGACCTGCTCCGTGCGCGCCGGCCTGACCGCCTCCAACGGCGGCTCCGGCAGCGCTCCGGCGCCGCAGCAGGCACAGCCGCAGCAGTCGCAGGAGCAGGCCCAGCCGCAGCAGTCGCAGCAGCAGCCCCAGGGGCAGGCTCAGCCCCAGCAGCAGGCCGCGCCCCAGCAGGCCGCCCCGAAGGCCGCCGCCCACGACATCGTCGAGATCGTGATCGAGCGCGGCGACACGCTGAGCAAGCTGGCGCTGGAGCACGACGTGCTCATCGAGACCCTCGTGGAGCTCAACGACATCGAGGACATCGACCTGATCATCGCTGGCGAGACGCTGCGCGTGCGCTGACCGGTTGATCGGTCGACCTCGCACTACACGGACGGCCCAGTGCGTCGGTCGTGGCCGGTCCCCGAGTGGGATCGTGGCCATGACTGCTGCACTGGGTCGTCTCTGTGCCGTCCCGTATGCCGTCACCCACCTCCCCCGGCCCGTCACCTCGCGCGGCACTGGAGCGGGCAGACTCGCGCGCACGCGCGCGAACGTCACTACCCTGAGCAGATGGGTCTGTTCGACAAGGTCCGCAGCAGCCTGAGCCGCGGCGAGGATGACAACGCACCACGCCCAGAGCGCCTCAACACGCTTCCTGAGCCGGAGGCGCCAGTCGGTGATCTGCCGCTGAAGCCCGAGATCCAGCGGATCGGCGAGTCCGAGCGGGAACGCATCGCCGCCGGCATCGCGGCGCTCGAGGAGGACGGGGTCGACATCGACGACCTGGCCTCGCTCGGGGCCGGGTACGACCGGGCGCTGGCCCGCTGGATCGATGGCCCCGAGGGCGACCACGGGCTGATCGTGGACCGGATCGCCATGGGCGTCGGCGAGCACCTCGCGCGGCACACCGACCTGGCCTGGGAGATCGTCACCGACGTCTTCGGCACCGACCTCGCCGTCACCGCGGGCGACTTCGTCGTCGTGCCCAACAACCTCGTGGCCGTGCGCTGGATGCGCCGCGAGACCGGCTGGGTCGTCCCGGTCGTCGGCCACCTAGTGACGCTGCGCAACCGCTGACCCCCTGGCCGGCGCTCAGCCGAACCCGCGCGCGGAGGTGAGGTGCGGCATACGGGACTCGGGCCTGACCCCCAACCGACCGAGGGAAAGTTCTCCTCGAGCGTCTTGTATCCCGCTCGAGGAGAACTTTCCCTCGGTCAATCAACTGAGGCCGGCTAACCCTCCCCAAGGAAGATGTACCTCGCCAGCAGCAGGGCCGCCACGATGTAGAGCACCCAGTGCACCTTGTGGGCGCGGCCGGTGAGCACCTTGATCGCGCAGTAGCTGATGATCCCCATCGACACACCGTTGGCGATCGAGAAGGTCAGCGGCATCACGATGATCGTCAGGAACGCGGGCACGCCCTCGGCGACCTCGTCCCAGTCGATGTGGCGGATGCCGTCCATCATCAGCGCACCGACCAGGATCAGCGCGGGAGCGGTCGCGGCGGCGGGGATCGCCCCGGCCAGCGGCCACAGGAAGAGCGCCGCGCCGAAGAGCAGACCGGTCATGGTGGCGGTGAGGCCGGTGCGGCCACCCTCCTCGATACCGGACGCGGACTCGACATAGGCGGTCGTGGTCGAGGTCCCCATGAAGGCACCGAACATCGCCGCGAGACCGTCCATCGAGAAGACCGTCTTGGCCCGCGGCATGTCGCCCTTGGCATCCAGGTAACCAGCCCGCTGTGACAGACCCGTCAGCGTCCCGGTCGCGTCGAAGAAGTCCACGAAGAAGAAGGTGAAGACGACGCTGAGCAGACCCAGGCCCAGCGCACCCATGATGTCCAGCTGACCTACCAGGTCAGAGGGCCACACCGGGGCGCCGATGATGCCGTCCTGGAAGCCCTGGAAGGCGACGTGACTGCCGTCGGCCGGGTTCACGTAGACGGCGGCACGGGTCACGATCGCCAGCACCGAGGCGGACAGGATGCCCCACAGGATGGCGCCCTTGACGCGCAGCTGCAGCAGCACGGCGGTGACGATCAGACCGATCACGGCGAGCCAGGCGCCCGGCTCGGTCAGGTCGCCCAGGCCGACCAGGGTGGCCTCGTTGGCGACGACGATGCCGGCCGAGCGCAGGCCGAGCAGCGCCAGGAAGCAACCGATACCGGCGGTGATCGCCAGCTTCAGACCCATCGGGATGCCCTGCACGATCGCCTTGCGAACACCGAGCACGGACAGGACGACGAAGAGGATGCCGGAGATGAAGACGGCACCGAGCGCGGTCTGCCACGCCACCCCCATGCCGAGCACGACGGTGTAGGAGAAGAAGGCGTTGAGCCCCATGCCGGGCGCCTGCGCGAACGGGTAGCGCGCGATCAGGCCCATGAACAGGGTGCCGACCATGGCCGAGATGCAGGTGACCGAGAGCAGCTGGACGAAGGTCGTGGGACCCACGTCGATCGCGGCGCCGAGGACGTTGGGGTTGACGAAGATGATGTAACTCATCGTCAGGAAGGTCGTCAGACCGGCCCGCAGCTCCAGCGGGATGGAGGAGCCGCTGGCGGAGATGCCGAAGAACTTGTCGAAGGCGTTCTTGGGCGGGGCGGGCGTGGGCTCGCCGTCGCCGTCGGTGTAGTGGTGTGGGCGGGGGAGGCCGGCGCGGTGGGTGGCCTGCTCGGCAGCCACCTCGGTGCGGGCGGTGTCGTGGGTACCGGTGTCGAGCTGGTCGGGGGTGGCCGAGTTGGGGTCGGCGGGTCCCCTGGGGTGCTCTGGGGGTTGGGACATTTCGTGCTCCTTCGGACGATGCTGGCGGGGCGTGACGGGGTGGGGGCGGGCGCCACGGCGCCGGTGTCGCATGGTTGTGCGGTCGGAGGGAGCACGCGTCCTGGTTATCCATGCGAACAGGTCACGGGCTGACTTGACGCGCAAACATACTCCTCCGCGGGGCTGTTGGAAAGAGGCTGAGCGGAAAAACTTTTCCACGATCCGGTATGGCGTGTGACTGGGGTCCGTATGCCGTGTGGCTGGGGTGGTCTGTCGGTGGGCGGTGGCATGCTCCTGGGGTATGGCGAAAGATCAGGTCTCGGAGGAACGTTCAGCTCAGGACGACGCGCTGGGTGGCGGGACTGGGCACGAGTCGGGGCGAGAACCGGGGAGCGGGGCGGGGTCGGAGGGCGGGCTGCCAGCCTCACTCGCCGAGGCCAGGGTGGACCCGGCGGTCTTCGAGCTGCGGCCGGACTACCGGGCGCTGCTCGTGGTGGTCGAGGGGATCCGGCCTGCGCAGAGTGATGCCGATAGCGAGGCGCTGCTGCGACGGGCGGAGGCGTCGGTGGCCGAGCTCAGCAAGCCGATCGACGAGGTGCCGCACGTGGCAAGTTGGCGAGCGGCATACCGGGGCTTCGGAGCGAAACCGCAACGCACGCGCAACAGCCTGGAGGCGCTGATGCGGCGGGCGGAGAAGGGTCTGCCGCGGGTGAACCGGCTGACCGACGTCTACAACGCGATCTCGGTGCTGCACCGGATCCCGCTGGGCGGCGAGGATCTGGACGGCTATGTCGGGGCGCCGCACCTGATCCGGGCGAGTGGGGAGGAGGACTTCGACACGACGGCGAGCGGGCAGGAGGTGGTGGAACATCCCGAGGTTGGCGAGGTGGTCTGGTGTGACGACGAGGGGGTGACCTGTCGGCGCTGGAACTGGCGGCAGGGTCGACGGACAGCGCTGCACGACGGGACGACGCGGGCGCTGTTCATCCTGGACGGGCTGGAACCGGTGACCGACGAGGAGCTGCACGCGGCGGCGGATGAGTTGGTGGCCCAGTTGTCGACGGGAGGTGAGATCACCAGCGCGCGTCGGATGCTGCGGTAATCACCCACCGGACGCGCGGGATGTCAGCGTAATCACCGACCGAACGCGCCAGATGTCAGCGTTATCACCGACCGAACGCGCGGGATGTGGGTGAGAACCACCACCGGACGCGTCGATTCCCCACCCGCGGGACGCCCCGTTGTGCCACATTGGGTGAGGGACACGGCATACCTGCTCCTTGCCCCCCGGCTGCACGCCTCGACCACCCCAGGGAGACACCATGTCTGAACTCACCGACCTCACCCCCGCCGAGCGCCACCGCACGCTGGCCAGCCGCTTCCTCGAGATTGCCGACGGCGTCGATGACTGGGACGCGCCGACGCCCGTCAAGGAGTGGACCAACCGCGACGTCGTCGCTCATCTCACCTGGCTTCCGGGCATGCTCGCCGGCATGGGCGTCGAGCTCGACGTCCCTCAGCACGACGACCCGGTCGAGCAACTTCGCGCCCAGACCGAGGTAGTCCAGGAGCGGCTCGACGGGCCGGATGGGGAGCAGATGGTGGAGACCGGGATGATGGGGCAGCTGTCGTTCTCGCAGGTCATCGACCGGTTCTACAACTTCGATCTGTTTGCCCACGCCTGGGATCTGGCCAAGGGTTCGGGCCAGGAGATCGAGGTCGACGAGGACTACTCGGCGGGTGCTCATGCGGGCATGTCGGCCATGGGTCCCGCGCTCCACGCGTCCGGTCAGTTCGGGTCACCGCAGCCGGTGGCAGACGACGCCCCCGCCTCGGATCGCCTGCTCGCGCTCATCGGTCGCGACCGCGACTGGCGGGCTGACTCGCGGTGAGTGGCCCCACGGTGAGTGAGACCCGCGGTGAGCCGGCACCCATGACTGCCCAGGACGCCGCAGCCGGGCTACAACGCGCCGCCCGCACCCGTCGGCGCATCATGCTGTGGTGCGTGGTGGCGATGGCCGTCGTCGCCTCGCTCCTGACCAGCGCTGTCTTCATCTGGTTCTTCGACGAGCCGTGGCACAACCTGCTCATCAGCTCAGCGGTGTTCATCCTGGTCGCCGTGCTGTTCGGCTGGTGGATCAGTTCTTCAGACTCGGCCCTCAAGAACGCCGCCTCGACCGAGCAGGCAGTGTCCGCTGAACTCACCCAGGTGGACGACCGCAGGGTCACGGTTCGGGTGCACGACGGCACGCTGCTGACCTGGTCGATCCGCTCGCCTCGCACAATCGAGGCCGAGGCCGGACAGCAGCTGTGGCTGTCGACCCCTGCAGCGAAGGGGGAACACATCGTGGCCATGAACCCGGGGGCGGTAGCCAGCAGGGGCCCGAGACACTGTGGCCGGCCGAGGTCGCGTGGACTCACGGCGGCGGCTGAACACAACGCGCGTCCGGTGGGCCAAATCAGCGACATCACGCGCGCCCGGTGGGCGAAATCAGCGACATCACGCGCGTCCGGTGGCCGAAATCAGCGACACAACGCGCGTCCGGTGGGCGAGATTGGCGACATCACGCGCGTCCGGTCGAAGAAGGGGAGGGGAGGGGTGGGGAGGGGTAGGCTGGGCGCTCAGACGGTGGTGCCTGGCTCGAGGCGCGCGCCGGGTTCGACCACCGCGCCGCGCCCGATCCGACTGTCCTTGCCGACGAGCACGATCGCGTCATCGCTGAGGCGCGTCCCCGACGGCCTCGCTCCCACGCGCGCCTCCCGCAGCACCCGCGCGCCACTATCCAGGACGGCGGTCCGCACCTGCGCGCCCGCCTCCACGACCACGCCGTCGAGCAGCACACTGTCCTCGACGACGGCGCCCGCCTGCACCTCGACGCCGTCACCCAGCACCGACCGCACCACGGTCCCGCGCACCCGCGAGCGCGGCCCGATCATCGCGTCCTCGACCACGGCGCCCTCACCGATCCAGCCCGGAACGCCCGGGATCGCCGGCCCGAGCACCGGCCGCAGCGGGTGGTCGAAGACGTCGATCTTGCCGCTCAGCAGGTCGCAGTGCGCCTGCAGGTAGGCCTGCGGCCGCCCCACGTCCTTCCAGTACCCCTCGATCGGGTGCGCGTACACCTTCCCGCGGTCCACGAGCGCTGGCACCAGGTGCTCGCCGAAGTCACCCAGTCCGGTGTCGGCCGGGTCCTCCGCGCCCGTATGCCGCAACGCCCGCAGGCGCTCCAGCTCGGTCAGGAGGACCTCGGGTTGGTAGAGGAAGATCTCGGTCGCCACGGTGCCGACGCTGGTGGAGTCGGGTTTGTACTCGACGGCGCTGACCCGGCCACCGCCCTCGGCACCGTGCACCACCATCTTGTGCCGCGCCTCCTGCCGGCCCACCTCGGCGGTGACCAGCGTGCACTCCGCTCCCCTGCTCAGGTGCTCAGCCACGACCGGTTCCAGGTCCAGGCTGAAGACGTGATCGGCGGAGAGCACGAGCAGCACGTCGGGGGCGAACATCCGGATCGCCTCCCGCATCCGGAACAACCCGTCGGCGTTGCCGAAGCTGAAGCCGTCCTCGTGCGCGGTCCCCGAGCCTTCCTCCGGCGTGATCCGGCGGAAGCCACCCCGGCTGCGGTCCAGGTCCCAGGGCCGACCGCCGGAGAGGTACTCGTCCAGCGAGCTCGACTGGTACTGCACCGCCACCCAGACATCCGCGATCCCTGAGCCGGCCAAGGCGGAGAGCGGAAAGTCGATCAACGCGTGGACTCCGGCGAAGGGCAGCGCGGGCTTGGCGCGCTCGCGGGTCAGGACGTCCATCCGGCTGCCCTGACCTCCTGCCTGCACGATGGCCAGGGTGCGCAGCCCAGTGGGGATCGAGGTCACCTGCGGGACGCTACGCCCACCTGCCCCCTCCTCGCTGCCTGAGCCGCCGCACCCTTGACCCCATCCACTCCTTCTGCGAGCGCTACCGGCGCGTCTCCCCGAACCCTGCACGGCTAGGTACCACGGCACCCGCCATACTGGTACCATCTACCTTATGGCCATCAACATCAAGAACGACAAGGTGTGCGGCCTGATCCGTCAGGCCGCAGAACGGGCTGGCAGGCCCCAGACGTCCGTGCTGGAGGAGGCCCTGGAGCGCTACCTGCGCGATCTCCCGGCCCAGCCGACGACGACGGACCGCGTCAGCGACATCCTGCACACGATCGACTCCCGGCTGACCACGGTCGACATCGTGGTGGCCCAGGACGAGCTGCTGGATCTCTACGACGAGCGGGGCCTGCCGCGGTGATCGTCGACTCCTCGGCCCTGGTGGCGATCATCTTCGACGAGCCCGAGCGCGCGAGCTTTCTCGCCGCCATCGCGGCCGCGGACAGGACCTACCTGTCCGCCGCGTCCTACGTTGAGCTGTGCGCGGTGATCGACGGCCGAGGGGATCCAGTCCTGTCCCGCCAGGTCGACCGACTCCTTGAGCACCTGAGCATCACGATCACCGACCTCACCGTGGAGCAGGCGCACCGAGCCCGTCGCGCCTACCGCGACTTCGGCCGAGGGTCCGGGCACCCGGCAGCCCTGAACCTGGGCGACTGTTTCACCTACGCGTTGGCAACGTCCCGCGACGAGCCCCTGCTCTTCAAGGGTGACGATTTCGGGCACACCGACGTCCGTACCCCGCCGATCATCTGAGACACCCCACCCGCAGCCCTACTCCACCCGGGCCGCCCGGACCGACACACTGCGCAGCAGCGCCTCGAGCGGCCCGCGCCCCAGAGTGAAGCGCCAGACCAGGGCAAACACGATCAACGAACCCACCATCACGGCATACGGGACGTTGTTCTCGTGGTTCATGAAGAAGTCCGGCCACAGGTAGACCATCACGACGTGCGCGGAGTAGGCGGTGAGCGACATCGCGCCGACCGCGGCGAGCGGCAGGGCGAGGCGGCGGCGCCACAGCGGGAGCAGCAGGCACAGCGCCACGATCGCGACCGCGGTCCCACCGAAGGCGAGGAACTCCATCGGCGTCGAGCTGTGCGGGGTGAGCCCGAACAGCGCCCCCGGGTCCGGCAGCGGGGTCTCGGTGTCGAAGCGCGGGCCGGCGCCGCTGATGGTGCCGCTCTCGGTGTTGAGGTAGCTCTCGAACTCCTTGCCCTCGAGGACGGTGCCGTCGGGGCGGGTGGCGGTCTGGGTGGTCCAGTCGATCACCGTGCCATCCGGCCAGGTCTCGGTGTCCGAGATCGCCGGCATGCCCTCGAAGGAGCCCTCCTCAACGACTACCGAGCCACCCGAACCAGAGCCGGCCGAACCCGCCCCAGATCCGACCGAGCCGTGGCCCACCCCGCCTGTCCCCCAGGCGAGCAGCGTGGCCAGGGTGGCGACCACCGCGCCGGTGGCGAGCATCTTCAGCAGCGTGCCGCGCGAGCTGAGATCGAGCCTTGAGAGCGCCAGCCCGACGAGCACAAAACCCATCCACATGATCCCCGGGTAAGTGCCCAACATCGTCTGCGGCACAGCGCCATTGGCCTCCAGCCCGACGCCCCGGGCCAGATGGTGCGGTTGGTAAAGCCGACCTTGTAGCCGAGGACCCGCTCACCCCGCGCCTCACGCAGTCGCCGCACCT
Organism: Ornithinimicrobium pulveris; assembly: GCF_050261105.1. Lineage (GTDB taxonomy): Bacteria > Actinomycetota > Actinomycetes > Actinomycetales > Dermatophilaceae > Ornithinicoccus. The sequence goes on along the minus strand of NZ_CP189837.1, from coordinate 209,817 downwards.
CGAGCGCCGCCCAATAGCCCGCCTCCACGTCGGCATAGCCGGCGTCACCCGCGACACCCGGCCACGCCTGAGCCGAGTCATAGTGCGAGAGAAGCTGATCGGTGTCGAGCGCGTGTACTGCGTCGGGGTGGTCGATGGCCATGACTTGACCCTACGTTAAGAATGATTAACGATGGCCGCTCCCAGCGGCCACAAGGGCCACGTGCTGTCATTGACGGACACCTGAGGAGGCTGAGGTGCGCTCAGTGCTCACGACCTATGTGCAGAGGCAACGCCGGCCCACCCTTCTTGAGGCGGCCCAACGCTTCCGCCGGGCGACCGGCGGAGTCGAGTTGGAGTTGCCCGTCCGTGCGGACACTGCGGGACTGCGTCGGCCCGTCACGCCTGGGAGCGCAGATACCTCCCGAAGTGCGGCACCGTGAACGCGATCCGCCCCCGCTCGCCGGAGTAGATCAGCCCCTTCTTCAGCAGCGCGTCGCGCGCCGGGGAGAGGGACTGCGGCTTCCTGTCCAGGTATGCCGCGAGGTCGGCTGTTGCGACGGAGCCCACCTCGTCGAGTTCTTCGCCTTCGTCGGCCTTGGCGGCAGCGACCTCGGCCATCGCCCGGAGGTACTCCCGCTCCCCCGGCGTGGCCCGCTCGTAGCGGGAGCCGAAGAAGCCGACAGCCAGCTCGGCCTCGGCCTCCGGGGCAGCGACGCGGACGTCCTCGGCGCTGATCGGGGACTGCGGGGCAAGGTCCCAGACCTCCTTGCCGTAGGCCTGGATGAAGTAGGGGTAGCCACCTGTTGCGGCATACATCTGCTCGAGGGCCTCGGGAGCCCAGATCGCGTCCTCATCCTCGGCCGGCGACTGGAGGGCACGCTCGGCCTCCTCGCGGGAGAGGCGGTCGATGCGGTTGAAGCGGAAGAGGCGCTCGGAGTAGGACTTGGACGCCGAGAGCACTGCGGGCAGGTGCGGCAGGCCGGCGCCGACGACGATGAGCGGCAGGCCGGACTGGGAGAGCTCGTGGCAGGCGGCGCAGAGGGCGGAGACGTCATCGGGCTGGAGGTCCTGCATCTCGTCGATGAAGATCGCCACGCCCTTGCCGACGTCTGCCGCGAGCCCGCCGACGTCGGTGAACAGCTCGACCAGGTCGATCTCGATGTCGCCAGAGTCGGCGCGGCCGGTGACGGCGGGGGCGTCGATGCCAGGATTCCAGCGGTCGCGCAGCTTTGCGCCGGGCTGGTCCTTCTGGGCGAAGGCCTTGATCACACCGAGGACGTGATCGACCTCCTGGCCCTGCGGGTGGCCGAGCTCTCGGACGGCGACGTGGAGGGCTGCGGCCATCGGGCGGCGCATGCCCTGCTCGGGGCGGGCCTCGTACTTCCCGGTCCCCCAGCGCGCCCGGACCGCGGTGCCGCGCAGGGCATTGAGCAGCACCGTCTTGCCCACGCCACGCAGGCCGGTGAGCACCATCGAGCGCTCGGGGCGGCCGCGCTGAATGCGCTCAAGGACGACCTGGAAGCGGTCGAGCTGCTCGTCACGGCCGGCGAGCTCGGGTGGGCGCTGGCCCGCGCCGGGGGCATAAGGGTTCCTGATCGGGTCCACGCTGGGAGAGTATGCGCTTCTCTAGCAGAATCGGCAGAGGCGCGCAGACGAGGACATCGACACCGATGCCCGACCCCCCTTTCCCGACCGAACGCGCGCCATGTCTTCGAAAACACCCACCGAACGCGCGCGACGTCGCCCAGGACACCCACCAAACGCGCGTCACGCCCACCCGATGCCCCTTTCTGGTGACGTATACAAATGGACGTAGAAAACGACATACAGGACTCGATGGCAGGATGGGAACCATGAGTGACATCCCCACCGTCGCAGTGACCGACCTGCCCGACGACGCCCTGATCCTCGACGTCCGCGAGCCCGACGAGTGGGCCGCCGGCCACGCGCCCAACGCGATCCACATCCCCCTCGGCGACATCCCTGCCCGCCTGGACGAGCTCCCGCCCACCGACGCATCGCTACCGGTGATCTGCCGCAGCGGCGGCCGTTCCGGGCGCGCCGTGCAGTGGCTGGTGCAGCAAGGTTTCGACGTCTGCAATGTCGACCGCGGCATGCGCGGGTGGGCCGAGGCCGACAAGCCGGTCGTCACCGACAACGGGCAGGAGCCCCAGGTTCTCTGACCCGCCTGCGTCCGGGCCGCCCAGCCCCTAGGGGACGAGCACCTCGACCCGACGGTTGCGGGCCTGGGCGGCTTCAACCTGCTCAGGCGTCCCGGCCTCCTCGACCAGCGGCTGGGAGGGACCGTGCCACTCGACGGCGATGTCCCAGCCGTCCCCGAGCTCAGCTTCGAGCGCCGCCGCGACCGCCTCGGCCCGCTCCTGGGAGAGCACCTCGTTCCGCTCCGCGCTCCCCTGGCCATCGGTGTGACCGGCGACCACGATGGAGCGCTTCGGCTGACCATCCAACGCCGCGACCGCCGCCGCGATCGTCTCGCCGGCCTCCGCCGTCAGCGTCGCCTCATCGAACGCGAAGAGCACCTCGGTGTCCAGCGACACCATCAACTCCTCCCCCTCCTCAACCGTCGCACCCGCCTGCTCGCTGCGAGCGGCATAGGTGCGCAGGCTCTCGGTCGGGCCCTCGGCCGCCTCACCCGTGGCCTCCATCACCACCGGCAGCCCCGCGTCCGGCAGCAGCACCAGCCGCGGTCCGCCCGGGTCGGCGACCAGCACATCCAGGGTGATTTGCTCCTCGGCCGGCGGCAGCGCCCCACGATGGCAGTCCTCGTCCTGCACCATCCGGCCGGTCGGCGTGGGCCCCCCATAGGCCGCCAGGCCCTGGAAGCAGTGCTGCCCCTCGAGGTCGGGGAAGGAGAAGCGGTGCTGGGACAGCATGAACGTCGGCTGGAAATCCCCCGGGTTCGCGATCGTCGTCAGCGCGCTCACCACGCCGTCCTCGCGAGTGACCTGGTCGATCGTGAGCACCTCGGTCCAGCCGAAAGGCACGTCATTGGAGTCGGGCAGCTCGGTGACAGGGACGTCCTCGAAGGTCCCGAGATCCGGCAGCTCCACGTCGACCGTCGGCTGGTCCTGGGGCAGCGCGATCACTACCCAGGCGGGCGCCTCGCCCGTGCCTTCGAGCTCTGGGTAGGCGTCCGTCGACAGGCTGCACAGGCAGCGGTCGTCGGCGTCGCGGACCGGCAGGTGCCGCACCTCGTCGGCTCCCACCAGCGCCACGCGCGAGAACTCGTAGCCGCCGCGTGGCCGGAAGAAGCCTGGCTCGAACCAGCTCGCCGCGATTGTCGTCGACGCCGTGGCAGCCACCTTCCCGGTCACCACCACCCGCTCCTCGTCCAGCCGGTGCACGCCGAACAGGGTGAACTCGTTGTCACCGTCCGACAGCGAACCGATCTCCTCCGGCCAGACCCGCTCGACTCCCGTCTCGATGGGCTGGAAGGTGTTGAGCTCGATCTCGGGCTCGGTGGTCTGCTCGACCTCCCCTGAGCCCGTGGCCGCCTCGTCGTCCGTGGCGGCAGTCTCGGGGGCGTCGGCGTCCGAGGCGTCGGTCTCGGGCGCTGGTGCGACCTCGGTCTGCTGGCTGGACTCTTCGCCAGGCTCGCCGTCGGGCGTGCAGGCGGCGAGCGCGGCAGCGGTGGCTACCGCGGTCAGCACGGCGGTCGTTCGACGTCGCATGCAGTTCCTCCGTGGGCTCTCGTCCCTGTATGTCGTGTCTCGGCACGGGAGCAGACCTCCCCCAACCCAGGCGTTGGGTTGCCTCCCGAGAACGCTTCGCAGACTGACACACACCTCCGACAGACCCCTCCCGCCCGACCGGCGACACCATCTGTCGCCACCGGCGACACCATTTGTCGCGACCGGGGACACCATCTGTCGCGGTCGGCGACCCGCTCGCGGTCAGGGGAGAGTGAAGACTCGAGCCTGCCAGCCGAACTCGCGTGCTGCGTCGACATTGCTCGGTCGGTCGTCGGTGAAGTGCACCTCGCCCACGCCGACCCGACGCCCGAGGCGGCGTTCGATCTCAGCGTGCGCGACGGCATACGACTCGGGGGCGGGCTTGGCGAAGCCCAGATCGGCGGCATTGAGCAGGTGCGGAAGAAGATGACCCAGGCCGATCCGCTCCAGCTCAGTCGGTACGCGATCGGTCCCGTTGGTGAAGACGAAGGTCGGGGTGCCCGCGGCGAGCAGCCCATCAACCAACTCGACCGTGGGCGCGATCGGGCTGCCGTGATCCGAGGTCCAGGTCGCGATCGCGGCTTCGGCGGCCTCTTCCGGATGCCCGTCGGAGATCAGGCGAGCACGCACGGCCGCTGCCCACTCGGCATACCGGGCCTTGCCAACCACCATGGCGGAGGCCTCGGGCAGACCGAAGGCGAGCCCCATGAAACCGCCCTGGCGGAACCCGAGCCGCGTCTCCATCGCCGCCACCGCTCCCGACTCATCGAAGGTGCGGATCACGCCGTCGAGGTCCAGCACCGCGACCCCGGCGCGGCGCAGGAAGGCGGCGACCCGCCACCGGTCCGGCGCGGGCGGGACCTCCTTGGCGATCACGACGTCGGCGACCGGGATCGCGATGCGCTCCCCGCGACGCTCAACAACGACCTCAACTTCGCCGAGCTTGACCAACTCGCCCAGCACATCGGTGGCACGCTCACCGCCCTCGATGAGGTGGCGGACCACCACGCGAGAGCCGGGACGGACGCGGGCGAGACGGTGAAGCGCAGGAGTGGACATCGCGGCTCAGCCTACGGCGTCGATGCGATTATCTCGAAGTCTCACCTCATTCTTAGATAGGCCAAGATCAACCGATCACCCCTCACGGCGGCCAGTCTCACACACGGCGCCGACACACCCTCGCGGATGACTCAGCCGCGCGTTCAGTGGCCGTTCTGCGCGACACAGCCGACGTCCGGTGGGCAATTTCGGCGACACAGCCGACGTCCGGTCGAAGAAGGAGGGGCGGGCTGGGCTACTTCAGGAAGCGGGAGGTGCGGCGGTCGGCGAGGGGCTTGCCGCCGGTCTGGCAGGTTGGGCAGTACTGGAGGGAGGAGTCGGCGAAGGACACCTCGTGCACGACGTCGCCACAGACCGGGCACTGCTCACCCGTCCGCCCATGCACATTCATCCCGGCCCGCTTGGCGTCCTTCAACTCGGCCGCAGGCTTGCCCTCGGCCGCCAGCACCGCCGCGGTCAACGTCGTCCGCAGAGCCGAATACAGCTCGCCCACCTGCTCCTCGGTCAGCGAGGACGCGAGCGCGAACGGCGACAACTTCGCCGCGTGCAGCACCTCATCCGAGTACGCATTCCCGACGCCCGCGAGCACCGTCTGGTCCCGCAACAATCCCTTGATCTGCGTCCGCCGCCCCGCGAGCAGCGCCGCAAACTCCGCCTCCCCAAACTCCTCAGCCAGCGGATCCGGACCCAAGGCAGCGACGCCGGGGACCTCCTCGGGCGACCTCACGACATACGCAGCCAGGCCCTTCTTCGTCCCGGCCTCGGTGAGGTCGAAGCCGGCCCCGTCGTCCAGCCGCAACCGCAGCGCGATCGGCGACTTGCCGGGGCGCACGCGGGTGTCGGGCACCTCGTCGTACCACCGCAGCCAGCCCGCCCTCGCCAGGTGAAAGACCAGATGGATGCCGTCGACGTCCACGTCGACAAACTTCCCGTGCCGGCTCACCTCGTCCACCGGAGCGCCGACGAGCGCGTCCGGCGGCGGGTCGAAGGTCTTGAGCACCGCGATCGAGCCGAGCTCGACGTCGGTCACCACCTGCGTCACCATCCGCGAGCCGAGGAAATCGACGAGCGCCTGCACCTCGGGCAGCTCAGGCATCGGATCCCTCCTCGCGGAACATCAACTGGTGCAGCCCATACCCATTCGCCGCCTTGAACATCGGCGCCCGCACCTTCTTGCCCAACAACTCATCGGTCGACAGCGGCAGACCACTGGAGAGCACCTGCTCGGCCGGCGTCAGCTCACGGATCGCGATCGCCTCGACCGCCTCCGGATGCTCGACCGCGAACTCGCTGTAGATCACCGGGTCGTGCTGGCCGTCATCCCCGACCAGCACCCACCTGATCTGCGGAAACATCTCCCGCAGCCGCCGCAGCTCCTGCTCCTTGTGCTCCTGCCCGGAGCGGAACCACCCGGTGTTCGTCGGCCCCCAGTCGGTCAGCAGCAGCGGCCCGACCGGATAGTCGTGCCGCCGCAGGAAGCGCGTGATCGCCGGCGCCACATTCCACGCGCCGGTCGACAGATAGAAGACCGGCGTCCGCGGCTCCCGCGCGAGCAGCGAGCGATACATCGAGGCCATCCCCGACACCGGCTCGCGCACGATCTCCGAGCGCACGAAGGTGTTCCAGCCGGCGATGAGGATACGGGGCAGGTGGGTCACCATGACGGTGTCGTCGATGTCGCTGACCAGCCCGATCCGCACCTCCGGGTCGACGACGAGCACCGAGGTGGTCAGCGAGTCACCATTGGGCAGCTCGAGTGTCGCCTCGGCCCACCCCGGCTCCACCCCGTGCCCCTTGACCTCCAGGTCGATATAGCCGCCACGGTCCGTGGTCGCCTCGGCCACCGCGTCGCCAAAGCGCACGAGCACCGGCACGCCCACCGCCGGCGCGGTCAGGAAGAACTGGAAGCCCCGTTGGGCGATGTCGAGCAGCGATTCCTGCGCGTGGGTGAGCGCGGTGCGGCGTTCCTCAGGCTCCACCCGCGATAGCGTCACGCGGGCAAAAACCCGCGCCCGGTCGGTCGTCCCGTAGCCGGTATAACCGAGCAGTCGCTCGTGCCAGCCCCGACGACGCAGCCGCCCGCCGATCCGGCGACGCACGGTGTCCTCGAGCTGGGCCGCGATGTGGGGGCGGGCCATGGAATCAGACTACTTGTCCCGGTATGCCGTGTGCCCAGGCAGGCACATCCGCGCCACCCATCCTCGGCTGGGGTGCGTCAGTTGCGCAAGTCGACGGGAACCCAGTCCTCGTCACCCGGCTCAGCGTCCTCGCCGGCCCCCTCGCCGGCGCCGTCATCCTCGTCATCGCCCTCGTCACTGGCCGCCGCGAGCACCAGCCCGTCGACCCGCCCCTCCTCGATCGCCTCCGCCTCGATCGCGACCCAGGTCGGACCGTCGACGACGCCATTGGGCTCGAGCTCGGCGGCCGACTGCACCGCCATCACGGCCTGCTGCGTCATCGGCCCGAAGTCACCGTCAGCCTCCACCCCGAGCAGCCGCTGGAGCAGGGTGACTGCACCCCCGGCATACCGGAACGGCTCGCCGTCCGCCGACACCGGCGCCGCCGCAGCCCGCGAGCCGTCCACATCAGCAGCCTCGTCCAGGTCCCCGATCGCCAGCTCGGTCTCGCGCACCGGGATCGTCGGGTGGGCGGCGCGCTCGAGATAGATCCAGGTCAGCGGCGTGACCGTGGCCGGCCCGTCACCGCGTCGCGCAGCCTGCAGCGCCAGCTCGGGCACGCCCTCCTCGAACTCGCGCAGCGCCTCGGCCGTCTTCGGCCCGAAGTCACCGTCGTCCTCGACGTCCAGCGCCCGCTGCAGCACCTTCACCGACTCCTTGACGTCGCCCTCGGTGAGCGTCGTCCGCTTCAGCGCGGTGAACTCGGTGCGCTGCCACTCCTCCCCCAACACAGCCAGCGCGCTCTCCGGGATCACGCCGAGATCCCAACCCTGGGCTGCGGCATACGTGAAGGCGTCGGCGACCCCGGTCCCGGGCACGTGGTGGTCCAGCTGCCACTCGATCAGCGCGGCGCGGGTCTGGTCGTCCAGCACACCGGTCTGCTCCATCCCCATCAGCCCCTGCAGCATCGCCACACCCGGGCCGGACTCGCCGGGGCGCACCCGGCCGAGCTCGGAGTTGGGGCTCTGCGCGAGCAGGCTCGCGTCGCAGGCGACGAGGCGCGGGAACTGGTGCACCGCGGCGTACGCCCACGGGGTGACATCGCACGGGCCGAGGTCCGGCTCACCGACCGCGACCCCGGTCCACCACGACGTGCGCATCTGCGCGCCGTCCCAGGTGAAGGAGAAGTGGATGTGGTCGGCGTGCGGGTCGCCGGAGTAGTACTGGAAACCGCGGCCGTCGGCATACCAGATCAGGCCGTTCCAGATCAGGTATTCGATCCCGAACCGCTTGGCCGCCTCACCCTCGTCGGCGGTCAGCCAGGCGACCACGGCGTCGCCGATCATCCGGTCGTTGGTGTCCCACGCCATCAGCGGCCAGTCGAGCGCGCGGCCGTCGTGGTGGAAGCTCGCGTAGTCGATGCACGGGCGCGAGCCGTAGAAGGTGGGCCGGTTGTAATGGTCGGCCACGAGCAGCGCGAAGGCGGTCACGCCGGGGCGGTCGACCGGGTCGCAGGAGATCTGCTGGGCGAACGGGGCGCGCTCGTCGATCTCGGCAGGAAGGTTCTCGTTGACAGGGGGCTCGGGCACGATCGCCGGGTCCGCCCAGACCGGGGTGAAACCGGCCGAGCCGTAGCCGCCGCCGTTGGTCGCGATGCCGGTGTTGGGGGTGGGCCCGGTCATGGGCCCGTCCTGTATGTCGTTTCCCCCCTGCCCGGTGCCGTCGCCGGAGGTGTCGGCCGGGTCGGTCGCGGGGTCTGTCCAGCCCTGGTCGGTGCCGGTGGTGCCCTGGTCAGAGCCGCTGTTGGTGCCGTTGGTGGTGCCGTTGGTGGTGCCAGTGTCGGTCCACTGGCCCTGGTCGCCCCCGCCCTGCTCGCCACCCTCCCCAGGGTTGGCCATCGCAGGTGATCCGCCCACCAGCAGCGCGGCGCTGAGAGCAGCGCTGAGCGCGGCTGCAGCCACGGCCCTCCGGTCCCTGCTCACCGTCTGCGCGCGGTGCTGTCCCCCGGTGATCCTCATACGTCCTTCGTCCTCGTAGAAACAAGAGCCAATCGCGGCGCAGCCCCCTCGCTGGGACGGCGCTCGTGAGACCCGACTCTATGTCCGCAGATGACCCCCTGACCACCCCAGATGCTGATTCTTGGGACAAATTTGACGAACTCGAGATGAACTCGGCCGCAGGGTTGTCACACCAGTCACACCAGTCACTGCTGCCCGCTCGCCCCCTCCCTAGCCCCAGGTCTGCGCCCGTGCTCACTCCCAGGTCTGCACCCGCGCCCACCCCCAGGTTTGCACCCGCGCCCACCCCCAGGTCTGCACCCCGCGCCCACCTGCATCGCCCCCATCACCGTGTCTGGCCCTCCAGCTTCGCGCTTTCAAACGTGCACAACGGTGGCCTCCGGGACGAAACCGCAGGTCACGGCACGGCTCCGTCCCGTTGTGCACGTTTGAATTCCCAAGCTCCTGGCCGGCTGAGCACCTCCCGCCCCACCAGCCCCACGACATACGGGCGGGGCCGCCACCCGAAGGTGACGGCCCCGCTCGCTTCGTCAGGTCGGCCTGCGCCGATCCCGGGTCAGATCACAGACCCTCGACGCGGTCGCCAGGAGCCCGGACCGGAGAGAACTCACGGATGTAGGCAACCAGCGCAGCCAGGTCCTCACTGCCACCCACCAGGTCGGTGCCCTCGGTGAAGACGGTGAAGCTGTCGCCACCCTGCGCGAGGAAGTTATAGACCGCCACACGGTAGGTCCCGTTCGGGTCGATCGGCTCACCATTGAGGGTCATCGAACCCGAGACGACCTCCATCGCCGCCGAGTCCCAGGTGTAGGAGAAGCCCTCCGAGACGCCCAGCGCCAGCATCGGTCGGCTGCCCCGCTCGGGGATCGGCTGGTACTGCTGGTTGAGGACAGCCTCGATCTGGGAGCCAGTCAGCGTGATGGTGTTGATCATGTTGCCGAAAGGCGCCACCCCGTATGCCTGTGCGTAGGTGATATCACCTTGCTCGAGCGACGCCCTCACCCCGCCGACGTTCATGAAGGCGATCTGCGCACCCGCGTCCTGGGCAGACCACAGGATGCTGTCGGCAACGAAATTCGTCATCGCGGTCTCGATGCCACGGTTGCCGCTGGAGTGACCGAGGATCGGCTCGGCTGCCGAGCCGATGACCTGCTGGCCGACGACATCGGCCTTGGCGATCCAGTGGTCGACGATCTCCTGCACTTCGGCGTTCGGGGCGATGCTGCCGTCCGCGTGCACGACGTGGTTCTCCACGGACATGGTGTCGCGGAGCACTTCGCCGCTCTTTCGGTTCACCTTGAAGGTGGTCTCGGAGAGCACGCGTCCCCAGTCACCGGGACCGTTCACGGCCCGCAACTGGCCGTCCGGGTCGGGCAGCAAGCACGCGAAGGCCCCGTGCGTGTGACCAGTCAGCAGCGCGTCGACTGCCGAGGTGGTGTTCTCGTTGATGTTGAGGATCTCGCCCGTGAGAGTGTCACAACCGGAGTTGACGTCATCATGGGTGATCGACTCGGGGTAGGCCCCGCCGTCGTCGCCACCCTCATGCACGAGCGCGACGATCGCCTCCACACCCTGAGCCTTCAGCTCGTCGGCGTAACGGTTGATCGTCGTCGCCTCGTCTAGGAACTCAAGGCCCGCGATGCCACCGGGAGAAACCAGGGCGGGGGTGGTGTCGGTGACCACACCGATGTAGCCGACCTTGACACCCTGACCGGCGTCGAGCACAACATAGGGCGGGAGGATCGGGTCGTTGGTCCCCTTAGCCACCACGTTGGCGGCGAGGTAGGGGAAGTCCGTCCCGGCATACGGGGAGTCGCCGAACTGGCCGAGGGTCGGGTGGTCGCCGCCCTCGATCATGCGCATCAACTCATCTACGCCCTCGTCGAACTCGTGGTTGCCGACCGCCTGAGCCTGCAGACCCATCGCGTTGAGCACCTCGATCGCGGGCTCGTCCTGGAACAGTCCCGAGGCGAAGGTGGAGCCACCGATGCTGTCGCCCGAAGCGACCACGTGGGTGGTGGGCTTGCGGGTGTCTCCCGCGGCGAATTCGGCGGTGAGCTGGTCGATCAGGCCGGCCAGATAGGCGGCCCCGCCGTAGCCCCCAGTCGGCGTGAGGTGACCGTGGAAGTCGGAGAACTGCAGCACCTGGACGTCGACCAGGTGGCCTGGAGGGTTCTGCCTGCCCTGACCAGGATTGGCATTGCCCTTACCGCTGTTGTTCCCCGGTCCCTTGTTGGGGTTGTCCGCTTTGGGACCCTGGTTGTTTACCGCCTGGTGGGCGCGGGGGTTGGCGTTCTCGTTGGGGGCGGCGATGGCTGCCGTGCCGACCACGGAGGTGGTCAGCGCCGCGGCCATGGCGACGCCCAAGGTGCGCTTCATTGCAAGAATCTCCTCAGGAGGCTAGTGCGAGACGTCAGCCAACATACTCCCCTCGCGCTCTCGGGGCGGCCCGATTCCATCTCCATGCACGAGACGTTCACCAGTCCTTTCCCGGGCTGAAGCGCTTTCGACGGGTCCGGCCGCGCCGCCCCGGGTGGCGCTGGACCGTGGGCTCCCCGCGACTTTCAAACATGCACACCGTCCCGTATGCCGCCTCCCACCTGCACTTCCTCCTCTCCCCTCTCCGTTCTGCACGTTTGAGCGCCCACCCCAACCTGAGGCTATCGGCCCTGCCAGCATCACTGTGGATAACTTCTGCGGCCACCGGCCCACATCGCGCACAGTGAACCCATGGACCCGGTCGAAGCCCTGCGCTGCTGCGGAGGCTCGGCGACCCTGCGCCAACTCCGTGCCCTGCGCGTCACCAAGAAGGACCTCAAGGCGGCGCGCCTGAGCAAGACCATCACCGTCCCCCGGCGCGGCCGCTACCACCTGGCCGAACTCAAGGAAGCCCCCGCCATCGCGCACGAACTCACCGCGACGCTCTCCCACCGCAGCGCCGCGATCGCGCTCGGCCTCCCCGTCGCGACCACCCCGGAGAAGCCTGAAGTCACTGTCCGCCGCAACCGCAAACTCCTCAAATCCGACCAGAAGCGTGTCAGCGTGACCTGGCGCGACCTCCCCCAGAGCGACGTCAAGAACGGCATCACCACTCCCCTGCGCACCGTGCTCGACTGCGCCCGCGACCTGCCGTTCACCGAGGCCTTGGCCGTCGCGGACTCGGCCCTGCGCGAAAAACTCATCAGTCACGAGCAGCTCACCAGGGCCGCGGCCCAGCTGCGCGGTCCAGGATGCCGGGCCGCGCGCCTGGTCGCCCGGCACGCCAACGAGCTCGCGGCCGGCCCGTTCGAATCGGTGCTCCGCGCGCTGGCGATCGAGGCCGGGCTCGACGTCCGCCCGCAGGTCCACCTCACCGAGAATGGTGTCTGGGCGATGGTGGATCTGCTCAACGAGGAGCTGCGGTTGGTGATCGAGGCGGAGAGTTTCGAGCACCACGCGACGCGCAAGGGTTTCCGCAAGGACGTTCGCCGCTACACCCAGTTCGTGGTTTTCGGCTGGGCCGTCCTGCGCTTCACCTGGGAGGACGTGATGCTGCAGCCGGAGTACGTCCGCTGGGCTCTCCGGTCCTGGCGGCTCCGGGTCACCTCGGGCCAGATGCCCACGCACCCGCCCTCCCAACTGGCTCGACTCGCGTAATCCGCAGAGGGCGGCTGAGCCTGGGTTACTCACGTACCCGCGCCGCGGGCGAGTCACACGGGACTCACGCGCACCTCGGGCCCCAGTTTCCGCCGCGGTTTGGGATTTCAAACGTGCACAACGTCCCGTATGCCGCCGCTCACCTAGGGTTTTGCACCTCACCTGTTCGTTGTGCACGTTTGAATTCCTGAGCCCTGGCAGGAGCAGCCAGGCGGCGCACCGAAGGGGGGGTCGGCGCCGGGCTGGCCAGGAGAGGGCGGCTGGGCCAGGGTTACTCACCTGCCCGCGCCCCGCGCGAGTCACACGGGACTCACGCGCACCTCCGGCCTCAGGTTCCAGCTCAACTCGGGATTTCAAACGTGCACAACGTCCCGTATGCCGCTTCCCACCTGGGGGTTTGCACCTCACCTGCTCGTTGTGCACGTTTGAACTCCTGAGCAGCGCGGGAGATGGGAGATGCGAGGGAGGGACCAGCGCGGGAGGGAGCCGCGCGGGAGGGACCAGCGCGAGAAGGAGAAAACTAGGTGCACCGAAGAGGCGGGCTGGTCAGGGCGACGAAGCCCCGACCAGCCCGCCCGGCAACGGGAGTCTCACTCGCCCGGCACGTGCAGCCGAGCGCACCCGCGGGGCGCGCCCGACCTGCACCCGCCGGGCGCCGAGCGCTCACCCCTTCTCAGCACCCACGTTCGCGCCCTGGGTGAAGTAGCGCTGGAAGACGATGAAGACCAGCGCGGTGGGGATGGTCATCAGCAGGCCGGCCATCATCGTGATCGGGAACTGGCTCCCGGCACCGAGTCCACCGGAGGTCAGGCTCGCCAGGCCACGCGTCAGCGTGTAGAGACTCGAGTCGTTGGTCGCGATGATGAAGTGCCCCAGCTCGTTCCACGATCCCTGGAAGCTCAAGATCGTGATCGTGATCAGCGCCGGCTTGGCCATCGGCAGCACGACCGACCAGAACGTCCTGAACGGCCCGGCACCGTCGATCCGCGCAGCCTCCTCGATCGAGGGCGGGATCTGCTCGAAGAACTGCTTCATGATGAACACACCCGCGGCGTCGACCACGAGCGGCACGATCAGCGCCGGATAGCTGTTGTAGATCCCCAGGTAGTTGATCACCAGGAACTTCGGGATCAGCAGCACGATCCCCGGCACCGCCATGATCGCGAGCAGCAGCGTGAAGACGGTGTCGCGCCCGAAGAACTTCAGCCGCGCCAGCGCATACCCGGCCATCGAGCAGAACAGCACGCGGCACACGGTCACGAAGAGCGTGACGATCACCGAGTTGGTGAACCACAGCGGGAACCTGGTCTGCAGCAACCGTTCCCAGGCCGCCGTCGTGAACGGGTCGGGGATCAGCGACAGCGGGTTGTTGACGGCGTCCGGGTTGGTCTTGAAGGCGGTCACCAGCTGCAGGATGAAGGGGAAGATGTAGATGATCGCGAACAGGATGAGCAGCCCGTAGACGACGGTCTTCTTGACGCCGCCGTCCTTGTCGCCGACGGCTTTGGTGGACGACTCCGCTCCCGTATGCCGTTTCTCACCCCCGCGCTCGCGTCGCCGCCGCGCGGTGTCCTCGCCCTGGTAGACGAGGCCCTGCTGGTTCATCGACGTGCCGCCGGTCGTGCTCTGGGTCATGACTGGACCTCCTCGGCCTTGGACCGGGCGAGGGTGGCCTCACCGGCGGGCGTGTTGGGGCGATCGGGGCCCTGGCCGCGAGCGGCCTGGCGCCGCTCACGTCGTTGCCGTCGTTCCAACCTCTTCTGGGCGGCCGCGTCCTTGTCCCGCAGGATGAAGCGCTGCAGCTGGGTCAGGGCGAAGATGATCAGGAAGAGCAGGAAGGCGATCGCCGCACCACGGGGGAAGTTGAGGTTGGTGAAGGCCTGCTGGAAGGACAGATACGCCGGGGTCAGGGTGGTCTTGGAGGGGCCACCCTGGGTCATCACATACATCTGGTCGAAGACCTGCCAGGTGCCGATGATGCCCAGCGTCACCACGAGCAGGATCGTGGGCCGCAGGTGGGGGATGGTGACGTTCATGAAGCGCTGCCACTTGTTGGCACCATCCACCATCGCCGCCTCGTCCACCTCACCGGGCAGGTCCTGCAGGGCAGCGAGGAACATCAGCATGAACGTCCCGGCCGTGGTCCAGATGACCTGCAGCATGATGGCCGACATCGCGACCGAGGGACCGGCGAACCATTCCCACACGGACAGGTTCATCACCCGCGTCCCGGTCATCCAGGCCGGCGGCGACTGCAGGCTCCACAGCCCGACCGCGTCACCGGCGATGTGCAGCACACCACGGGCGTCGTTGAACCAGTTCGGCCCGCTGATCCCCAGCATCGCCAGGAAGCGGTTGACCGCACCGCCACCGGCGAAGAGGAACAGGAAGACCAGCGAGATCGCGACCGAGCTGACCACCGACGGGAAGTAGAAGGCGGTCCGGAAGAAGGTCCGGCCCTTCAAGAACTTCTGGTTGACGATCACGGCCAGCGCCAGCGCCAGCACCGTCTGGACTGGCACCACCCCGATCACGTAGTAGAAGTTGTTGCGCAGCGACATCATGAAGTCCTGCCGCGCCAACCCCTCCGTCCGCAGCAACGAGTCATAGTGCTTCAGCCCGACGAAGTTCACCTCGGAACTGAACGGTGATCCGCGTCCCGTCCAGTCGGAGACCGAGACCCACAGCGCCATAAAGATCGGCGCCACCAGAAACAGCCCCAGGATCACCAACATGGGGGTGATGAACAGCCACCCAGCCACTGGCTGGCGCTGTGGGTCTCGTGATCTCACTGGTCCAGAACCGCCTGCATGTTGTTGTCGAAGGACTCGACGATGCTCTGGACGTTGCCATTGGCCAGGCCCTCGAGCTGGCTGTTCAGGTCAGCGATGACCTCGGTGGAGCCGGCCACGTTGACCGGACCACGGGCATACTCACCACCGGCGATGAAGGCCTCGTCCTCGGGGTAGGTCGAGGCGTAGTCCTCGGCAGCCGACTGGCGCGAGGGCATGACGCCGAAGGCGTCGGCGAACTTCATCTGCTGCTCGGGGCTGGTCAGGAAGGTGACGAGGTCGACGGCGGCGTCCTGGTTGGAGCTGTCGGCCGCGATGCCCCAGCACTGGGTGAAGGTCAGGGTGCCCGGACCGCCGGAGCCCTCGGGCATCTCGACGACGGTGTAGTCCACGTCCGGGTAGTCGTTCTCCATCGCGCCCTTGATCCAGTTGCCCTCGATCGTCATCGCGGCGGCCTCGGTGCCGAAGGCCTCACCGCCCCAGCCGGTGCCGAGGTCGGTGGCGTAGGCGGCCGAGCCGTCCTGCAGCATCGACTGGACGAACTCCAGGCCCTCGATCACCTCGGGGGTGTTGGCGGTGGGCTCGGTCTGGTCATCGTTCATCCACCAGCCGCCGGAGCCGACGACGAAGGCGCCGACCCGGTGGATCTCGGGGGAGAAGGCGAGGCCGACGTGGTCGTCGGTGGTCAGCTGCTGGGCGACGTCGGCGAGCTCGTCATAGGTGGTGGGGATGTCGTCGTCGGTCAGCCCGGCCTCCTCCCACATGCCGGTGTTGATCACCAGGGCGAGGGTGGAGAAGTCCTTGGGCGCGCAGTACTGCTCGCCGTCAACGACGAAGGAGTTGCGCAGCGCCTCGTAGAAGTCGTCGTTGTCCTCGGTGGTGTAGGCGAACAGGTTGCCGGCCTCGGCGTTGGTCGCCACGGCGTCGGCGTTGAGGTAGAAGACGTCGGCCGGGCTGCCGCCGGCGAAGCCCTGGGCGAGCTCCTGGTTCATGTCGGAGGCGACGGTCACCTCGACGGTGTTGCCGCTCTCCTCGCCCCAGGCGTCGACAGCTTCCTGGACGGCGTTGGTCTCGGCGTCACCGGAGGAGGCGATGAGCATCTTCAGCGAGGAGCCGCCGGCGGCGCCGGTGGCGTCGTCACCGTCGGTGCCGCCGCCGGCGTCCTGCTCGGCGCCGTTGTCGGCCGGGGTGGTCTCGTCATCGAAGCCGTCCCCACCGCACGCGGTGAGGGTCAGGGTGCCGGCCGCCGCGAGGGCGACCAGCCGGGTGAGGTGGGTCTTCTTCATGAGGTGTTGCCTTCCTTACTCAGTTCCCCGTGACAGGGATGGGGGTGTATGCCGTCAGCTGGCTCTCGCGGTCCGTGCTGGCTGCGGGGGCGAGGGACGGGGTCAGCAGCTGCCCGGACGTCGCAGGGGAGCGTCCGGACAGCTGGTCGTGGACGAGGCGCAGCAGCGTCTGCGCGAGCGCCTCGAAGGGTTGGGCAATGGAGGTGATCTGGTGCCGCTGGGCGATGGCAGAGCCGTCGAAACCGACCAGGCCGAGGTCGGGGCCGACGCGCAGGCCGCGGTGGGAAGCGGCATACAGGACACCGAGGGCGAGGAGGTCGGAGGCGCAGGCGACGGCGTCGCCGGGGGCGAGTTGGGCGAGGAGGTCGTGGGCTCCGGCGACGGCTGCGTCGAGGTCCTGGTGGACGCAGATTTCGGGGCCGGTGACGCCGCGGGCGGCGGTGGCGTCGACCCAGCCGCGGTGGCGGTCCTCGGCGACGCCTTCGGCGCGGTCGTTGAGCGGCCAGCCGAGGTAACCGACGGTGCCGTAGCCCTGGGCGCCGAGGTGCTCGACCGCGAGGCCGACGCCGGCGTGGCCGTCGACATCGGCCCAGCAGGTGAGCTCGGGGTGGGAGTAGATGCGGCCGAAGGTGGCGAACGGGATGGCGCGGGCGGTGAGCCATCCGGGACGGGGGTCACCGACGTGGGTGTCGGCGAAGATGTAGGCGTCGACCAGGTTGCGGCGGGACATGTCGCTGTAGCCGTCGACGACCGGCCCGTCGGGCTGGACGAAGGGCACGAGGTGCACGTCGTGGGACGGGGCGTGGAGGGCGAGCTGGGTGAGGACGAGCGGCCCGACGTCGGAGAAGCCGTCGGCGTTGAGCTCGACCCCGATCGCCCCGGCGCGCTGGCTGCGCATGCCGCGGGCGGCGCTGGAGGGGCGGTAGCCGAGCCGGTCGATCTCGGAGCGGACGCGCTCGAGGGTGGCGGGCTTGACGCGCTCGGGGGCGTTGAGCGCGTTGGAGACGGTCTGACGGGAGACCCCAGCGGCCGACGCGACGTCGAAGATCGTCGCGCGCTTGCCTATGGGGGTGGTCGGCATGGGGTCCTGTCTCCATTGACGTGAATGTTCGTGACGTGAGTGTTCGGGTCCAGGTGCATTGACGTAAGGGGTGCATCTGGGGCGGCTGGTTCGTGGACGACCGGCGGGTGCTCTCGGTGCTGCAGGTCAGGCTGGATGACGAGCCCGCGGTGGCCGTGGCCTGCGACTCCGTCGGCGACACCTCACGCTTCTGGGCCGTGGCCCGCCACCTCGGCGACCCGGGCCCGGACCCGACGGTCGAGATCCACCGCCGCCGCCAGGTGGTCGCGCGGACGCTGACCGAGGAGATCACGATCCGCAACCGGTCCTCCGAGACGGTGACCGCGACCCTGCACGTCCTCATCGGCGGCGATGGCGCCGACCTGGGCTCGGTGAAGTCCGGCGGGGCCGACGAGACCACTCCCCTGGCCGCGCACCTCGAGCCGACCCCCACCTGGGCCGACGAGCGCCACGCGACCCAGGTGGAATGCACCCCGCGACCGGGGGGCGCACGGCATACGGGACAGGGGGTGGCGCTGGAGTGGCCGGTCGAGGTCGAGGCTGGCGGCGCCCAGGTGGTCACCCTCGAGCTGACGACCGAGCCGGTGGCGGCGAGCGCCTTCGACGCCGGGCAGGGATCGGGGCTGGCGGACTTCGGCGACGTGGCGCAGCGGGTGGCCGACGACCCGGCCTGGCGGCGGATGGTCGAGACCAACCTGACCGACCTGCAGCACCTGCTGCTCACCGACCCGGAGGCGCCGGGGGACGTCTTCGCGGCGGCGGGGACGCCGTGGTACCTGACGCTCTTCGGCCGCGACTCGCTCTGGGCGGCGCGCTTCATGCTCCCCTTCAGCACCGCACTCCCGCTCGGCACGCTGCGCACGCTCGCGCGGCGCCAGGCTCGCGAGGACGACGTCGCGATCGCGGCGGAGACCGGGAAGATCCTGCACGAGGTGCGCCGGGGCGCCTACGACGCGACCGGGCTGCGGCTGCCTCCGCTGTACTACGGGACGGTCGACGCGACCCCGCTGTGGGTGGTGCTGCTCGTCGACGCGTGGCGGTGGGGGCTCGGCGAGGACGAGGTGCGCGGACTCCTGCCGACCATGCTCGCCGCGCTCGGCTGGATGGAGCGGATGTGCGAGCAGGCCGACGACGGCTTCCTGCGCTATGTCGACGAGGCGGGCACGGGGCTCTCCAACCAAGGCTGGAAGGACTCGGGCGACTCGATGCGCCGGGCGGACGGCACGATCGCGCCGGCGCCGATCGCGCTGCTGGAGGCCCAGGCGTATGCCGTGGAGGCCGCCCGCGGAGCCGCCTCGCTGCTTGAGGCGCTGGGTGAGGACGGGGGCGAGCGGTGGGTTGCGTTCGCGGACGCGCTCGAGGGGCGGGTGCGAGAGCGCTTCTGGGTGGGGTCGGGCGAGAACCGCTACCTGGCGATGGCCCTGGATGCCGACGGCCAGCCGGTCGATGGGGTGGGGTCGAACATGGGCCACGCGCTCGGGACGGGCGTGCTGACGGCTGCGGAGGAGCGGCTTGTCGTGGAGCGGTTGATGCGCCCGGACATGCTGCGCGAGTTCGGGATCGCCACGTTGTCGGCGGACAACCCGGCCTACAACCCGACCGGCTATCACACCGGCTCGGTGTGGGTGCACGACACCGCGATCTGCGTGCTCGGGATGCTGCGGGCGGGCTATGAGTCCGAGGCGCGCGAGGTCAGCGAGGCACTGGTCAGGCTGTCCTCCTCGGTGCACCACCGCTTCCCCGAGCTGGTCTCGGGCGACCCGGTGGGCGCGCGGCCCGTGCCCTACCCGGCGAGCTGTCGGCCCCAGGCGTGGGCGGCTGCGTCAGCGGCCGTGCTGCTCGCGGCGCGGGACGGGTCCTGGCGACGCGGCTGAGCCCGCCGCCCCGGCACCTTCCGCACTCTCGCCCGGCCACCTCCCGCACCTCTCGCCTCACGTGCCCACACCCCGTTCACGCGAACGTGCGCATCCGCCCGTATGCCGCCACCCACCTGCACCTTCCCCCTCGCCTCCCCCGATGCGCACGTTCGGGTGCACGCCCCTGCCACTCTCCCACCCGTCCAGCCTGTGGAAAACTCCTGCGGCCACCTGCTCACATCGCGCACAGTGGCGTCATGGACCCAGTCGAAGCCCTCCGCCGCTGCGGCGGCCGCGCGACCTGGGCCCAGCTGAATTCTCTGGAGGTGCGCAAACGCGACCTCGCAGCTGCGGTCAGCGACGAGACGTTGGTCCGATCGCGCCTTGGTCACTACCGGCTCGCCTCCCTCGACACAGATCTGGACACCGCGATCTCGCTGAGCGCCACGCTCGCCAGACGCAGCGCGGCCAACCACTACGACCTCAAGGTGTGGACCGCTCCTGAGAAGCCGGAAGTCATCGTCCCCCGCAACCGCAAGGTGCCGCGCAGTCATCAGCAGCACGCCATCACCACCTGGCGCGACCTCCCGCGGGACACGATCAAGAACGGTGTGACAACTCCTTTTCGCACTGTCCTCGACTGCGCCCTGGACCTGCCCTTCACCGAGTCCCTGGCGGTCGCCGACTCCGCGCTCCGCGACCGCTTCATCAGTAACGACCAACTGACTCGAGCCGTGGGACAGCTGCGCGGACCCCGGGTCGGTCGGGCTCGTCTCGTGGCTCAGCACGCGAGCGGCCTCGCGGCCAATCCCTTCGAATCTGCCACCCGCGCTCTCGCCATCGAGTCCGGGCTTAACGTCAGACCCCAGGTGCAACTCACCGAGGTCGGTGTGTGGGGCCTGGTCGACCTGATCGACGAGTCTCGGCGGCTGGTGATCGAGGCCGAGAGCTTCGAGTTCCACGCCGAACGCAAGGGCTTCCGCAAGGACGTCCGCCGCTACTCGACCTTTGCCGTCTTCGGCTGGACGGTCATCCGCTTCACCTGGGAGGACGTCACGTTTCACCCCGACTACGTCCGCTGGGCACTGGAGTCGTTCCGGCGTCGCGTCGATGCGGGACTCACCCCCACGCCGCCACCCGCCCTCCCGCGCATGTGGGCCTGAAGCCCGCGCCCATCGCGCTTCTACGCCGAAGTGTGACCCGAGCTTGCGCATGCGGCGAGTCCGCGTCGCCTCCTCCCGTGCACGCCGACGTGCGCATCCGCCCGTATGCCGCCGCCCACCTGGCACTTCCCCTCCGCCTGAGCGAATGCGCGCGTTCGCGTGGACGGGCGCCCCCTCCTGCTCGTTCTACTCTTACCCGGAAGTGAGAGTAGAGGGTTCGAGTAGATGCCTACCGTCAGGACCCATGAGGCAAACTCCAGGTGGCCCGCGGGTCCTTGGCCGACTTCCCTCGCCACACCACCTCGCGAGCCTCCTGGAGCGCCCGAAGAGCTCGCAACGTAGCAGGACGCTGGAGCCCAACAGCTGCTGCGATCTCCCCCGTACCCATCGGGCTTGAAGCTGTTCTCAAGACATCCAAGACGCGCGGTGCTGCGGGTGGCATGGTCGCCTGCACCTCGGGACTGATTCTGGGGGTGCCGTGCAAGATCAGCCGTACACTGCCCGACGTTTGCTTGAAGATCGGGTCAACCAGCCCCACGAGGCGCATCTCCTCGAACATGCGCCGCACTCCCTCACCTCTCTCCTGCGTAATGCCGAGGTCGTGACACACCCGCGCGATTCTGGGGTTCCTGGCATACCGCGCGATCTCAAGCGGCCTGGTTGGGTCCACCAACCCTGGGAAGCGCCCAGGGCTTTCAATCTCAAGTCGGTCGGGAAAGATCGCAATACGAATGTGGTCTCCGGACATGCTGTAGGAGCGGTGCACCACTGCGTTGACCAAGCCCTCAAGCCAGGCGTCGCGGGGGACGATCGGGGTCGGCCCAAAGCGCCCATCGTGGCGTAACGCCTGACGGCGGGGCATCCATTGCTCGACCTGGTCCAGGGCGCGGGCTACCACGTCCGGGATCGCACCCTCTACTCGTATATCCCCCTCTGCGTCCACCGTCTGCCGGGCACCGCTGCCCGCACCAACGTTGAGGTGGCGCAGAATACGCACGTGGGCGTGCGGCATCTGCTCACCGGGCGACCTGCCCAACAACAGGTAGGCGGCGATCGTGGGCTGCCCTGCACCGGTCAGCAGACTACGTGCGGAGAGCATCAGCCGGTCCTCGACGGTGGAAGCCATTGCGGCTCTGAGCTCTGTCAGCAATCGCGGATCAAGGTCTGTAACGCCGACGTCAGGCATCGGCCTGGACTCGTACTGTGCCCCACCACGGTCGTAGGCCAACTCTTCCCGCTGCGAGGCATTCAATTTCATGGTTGAGTCACCCACGCGCAGGTAGGCGTCTCCGGCGCTCGTCTCGTGTAAGGCCTGTCCTGGCTCGACCACTGCGAGCAGAATGTCCGGCCCTTCGTCCTCCAGCGTCAGCTCGGTGAAGTGGACGCGCGGGGGAGGGGCGCAGTGGGTGAGAGGGACCCTACGCAAGGCGTTGCTGTGCCGTGGATCCACCGGCCCATCCGGCACTCCCCCCGCCACGCCTATCGCGATAATGCCACCCTCGGCGTTAGCGAAACCGACGATCGCCCGGGCGAGCACATCCGGTTTCACGCGGGCCGACTTGCGATCGAACCACTGAGTCTCAGGCTCGCCGGTGAGGGCAGTCAGGCGCTCGCGGGGTGACCTCGACTTGAGGTCATCGAGTTCGATCATCGCCTGCACTCTCTCCCTACATTTACATTGTTACAGTAAGAGTAGCAGGGTGGAGCTTGGGTCATTGGTCCCGACAGGGCCCCGATCAGGGGGCGACCAGTGCAGCTGCAGTGAGCTGCGTTGCGAGATCTCTCGCAGCGCCCGCGAGTGACATCGGCAGTTGCGTGACGGGGTGGCGCTCAGCCACTGCCGCGGCAGCGCCACCCCCCACAATGACGCGCACCATCGGCTCCAACTCCCGCACCACCTCACCGGCCGGCTTCACATCCATCGCCGTTGGCACAGCAACGACGGCCGCTGCCGGGCTGAGCACCTCGACCGTCCGGACCCACCCCTCCACCGGCACATCGGCGCCGAGATACCTCACATCAACCCCGCACCGCCGCAGACAAACCGCGAACGCCAGCACTGCCAACTGGTGATACGCCCGTGGCGGCAAGCCCACGACCACGACCGGCCCGCCACCCTTCGGCCGAGCCGCCTCAAAGTAGCCCGACAGCCGCCGATTCACGGCACCGCTCACGAAGTGCTCACCGGCCACGTCGACGCGTCCCTCGCCCCACGCCTTACCCAGGTCGGCAAGCGCCGGCATCACCCAGCCATCCAGGACATCCTCCAGTTCACCCGCGGCAAAGGCGCCATCCAGCACACGATCAAGAAAGACCGGATCGAACGTCTGCGCCGCCCACACCAGGTCGAACGACGTGGGCGGCGACGAGGGCTCGGCGATCGCCGCCGACGCCGCCGGCAGACTGACCTGCTTGGCCGCCCGCGAGGCAGACATCCCCTGCCCCACCAGCTCCGCCATCCGCGTCAGGGTCGCCACATCAGCCTCTGAATACAGCCGGTGGTTCTGCCGGGTCCGCGCCGTGGCGACCACGCCATACCGGTTCTCCCAGGCCCGCAGGGTCGCTGGCGCCACCCCGGTCAGCTCGGCGACCTGGTACATCCGATAACGACTCACCCGGACTCCTTCGACCCTTGGCAGCTTCGGGAGATCCTACGGTCGGCGCAGGTCAGCCGCGCTCCGACCCGCC
The DNA here is from genome assembly GCF_050261105.1 of Ornithinimicrobium pulveris. Taxonomy (GTDB): domain Bacteria; phylum Actinomycetota; class Actinomycetes; order Actinomycetales; family Dermatophilaceae; genus Ornithinicoccus. Next base: position 186,447 of record NZ_CP189837.1, on the reverse strand, counting down.
TGGCGTCTAACCTGTGTCCAGGTCTGTCCAGGCTGCCCAGCCCGAGGAGGTGTCGTGGACAACCGCTACACGGTCAAGCAGGTGTCGGAACTCACCGGCGTCCCCTCCGCGACGTTGCGTGCCTGGGAGCGCCGGTATGCCGTGGTCTCACCCGAGCGGTCAGCGTCCCGTTATCGCCTCTACGGGGATGAGGACGTCAGCGCTCTGGCGCGGATGGCGGAGATGGTGCGGCGAGGGGCGCCCGCCTCGCTGGCCGCCGCGCAGGTGCGCAGATCCTCCGAACTCGGGCAGGTGCCCACGCCCCGACCCCCCAACCCGGACACGCCGCTGCCCGCCATTCGTGACCTGGTGCTCGCCGCCCGCGCCTACGACCAGATCCTCCTCACCGCGACGCTCGACGAGGTGCTCTCCCGCGCTTCCTTCGAGCGCGCCGTCTCCGAGTGGATCCTGCCCGCCCTCACCGAGGTGGGCCTGGCCTGGGAGCGCGGCGAGGTGTCCGTGGCCGGTGAGCACTTCGTGTCCGCCGCCGTGCACCGCCGCCTCGCCGTCGCCTTCGAAGCCGCTGGCCTCAACACCGGCGCCCCCGTCTGCGTCGTCGGCCTCCCACCCGGGTCTCTCCACGCGCTCGGAGCCATGTGTTTCGCGGTCTGCCTCAAGCGGCAAGGCATCGACGTGAGTTTCCTCGGCGCCGACGTGCCGGTGGAGAGCTGGGGGCACACGCTGCGCGTCCTCCAGCCAGCCGCTGCTGTCATCAGCGTCCCCACTCCCTCCGACGCACCGGTTGTCACCGATCTGGTGGCCGTCCTGAGCCGCGCCAACCCCGACACCCGGATCTGGGCCGGCGGCCTCTACGCGAGCCAGTCGCGCGCGGACGGGCTGCCCGCGTCGGTCGTCGACGCCGCCCTCCTCGTCGCGACCGAACTGCTCAAGCGCTGACTACCCGACCTCGCCCCGCACCACGCTGTTGCCCCCATGCCCGGGGTCACCGTCGAGGTGCTCGACCGAGATGTCGACGACCGGATACTCAGCCAGATCGATGCCCTGCGGCAGCACGAACTCCTCGGTCCCAGCGTCCAGCACACCGAGCGTGACCAGACCGCTCACGTCGGGACGCAGCAACCACACCTCGAGATAGCCATCCTCCGCATCCGGCAACTCATCCACCTGGACACGCAACACCTGCTGGCCGTCCCGCTCCACGACCTCGGCCTGCCCGAGCTGCCCCTCGCCGTCGACCGGACCGAGGGTGGCGCTCGCGACCACTTCCTCCGCGGGCGCGGGATCGTCGTCGAAGACCTGGGTTGCGGCATACATCAGACCGGCGCCGGCCGCGGCGGCCACCAGCAGGGGCAGCACCCGCCGACCCCTCGCCTCGGGCGCGGGCTCACCGTCCAACTCCGCCCGTATGCCGTGCCACACCGCCTCGGGCGGCGCCTGGTCGAGCTCGCCAGCCTCGCGGAGGAGCCGTGCGAGCCGGTCGTCGTCGTGGGTCATCGGTCGCCTCCCATCCGAGTGCGCAGTCGGGCGATGGTCCTGGTCAGGTGGCTCTTGACGGTGCCGAGCGGCAGCTGCACCACCTCAGCGATCTCGGGGTGGGTCAACCCCTGGACGTGGGCGAGGAGCACGATCCGCCGCTGCGGGTCACCGATCCGTTCTAGCTCCTCGTAGACCGCGAGCAGGTCGTCCCGGTCCATCTCGCTCCACTCTCCCCGCTCCGGCTCGAGCGTGGCGGGGTCAGCGGGGACCTCGGCGAGACGAGGCCGAGCTCGCAGATGGTCGGCGATCCGCCGCCGGGTGATCCCGACCAGCCATGCGCCGAGCGGCCCTTGCGACGGGTCGTAGGTCGCCCGGCCACGCCAGGCCGAGACGAAGACCTGCTGGCTGACGTCGTCCGCAGAATCGGCGCCGACCGCACGCCTGGCCAGACCGTGAATGAGCCCGCCCCACCGGTGGTAGGCCTGCTCGAGCGCCCCTTCCTCGCCACGCACCCAGGCCGCCGCGATGGCGTCGTCGGGCGCGGTCATGTCATGCACACTACGGCCCGTCACCCCTCGACCGGCGTCGCCACGACGACCAGATTGTCCTCGTAGTGCCCGCTCAAACGCGACCACTCACCGGTGCAGGTGATGAGCACGAGTTGCTCGGGTCCCTGGCGGGCGAAGAGCCGATCGACGGCCAGGTCGGCCTTGGCGACCTGTTCCCGACTCCCGATCCTGTATGTCGTTGTCGTCCCGTCCTCGAGCTCCACCTCCACCTCGGCCCCTTCCCTCACCTCATGCAGGGCCGCCAGGCTGCCAGCCCTGCCCCAGGCGTCGTCGACGTGTCCAGCCAGGACGACCGATCCGGGATGGCCGGGGGCGGGCCCGAACCGGTACCACCCGACGCGCGCCGCATCCTCCGGCACCTCCATCTGGCCGTCCGCCTGGACACCGACGGCGTCGACGGGTGCATCGACACCGGCGTCCGGGATACGGAGCCGGACGGGGGCTGCTGACGCGGACTCGGCCCGGCGGTCGGTGAGGGCGTCCACACCCGCTGGTGCCGCGGAGGGACGAGGTATCGCGAAGGTGGACTGAGGCGGTGCACTGACGGGAGTTGGCTCGGAAATCCCCTCGTCGGATTCTTCACTAGCCCTGGCCTGAACGACGCCCGTGACCGCAGGGGAGTCGGCGCCGAACTCCTCGACCGCCCCCGACCGTCCAGTCGTGAGAAGCGACGTCAGGGCCCAGGCCACCAGCCCGAGGCACAGGAGGAGTACGGCCGCGGCGCCCAGGTTGAGACGCCGCGACCGCCCCTCCGGACGGCCGAGATTCACGCCTCGGCACGCACCAGGCGCCGACCCGCCACAACAGCGCCGGCGGCACCGGCGAGCGCCAGCACGATGAGCGCCTGCTCACCCAGGCCGCCACCGAGGCCGGACGGCACACCGCCCGGGTCGCCGTGCAGTCCGTCGATGACCTGAACAGCCAGCGCCAGGTTGGCGTCCTCCGCCGAGCCCCACGCATAGACGATGGTGTTCGTGCCTTCGGCCAGGTCGACATCGGCTGGGCCGAGCACGACATCTTCGGTGCCCGCAAGCACCACATCGGCCGACACGGTCCCGGCGTCCAGGTTGAGGACCTGCTCGTTCGGGTTGGTGAGGCCCTCGATGACCGGTGAACCACCAGCGCGCACGTCGACCGCGGGGGCAGCAGCCAGGTGGCGAACGGTCAGGCGGGCCTGGCCAGCGTCCAGGGTTGAGACGTCGTTGACGAACGCGCCCAGCGTGGGAGTGCCGTCCTCGGCAAGGTGGGCGGCGAGGGTCAGGTTCGCGCCACCGGGGACCTCCAGGCCCGAGGCGGACAGAGCCGGCTCTGCCGACGCCGGGTCATCACCGTCGGCGTAGATCTCGATGTCGTACGTGCCCTCCGGCAACATCATCGGGTCGGTCAACGTGCCCGGCTCGAAGTTGGGGATGGTCTCCTCCCCGTTGACATAGACGTCGACGGTCAGGCCGGGGACGCCGTGCAGCACCGAGACTGTGGCCTCGTGGTCATCAGCGAGAGCCGGCGCCGCCGCGAGGGCGGTCGCTCCGACGGCCGTGGTCAGGCCGGCCAGCAGGGTCGTGGTGGTGGTCCTACGCATGAGCTGAACTCCTTCGTCCTGGGACGGAGACGTTCCGCCCTCACCCAGCACTACGTGCGGTCAACCCACCTTGGATGCACAAGGTTTGCACAATGTTTGCTCTGGAGCTGGGCTACCGGCGGGAGCGCAACCAAGCAGTCACGCCAGCGAGGAGCCCGAGCCCCGCCAGGGTCGCGCCAGCTACCGGGATGATGTGCTTCGGGTCCGGTTCCTCGCCCACCATCGCGCGGCGAACGGCTGTGCGGAAGGGCGTAGGTCCTCCGGCGGGCTCACCCACCAGCTCGGCCAGATCCGACTCCTGGCAGACCACGTCATGCACGAGAGAGCCAACGAGGGGCCGAGCCACCCCGGCATCCACCGGTGTCACCAGCCCCACCCAGTGGCTCGCCAGTTGCGGCGTCATCACCGGCACCGTCACGATCAGCCGCCGCCTTAACCCGGTGACCTCGGCGAAGCCGTGCATCATCTCGCGGAAGGTCAGCACGTCCGGACCTCCGACGTCGAAGGTCCGGTTCACCTCCGACGGCAGGTCCGCTGCTCCGACGAGGTAGTGCAGCACGTCATCGACACCGATCGGCTGGATCTGGTTGTCCAGCCACTTCGGCGCCACCATCGCGGGCAGTCGAGCGGTGAGATAGCGCAGCATCTCGAAGCTTGCCGACCCGGCACCGATCACGGTCGCCGCCTGCACGACCGCAGTCGGCACGCCGGACGCCATCAGGATCTCCCCGACCTCCACCCGAGACGCCAGGTGCGGCGACAGCTCTCCATCGGGATGCAGACCGGAGAGATAGACGATCCGCCCAACCCCGGCCTCCTTGGCCGCAGATCCAAAGGCCTCGGCCAACCGCCGGTCACGCTCGACAAAGTCGCCCTGGCCGTCCATCGAGTGGATCAGGTAGTACGCGACGTCCACGTCGGCGAGCGCCCGCTCCAGATCGCGCGCCTCGCCGGCGTCACCCTCGACGACCTCCACCCGCTCCTTCCATTTCTCCGGCAGCCCAGAGGCCGATCGCGTGAGGACGCGCACGGCATACCCGCGGTCGAGCAGTTGTGGCACGAGCAGCGAGCCGATGTGGCCGGTGGCGCCGGTGACGAGAGCACGGGACATGGGTTTACCTCAGGATCTGGAGCAGGGGCGGCAGCAGCAGGAGCATCCCGCCGGACCAGGTGATGTGGGTGATGATCGGGCCGAGCACGCCGCCGGTCACGCGCCGCTGCAGCCCGCAGACCAGACCGAGGCAGACGGCGGCGAGCACCAGAAGCGGGACGCCGACGGCGACCGTGGTCAGCGCGTAGATGATCGTGGTCGCGGCGACGGTGAAGCGTTGCGGGATCGCGGCATACAGGGCGCCGCGGAAGTAGATCTCCTCGGCGACCCCATTGACGAGCGTGAGCAGGAAGACGAGCGGCAGCCAGCCGTAGCGGGCGTGGTCGAGCAGGTCCTCGACGGGACCGGAGAGGAATGGGATCTGGGCGACGATGACGGCGCCGGCCAGGAAGAGCGCGAGCAGGAGCAGCCCGAGACACAGCGACTGGACCACGGCCCCGGAGTATTCCGTTCCGTCCCTCGTGTGCGCCCGTCCCAGGTGCAGGGGGCCAGAGGCGAACGCGCCGACGACCCAGGTGGCGGCGAGGGCGAGGGTGCCCAGGTAGAAGAGCGGGTCCCCCGGCTCGAGTTGGAGGGACCACCACAGGAGGGCGGCACCGATCACCAGGGTGATGGCGGCGACAATGCGGCGCCGCCGCAGGACGTGATCGGGGTCGCGCTGATCGCGCGGGACGGGTCGCAGCAGAGCTGCGTGCAGGAAGGCACGCAACTCTGCCACGGGGGTGATCACGGTGCGAGTGGTGGCGTCAGGGGAGCTCGACGACGGTGGCGCCGGAGTCGTCGTCCTCGTCCTTGTCGCGCCCGGTGACCGCCTTGGCGGTCTTGACCGCCAGGCCGACGAGAGAGTCGCCGCCCCAGTAGGTCGCGGTGTCGCCGGAGACCTTGAGGATCACGTTGTCGGGATTCTCGGGGCCGCCCTCCATGAAGGCGTCGGCGCCCTTGGACCAGAGCTGCTCCACGAGCGCGCGGTCCTCGACGATCGTGGCGGTGCCGGCGAGCGACACCCAGGCCTTCATCGAGGAGTAGGCGACGTTGACGTGCGGGTTTGCGGCGACGTCTCGGGCGACGGCGCTGCTCCGGCGGATGAGGAAAAGGACGTCCCCGTCGTCCTCGGCCACCTGGGTGGACAGCGGCCGGCTGGTGAGGCGCTCGTGCGGTGCCGAGGAGTCGGTCGTGGTGAGCATGGCGATGTCCATGCTCTCCATCAGGTCGCGGACCTTCTGCACGTCCTCGGGGTCGGAGCTGACGTTGACGGGGTCGACGGGGGATGTGTCGTGGTGCTCGGTCATGGCGCTCCTTCGGTGCTGGTTGTGCAAGGTTTGCACAAGCTTTGGCGACAGTAGCGCGGCCGGGGCGGGACTGTCCTGTTGAGCGTCCGCCACTGGCCATGTCCTCCTTGGGCCACGGCAACCCCTTCCGGTGGCCGGGAAGGGATGGGCACGCTCCTCACATCGGTCCCGCCGGGGCCTCGCCGAAAGGAGCACATCATGTCCGCCCAGCCCCAGAGCCCGAACATCACGGACTTCCCTGTGGAGGAGGTCACCTGCCTGCCGATGCCTCGCACGTCCTGGTGCGAAGACTTGCAGCGCACGACGGTCGTGGAAGAGTTCATCGGCGCGGAGAGTTTCACCGCCGCTTTGCGGGGCCTCGAGTGGGGTCCGGCGAGTCTGATCGCCGAGCTGTCGGGGCCAGGGTGGAGCACGGTGCTGCTGCTGCAGCCAACCGGCTTTTCGAGTCAGATGATCGTCACCGATCTCGACACCGGCCTCCAGCGGACCGCCAGCCGCGGGGCGGTCGCTGCCCAACTCGGCCCGTTCGTCACGTCTTTCGTCGTGGCGCGTCCGCGCCCGTGACCGACTCCTCGCCCCTGACGGCCTCATCGGTCGGATCGAGCCACCCCGCCCGCACCGCGAGGCACGCTGCCTGGAAGCAACTCTCTGCACCGAGGTGATCGAGGAGCGCCGCCACCACGCGGCGAACCGTGCGGGTAGAGATGCCAAGTCGGCGGGCGATGGTCTCGTCCTTCAGCCCGCCGGCGAGCAAAGTCGCGACCTGGCGCATCCGCGCTTCGTCGATCTTGGCGTCATTCCCCGGACCGACTCCTGCCTCGAAGGGCACCCCGGTCCCCCAGAGTTCATCGAAGAGCACGATGGCAGGCCGGATCAGGTCCGCGCCATGGAGCACCTTGGCGCCCGTCCGTCCCGCTGGCGTCACGAAGGGCAGCAGCGCGATCTCCTCGTCGATGACGATCTGCAGCAGCGGAATCGCCGACATCAGCCGGACCCGGTGCCCGAGCGCTGTCGTCTCCTCCAGGTACGTCTCCCAGTGCTCCGGCCCGAGGGATTCGCGACTCATCAGGATCCGCGCGGCAACACCACGACCTGCGAGCTGGCGATCGACCTCAAGCGACTGCTCCGTCGCCTCCGCAGACAGTGCAGCGCCGGGGTGGGTGGCGTCGACGCACCGCTGGGCGCCCTGGATCAGTTGATAGAGCCTGGCCCGCACGACAGTCGGCTCATCGATCGTCTCGACCGCATCCCCCGTGCGGCGGACGCGCGCACTCAGAAACTCCTCGAGCAGCCCACCCACCCCTTCCCGACTGGCCGCGAGCGCCTCCCGCTCCCGAGCAAGACGCTGCTCCTCCCGCTCGATCAGGATGTCGACCGCGCGGTGCGGCGCGACAACCTGGAAGCCAAGCGCCCGGGTTGGGTCGAGACTGACCAACCCGTGGCCCGAGAGTTCGGCGATCACATCATCCAGCCCCGCAGCGAACGGCCCCAGACCAGCTGCCAGTTGCTCACGCGAGGTGGGCTCGGAGTGCACCAGCTCTAGGTAGACGTGCTCGGCCTGCCCACTCACCCCGAAGCGCTCGAACATGCTCGGCCCTCAGCTCCCGGCCATGGAAGGCTCGAGCTTCCTGCTCATCCGTAGCGCGCCGACACCCAGCCCGACCACCGCGATCGCGGTGGCGATCGCGGCATACCCGACCAGGTCGGAGCGCAGGTCGCCGGTGAGACGGCCGACCGCCACCCACGCCACCCCCCACGTGACCGCGGCGACCAGGGCCAGTTGGAAGGCGGGCTGCCGAGTGCGGGTGAGCAGGAAGGCGACCAGCCCGACGACCACCGCGAGCACAGCGACGGTGGTGAACGCAGGCCCGGTCCCCTCTGCCGACACTCCCATCCCGACCAGCCAGGACGCGATGTTGGCGCAGGTGGCCACGCAGATCCAGCCCAGGTAGAGACCGAACGTGACGGCGACCCAGATGGTGTCGCCCAGGCCCTCATGGGGCAGGTCAGCGGTGCGCGCCAGGATCAGCCCGAGGGAGGCCACGATTCCGAGCATCACCAGCACCGAGACGAACACCCAGCCCGCGAAGACCACGAGCAGCCAGATGCCATTCAGCGCTAAGGACGCCGCAGCCGGCAAGCGGGTGACAGCCGCCCAGCGCGAGTCGCTGGCGATCCACTGCCAGATGACATACCCGATCAGGAAGACGTAGATCACCGACCAGATCGTGAATGCCGGACCGTGGGGCGCGATCAGGGTGGCCGAGTCGGAGAAAAGCCCCTCGCCCTGCTCGTTGACGCCGTCAGTGCCACCGACCAGGCCCATCCCGAAGGCAGTCCCGACCAGCCAGACGACAGCAGCAAAGGTCACGAGGATCTGGTCTCGGCGGAGGGTCACGGGCATAGCTGCCAGGCTAACTGCGGCGCGTCGCCGGGACCATTACAGTCCACTCATGTCCCTGGCCGACCTCACCGCGACCGAGCTCACTGCCCGGTATGCCGCAGGTCACCTCTCCCCGGTCGACGTCGCCGAGGCGGTGCTGGCCCGTGTCGACGACCGCGAGCCGGACCTCAACGCGTTCTACCTGCGAGATGACTCGGAGCTAGTGCTTGAGCGCGCAGCAGCCAGCACACGTCGGTGGGAAGCTGGCGAACCCCTTTCTGTGCTGGACGGCGTGCCCGTCACGGTGAAGGAGAACATCGCGCGGGCAGGCGTCCCGATGCCCGCCGGGTGCGCCGGCGTGGAGCCGGTCGTTCCAGAAGCGGATTCCCCGATCGCGAGGCGGGTGGTCGAGGCCGGGATGCTGGTGCTGGGATCCACGGTGATGCCGGACTGGGGCATGCTCTCCTCCGGACACTCGAGCCTGCACGGGCAGACCTTCTCGCCCCTCAACCCGGCCTGGGGCACGGGTGGCTCCAGCTCCGGTGCGGGAGTCGCTGCCGCCGCTGGCTATGGCCCGCTGCATGTCGGCACCGACATCGGCGGGTCCATCCGGCTGCCCGGCACCTGGCTCGGACTGTCGACGCTGAAACCCAGCGCGGGACGGATCCCGTTGCATGCGCCATACCTGGGACGTGTCGCTGGTCCGATGGCTCGGACGGCCGCGGACTGCGCGCTCCTCATGTCGGTCCTCGCTGGGCCAGATCCTGCGGACTGGACCTCGCTGCCTGGCGATGACTCCTCGTGGGAACTCGGCGAGGACAACCTGACCACCGCGAAGGTGGGCGTCTGGACCGAGCCTGGCTACGGCATGGACCCAGCGCTTGAAGTCGTCGCCGCAGTCGAGACCGCGGCAGACCGGCTCTCGGACGCAGGTGCGCACATCATCGAGATCAAGCCCTGGCTCGGTCAGGACCTGCTCGACGGCATCGACCGCTTCTGGCGCATCCGGTCACTCGCTGACTTCGAGCGGCTCTCACCCGCAGCCCAAGCGAAGGTGCTGCCCTACATCCAGGCCTGGGTCACCAGCGCCCGCGGTCTCTCAGCCGTCGACGCCCTCGACGCCTATGCAGCCTTCGCCCAGGTGCAATCTCGCACCGTGGCCGCCTGGGCGCGAGCCGCTCCGGGCGGGCTGGACCTGATGATCAGCCCGGTCGCTCCAGAGGCAGCACCCGCGGCCGACCTCCCGATGCCTTACCCCGAACAAGGTCGCGGCATGTGGCACATCAACTTCACGATGCCGTGGAACATGACTGGGCAAGCTGCCGGGACAGCACCAGTGGCGTCCATGTCGGACGGGCGCCCGATCGGCGTTCAGGTGATCGGAAGAGCCTTCGACGACCTAGCAGTTCTGCGCACCATGCGCTGGCTGGAGAGCGCCTAAGTCACTGCGAGTCGACGAACTCCCGCGCCACGTCCGCCGGGTCCTCACCGTCAGTGATGACCTTGACCATCATCGCCGTCAGTTCCTCTGTGGTGAGCGCAGCGGACATGTCGTTCAGCGCCTCTTCCACTGCCGGGTTGACGACATCGGAGCTGATGAGCGGCACGATGTTCTGAGCGGCGAACAGGCTCTCGGGGTCATCGAGGACGACGAAGCCATTTTCCTCGATCGACGGATCGGTCGTGAAGATGTTGGCTGCGTCCACCTGACCGTTGACCAACGCCTGGACGGTTAAGTTCCCGCCCGCCGAGAGTGACCTGAACGAGCCGAACACCACGTCATACACGCGCTCAAGACCGGCGACTCCGTTGGGTCGCGTCTCGAACTCCGGCGGGCCGCCCAGCGTCATCTCTCCCGCGACGTCCTGCAGGTCGCCGATCTCGGTGAGCGAGTGCTCCTCAGCCGTCTCCGCGGTCACTGCGATGGAGTCCTTGTTCTCAGCCTCGCTGAGCTCCAGCAACTGCAGCCCTTCGGGCAGGTTCTCCTCGACATCGGCCAGCACATCGTCGGTGGACGTTGCGGTGATGTCTGGGTTGAGGAAGGTGCCGAGTCCGCCGATGTACTCCGGGATGAGGTCGACCGACCCGTCCTCCAGGCCCGCCATGTAGGTCTCTCGGCTGCCGATGTTGAGGCGGGTGCTCACGTCGACGCCAGCATCGGAAAGCGCTGCGGCGTAGATCTCCGCAAGCAGTTCGTTCTCCGGGAAGTTGGCGGAGCCGACCACGACCTGCCCCGCGCCCTCATCAGCCGCGCCGGTCGTGTCCGCCCCCTCCTGCTCAGCCGGAGCGTCCGCCTCCTCCAGCGGGTCTCCCCCGCCGCCGCAGGCGGACAGGCTCAGGGCGGTGGTCAAGGACAGGACGGTGATCCAGGTGCGACGCATGGTGGTTCCTCCCGCGAGTTGATCAGCCCACGGTGCCACGAGATGGCTGGGCACCGCGACCTGAATCCCTGTATACCCTCCCTCACGTGGCTGCGGGTGCTCGCAATCCCGGGGAGACAGCGAACCGCTGGACGAGGGCAAGAAGGAGGTCGACCAGCAAGGCGAGGAGGGCAACCACCAGGGCACCCCCGGCCATCATCTCGTAGCGGCGAGAGGCCTGGCCGTCGATCAGGAACCGTCCCAGACCTCCGACGCCGACGATGGCAGCGATGGTCGCGGTCGCGATGATCTGGAGCATCGCAGAGCGAATGCCGGAGAGCAGGAGCGGCAGAGCGGCCGGCACCTCGACCTGCCAGAGCACCTGGCTGCCTGTCATGCCAATGCCTCGCGCTGCATCGCGCGCCGCCGGATCGACGGATTCGACCCCCGCGTAGGCGCCGGAGAGGATCGGGGGGATCGCCAGCAGGACGAGGACGATCAGGACGGGCAACTCAAAGGCCAACTCGCCGCGGAGCACGGGCAGGAGCAGCATTGTCGCCGCGAGCAGAACCCCCAGGCTCGGGATTGCGCGGAATGCCCCGGCGATGTTGATGGCCAGCCATCGGCCCCGGCCCGTGTGCCCGATGTACAGGCCGACGGGAACCGCCACCAGAGAGGCGACGAGAAGAGCCACGATCGAGATGCGCAGGTGCGTGATCGTCTGGGCCAGGATCCCTGCTGGCCCCGACCAGGAGGCGGGGTCGATGAGCCACGCGAACGTCTGCTGGATCATCGCGCATCACCCGCCCGCAGCCACGGGGTCAGCAATCGGGAGATCACGCCGATCAGCACATCCAGGGCGATGGCCAGGACCACGCAGGCGAGGATGCCGACCACCACGGGATCGAGGTCATTGCGGTTGAAGCCACGGGTAAAGAGGCTGCCGAGCTGGCTCACTCCGATGAGCGAGGCCACCGAGACGATGGACACGTTGCTGACGGCCGCGACCCGCAAGCCGGCGGTGATGACCGGAATGGCGAGCGGCAGGTCAACTGTGAGTGTGCGGCGCAACTCCCCGTAACCCATGGCGATGGCTGCCTGACGCGTCGCGCTAGGGACTGAGAGGAGGCCGTCCGCCACCGTCCTCGTCAGCAGTGCAACCGTGTAGACCGTCATGGCTATCAGGACGTTCGAGTCGTCAAGGATGCGCGCCCCCGTCACCAACGGAAGCAGGATGAAGAGTGCGAGTGAAGGGATTGTGTAGAGGAGTCCAGTGCCGGCCACGATGCCTGGCAGCGCCCAGCGGTAGCGCACTGCCAACCAACCCAAGGGAAGGCTGATCAACAACCCGATGACGAGAGGGACTCCAGCGAGGTAGAGGTGCCGAAGTGCCAACTCAACGATGGTCGACCACGCCACACCGCCGACCATTAGCGATTCTCCTCAGCGGACTCCTTGAGCCGGTGGTACCGCTCGTATTTCGACAGCACACCACCCACGAACCGCTCGACGAACTCGTCGGCGGGGTTGGCGAGGAGGGTGGCAGGCGTGTCGACTTGGGCGAGTTTCCCACCTTGCCGGAACACAGCAACCTGATCCCCCAGAGTGAGCGCTTCGTCGATGTCGTGGGTGACGAGCACGATGGTGATACCGAGATCGCGTTGAAGTCTCCGGACCTCCTGCTGCAGTTCCTCGCGGACGAGCGGGTCCACCGCACTGAAGGGCTCGTCCATGAGCACGATCTGCGGGTCACTGGCCAGCGCCCTCGCCACACCGGCACGTTGCTGCTGACCTCCGGAGAGCTGCGCCGGGTAGCGACTGGCTTGGGCAGGCGTCAGCCCGACCTTCTTGATGGCAGTCATCGCAGCATCCCGCGCGCGGCTCTTGTCCCAGCCAAGGAGCCGGGGAACCGTCATCACGTTGCCAAGCACCGTTCGATGCGGGAACAGCCCCGCGTGCTGGATGACGTAGCCGATGGATCGCCGAAGATCTGCTGGCTTGCGCGTCGCCACGTCTTGGCCGTCGATCAAGATCCGACCGGATGTCGGCTCCACCATGCGGTTGATCATCCGAAGACTGGTCGTCTTGCCGCAACCCGACGGACCCACGAAACACGTGACTTCGGAGGCGGGCACAGCGAGAGTCAACTCATCGATTGCTGTGGTGTCCGCAAAGCGTTTCGAGACTGCCTCAAAGGAGATCACTCTCTTAGCGTAGGTCTACACACTGGATCAGCGCGGGTAGGCCGTCCCGATGACAAGCGTCAGCGGCCGAGCCGACGTACACGGATTCCGGTTCCGAGGCGTTGAAGCGTTGACGCACTGGGGTGAGACTGGCGACCTACCGGTAAAGCTTGAGTTGTGGTCGGATCCCATTCGTCAGGAGCATGTGGGCCTGATGCTTCATCGAGAGGGGCTGGATGATGTCACCCAGGATTTCGCTCCACCGGATCGGATACGCAGCAGGGGCGCTGTAGGGGACGCAGTCGCGAGCCCCAGCCTCCTCAAAGGCTCCGACGAAGTAGTCGAGGCGCGCGTGCAACTCCCGCATCCATTCGGCCGTGAAAGCTGTCTCAGGGCGACAGGCGAAGCCTGATGGACCCATCACAGCACGGTAGTGCCGTCGGATGTGGTCCCCGAGCACATGGAGCAGATCCGGGACGTAGTTGGAAGTGATCTCGCGATAGCCAACGACCCAGATGGTGGCATCTGCGTTAAGGCGGCCAAGAACCGGCGCTAGAGCCTGAGTAAATGGCTTCACGTCAGCGTACACACCACCGTGGTGATGCATCACGTAGGCCCGCAGGTAGTCGGAGCGATGCACAGCGTGCAGATGTTCGAAGGACGGGTGAAACGGATGCCCCTCCACCAGCACTTCATCTGGCGAACGCACTAGGCGAACCTCCAGACCAGGTTGAGCTTCCAAGGCAGAGAGGGAGGCACGGCGGGCAGCCGACAACTCTCCACCCAGCCAGAAGGCCCAGAGCGTTTCTGGGGCCTCGCGCAGGATGCCGGTCTGCGGGGATTGGCGCGCGAGGAAGGTGTGCGCGTAGTAGGCAGGGTTATACACGAACGGCCGCCTCCGCTCCGCCCTAGCCCAGCGGCGATTGTCCACCCACAGCCGGGAATCTCGTGCCAGCCATCGAGCGCGCTTTGGCGTGACGAAGGCCTTGTGCTTGGCCTGACGGACCTATTGCCGCGTCCAGCCGCGGACCCGCAGGAGCCGATCCACCTGTTGCCACATCTGCAGATAGGTGAACCTGGCGTGGACATCGTCCGATGCCCTCCGGCCCATGTTCTCGCGGAACTTCTGGTCCTGAGTCACCAGGCGCAGCGCTCCTTGCCAGCCGTCGACGTCTAGCGGCGGGACCATGAGCGCCGTGTCTTCCGAGAAGTACTCGCGTATGGCGGGTGTGTCCGTGAGGATCACGCACGCCCCGGTGGCGGCTGCCTCCAAGGCAACTGTCTGGCCGGTGGGGTAGGCCAATTCCACGGTAGGCACGGTGACGACGGATGCAGCGGCCACCAACCGACGGTATTCCTCGTAGGGGACGCGACCGTGGAAAGTCACCTCGTCAGGGATCGTCAGGCCAGCGACGTTCCCCTGTCCTGCGTAGAGGTCGACCTGGATGCCGGTGCCGGCAACCGCACTCATCAGAGTGCCGTAGTCCCTGCCTCGATCGGCCCCGATCGCCAGGACACCCGATCGCGCTCGCACATCGGCGGGTGGGAAGAACCCTGGCGCAAACCCGAAGTTGATCGCCTCGACGCGGTCTGAGGCGAATCCGGCTTCGATGAGAAGGTCCACCTGGTTGCTGGACCAGACGAGGATCAGGTCGACTCCACTGTAACTGCGCACGACCGACCGTCGCTCCTCAGGCGTCATGGTGCGCAGTTCTTCGGCGAGCCAGCACGACAGCATCACCAGTGGCTTGCTGCAATAGGGCGGTACGCGATGTCGCTTGGCCCAGGAGGCGGCTAGAGCCTCACGCTCAAGGAAGGCGAAAACGATATCGGCACCGGCGGCTTTCCTTGCCGACCGAAAGGTCTTGTCCATTGGGCGTCCGCTGCGGTGCTCCAGCACATCGCGAACCTTGCGGTGGACTCGAAGGTTGGCAGGTGGCACCTCGACCAACTCGTAGCCCAGATCCTGCATCTTGTCGATGCCATAGGGACCAACGCTGGCGCGGTCCGCCGTGAGGACGAGGAGTCGAGTCACGAATTGACCCTACCCGCGCGCCGAGCCCTACAGGGAGATGGCATGTCGTCCTCACCGTCACCGAGGACGCCGCTGCCAACCGCGAGGGTTCCACGACGAGTTCGGAACCTACAATGTCAGCAAGCAGGCGACCATTTCTCGTTGACCAAGGCCGAACTGAGCGTCTCCGAGCAACGCGGGCGACGGCGGAAAGTTGACACCGTTTCGATCATTGACTGCTACCCATCCAGGGAGCCGGGCATGACCGCGCCAGGTTCCGCCAGTTCCGTGCTCCGCCCCGCCAAGATCGAAGCGGTCGGCCTGCCTCTGCCGACCACGTTACGATGCTCAATCAGTTACTGAACTGATGTGAGGGAAGGGCTTTGACGTGAAACGAGTCCGCATCATCATCCCGGTCTTCAACACAGGCGAGTACCTCGAGACATGCCTCAGGTCAGCTCGGGCTCAGACTTTCCCCAGCATCGAGATCGTCCTGGTCGACGACGGCTCGACGGACGCCGTGACCTTGGATCTCCTTAGACGGTTCGAGTCGGAGGGCGACGTCATACTCGTGCGTCAGCCGAACAAAGGCCCGTCAGCTGCTATCAACGCCGGCCTGGCTGGTGCGACCACTGAGTACTTCTTCCCGCTCGGAAGCGATGACCTGATCGCGCCTGATTACATCGCAGAGGCCGTGGAGGTCATGGACGCAGACCCCAGCATCGGTGTCACCTACAGCCGTGCTCGCCTATTTAGTGATGCCGACGGCATCTGGGGACTGCCAGACTTTGAGTGGAAGACCTTTCTCGTCCACAATATGATCTTCGCATGTTCACTTTTTCGCACCTCGGACTGGGCTTCCGTCGGAGGATATGACGAAAGCATGCGCAACGGACGGGAGGACCATGATTTCGTTATGAAGATTCTTGGCCTCGGTCGCACGCCTTATCGGTTGGACGCCGTACATTTCTTCTACCGCATTCGGCCCGGCAGCGTGAACGCTGAAGTCGGCAGTGATCGCCAAAAGCTCATCTCCGCGCATGCAGACATCTTCCGCAATAACATCGGTGTCTATGAGACTCACGCAGAAGATCTCTTTGCTTTCGTTTTTAGCCAGCATGACGAAATTATGGACCTTCGCCATCGGTACGCTCTCCTGGAGAGATTCAGAACTTCCTCGCCTCGCGCATTGAAGGCATTCGAGACAATCAGGGCCGTCGCCAGACGCGGTCGCAATCTCCTGAGCGCTGAGTCATCATGAAGGCGCAGCCCCGGGTCACCGTGGGAATAGTATCGTACAACCACCAAGATTACGTCATGGGATGCCCTCTCTTCCACTCTCAACCAAGAAGAGTGCAATATTGTCATTGCCGACGATGCTTCGGCGGATGATACACAGCAGCGCATCCTAGACTGGCACGACGCTCTCGACGCGATCCAGCGAACTCGGGTAACACTGCTGCTCCGCTCGGTCAATCGGGGACTGCCTGCAACGCTCAACGAGGTACTTGAGCAAGTCCACACTCCATTTTTCGTATACCTCGCGGGTGATGACTGGAGCATGCCTGGGCGTATCGCAAAGCAGGCTGATGCGATGGGCGACGCCGGCGTGGGCCTTTCCTACGGGGATGCGCTTCGGGCTGACGAGTACGGCCGCATCTACTCAGAAACGTTTTACGAATTGCACTCGCACTGGGCAGAGTTTATCTCAACCGAGGATCCTTTTGCAGACATGCTGATCCACGGAAATTGGATCTGCGCGCCCACGGTTATGTTTCGAACGGAGATGCTGCGTGCCATAGGTGGTTTCGACGAGAATATTGCCTATGAAGACCACGATTCGTACACTCGCATAGCCAAGAAAGGGCGACTGCTCTATGTGGACGAAGGGCCCCTCGCCGTCCATCGAGAAGTCGCCACTAGTTTGGGCGGGCAGCTGTTCCATGCAGGCAATCTAAAGTGGATCGAGGGGCAAGCGCGTGTGGAACTGAAGCATCTTGGCGTCCGCCCATCCCTCGACGCCACCCTGGCGCCGAGAGCGTTCGTCCGCATCGCGTCAGCCGCGAAGCTCGGAGCAGACCCTCAATGGGTCCGCCAAGCTCTTCAAACCGTACGGCCCTTCCTTTCCGCACGTGACCGGATGGCCTCGTACCTCGCCGTGGCGCGACGTCGTCGCCCATGACTATCCCGTGACATACTTCCTGGCAGTCCAGCTGCAGCATGGCAGCCCCAAGAACCCGTGAAGAGCACGACGAGAGGCGAGGTCACGCGTGGCCACCAGCCCCGAAGCAGTCACCGAGTCTGAGTTCCGCGCCGATGTACGAATGCTCCGGCAGCTCTTCACGTTAGTTCCGTGGCGGATGCGCTGGCGGATCATCCTGCTGGTGTTGGCCTCTGGTGTAACGGCTGCGCTTGACATCATCGGGATCGTGACAATGCTGCCGCTGATGCAGATCCTCACGACCGATGGTGGGCTGCCGTCCGCTGTGGAGCGGTGGGTGGTTCCCGTCATCGGCACGAACGATCGTTCGACCATCCTCCTCGCCATGGCGCTCATCGTGGGCAGTGCTTTCGTGGTCAAGAACGGTGTCACGGTGCTGCTGCGGTATCGGTGTATCTCCATCACTCAAGAGGCAGCCTCTGCTGCTCAGAGTTCGCTGCTTAGTCGGTACCTGTCAGCGACCTATTCGTCGCATCGTCGCCGCTCGAAGTCGACTGTGCTCCAAGCTGTGACTGGTGGGGTGCCCACAGGCTTCGGACTGCTGCTGGGCTACATCTCAATCCTCATCGACGGCATCACCGTCATCTTCCTGTTCGCAACCCTCGTAATCCTGTCGCCAATCGCTTCCGCGACCGCGGTTGTCGTGTTTGGGGGCGCCGCGATCATGATGAGCCGCGTATTCAAGCCATGGGCTTTACGGTATGCCATACGCAGCCTTGAGTTGAACACTCAGGCATGGGGATACATCAATCCGGCTGTCGAAGGGTTCAGGGAGTCGAGGATCTTCGGGAAGGAGCGTGTGTTCACTGGGGCTTACACACAAAATCGACGCGAGATTGCTAGATTGAACAGTCGAACGGCACTCCTGGCCGAGACCCCCAAGTATGTCCTGGAGATCGTGCTCATCCTCGGGGTATTGCTCGTCGCGCTTCTGCTTTTCAGCACCCGCGATGAAGCCACGGCTTTTGGTCTGCTCGCGGTGTTCGCTGCGGCTTCGATCAGGATCATTCCGTGCTTCAACAGGCTCGTCGCCACTGCCAACAGTGTGCGTGGCGCGAGACCCTCGTTGCGGCTGGTGTCCGAGCAGCTCGAGGAACTGGAGCGTGACGTCGATGTCCGCAATTCAGATCCCGAGGGACAAATGCGTGGCACTCTTGACTCAGACCTACAGATCAGCGACGTCGGGTATCGGTATCCGGATTCTCAAATCAACGTCCTGACGGGAGTGACTGCGACCATCAAACGTGGGAGCACCGTCGCCTTGGTGGGCGCGTCTGGCGCCGGAAAAACTACGTTCGCTGACATCTTGGCGGGCCTGCTCTATGCCACGGAGGGCTCGATCAGCGTGGGCGGGCGCAACATCGCGGATGATCCGCACGGGTGGCGCTCCAGGGTCGCGATGGTCTCGCAGAAGGTCTATGTGTGGGAAGCGACGTTGAGGGACCTCATCACGTTCGCCGACCCGGTCGACGAGGTCGACGAAAGGCACCTCGACGATGTCCTGCGCCGCTCGCGACTGCACGACGTGGTCGCCAGCCTTCCCGAAGGACTGGACACCGTGATCGGGGAGTCGGGCTCACGGCTCTCGGGCGGGCAGGTCCAGCGTGTGGGCATCGCGCGGGCGTTGTATGCGGACCCCCAGCTCCTCATCCTGGACGAGGCGACAAGTGCATTGGACAACGAAACGGAGCACGAGATCACGCGGACGATCCGCGATCTGCACGGGAAGATCACCGTCGTCGTCATCGCGCACCGGCTGTCGACCGTCAAGGACGCCGACGAGATCCTCTTCTTCTCCCAAGGCCGCCTGCAGAGTCGCGGGACCATGCAAGAACTCGCGGCCTCAGACCCAGAGTTTGCGCGGCTGGTCGAGCTCGGCTCGCTGAACTGAACGATGGTTGCAATGAGAAATTCTGCGGACGACGAGAGCCTTCTGAAGGTGGCTCTCGTCACGCCGTGGGCTTTCTCAGACCCGCATGCGTGGTCGGGAGTGATCAGCCCCATGCATGAGGCTCTCTCGCGGCGGGCGGCAGTCCGCCCCATCTCCACCGCAGGATGGGGGACCGCTCTGCCAGACCGTGCCGTCATGCGGCTGCTTGATGGCCGGAAGGGTCGGCGTTTCCTGGTCGGACACATGAGCGCCACAGCGCGACGGCGCGGAAAGCGTCTGACGACCGAGCTGGCTGCCACGGACGTGGATGTGGTCGTGGCCGTCGCAGCCTCGCAGGAGATCGCCCACCTGGGTGGAGGAGTGCCCGTCATTCACGTGAGTGACGCGACCTTCGCCGCTGTGCAGGACTTCTACCCGCTGTACTCGTCCCTTCATCGATCGGCACGCCGCCAGGGTGAGAGCATCGAGCGGCGGGCACTGGGGCGAGCTGCCTTCGCCGCGATGCCCAGTGAGTGGGCCCGATCGTCGGCCGTCACCGACTACGGTGTGCCTGCTGCCAAAGTGCGCGTCGTGCCCTTCGGCCCCAGAGTGGCGACGACCGGTGCGCGGCGCCGGGCTGGCAACTCAAGCGAGCTACGAATTCTGCTCGTCGCGAGCGACTGGCAGCGCAAAGGCGGAGAAGCCGCGCTGACTGCGGTGTCGTCCATGGTGACTGGCGGCCATCGTGTCGCGCTGACCGTGGTGGGCGACCACCCAGACATGCTGCCGGCGTGGGCCTGTGGCAGGGGCCGGCTCTACCCGACCGAGATGGGCCAGCTTTACGCGGACCACGACGTGCTCCTCGAGCTCGCTACGGCCAATGCGACTGGGGTGACGTTGACCGATGCGGCCCACGCTGGACTACCTGTAGTCGCCGCGCGCACCGGGGGTGTCGCCACTGTGGTGGAGGACGGTGTCACCGGCTTCTTGGTGACGCCAGGCGAAGCGATGGTGGCGCAGGCAGTCGAGGCGCTTGCCGCGATGACGGACCCCGACCTCCGGGCATCCTTCTCCCAGGCGGCGCGGCAGCGAGCGGCCGATCTGCTCAACTGGGATCAGTGGGCCGATTCGATCGTCGCTCTCGCTCGGGAGGCTTTGACGCGATAGACCGACGACACAGCCTTGCTGAACGTGCTGCGGCTGTATCGTGTGGTGGCTGCGATCTGGGCTTCGTCGGCGACGGCTTGTGCTTCAGCCGGGTGAATCAGTGCCTCACAGATGGCATTTGCGAACTCCTGGGTGTCGTCAGTGACCCTCCAGAAGAGGTCGACCGGCTGTATCCCCTCCGCGCCGATGCTGGTGGTCACGACCGGCACGCCGGCAAGCAGTGCCTCGATGGTCTTGAACTTCACGCCAGCACCGTCCAGCAGAGGGACCAAGGCCACGCTCGCCGCTGCGAGGACATCGTCCAGGTCGTCGACGTAGCCGAGGCTACAGGCACCCGCCGTCCGCTCAGTTTCTGCCGCCAACTCGGACGTGCTTCCCGCACCGACCAACGAGAGCTGCGCCGAAGGTACGCGCTGGTGGACGAGGGGCCACACTTCTCGCAGGAGCCACATGGCCGCCTCATGATTCTCCGGGCGGATGAAGAAGGCGACGAAGACGACTGTAGGCGTGTCGGGCATTGCGTGACACTGCCGATCACCGACCTGGGCCAGCGGCGGGTCGACGACAGTGGCAGGGGCATTCGACGGCAGCAGATCGCGATCCTTGTCGCTAAACACGACGACGGTGTCGAGGAGACGAGCCCCGACCCGCTCCGAACGCCGCGCTATCCGCTCGGCGACGCGCCACTTCAACCGCCGCAGGCCCGACGCCCGGTCGGCCAGTCGTCTGAACTTCTGCGTCTGCACGTCGTGGAAGGTGC
The DNA here is from genome assembly GCF_050261105.1 of Ornithinimicrobium pulveris. Classification (GTDB taxonomy): domain Bacteria; phylum Actinomycetota; class Actinomycetes; order Actinomycetales; family Dermatophilaceae; genus Ornithinicoccus. Next base: position 165,465 of record NZ_CP189837.1, on the reverse strand, counting down.
CGACCATCCACGCAGCAGGAGCGAGACACCTCACCAATCGAGACAGACGAATGGTGTCCTGCCACTGCAGGTCGATGACATCAGCACCCATCAGTGCCGCCTTGATGTGTCGGTCTCTTAGCAGGGAGTGCAGCAGGCTCCATGACGGCATACCCGGATCCAGTCGTCGGACCTTGCTCTCCAGTGCCTGTAACCAGTCTGGGAGCGGGCGGGTGATGATCGTGCGGGGCGGGTGTCCGGGCAGCCCGACGGCGCGCACCACCGACGGCAGAGGCGGCGCGATAACGATCACCTTGTCCGGGCCGAGCTCCTCGAGCAGTAGGTTGAGGTACTTCCCTCCAGCGTGCTCGATCGCTGCATGAGGGAGTGCCGTGGTCAGGGTGACTACCCGCAGGTCTTGAGACATCAGCCCGGTGCCCTGACCTTGTAGCGCAGGTCACCGCGGAGCCGACCCAGCACCCACGCAGTGTGCATCAGCCACGTCCTACGCGTATCTCGCCGGACGAGTACCTTCGGCCCTCGCCCGAAGTGGGTCAAGACCTTGCGAGCTTCGGTGCGCGGGGAGACTCGCGTGATCCGCTCGTGGGAGTGCTTGGAATAGAGCTGGGCGAAGGAGCTGCCATAACTGAAGCGCTGTCGAAACAGGGAAACAAGTGTTCCTCGCTGCCTGTAGAAGACGACGGCCTGAGGTGCGAAGCCGACGCTAAAGCCTTCGCTCTGTGCCCTCCAGGCAAAGTCCACTTCTTCATGGCCGCCCACGAAAGACTCGTCAAAGCCACCGACAGCCTCCCACACCGTGCGGCGATAGCCCATGTTGGCGCCAACTGCATAACGCCGGCCCATGCAGGTTGGAAGTTGTCTGGCGGCGGGTGGACTGAGGCCGACCACGTCATCCTGACTGTTCACCCGATCGAAGGACAGCGCACCGCCAACGATGTCGAAGTGCTGGATCTGTTCAGTCATCGCTGCCAACCACCCCTCGTCCACGACGTCATCCGCGTCGCAATGGAGGATGACTCGCTGATTGGTGGCTCCGGCGCCGACGTTGCGCGCGTAGTGCACACCGCCGCGGTCGGGCGCCTCGATCACACGGACGCCGTGCGCTCGGGCGAGGTCACCGGTCCCGTCGCTCGACCTGTTGTCCACGACGACGACGTCGAAGTCCGGAGCACCCCTCTGCTTGTCCAAGGCAGCCAACTGTTGGGGCAGAGTCGATGCCGCGTTATGCGCCGGGATGATGACCACTACTTCGGCCGTCACGGGACCGCGCTCCTCTCGTCCGACTGCGCTCACGGGGCTTGGATACCACCGTTAGGATAGGACGACAGCCCACCGTGAGGGCTGTCGGTCCGGAATATCCCGCAGGAGCCCATCCGTGCACAGCCACCCTTCGGTGAGCGTCGTCCGCCACCACGGCGGCGAGCCGCACGCCGTGCCCGAGATGGCCTGGGGCGAGGTGAGGCGCGCGGTCAACGACTGCTTCGACGGCGTCGGCACTGCGCGGAGCGAGCGGGGCCTGATCCGGGGTCGCCGTGGCTGAGCGCGTCCTCCTCGTCTGCCCCGCCTTCCACGGCTACGGAGAGTCGCTCGCCGACGGCCTGAGGCAGCTCGGTCACGAGGTGACCGTGCACCCCTACGACCGCTACGACGGGCTGCGGGCGAAGGTGCGCAACAAGGTGCGTTACGAGTTGCCGGAGCGGCTCGACAGGGCCGAGGGGGCCGAATGCAGAGCTCGCGACCTGAGCCGGAGTGCCGTCGAGGCGCTGCGAGCCGCGCGCGCCGACGTCGTCCTCGTCATCCGCGGCGACATCCTCACCCACGATTTCTGGGAGGCCGCGCGGGCGACCGGTGCCCGAGTCGTTCTCTGGCTTTACGACGAGGTCCGCCGGATGCAGCACCGTGACGAAACGCTGCGGTCAGTGGACACGCTCATCACCTACTCACCGGACGACGCCGCGTCCCTCACCGCGCAGGGCATCGAGACTCACTGCATCGCCAACGCCTTCGACGCGGGGGTCGAGATCACCCCCGAGCCGGTGGACTCGATCGTCTTCATCGGTGCGCGCTACCCGAACCGGGAGCAGGCGCTACTCGCTCTGAACCGGGCCGGTGTGCCCGTCCTGGGCGTGGGTCGCGACTGGTCGCACCACCTCTGGGACCGGTTGCGGACCTGGGGTCTGCACCGCCCCGCCGTGCCGTCCCTGCGCGATGTTCCACGCTCGCGTGCTTACGGGCTGATGGCCGGCGCGGCGGGTTCGCTCAACATCCACACCGACCAGGACGGCTTCACGATGCGCACCTTCGAGGCGTGCGGAGCCGGTGGCCTGCAGCTCATCGACCGCCCGGACGTCTCCGAGTTCTACGAGCCCGGCACGGAGATCGTCGTCTTCTCCTCTCCGGAGGAGATGGTGGAGCAGGCACGTCGGGCGGTGGCCGACCGGGCCTGGAGTCGGCGCATCGGGCAGGCCGCCCGGCGGCGCACGCTCGCCGAGCACACCTTCGCCCATCGGGCACGTGAACTGGAGGGGGTATGGGGCTGAGATTCCCCCGAGACCTGGCACGCTGGCAGCGCTGGCAGCGCTCGCAGGTGCCGCTCGTCAAGCGGGTCAAGCAACGCCTGCAGCCAGGCGCCGCACCGACCATGCTCTTGGAGTCTCCGAAGTCGCCGTCGATCCTGGTCGCGCTCGACAGCTGGTCGCCGACGAGCGCGCTGGCCCTCCAAGCCCCGCTGGAGCACCTTCCCGCCGATGAGGTGGCGGTGCTACACCCCGGCAGCCGGTCGGCGCTGCCCGCACTCAAGGCCACGGTGCTGGACGGAGGTCGCGAGGTGCCGCGGGTTCTGCGCCACGTCCAGGTCGTCGTCGCCCTAGGCCACTACCTGCCCTACGGCAACCTGGCGCACGAGTGGGCGCGGTCATTGGGAGCACGCTTCGTCGTCGTCCAGCACGGGGCACTAACGCCTTGGATGGCCCCGTTGCCCGAGGACGCCGTGCTTCTGGCCTGGTCGGCCGAGGACGCAGCCTTCTGGGCGGAGAGCCGCGGCGACGTGGAGCAGCGGGTCGTCGGGTCCGAGCTCCTGGCGCGGGCAGGGGCGCGCCGCATCGCTCACGACCCAGCAGAGGCGCCGATCTTCCTCGGGCAGTTGCACGGCGCGGAGTTGCCGCGTCACGACTTCGCGCGCGCCGCAGAGTTCATCTGCCGGACCGCGGGCGCCCACTACCGGCCACACCCCTCCGAGAAGGACCTACTGTCCCGGTGGCAGCATCGCCGCTGGGAGCGCCGAGGGATCACCATCGACCGATCGGACACGCCGTTGGCCCAGATCGACCGACCAGTCGTCGGTGTTTTCTCCACCGGCGTGCTCGAGGCGGCGGCCCGCGGCATACCCGCCTGGGTCCATCACCCGGACCCTCCGGAGTGGCTCGTCGACTTCTGGAGCCGCTACCGGATGGGACGCTGGCGCGAGAGCCCAACGCCGGCCCCGGCCGTGCCGACGACCGACCCGGCGGCGCGAGTCGCCACCACCCTGCAGGAGCTGATCCCGTGAGCCGCACCCTCTGCCTCATCCCCGCCCGCGGCGGGTCCAAGGGCATCCCCGGCAAGAACCTGCGCGAGGTCGGCGGCAAGCCGCTCATCGTGTGGACCATCGAGCAGGCGCTGGAGGCCGAGGTCGACCTCGACGTGCTCGTCTCGACGGACAGCGAAGAGATCGCGGACATCGCTCGCCGGCACGGCGCCGACGTCCCCTTCCTCCGCCCGCCCGAGCTGGCACAGGACACCACGGCCACCGAGCCCGTCGTCGAGCACGCCATCGATTTCCGGGAGCAGCAGGGCCGCCGGTACGACCGGGTCATGCTGCTCCAGGCCACCTCCCCGGTGCGCATGCGTGGCACCCTCGACCGTGCCGTCGCCGAGTTCGACGCCAAGCAGGTCGACTCGCTCGTCGGCGTCGTCCCACAGGCGCCCTTCCTCTGGCAGGACGGCCCGACCCCGGTCGCGCAGTATGACGTCGACCACCGGCCTCGCAGGCAAGAGCTGATGCCGACGACGTACCGTTACCGCGAGACGGGGTCGCTCTACGTCACGGCTACCGAGATCTACCAGACCCGGCACAACCGCATCGGCGGCCGGGTCGGTCTCTTCGTCATGGACGAGGTCGAAGGCATCGACATCGACACCCTGCACGACCTCACCGTGGCCGAGGAGCGGCTGCGACAGCTCAAGGAAGGCCTCGCGTGATCATCGAGCGCAACCTCACGCCCTACGTCGTCTTCGGCGAGGACCCGGTCCTCGCCGCGCTCGAGAAGATCACGGCCAACAAGGCGGGCATCGTCTTCATCGTCTCCGAACATGGGCGACTGCTCGGCTCCCTGTCCGACGGCGACTTCCGCCGCTGGCTCACGACACAGCCCAAGGTCGACCTGACCACGCCGGCTGCCGCGGTGGCCAACCCGTCCCCGGTCACCGTCCGCGACACCCAGGTGACCACCACCGCGCCGGAGAAGTTCCGACCCGGGGTGGACCTCATCCCCGTCCTTGACGAGGCAGGACACCTGATCAGCCTGGCGATGAACCGGGCCGGCGAGCTGCGCATCGGCCGCCACGTCATCGGCCCCGATCACCCGGCCGTCCTCATCGCCGAGATCGGCAACAACCACAACGGCTCGGTCGACCTGGCCAAGCACCTCGTCGACGAGGCCGTCGACGCCGGCGCCGACATCGTCAAGTTCCAGCTGCGTGACATGGCCTCGCTCTATCGCAAGTCGGGGGACAATGTGCACGCGGGGGAGGACCTGGGCGCGCAATACACCCTCGACCTGCTCTCGAAGTTCAACCTGGAAGCCGAGCAGCTCTTCGAGGTCTTCGACCACTGCCGTCACCGCGGCATCGAGGTCATCTGCACCCCGTGGGACGTCAAGAGCACCGACGACCTCATGCGCTGGGGCGTCCCCGGCCTCAAGGTCGCCTCGGCCGACCTGACCAACCACGAGCTGCTCACCTACATGGGGGGGCAGCGCGTACCCCTGGTCGTCTCGACCGGCATGTCGACCGAGACCGAGATCCGCGAGAGCGTCGAGGTCATCCGGGCGACCGGGGCGCCGTTCGCGCTGCTGCACTGCCAGTCGACCTACCCCGCGCCCTTCAAGGACGTCAACCTGCGCTATCTGCAGCGCCTCGCCGAGATCTCCCAGGCTCCGGTCGGCTACTCCGGCCACGAGCGGGGCTATCACGTTCCCCTCGCCGCCATCGCGCTCGGTGCCAAGGTCATCGAGAAGCACTTCACCATCGACCGCACCATGGAGGGCAACGACCACAAGGTCAGCCTCTTGCCAGGCGAGTTCGCCGAGATGGTCCAGCGGACCCGTGAGCTCGAGGACGCCCTGGGATCGACCGGCCCCCGCGCGGTCTCCACCGGCGAGATGATGAACCGCGCCAACCTCGCCAAGTCGCTGGTCGCCGCCACGACCGTCACGGCAGGTCAGCAGCTGGCCGAGGCCGACATCACGATCAAGAGCCCGGGGCGCGGCCTGCAGCCCAACTCCCTCGCCCAGCTCGTCGGGCGCGTGGCCAAGCGCGACATGGAGCCCGGGGACTTCTTCTTCCCCAGCGACCTCACCGACGAGGCCCCCCACGGCCGACAGTACTCCTTCAACCGTCCCTGGGGCGTGCCGGTCCGCTATCACGACGTCGAAGGCCTCACCCGCGACTGCACGCCCGACTTCCTGGAGTTCCACTACTCCTACAAGGACCTCGAGATCGACGCGGCCGACGTCTTCTCCGAGAAGCTGCCGATGGGCTACACCTGCCACGTCCCCGACCTCTTCTCCGGCGACTTCATCCTCGACCTGGCGTCCTTCGACGACGCCATCTGGAAGCGCTCCATCGACGAGCTCCAACGCTGCATCGAGGCGACCAAGTCCTTGCGGTCCTGGTTCGACCAGCCCACCGACCCCGTGCTGGTCTGCACGATGGGCGGCTTCACCCCCGACCGCCACCTTCCCGCCTCGGAGCGGCCACGGCTCTACGAGCGAGTCGCGCAGGCCCTCGAGCGAGTCGACATGAGCGGGATCACCATGACCGCGCAGACCCTGCCCCCCTATCCCTGGCTGATGGGCGGCCAGCAGTTCCACAACCTCTTCATGGACCCGCGAGACACGACGGAGTTCGTCGAGCAGTATGGCCAGCGCCTCTGCCTAGACATCTCGCACAGCAAATTGTCCGCCAACTTCGTGGGGATGCCCTTCAGCGAGGCGGTCGACCTGCTGGCACCGCACACCGACCACCTCCACCTTGTCGACGCCACTGGCGTCGACGGTGAGGGTGTCCAGGTGGGCGAAGGCGAGGTCGACTGGCCGCTCCTGGCGCGCCAGCTCGACGAGCACGCCCCGGGGGTGACCTTTATCCCCGAGATCTGGCAGGGCCACGTCAACGACGGCGAGGGCTTCTGGATCGCGCTGGAGCGGCTTGAGCAGTGGTTCTGAGCACACACCCCCGGACCGCCTTGTGGGTGGTGCCCGTCAGCGATATGGGCGGCGTCGCCCGGCATGTACTCGACGTCGCCCGGCACGGTCTGTTCGGCTGGCGACTGGTCGTGTTGTGCCCCCCTGGTCCGCTCGCCGAACAGCTGCGAGCTCTGGGCACGGCCGTCCTCGACCCCGCTTTCGGACCCGGCGCCGGAACGGCGACCTCCGTCCGTGCGCTGCGGCATACGGTGCAACGGTTGCGACCAGACGTGGTGCACTCGCACCTGGCCTATGCCGACATCGTCACCGCGATCGGTGCCCCACCCGGCGCGCGCCTCATCAGCACCGAGCACGGAATCTCCGGCGACCCGGGCGTCTACCACTCAGGGCAGATCAAGCAGCGCGCGATGGCCACCGCCCACTCCGCCCGACTGCGCCGGCTCAGCGACCTCATCGCTGTCAGCCGCTCCACCGCCGACGTGGTTCGCGCCCGGTGGTCTCCTCCCTCATCGCTGCCGATCCACGTCATCCACAACGGCGTTGACGCGATCGTGGATCCCCCTCCGGCGACCCCTGGCCTGCGGATCGGCTCGATCTCGCGGCTGGCCGCGGAGAAGAACCTCGACGTCCTCATGGACTCTTTCGACATCCTGCGGCGCCAGGAGCCAGAGGCCACGCTGACCATCGCCGGCGCCGGACCCGAGGAAGCAGCCCTGAGGCGACAGGTCGGCGACCTGGGGCTGCAGGAGAGCGTCAACTTCGTCGGCCACATCGACCCCCGCGCTTTCTTCCAGGATGTCGACGTGGTGGCCCAGCTTTCGGCCTGGGAGAACCACTCCTACTCCCTGCTGGACGCGGTAGTGCACGGGCGCGGTGTCGTCGCGACAGCGGTCGGGGGCAACCCGGAGATCCTCCCGGCCCGCTGTCTCGTGCCGCTCGATCCACGCGCAGTGGCGGACGCTGTGCTCACGCAGGGACGCGACGTGCGGGCCCGCCCAGAGTCGGCAGAAGCGTGGCCGGACATCGCCACCATGTGCTCCGCACTGCTGGACGTCTATGGGGCGGACCGATGACGCTGACGCTCAACCTCATCGCCAACAACGGCGAGGTCGGTGGGGGCGAGGTGATGCTCCTGTCCATGGCGCACGCCGCCAGGGACGCCGGTCATCGCGTCGTCGTCGTGGCCCCCGCGTCGCCGGGTGAGTGCGCCGACGGGGCCCGGCATGCTGGCTTCGCGGTGGTGGCCCTACCAGGGGAGGGGCGACGCGGATACATGCGCGCCCTGCGCGGGTGGGCACGGACGGCGACAGGCCTGCTCTGGTGCAACGGTCTGGTGCCAGCGACCGCCACAGCTCTGCTCCATCGCCCCCGGGTCGTGCACCTGCACCGTCTGCCCGAGGGCCGCCAGTGGTGGGCCGCCAGGCTGAGCCAGCTCCACGCGATGAGGGTGGTTGTGCCGAGCCTTTTCATGGCCGCCCGGCTGCCGGGCAGCGAGGTCCTGCCCAACTGGACACGGCCGATGGAGAATGCCCCTCGGCGCAGCGACGCCAAGGGCCCGGCCGTGCTGGGCTTCCTGGGTCGGCTCGCGCCGGAAAAGGGACTCCCCGTCCTGCTCGACGCGTTAGACCTGGTGTCGGAGAGCGGCGTAGAGGTGCGTCTGCTGGTCGCCGGCGAGGCGCGCTTCACCGATGACGTCGGGTCTCGTGAGCTGGAGGGGCGGCTGACGACCGCGGGAGCGCGTGTCGAGATGCTCGGGTGGGTCGAGCCCGAGGACTTGTTCGCGCAGATCGACGGCCTCGTGGTCCCGTCGGTTGGGCCGGAGTCCTTCGGGCTCAGCGCCGCCGAGGCGATGGCGGCACAGGTGCCGCTGGTGGTGACGGACGTCGGTGCTTTGCCCGAGGTCGTCGGGCCCACGCATCCCTACATCGCTCGTGCGGGTAGCGCCGACGATTTGGCCCGGACCCTCCGCGGCCTTCTGGCCGACGTGACGGCGGCCGATGCTGCGACGGCGACCGCCTACGATCGGTGGCGGACCACATATTCGCCCTCGGCAGGTCAGGCCCGTTTCGCTGGCCTCCTGAGCACACTCATGACGGGAGTCGCACCGTGACGCGCCCACGAGTGGCGATCGCCCATGACTACCTGACCCAGCGTGGAGGCGCCGAGCGCGTCGTCCTCTCCCTCGCCAGGGCCTTTCCCGACGCCCCGATCTACACCACCTTCTACGACCCGGACGCGACGTATCCCGAGTTCGCCGACCACACGATCATCACCAGCCCGCTCAACAAGATCGCCTTCTTCAAGAGGGACCCTCGTCGCGCACTCGCTGTCCTGGCGCAAGCCTCGTCCGCCCTGCGCGTGGACGCCGATGTCGTCATCGCGTCCAGCAGCGGCTGGGCACATGGCTTTGGCGGAGACGGCCGTCGGCTGATCTATTGCCACGCACCCGCCCGTTGGCTTTACCAGACCGACGCTTATCTCGGCGAGGCCGGACGGTGGTCTGCCAAGCGGCTGGCGATCGGGGCCCTTCGGTCCCGCCTCATCCAGTGGGACCAACGTGCTGCGTCCCTGGCGGACCGCTATCTCGCGAACTCCCGTGTGGTGAGCAGCCGGATCGAGGAGGCCTATGGCATCCACGCAGACGTCTTACCGCCACCATTCGGCGTGTCAGACGTGGGAGCGCGCCAGGCCGTCCCCGACCTCGCGGACTGGGCAGAGACCGGCTTTCTGCTCGTCGTCTCGCGTCTGCTGCCCTACAAGAACGTCGATGCGGTCGTGCAGGCTGTGGAGGGCACCGTGCACAACCTGGTTGTAGTGGGGGCAGGTCCAGAACGCGAACGCCTTGGTCAGCTGGCGTCAGGGAATGTCCGGTTCGTCTCAGGACTCACTGACGCGGAGATCCGTTGGACGTATGCCCATGCAAGACTCTTGATCGGGCCGAGCTATGAGGACTTCGGACTCACGCCGCTAGAGGCCAATTCTTTTGGCGTGCCTGTCGTCGCCCTGCGTGCAGGTGGATACTTGGACACGGTCGTCGAGGGAGTCACTGGATCGCACTTCGACTTGCCCGAGGTGGGTGCGATCCGGAACGCCGTCGACGCCGCACTTGGTCACCCCTGGGATTCAGGCACGCTGCGCGAGCACGCGCAGTCGTTCGGCGACGATAGATTTGCCGATCGCATCCAGCGTGAGGTCGAGGCGCTCTGGCGGGACTAGCTATTAGGACGCGCCGCGACCTCTCGCACCGGTACGCTCTGGTTGTGACCTGTCGACCCTTCTTCATCTGAACTAGCGAAAACCCCCCGTGGTTGGGCGAGTGACCACCACATCGCCAGACCGATCATCGTGGCGCATGACGGTGTGAGCAGGGACTCACCGATGTTGGCCGCGGTGATGGCCTGACCGATGATCGCCGCCTGGAGCAAGCCCGTGCGCCAAGTCTTCTCGGCCCTCGCGAGGCGCAAGAAGACACCGAGCAACGTTAGGACGACGACGGTCAGCAAGATGTAACCGCCCTCCACCCGGACGGAGAGATACGAGCTATGGAAGAAGAAGGTCTGTCCCTCAAGGTCTGCTCGGGCGGTCCCAGGGCCAAGGCCGACCAATGGTCGTCGAGACACCATTTCCGTCTCGATACCCAGGATGCGCTCCCGGAGCTCGTCGCTGCCGACGCGCTCGGCAAAGGGGCCCCAATATCTGATGGAATCCGGAAGGTTCTCGAAGAGATAGACCACGGCCCATGCGGTCAGAGCCGCGCCGACGATGTTCCATTTCCGCATGTGAACAACCCACGCGACCGCCAGCGGGAGGGCGAGCCAACCCGTGCGCGATTCGGTCAGCCCCACGATGATCACGACGAGGGCAAGGATGAGGAATGTGGGACGGCGCTTGAGGCTGGACCACGCAGCCGCGGCCAAGCCCACGCTTAGGGCAGCCATCGCTGTGGCATTCGGGTCACCAGCGTAGGTCGAGAGTCGCCCTTCATATCCCGCTCCCGCAGCCATGGACCCCGTGACCAAGGCCGCGAGCAGGCCAAACACCGCTCCGCGAGCAACCGACGGCACGTGAACGCGCCCGGTTCCGAGCACGAAAGCGACCATGGCCCAGGCGAGGCAGGTCCCCAGCCGCCTCCAATCCCACTCGTCATTTAGAAGGCCACTGGTTGCCATCCATGCCGGGACAGAGAACAGCAATGGGCCAAACCATAGCGGGGCCCTACGCTCCGGATCACCAGGCTGGAGCAGCCCGAGAGCGCCGATGCCCAAGGCGGCTAGGGTCCCGGAGGGCAGGCCCACGATCTCCAGCCGGAGAGGCAGGAAAACGGCGAGCAGGAAGTACAGAAGGCGCGTGGATTCTGCTCGGGGGTCGACGATCGGATCGGGGTTGTCGAGCTTCCAGACGGTGCGGGGGCTGGATGCCACGGGGATCTAGCTTTCAGTGCGGGACGGGATGCTGCCTGAGCCTAACGCACCCCCGAGGCAGATAGTCTTGTCGCATGGTGCCACAGGAACCCTCGGCCGCCCCCGAGGTGTCGGTCATCATCATCGTGCGGAACGGGGCGGCAACGATCGCCGGCCAACTCGACGCGCTCGGGGGGCAGCAGGGGGCGCCAGAGTTCGAGGTGATCGTGGTCGACAACGGCTCCTCCGACGGCACCGGCAAGATCGTCGAGACGTGGATAACTGGGGGCCACCCAGCGGCGTCGTCTGCACGGCTTATCGATGCGGGCCAAGCAAAAGGCATCCCTGCGGTCCGCAACATCGGTGCCCGAGCAGCACGGGGTCGAGTGCTGGCCTGGTGCGATTCTGACGATGCGGTGCGTCCTGGCTGGGTGGCTGCCATGGCACGGCTGCAAGCGGGCCTGGCGGGAGGACGCACCCTGGCGTGGCGTCCGGACGGGTCTGCCGATCACGGTGCCTTCCCCGACGGCCTGACTGCCACCGAGTACCTTCCACACGCGGGGAACTGCAACATGGCGGTCGTGCGAGATCACTTCTTCGAGGTCGGTGCCTATGACGAGTCGCTGCCTCTCTACGGCTGCGAGGATGTCGATATCTCCTGGCGCATCCAAGAGGCTGGGTACCCGGTCCACTACTTCCCGGAGGCGGTGGTCGACTTCAGGATCACCGCACGGTCACGCGTCATCGTGAAGACTTTTCGCAGCGCGAAAGCGAGGATGGCCGTCGTGCTAAGACATCCGGCGTCGCAGTTGGGTCGGCCACCCACGCTGGCTGCGGTGCTGCGGGATGCGGGCCAACAGACGTTGTGGTTGCCCTATAGGTTGGCCAGACCGCGGCCGGCGCCGCGGTCCAGGTGGTTGCGCGGTTGGGTGGCGAGCTGGGGCAGATTGACCGGGTTCGCGGTTTACGGGATCCGGAGGGTGCCGGCTAAGTACGGCTCGGAGGAGGACCCCCTAGCGCCGCTCCGCTGACCGTGACATCTCGCTCCGGACGCTGGCGGGCGCCGGCTCGGCCCGCGGACTCCACTGTGAAGGCGGTGGCCTTGCCGGCCAGGGCACCTGGCAGGAACGGAGCCGCGCGATCCACGGCGGAACCTGTCGCCGCGACCATCCGTTCGCCACTCACCCTGGCGAAGAACTCGGAGGCCCTGTTCCACCAGCCACTAGTGGGCGCTTCCGGTAGTACACGACCGTGCTTCTCCAGGAACTTTTCCCTCGCGGCCCCCGCGGCGTAGGCCCGCAGCGCCCGCACTTTCGTCGTCGTCGCCGCAACGTGGTGGGTCGTTTCCAGAGATGGGTCGAGGACGACCTGTGCCCCACTGGTGTGAAGCCGGTATCCCCAGTCGACGTCTTCCCAGCCATAAGCGCGGAAGGTGAGGTCGTAGGGACCGACCCTCTCCCACTGGTCGCGGGTGACCGAGACGTTGCCGGCCCAATAACGCCAACGCATCTCGGGGACGGTGGCGTAGGCCTGCTGCCGGAAGAGGAAGTCCTGCGGCCGACCGTAAACCTCGGCATACCGATTGTCAGGGTAGCGGTTGACGTAAAGGCCCACGACGCCGCAGTCCTGGTCCTGGTGTCGTGAAACATGCCGCTCGACAAACTGCAGGCCAGGCTCGAGGTCGTCGTCACAACGGATCAGCACGTCTCCACGGGCCGCCTGGTGTCCGGCGTTGAGCGCGGCGGACCGGCCACGGTTGTCACGGAACTCCACCACGCGGACACGATCGTCGTTGACCGTCTGCAGAAAGTCGGCCGACCCGTCGACGTCACCGTCCAGGACGATGACAGCCTCCCAGTCATCCCTCGACTGCTGGCTGAGGGCCTTAAGAAGGATGGGAAGCCGGTCCCTCCCGCCACGGGACGGCACGACCAGGCTCGCGGTTGGCATCACAACTTCCAGCCTAGTGGGGCTCACGATTAGACGGCTCTCCCTGTACAACGGCCCGCCGAGACTGGCCTGACCCGCGCGGACTTGCGCTGTCTACAATCAATCCGTGTTCACCAGAAGCCCTGCCCGCCAGGAGCCGTGCCAGAGCACGCCGTTGTGGCGCGCGCGCCGCCCAATGCCTTTAGAGCCGCGATGACCGTCAAGGATCCCATCAACGTGCTCTTCGTCTGCACGGCCAACATCTGCAGGTCAGCGTTCGCGCACGCCCTGGCTCGATCGATGGCCTCCAAGGACCAGCTCGAGATCCGCAGCGTAGGGACCCACGCCTGGGAGGACCGGGCCATGGACCCGATCATGGTCGCCGAGTTGGCGAACCGCGGCGTGAGCGACCCTGAGTACACCAGCCGCCGGCTCACCCCCGAGATCCTTGAGGCCGCAGACATCATCCTCACGATGACGGTCGGGCACCGCGTCTGGATCCTCGACGACTTCCCTCAACTGGTGCGCAAGGTTTACACGCTCGCCCAGTTCGCTTCCGCCGTCGAGAAGGTTCCGGACGGCGTCCAGGGCCGAGAACTCCTCGCCTACGTGCGAGAACACCGGGGTCACGCCTCCAGCAGCAACGACGTCGTGGATCCCTTTGGCACCGGTGAGGAAGCCACCGCCGCAGCAGCCGCCGAGATTGAGGGCCACCTGCAGACGATCATCCCCAGGCTGGTCCCAGCGACCTCGTAATGACCCTGGACGACCGCGTTCGCTCCGCCCTGCACTCCCGGAGCGGCGCACCACTGCGCCTCGGGTATGCCGCTGCAACAGGCGCGCAGCTCCGCTTCGCCGAGGCCTGGGACTCGTTCCGCCATCCCTCGCAGACACTGGATGAGCGTGCCGACGTTGCCGCCGATGTGACGATGGCGATGAAGACCTTCCTGCGCCCCAAGGTTGCCCGCAGGTGCGTCCGGACAGCACGACGAGTCTTCGACGGCCGAGTCGTCATCGCCGATGACTCCCACTCCCCGATCTCCGAACCGGACGACAGGTGCGACGTTCTGGCCTTGCCCTTCAACAGCGGCGTGCCGGTTGGCCGCAACGCAGCGCTGGATCAGGTGCAGACCGAGTACACACTGATCACTGATGACGACATCGTCTTCACAAAGCTCACGCACGTGCACCGCGCCCTCAACTACCTGCGCGACAACCCCGAAGTCGACATCGTCGGCTTCGTCCGCGTCGAGCTCCCTCGCCGCTACTACTTCGACCATCCTCAATCGTCTCTCAGCCCGCGGGCTGAGACTCCCCTCCGGGGATGGGGCGAGGTGATCGGCGGCCTTCCGGTCCGCTACAAGATCGAGCAGATCTACCTCGCCCGCACCGAGTCACTGCACAAGATCCGGTGGGACGAGAGCCTCCGGATGGTCGATCACGGCGACTTCTTCAACCGCGCCAGCGGGACTCTTGTCACCGTCCTCGACCACGGCATCGTGACCTATCACGCCCGCACACCCTTCGACGCGACGTACACGGCATACAGGGATGACGTCGCCGCCGATCTGGAGAAGATCAGGGAACGATGGTCCTGACCAGCGGCGACTCGCTGCCGGGAGGCGAGCGCCTGCACTACCCTTGTCCAGAGTTCGGCTCCCGTGCGCCGAAGCCCCTGTCCGCTTGACCGAGAGATCCCGTGACCGTCCAGGACATCATCCGCTTCGCCCGCGTCAACGCGCTGCTCATCCTCGCCAGCGCGAGCGTGGGGCGTTGCTCGCGTTCCTCTACACGCTGACGCAGCCGATCGTCTATCAGGCGACGTCGACAGCTCTGGTCCAAGCAGGCAGCTCCGACACCGTCGGGGACGCCTTCTCGGGCGGCAGCCTGGCGCAGACGAGAGCCACGACATACACGGCCTTGGCGAACTCGATGGCAGTCGGTGAGGCGATGCAGGCCGAGCTCGGGGTGGACACACCGCCGGCAGCGCTCGCCGGCGCGGTCACTGCCTGGGTCGTTCCCAACACCTCGATGATCCAGGTGAACGCGACAGCGTCCACACCTCAGGAGGCGATGGACCGCGCAAACGCTGCCGTGCGCGGTATCCGAGACCAGGCGATGGCGCTGGAGAACGCGGGTCGCGCGGAGGGCCAGCCGATGTCCTCGGTCATCCAGGTGATCCCGAACGAGTCTGCGTTGCTCCCCGGTCGGCCCATCTCACCCAACTATCCGCGCAACTTGGCTGGTGGCACCGCCGCCGGGCTCGCCTTGGGGGTGGGGCTCGGCCTGATCCGTCGCCAGCTGGACCGCCGCGTGCGGACGGTCGGTGACGTCGAGCAGGTGATGACCTCGGCGGTGCTGGGCATCATCCCGGAGAGCACTGAACTCAACCGGGAGAACCGTCGTGCAGGCGGCTTGGAGGAGCAGGGCGCGGCGGCCGAGTCGCTTCGTCAGCTGCGCACAAACCTGCGCTTCGTCGATGTCGACAACCCTCCCCGCAGCATCCTGATCACGTCGGCTAACGCGGGCGAGGGCAAGTCGACTCTGACAGCCAACCTCGCTCGGGTGCTTGCTCACGCGGGGCAGCGCACCATCGTGGTCGACGGCGACCTTCGTCGGCCGACGGTCGCCAAGACCTTCGGCGTCGACTCGGCAGTCGGCCTCACCCAGGTCTTGGCCGGTGATGTCGAACTGTCTGACGCCCTACAGTCCAGCGACGACCCTAACCTCGATGTCCTCTCCGCCGGGCGCATCCCCCCGAACCCGAGTGAGCTCCTGGGTTCGCAACGCATGCAGAAGGTGCTCGCAGACCTGATCGCGGACGACTACCTCGTGCTCCTCGACGCACCCCGCTCCTCCCCGTGACAGACGCAGGCCTGCTATCCGCGATCGCGGACGGCACCATCCTGGTGATCAAGCAGGGCGGCACGCAGAAGGAGCAGATCGGTTTCGCCCGGAAGGTGCTTGACCAGGTCGGCGGCAACCTGATCGGCACCGTGATCAACCGTGCGCCGCTCAAGGGCATGGGCTCCGTGGTCTACGGGTATGGGTACCGCACCTACAAGCAGGACTATTACGCCTCGTCCTCGTATGCCGTAGCCCCCGAGCCCAAGGCTGCTCGCCGTTTCCGCCGGTCTCGTGATGTCGAAACCTCGTCGAGCGGGGAGCGGAGTGCCCAGAGGCAAGCGACGCGCCGTCGGCGACGGTCGTCGTAAGAGTCTCGACTCAGAACTTAACGGGCTCTTCACAATTGAGGGTGTAGTTGGGGTCTGAATCCGCCGGCCTCGAGGAGTGCTCGGGCGATGTAGTGGGTGAGGTTGCGAAAGCCGAGGGCAAGGCCGCGCAGGTGCTCAAGGCGACCATTCACGGCTTCAGTGGGTCCATTGCTCGTGCGGGGCCGCTCGAAGTAGGCCAGGACATCACAGACGCGTCGTGCCAGGGAGCGGCCGAGCTTGCGCAGTTCGACCAGCGCCTTGGGCACACCCTCGGTGAGGGCCTCGATCACGGAGCGCATCTCGACGCGGCCGGCGGTCTGGTCGGGGTCTCGGTAGGCGGCGATCATGCGCTGGTAGATGCCCCAGGTGCACTCGACCTGGACGTGCCGGTCGCCGGCGAAGAGCTTGTCGAGGCGCTCGTGCTGACGGTCGGTGAGCAGGTCGGCGCCGGTGTGCAGGGTCCGGCGCGCGGCGTAGAGGGGGTCTCCCTTGCGGCCGCGGTGCCCGTGGAGCTCCTGCTGGACCCGGCGCCGGCACTCGTCGAGGGCGTCCCCGGCCAACCTGATGACGTGGAAGGGGTCCATCACCGAGACCGCGTCGGGCAGCTCTTCGGTGGTGGCGGTCTTGAACCCGGCGAAGCCGTCCATCGCCACGACCTCGATCCCGTCTCGCCAGGCCTGGTCGCGGTCGGCCAGCCAGTCCTTGAACGCCTTCTTCGAGCGGCCCTCGACCATGTCCAGGAGGCGGGAGGGGCCGGTGCCGTCGCGGACCGGGGTGAGGTCGATGATGACGGTGACGTACTTGTCTCCCTTGCGGGTGTGCCGCCAGGCGTGCTCGTCGACGCCGACGACCTTGACTCCGTCGAGGCGGGCGGGGTTGTCGATGAGCAGGCGTTGTCCTTCGGACAGGACGGCGTCGTTGGCGGTGTTCCACGACACGCCCAGGCCCTCGGCGACCCTGGCCATCGACAGGTGTTGGACCACGATCCCGACCAGGCCCCAGCGCAGGCCGGCGCGAGAGATCTTGGACCGGGGCTCGGCCGCGGCGGTGGTGTCCTGACGCCACACGTGCGAGCACTCGGTGCACCGGTATCGGCGGACGGTGACCAGCAGCGTCGTGGGGCGCCACCGGCAACGGCTCGTGCGCCAGCTCCCTGGTCACGGTGTCGCGCGGGACGCCCTGGCAGCCGCACCGCTTGCACCAGTCGTCCGGTTCGACGACCCGGCAGGCGAGCACGGCACGGTCGGGCTCAAGCAGCTGGCCGGTGACCTCCAGGCCGAGGTCGTCCAGGCGGGTGAAAGTGGTCAGGTCGGGGCGCGTGAAGGTAGCGTCGGGCACGTCGAGGTCTTCCGGATGGGCGGTGTGAGAACTCCCATCTTCGGAAGACCTCGACACCTACCCAGGGATCGACGCGCCAGCGCTCTCTACACCCTCAATTGTGAAGAGCCGGATATCCGCACCGGTTTGGAAAGTACAACTTCTGGCACCACTTTCCGATCCATCGTGGCGGGGGATGGATTCTACCGGAACTCCACAGGATTCGCGACAATCGCGACGCAATCGACTAGCGATTCGAACCGGAACGTGGAGGTCAAAGTCAATGTTTACGACACGAAGTTCACGCTAACCTATTCCAAACAATGGAAAGCAACTTGGAACGTTAATACCCAATCGAACGTTCAATATATCGCGGTAGGAAACTTGCGAGTTTGTACTTGACCAGCCGCTCCTTCCTATCCACCCCATAATATTTTTGCCGCGTTATATTCAGTCCCCTGAATGTCCACCGTCGCGCTCCTTGACCCGAGAGGAGACGTGGTCTCTCCGCTGGTCTCGACGAACTCCACGTGGACCATCCGACCCCTACCCACTGAAATAATCGCAGGGTCCCAGTCAAAGATGACCTGCAAAATACTGAGTCTCACCCTAGGGCTAGACGTCATGATCTGAAAGGCATCCGAGCAACTATAAACCCACTTCGTCTCGACCTCGAAACGCCACGATTCACCGACCTCGAGCGGTCGGGGCATGAGCAGTTCAACAGCGCCGATGGGCAGCCCCGCCAAGAGGTCTCGGCTGACCCGCCCCACCGTGCAACCTGACACTGCACGAAGATCAGGGAGTGGACCACCGTCCGAGCCACCTGGACGCCTAAGCAGAAGAGGGACGCGACGCGCTCCGGTCAACTCGCACCTCACCACTTGCTCAATGGAGTAACTGCGGGTCTGAGGGTCGTGCACGGTGACCCGAAGCAGGTTCAGGTCCACGGTGAAGGCGTCGTCTCGCGGCATGTCCCAGTCAGTCCGTACCTGTCGGACCCACTCCTTGACCGTCGCGTTGGAAACGTCGTCGTCCGCGTCCGTCACCCCCGAAGCCGCGACCAAGTCGGTGAACTGGAGCAGTTCTCCCTCCCCCAGGCCTAGAACGCGCTCCAACTCGCTAATCACCTGCACTGAACTGTGTCGAGCCGGAGCGGTGAGCCCGTTTTGCCAGGTGCTCAGGGTGGCAGCGGTCGTGCGCAATCCTCGAGCAGAGAGACGAGCCACCAATTGAGCCAGGGTGAGGCCGCTAGCGGCGATGGCCGTACGAAGTGCCCACGAAAATCCCCCGGACTGGAGGCTTGGCGGGCATCTGAGGGGAGTTTCGTCATACGGGCTCCGACCAGGACCATGCGATGCGCACCGCACCACCTATGACATCTCGAACCGCTACCTGCACCGAGGAGTTGGGTGACAGCTCGACCTCTGGGAGGTCAGTCAGCGATTGATCGTCGGAGAGTCGAGCAGTCGCCCAGCCCCGAGCACACGCCGGCCATTCACCTGCGAACGCGATCTCCAGTGAGACGTGGCCGACCGGCCACGGCGTTCGGAAGTCATAGAAGTCCGTGTCGTCAGCGAACACCGCTGGCTCGGTGATGCGCTCCCAATTGATAGACAGGGCGGTGAGTTCTCCAGCGCTTAGAGGATGGTCGAGCTCGATCAGGGATGCCGCAGCATTGATCTGGTGAAAGTCCACGGTCTTGGTGACCCGGCCTCCGATGACTCTCGAGACTTCAAAGAGTGCGGGCTGATCATCTTCCGTCACGCTGGGCGTGTGGTAGTAGGCACCCAAACGATCGGGACCATCCTCGCTGGCACGGAGCGTCACGCTGTGGGTCATCGCCTCGACGCTGCGTTCAGCTCCCACGTTCACCCGGGTGTGCACGTGGAGGCGCTCCAGCCCGTCGCGTCCGGGCAGGCCCACTGCGGCTTGGAACTCACGAAAGGCAGCATGAACGTCGTCGAACTCTTGAATCGGGACCCGGCGGTCCCACCACTCGGGCGCTCCGGTATCTGGCTCGGCTAACGCCGCCAGCAGCGTCCCCTGGTCCAGATGCAGGACCTCATCAAGAGCATTCAGGATGTCGGCGGAGCGCGCTTTCGGAAGGGCGTGTGCGCCCGCGCCGCCAGAGGCTCAGGGTAGAAGGGGAACACTTCACGCCGCGACTTACCAGATGGTCCGCCACCCGTTCAAGGGTGAGACCACGGGAGGTCAGGGCGTCATCCAGGGCGCGGGCAAAGGCGCTGGTCGTCGTCACACTCACAGGTGTACCCGCAGTCACCCTATCCACCCCTGCGGGTGGGCAACGTCAGGTTATGCCTCGAAGTCGGCTTCGTCGGATACCTTGTGACCCCGTGAACCAGGTTGGAGTGGAGCCGTGACCCTGCAAGACGCGTTGCGCATCTTTCGCGCGAACTGGCGCGGCATCGTGGCCGGACTCCTGCTCGGCCTTTGCGCAGCATCCCTGTTCACGATGACGCGTCCCGTCGTCTATCAGGCCACGTCCACGGCATACGTGGTGGCTGGGGACTCGGGGACCATGGGTGACGCGTTCTCGGGGGCGAGCCTCGCAAAGGAGAGGGCCGCGGCATACGTGCCGCTCGTCAACAGTCTCAACCTGGCGCGACGCGTCGTCGACGACCTCGGACTCGAGCGGTCGCCGCAGTCAGTCACGGGCGCGCTGAGCGGGAGCGTTGTGCCCGACTCGTATGTCTTCCGCATCACCGCGAGCGCTGACAGCCCGCAGGCGGCGAAGGATCTGGCCGATGCCGGCATCCGGGCTCTGGTCGACGAGGCGTTCGCGCTGGAGAACGCCGGCCGCCCAGAAGGGCAGGAACAATCGTCGGTGATCAAGGTGGTGCCGGTCGAGGAGGCGCTGCTGCCGGGAGCGCCGGTGTCCCCCAACCTGACGCAAAACCTCGCCGTCGGGGCGGCGGTCGGTCTGGCGGCCGGCATCGCGCTGGCGCTGGCCCGTCGGCACCTGGATCGGCGGGTGCGCAGCAAGACAGACGTCACCGAGTCGCTGGGTGCTCCGGTGCTGGGAGTGCTGCCGGGCACCCGTGAGCTCGATCGTCGGTCGCGCAAGGGCGGCTCGATCGTAGAGCAGGGGGCGGCGGCTGAGGCACTGCGGACGCTGCGGACCAACCTGAAGTACGCCAACCTCGACAACCCGCCGCGCAGCATCCTGATCACGTCGGCGAGTGCGGGAGAGGGCAAGTCGACCGTGTCATCGCAGCTCGCGCGCGTAATGGCGGCGGCAGGACAGTTGACCTTGCTGGTCGACGCGGATCTCCGCCGGCCCATGGTCGCCACCGAGTTCGACCTCGACGACGCCGTCGGCCTGACCCAGGTGCTCGCCGGTGAGATCGACCTGGAAAGCGCGCTGCAGCGCACCGGGGACGAAAACCTGCACGTGCTCACCGCTGGGAGAGTGCCACCCAACCCCTCCGAGGTGGTCGGGTCGCAGCGCATGCACACCTTCCTCGACCGGGTCGTGGCCGATGGCTACTTCGTGATCATCGACGCCCCGCCGCTCCTGCCGGTGACCGACGCCGGCCTGCTCAGCACGATCGCCGACGGGACCTTGCTGATCGTGTCGGTGGGTCAGGCCGACAAGGATCAGATGGGGCTGAGCTTGGAGGTGCTGGAGCGGGTGAACGGGCACCTGCTCGGAGCGGTGCTCAACCGCGCTCCGCTCAAGGGGATGGGCTCGGTGGTCTATGGGTATGGCTACCGGACTCGCAAGCAGGATCACTACGCGACGTCGACGTATGCGAAGGCGGGAAAGGCCCCCAGGAAGCGGAGAGCTCACCCCAAGAGGTGATTTATGCCTTAACGAGCGCTCTGGGGTTGTGTTAGGTGTTGAGTTGGCCGTACATTCGCTTCGGCCCACAACGCAGGGGGTCACTTCTGTCACACGATCCCCAAGGGGCCCGCTCATGTCTCGCACCACGTCGCGCCGCACGCTCGTCAAGGGCGCTGCCTGGTCTGTTCCGGTTGTTGCGGTGGCGTCGGTGGCGCCGGCTGCGGCCGTTAGCCCACGGCCCTGCACCATCCGGGTCTATCTTGAGTGCCCGACGCTGACCAGCGAGTCCTTCAGAATCCGCTACGAGGTCACCCCAGGCACTTCGACGAGTGGACTGACCTTCACCTACAGCGCCACCACACCGGATGGCGGTGGTGGAAACACCGTCTCCGCCGTGCCTGGGGTGTCGTCGTACAGCGATTCCGGCGATTCCGGAAGCTCCGGAACCTTCACCCTGAGCGCTGGCGCACCGGCCTCGGGCGAGCTAGGGTCTGTGGCTCGCAGCTCGGGAAACCGTGACACCACGTACACCGTGACTCCGAATGCCGGCTCGACCGGTTGTCAGGTGGTCCACGACCAGTTGACCATCACGGGAAGCGGCAACAACTCTAGGTGCACACAGCTTTAGCTTCGGCTCTCCACTGCCACTCCACGCGCACGCCCCCACCGACAACGTCGGCAACTGACACCTGGACGTTCTCGATCGGCACCAGTTCGGTCGGTGGCTGGTCGGGGATAGCTTCGGCGGGGTCGAGCCGCGGGATTGCCCAGGACTTCAGGGTCGCTGGCAACTGCCCCAGGAAGCGCACCTCCAGGCCGAGGTGACCGATGGGCCACGGGCTGCGCATCTGATAGCAGTCGACCTCGGGCGTGGTCGCCGGCTCGGTCACCAAGACCCACTCCACCGACAGCGTCGTCAGTTGCCCAACTGACAACTCCTCGTCGAGGACGATCACCGCCGCCGTGGCGCCCAGGTGGGCAAACTCCACCTGCTCAGCGATAGTGCCGCCGATCACCTTGCCCAATTCATAGAGCACCTGCTGGCCGTCCGTGGTCACATTGTCGGTGTAGAAATACACCGCCATCCGCCGCGCTCCATCCCGGTTCGCTCGGAGCACCACGCTGTGCACCATCGTCTCGACCCCGCACGAGTCCCCGACGTCGACCCGCGTATGCACGCGCAGCCTTTCCAAGCCGTCGGTCTCGGACATCCCGGTCGCCTCGCGGAACTCCTGGAACGCCTTCTGCGGATCGTGGAAGTCATGGATCGGGAGCCTGCGGTCGCACCCTCTGGAGCTCCGGTCTCGCTCCGAGAGCCGGAAGCAACTACCCCTCGTCCTCCACGAATTGCTCGAGCGCCACGACCTCGACGTTCTGATGAGGCTGCTCACCCTACTCAGCACCTCACCCACGCGGGTATACGCCGGGCACAACAGGACAAGGCCGCACGCTCGACATAGCCTGCCGATATGGGTCCAGAAGTTCTCATCGTCGGCGCCGGTCTGGCCGGTCTCACGTGCGCGATCGCCCTGGAGGAGGCGGGGGTCGACGTCCAGGTCCTCGAGGCCGACGACGCCGTGGGCGGCCGCGTCCGCACCGACATCGTGGACGGCTATCTGCTCGACCGGGGATTTCAGGTGCTCAACCCTGCCTACCCGCGCGTGAAGCAGTATGCCGACGTCGACGCCCTCGACGTCCGCCCGTTCGGGGCCGGTCTTGGGCTGCGCTCAGGCCGCTTCGAGGAGCTCCAGGTCATCGCCGACCCACGCCGCGAGCCGCAACTCATCGCCCGCACCCTGCGCTCGGGCAAGTTGCACCCCTCCAGCGTGGCCGCCCTCACCCGCTGGACCAGCCCGGCGCTGGTGTCCGAGTGGGCGATCGAGAATCTCACCGGCGAGGACGACACCCGCAAGGAGTCGATGGACGCCGCCGGGCTTGTCGGGCCGCTCCGGCACGTGATCGACGCCTTCTTCGCCGGAGTCTTCCTCGAGGACGACGGCAGCACCTCCACCGCGTTCGCACGGATGATGGCGCGCAAGTTCACCTTCGGCAAGCCTGGGCTTCCCGTCGGAGGTATGCAGTCACTCCCCACACAGCTCGCCGCCCGCCTCCGCACTCCGGTCCGGTTGGGCACGCGAGTCAGTGAGGTCGCTCCGGGCCGAGTGCGTATCGCGGACGGGGAGGAACTCACCGCCGAGCTCGTCGTGGTCGCCACCCAGGCTCCGATCGCCGCTGAGCTCACCGGTGCGGACATCCCGGAGGGCAAGGGCGTGACCACGCACTGGTTCGCCTGCGACCAGGCTCCCACCGATCTGGACATGGTCATCGTCGACGCCCGTGAGGGCACCCACGGTCCGGTCAAGAACACCTGCGTGATGACCAACGTCGCCCCGGAGTATGCCCCCAGCGGCAAGCACCTCGTGCAGGCCAGCAGCCTGCTCAAGCCCGGTGTCGACCCGGTGAGCGACGAGGACGTGGTGCGTCACGTCGCTGAGATCTACGGTGCACCTGCGGAAACGTGGGAGATCGTCCGGCGCGACGACATACCGTGGGCACTTCCGGCGGAGCCGGCGCCGTTCGTGGCCAACCGGGACATGGAGATCGCGCCCGGCCTGATCGTGGCCGGCGACTGGGTCGACCACGCCTCGATCCAGGGCGCGATGGTCAGCGGCGAGCGCGCCGCCCAGGGGTGGTTGCACCGACGCAATGGCGACCTCGCGGGCTGAGCCTCACGCGCAGGCGTCGTAGGTCACCGAGAAGTCGGACAGGAAGATCTTCTGGTCGCCGTCGACGGATAGGTGGGATCCGGCTGCCCGGTTCCAGTAGGTGAGCTGGAAGGACGTCACCGAGGGCATGGTGACGCGCACGTTGTGCGTCGACGCGGTCATCGGGGCGTCACCCCAGGCGCGCGCCCGCCAGGGGTCAATCGTCGTCCCACTGCCCTGCAGGTATGCCGTGGTGTAGCTCCCAGGCGGTCGAGTGCCTGGCAGGACACAAGGCCGCCACCGCGCTGGCCGCGTGGGGGACGACCGAGCCGTGCTGCAACTGGGCAACGATCTGTGGTCAGCCGAGTCCCCGTATACAGACTGGACTCCGTTGCCGTAGTGAGGAAGTCGGTCACAACTCCATAACGTTTCGTTGTGGGTTTCCCGGGAATCTGGCGCGCCTCGGTACTGTCGCATCACTCCTGTCACACCCCTACCGTCCCTGCACGAGCAAAGGTGCTCACCATGAACTCAGTGGTTCTGGCCCTCATCGGCGTCGCGATGATGCTGGCGGGCTACTTCCTGTACTCCAAGTTCCTCGCCCATCGGATCTATGGCCTGGACGACTCCCGGCCGACTCCCGCCCACACGATGACGGACGGTGTCGACTTCGTCCCCACCAACAAGTTCGTGCTCTGGGGCCACCACTTCACCTCGGTCGCCGGAGCCGCCCCCATCGTGGGTCCGGCCGTCGCGATCATCTGGGGTTGGGTGCCGGCCTTCCTGTGGGTCACGCTCGGCACCGTCTTCTTCGCCGGTATGCACGACTTCGGCGCGCTGTGGGCCTCCGCCCGCCACCGCGGCAAGTCGATCGGAACGCTGTCCGGTGACTACATCGGCGGCCGCGGCCGGGCGCTCTTCCTCGTCATCATCTTCCTACTGCTGCTGATGGTCACCGCCGTCTTCGCGGTCGTCATCGCCAACCTGCTCGTGTCCACGCCGACCGCGGTCATCCCAACCTGGGGCGCGATCCTGGTCGCGCTGCTCATCGGCCAGGCGATCTATCGCTGGAAGATGAGTCTGTTGTGGGTCTCGGTCGTCGGCGTCATCGCGCTGTATGGCCTGATCCTGATCGGCGACGCGGTGCCGCTGGCGCTGCCCGACACCATCCTCGGCCTGAACGCTGCAGCCTTCTGGATCGTCGTGCTGATGCTGTATGCGGGTGTCGCCTCGATCCTGCCGGTGTGGATGCTGCTCCAGCCGCGTGACTACATCAACGGTCTGCAGCTGTTCATCGGTCTGGGCATCCTCTACGGCGGCATCATGCTGTCCAGCCCGCAGATCGTGGCCCCGGCCTTCAACGAGAACGTGCCGGCCGGGACCCCGTCGCTGGTGCCGCTGCTCTTCGTCACCATCGCCTGCGGTGCCATCTCCGGCTTCCACGGGATCGTCTCCTCAGGCACCAGCTCCAAGCAGCTGGACAAGGAGTCCGACGCCCGCTTCGTCGGCTACTTCGGTGCCGTCGGCGAGGGTCTGCTCGCGCTCGGCACGATCATCGCGGTGTCCGCCGGCTTCCAGTCGGTCGCCCAGTGGGAGGCGCTCTACGACGCCTTCGGCAACGGCGGTGTCCCGGCCTTCATCGAGGGTGGCGGCAACATCATCGAGAACGGCATCGGGCTGCCGCAGTCGCTGTCCGCAACCGTGCTCGCCACGATGGCCGTGCTCTTCGCGGCGACCACGATGGACACCGGTGTGCGTCTGCACCGCTTCGTCACCCAGGAGATCGGCGAGCTGTTCAACATCCGGCTCGGCAAGGGCATCGCGACCTTCATCGTGCTGCTGCTGTCCTTCGGCCTGGCCTTCGGCGCCAGCACGGACGGCACGGGCGGCATGCTGATCTGGCCGCTCTTCGGCACCACGAACCAGCTGCTCGCGGCGCTGACGCTGTCGATCCTGGCCGCGCTGCTGCTCCAGCTGAAGCGCAACGTCCTGCCGGTCGTCATCCCGCTGGTCTTCGTGCTGACGATGACGGTCTGGGCCCTGGTGGTCCAGCTAGGCGGCTACTTCCGCGATGGCAACTGGCTGCTGGCCGTGCTCGGCACGATCGTCTTCGTGTCCGCCATCTGGGTCGTCATCGAGTCCGGCTTCGCCATGCGGCGCGCCCGGGCCGGTGAGGTCACCACCGACGAGGTCCGCGACGCGCAGGATGACGTCCTGGACGACAAGGACACCGGCGCACGTCGGTGAGCGACACGCCATACACCCCGCAGCCCCGCAACCGCCTCGCCGAGGTGGCGGCGGGGTTGCGGGACTTCTACTCCGGCCCGTATCGGCGGACCTTTGCTCGCGCGCAGCAGGACGAGGACGATCTCTTCCTGGTGATCGTGATGGCGGAGGCGTTGGGGGTGCCGAACCCGGCGAGCTACTACACCGTGGAGTTGCTGCCGGTGGTCTATGACCAGTTTCACGACTGGCATCAGCGGATGGGGCTGGACCGGTCGCCGCTGGATCACGTGTCGTGCTGTTGAGGGTGTCTCCCTGTGGAGGCTGACGTTGTGAGGAGTGCTGTGCCTGAAGGTTCCGTGCTGAGCCGGCTTGCTGGTGAGCGAGAGGTGCTCTTCATCGGTGGCAAGGGCGGTGTCGGGAAGACCGCTGTGGCGTCGGCGCTGGCGCTGCAACAGGCGCGGGCGGGTCGGCCGACGCTGGTGGTGTCGACCGACCCGGCGCACAACCTCGGGCATCTGTGGCAGCGGCCGGTGGGGGATGAACCGGTGGAGCTGGCGCCCTTGCTGCGAGGGCTGGAGCTCGATCCGGCGAAGACGACCGATGAGCACCTAAAGGCCGTGCGCCGGACGATGGAGCGGCTGATGCCGGACCATCTGCAGGGCGAGGTGGGCAAGCATCTTGAGCTCGCGCGTGATGCGCCTGGCACGCACGAGGCGGCGATCCTGGAGCGGGTGTCCGAGGTGGTGGCGGGCCGGTCGCCGGACGAGCTGATCATCTTCGACACCGCCCCCAGCGGACACACCTCCAGGTTGCTCGCCCTGCCGGAGATGATGCAGGCCTGGACAGAGGGGTTGCTGCGGCGGCAGGATCGGTCGGCGAAGTTCGGCGCTGCGCTCCGCGGGCTGGAGGGCGAGGACCAACGCTCGGCCGACATCGTCGGGACCTCGCGCACGTCCGTCGGGCCGAGGAAGACGCAGGACCGGCGCGCCAAGCGGGACTCCGAGATCAAGGCGATCCTGGACCGGCGTCAGGAGCGCTTCCGGTCCTTGCGGACGGTGCTCCAGGACCCGAAGCGAGCCTCCTTCGTGATCGTGCTCGCCGCAGAACGGCTGCCGGTTCTGGAAACGATCGAGCTGGAGCAGCAGCTGCGTCGGGCCAGGATGTCCGTCGATGCCTTGGTCGTCAACAAGCGGTCACCGCGGGATGGTGGTGACCTGCTCGCGGCTCGGCATCTGGTCGAAGAGGGCTACATCGAGCAGTTGCGCTCCGCGCTACCGACGGTGCCGACGGTTGAGGTGCCGCTCCTCCCCGGCGAGGTCGTGGGCGAGGAAGGCCTGACCTCCTTCGCCCAGCACCTGCACTGACGGAACTCGGACACTGGGCGCGTCCCGGGTCCTTGCCCTGACTGGTCTCCGCACGTCTTGACCCGTGCAGGCCAACGTGCGCATTCACTCAGGCGGGCTCGGAACACCAGGTGGGCGACGGCATACGGGCGGATGCGCACGTCCGTGTGCACGGGGGCGACGTGGACTCCAGGGCCACCGAAGCGGACCGTTCGCGTAGATCAGGTCATCATCATGAACAGCACCGGAAGCAGGACGAACAAGACCAGCAACCCCACCATCCCGAAGATCGCGAACATCACCCACGGCCGAGTGCTCCCGTTGATGTTCACCACCACGTCCTGCGGATCGATGGGGTTGTAGCGCACCTCGGCCCGCTGTCCGGTCCGATAGATCCCGAGGTCCACCGCCGTCCGCGCCATCGCCTCCACCTCGCGACCGTCCTGAGTCGTGAACCGGACCACCGGCACCGACCGCCGCTCACCGGATCCCTGCCGCGCCCCGAAGCCGCCGTGCTCCCAGCGCACCACCGTGCCGACCGCCTGCAACCGCTCGTCCTGCGTCATACGGGCTCCTTCGTCATCTCAGATCCTCCACCGTGTCGATCCCCTCGGGCCCCTTGTCGTCACGGTAGCGCAGCACCCGCGCGAACCGGAGCGCGATCCCGCCCGGGTAGCGCCGCGAGGTCTGCACGCCGTCGTAGGCGATCTCGACCACCTGCACCGGCTCCACCTCGACCACATGCCCGGACCGCCGCGTCTCCAGCCCCAGGAACCGCTGCGTCTGCCACTCCAGGATCGCGTCGGTCATCCCCTTGAACGTCTTGCCCACCATCACCAGCTCGCCGTCCGCGCCGCGCGCCGCCAGGTGGATGTTGGACAGCCACCCCTGCCGCCGCCCGCTGCCCCATTCGACCCCGGTCACCACCAGGTCCGCGGTCCGGCGCGGCTTGACCTTGACCCACCCTGCTCCGCGACGGCCGGCGGCATACGGGGCAGTGGGGTCCTTGACCACCACCCCCTCGTGCCCGCGGGCGAGCACCCACTCGAAGAACTCCTGCGCCTGCTGCGCATCCTCGGTCACCTCCCGGTCGACCACCAGCCCCGGCGCCAGCTCGGCGAGCGCCGCCCACCGGGTCGTAGCCGGCTCGTCGACCAGGTCGGTCCCGTCCAGGTGCAGCAGGTCGAACAGGTATGTCGTGACCGGCGTCTCGCGCGCCAACTTCTCCGGGTCGGCGCTCGAGGCAGTCCGGGCCCCGGTGACCTGGAACGGCTGCGGCCGCCCGTCCTCGGCGAGCGCGATCACCTCCCCGTCCACCACCGCGGTGTCCGCCGGCAGCTCCTCGATCGCGGCGACCACCTCGGGCAGGCGGTCGGTGATCTCCTCCAGGGACCGGGTGAAGAGCCGCACGCGCGGCTCCGCGGACCGATCCAGATGCCCCTGTATGCGGATTCCGTCCAGTTTGGCGTCCACCGCGGTTGCCGTGCCGTCGGGGAAGGCGCTCGCGACGTCGGGGGCCGAGCCGGCGAGCATCGGGCGCAGGGGGCGGCCGACCTCGAGGCGGATCTGCTCGAGGGCGTCGGCGCCGTGGAGGAGGGCCGCGGCGGCGACCGGGCCGGGGAAGCCGGCGAGCATCACTGCCCTTCTGACCAGGGTCTCCTTGACCTCGGCGGCCTGGGCGATCGCGGGCAGGAGGACGCCGTCGGAGGCGCCCTGGCGGAGCTCGCCGGTAATCAGGCCCTGGAGCCAGCGCTGCTCGTCGGCGGTGGCGCGGGCGAAGAGGTCGTGGACGTGCTGGGTGCGCTTGCTGGTGGAGCCTTGGCCTTGGAGGTGCTTGATGGCGGTGAGGGCCTGGTCGACGTCGTGGATGGTGAGCGAGGACTCGGCGGCCGGGTCGGGGAGGTCCTGCAGCCCGCGCCAGCCGACGCCGATCGTGCGCTGCGGGAGCGTGCCCGCCAGGTAGTCAGCCACCACCGCGACGAGACGGTCGGGGTCTGGGTGGGAAGCGGCATACGGGACGGCGTCGCGGAGGGTGGCGGCGAGCCGCTCCACCTTGGCCGAGCGAGCGCGGGTCGCGGCGACGGCGGCGGAGGTGGCGACCAGGTGGGCGAGCTGCATGAGACGGAGTCTGCCGCAGACGATCAGTCGGTGGCGTCCCCAGTGGTGTCCGTCGTCACGAGCTCGCGGCCGTCGTCCAGAGTGAGCGGCACGGTGGTGTCGATCTCGGTGCCGACCGGGATGACGTTGGTGCGGTTGTAGGCGACGTCGCCCGCGCGCAGGTTCGGCAGCAGCTCATCGACCGTGACGATCGTGTAGCCCGCGGCCTTGAGATCGGCGATCACGCCGGGCATCGCGGCGAGGGTGGTGTCGAGGGTGTCGTGCTGGACGATGATCGAGCCGGGGCGGACATTGGCGCGGATGTAGGCACGGATCTCGGCCGCCGTGCCGCCCTTCCAGTCCTGAGGGTTGGTGTCGGCCATGATCACCGCGCGGCCGGTGCGGCGGGTGTTGGCGTCGAAGGCGAGGAAGGGCGGGCGGATCCGGGCGGTGGGGTGGACGCCGATGGCCTTGAGGGCGGCGTCGGTGCGGTCCAGCTGTTCGCGCTGCTGAGTGAGGGTCAGCGTCGGTAGGCGCAGGTGCTCGTAGGTGTGGTTGCCGATCTGATGGCCCTCGATGAAGGTCGCGCGGACCGTGGCCGAGCGGCTGGCGACCTTGCGCCCGATGACGAAGAAGGTCGCGGGGACGCGCTCGCGGGCGAACACGTCCAGGAACTGCGGGGTGAGACTGCTCGGGCCGTCGTCGAAGGTGAGGGCGACGCACCTGAGGCGGCTGCAGTCGGGTGCCGGGCGGGCGTCGAGGGCGGCGCCGCGCAGGGTCGACTGGCACAGGCTGCCGGTGCCGCCGAGCGCGACGACGCGGTCGGGGTGGCGGCGGGTGAGGGCGGAGGCGGTGCTGGCGCGGACAGGTTCGCAGGTGCCGGGGGTCAGCAGGACCGGGCCGTCGGTGAGCATGCCGGAGGCGACAGCGTCGACGAGGTTGAGGCCGTCGCCGCGGGTGACGTACGCGCGGGCGGTGCGGGTCGGGTACGCATGGTCGGCGATCGCGACGGCGGTGGCGTAGCGGTCCGCGCCGGCGAGGCGTTGGGTCCGGCGCCCGTCCGCGGCGGCGGCGAGCGCTATGTCGGAGACGGCGCCGGTCCCGCCCAGGGCGACGACGGTGCTCGGCCCCAGGTCCCGTATGGCGTCCCTCGTCTCCCCCGGCACGCTCCGCCCATCGGCGCTGGCCAGGAGGATCGGCCCGTCGGTGAGCGAGCCCCCGGCGACCGCATCGGGCGTGACGTCGCCGCGGGTCAGGTACACCCTGGTGGCACCGTTGGGGAAGGCCCGGCGGGCGATCAGGGCGGCGGTGTGGGCGCGGGTGGTGCCGCTGAGGCGCTGCGTGGGTCGGCCCTGAGCGGCGGCCTGGAGCGCCTCGTCGCAGACCGCACCGGTGCCCCCGAGAGCGACGACAGAGGAGGCGTTGAGTCGGCGGATCTCGGCACGGACCGAGCTGGGGACCTCACCGCACCCGCCCCGGGTCAGCAGGACCGGGCCGTCGCGCAGAGTCCCGGCGGTCAGGGCGTCGATGACGATGTCTCCCCGCGCGAGGTAGACCCTCCTGGCTGTCGATGCGTCGGCGAAGGCGTGCGTGGAGATGGCGACGGCGGAGTCATAGCGGGTGGCGCCGCCCAGCCGACCACTGCTCGCGCCGACGCTGGACGTGCTGGCTGTGCTCGAGATGGCGTCGGCCTCGGACGGAGCCTCCTCCACCCCCGACGCCATCGGGCCAAACCCGAACGCCAACGCGCACGCCACCAGCACCGCCAGCACGCGGGCACCCACGCCCTCTCGACCCACCCGTCTTACGCGCTCTCGGCGCACCCGGCCCCCGCGCGCTCCACCCACCCGGCCCACCCACCGAGGCGAGGCGGTGGGGGAGGTGGGAATCGGCATACGGGATCGGGTCATCCGGAGATCTCCTCGAGCAGCTCCAGCAGCGGGATCTCGCGCGCCACCCCGGGGATCCCCGACCCGTCGAGCTGCGGCCCCAGCGTGCGGCCGCCGTCGGTCTCGATGAGCTGGTCGGGCGACATCGGCACGTCGGCCGGGACCACCGTGCCGCGCCGGTAGACCAGGTCGCCCGCGCGCAGGTTCGGGATGAGCTCCGACACGGTCACCATCGTGTACCCCTGCGCCTTCAGATCCGCGATGATCCCCGGGGTGGCGAGCACGGTGTTGTTGTGCAGGTCGTGCATCAGCACGATCGAGCCGGGCGTGACGTCCGCGAGCACCCGGGCGCGCGTCGTCGCCGGCGACGGCGGCCCGTCCCAGTCGCTCGGGTCGACATCCCAGATGATCAGCGGGTAGCCGAGCCGGCGGGTGTTGGCGTCGTAGGACCCGTACGGCGGGCGCAGCAACGTCGGCGTCGGGATGCCGTGCGAGCGCAGCTCGGCGTTGGTGCTGGCGATCTGGGTGCGCTGCTCGGCGAGGGTAAGCGTGCTGAGCTGGGGGTGGCTCCAGGAGTGGTTGGCGATCTCGTGCCCCTCACGCCAAGCGCGGACCGCGGTGCCGGGGCGGGCGTCGACCATCTGGCCGACCACGAAGAAGGTGACCGGGACACGCTCGCGGGCCAGCGTGTCCAGCAATCCGGGCGTGGGCCAGGCGGGCCCGTCGTCGTAGGTGAGCGCGACGCACTTGAGGACGGCGCAGTCGGGCTTGGGGCGGGCGGCGAGCGAGGCGCCAGCGAGGAGGGAGTCGCAGAGCGCCCCGGTGCCGCCGAGGGCGATGAGCCGGTCCGGGTGACGGGCGGTGAGGGTCGCGGCGGCGCTGCCACGGATCTTGGTGCAGGCGCCCTGGGTGAGCAGGACTGGGCCGTCGGTGAGCATGCCGGAGGTGATCGCGTCGGCGTAGTGCGAGCCGTCCCCGCGGGCCAGGTAGGCGCGGGCGGTGCGCTGGGGGTAGGCGTGGGCGGCGATGCGGGCGGCGGTGGCATAGCGATCGTCGCCGCCGAGGCGGGCAGTCTGGCGCCCATCGGCGGCTCGTCGGAGGGTGGCGTCGGGGATCGTCGCGGTGCCGCCGAGCGCGATGACCGTGGTGGGGTGGAGGTCTTCGATGGCGTGCTGTGTGGCCGGCGGGATGGTCTGGCCGTCGGCGCTGGTGAGCAGCACCGGGCCGTCGCTGAGCTGGCCGGCCGCCACCGCGTCCGCCGTGACTTTGCCCCGAGTCAGGTATGCCGTGTCCGCCCCCCGCGGGAACGCTCGGCTCGCCAGGTGGCGGGCGATGTCGGCGTGGGTGGGTCCGGTGATGCGCTCGGTGTGCCGTCCGTCGGCGGCGGTCTTGAGGATGTCGTCGCAGACGCCGGAGGTGGTGCCGAGGGCGATGACGGTGGTGGGGTTGAGGCGGTCGATCTCTGCGCGGACGGTGGTGGGGAGGTCGGCGCAGTTGGGGCGGACGAGGAGGACCGGGCCGTCGGTGAGCTGACCGGCGAGCAGGGCGTGCAGGAAGCTGTCGCCGCGGGTGAGGTAGACGGTGCGCGCGCTGGCCGGGTCCGCGAAGCGATGACGGGAGATGGCGACGGCGGTGGCGTATCTGTCGGAGCCGGCGAGGCGGGAGGTCGGTGGGCCGGAGATGGCGGTGGTGGCGGGGGCGCTCGGGGCACTGGTGGGGGTGGCGAAGGCGGCGGCGGCGGTGGCCGCGGGCGTGGCGAAGGCGGCAGCGGCGGTGGCCGCGGGCGCGATGAAGGTGGCACCCAGCAGCGCCATCAACGCGATGATGCTGAGTACGGGCACAACCAGACGGTGTCGCCCAGACCCCATAGATCGGAACGTACACCCGTTGCGGGCCGCCTGAGAAGAGTCGCGCTGAGGTGGGGCTGAAGAATTTCTTGACCAACTCCATACCTGGACCAGACTCCGTCTTGACCAAGTGCGGACTAGCGTTCACCTCACGACGAGCGACACGGCCGGTCCCGACCCCGCACCCCTTCAGCGGACTGGCTGACACGCCGTCGGACCCGGGGAAACCGGGGAGGGAGGGCGCGCCGTATCACGGGCCGGCGCGCCCTTCCCCATGCCCGGGGGTCTTGGCCCTTCCCCAATGCATTGGGTTCGCGCCCTTCCCCATGCCCGGGGCTGTCGGTCCACGTAGCTTCACCTTCGCCCCGCTTCCCCAGGGCCATGCAAGATTACTCACGCAATGTCATGGATATTGCGTTGCATTGCGTGAGCAACCTTGTCTTGGGTTCGCCCGGTCCTGCGGAGAGGAGCGTCGGGCGGTCCATCACGCCGCCGCGGTCGCGCTGTCGGGCGCCGGGGCGTGCTGTCGGGCCGGGCGGCCTGCGGATCAGGCGGTGGGGGTGAGGTCCTTCTCGGTGATGCGGCCGCGCATGAGCAGCATCTGGAAGACGCCGCCGAGGATGGCGCCGATGATCCAGGCGAAGCCCGCCAGGCCGGAGAGTGCCGGGATCCAGACCGTCGCGATCGAGAAGATCGCGCCGCCGACGAAGGCGATGATGGCGCGGCTGTTCCAGCCGTTGTCGAACCAGTAGGCGCCATGCTCGGACATGCTGAACAGGTCCTGGAGGCGCAGCTGCTGGCGGCGGATGAGGTAGTAGTCGGCGATGATGATGCCGTAGAGCGGGGCGAGGACGGCACCGAGGGTGTCGACGAACTTGGGCAGGCCGATCTGGGAGATCGTGGAGACCCACAGCGCGCCGATGACGAAGCCGGCCGAGGCGGTGATGATGCCCGCGGTGCGGAAGCTGACCTTGCTGGGGGCGACATTGCTGAGCGAGTAGGCCGGTGGGATGAAGTTGGCGACCACGTTGATGCCGAGGGTGGCCAGCAGGAAGGTGACCGCGGCGAGCACGGTCAGCCAGACGTTGTCGGCAGCGGCCACGATGTCCGTCGGGTTGGTCATCGGCTCGCCCTCGGCGTTCTGATAGACCATGTAGGCGCCAGCGGTGATGAAGACCGACAGGAACGTGAAAAGCGCGAGGCTGGCGATGAGGCCGGTCGAGTTGCCGAAGCGCATCTGCTCGTCGGTGCGCACGTTGCGGGCGAAGTCACCGAAGTTGATGACGACCGCCGCGAAGTAGGCGACCATCGTGCCGACGACGCCGACGAAGGCCATCACCCAGGCCCAGCCGCGGACATCCTCGGAGGAGAAGATCGTGCCGACGGCCTCCAACATGCCGCCGCCCGCGCGCACCCAGATGGCGACGAGCAGGGCGATCATGACGAGATAGACGGCGGGGCCGACGACGTTGAGGAAACCGCCGATCTTCTCGATGCCGCCGAGGAAGAGGTAGACCTGCAGCGCCGAGGCGATGACGTAGGAGAGCCAGGCCACCCAGTCCATGCCCATGAAGGTCGCGCCGCCGGGGTTGCCGAGGAGGGCGTTGAGTGCCAGGGCAACGGCGGTGGAGGCGAAGTAGGTCTGCGCGCCGTACCAGAAGATGGCGACCACGGCTCGGACCACTGCGGGGAACTGGGCACCGCGGACGCCCATGGAGGCGCGTGCGAGGACGGGATAGGGGATCCCGTACTTCACGCTCGGCTTGCCGGCGAGGTCGCAGAGGATCTTGATGATGAGGCCGGCGAGCAGGATCGCCGCGAAGACCCACCAGCCGGAGATGCCGGCGGTGATGAAGAGGCTGGCGGCCAGGGTGTAGCCCGCCAGGCTCTGGATGTCGTTGGACCAGACGTTGAAGATCTCGAACCAGCCCCACTTGCGCTTGTCGACCGGGAGGGGGGCCAGGTCTTCGTTATAGAGGCTGGGATGGGGATCGCGCAGGACCTCTTGGGAGGGATGGGTCATCTCGAACACCTCGTTGTGTCGGGGAGCGACGTGGTGTTCGGAACGTAGCGGTGCGCGCTGGTGTCGCAGCGTTCCGCGTCGGTGAGTCGCAGTTTCCGCATGGTGGAAGGACCCTGTGGATAACCGGCGGGGTGCGGGCGGTGCGTCGGCCAGACTGTCGAGCATGAGCGGGGACATCGAGGAACGAGTGGAAACCCTGATGCGGGGGCAGGGCGGTGTGGCGAGCGCGGGTGACCTCCATCGGGCGGGGATCACGCCGAACCAGGTCTGCGCCCTGGTGCGCAGGAGGGTGCTGACTCGCGTGCGTCGTGACGCCTTGATCCTCGCGGAATCGGCGGCGGGCGCCAGTGACTGGGAGGTCCGGCGCTTGCGGACGCTGGCGGTGGGACGGAGCCTGGCGCGATGGGACGTCGACGCCCACGCGATCAGTCACGCCAGCGCCTTGATGGTGCATGGGCTCCGGTACCACGGCGACAACGGCTTCATCCATCTGTCGCGGACCGATGGCCGGCGGGGTCGTCGGGACGAGGCGGTCCACGTCCACGTGCCCATCGATCCGGAGTTCGTCCTTGAGGTCGATGGGCTGCAGGTGGTCTCGCCCGTCGTTGCCGCGCTGCAGGTGGCCGCCGGCGACGGGATTGAGGCTGGCATCGTGGCCTTGGACGGGGTCCTGCATCACGCCGAGGAGCAGGACGTCCAGGCCTTCGGACGACGGGATGGGGAAGCACGCGCGCGGGTGGTCGCGGAGGTGGAGGCTGCCGTGGAGCTGATCGCCGGGCTCAGCATCACTGCCGTTCAACGGGTCATCGAGTTCTCAGATGGACGAAGTGCATCGGTGGGTGAGAGCCGGCTGCGCTGGCAGGTGCATCTGATGGACCTCGGCCCGTGCACGCCGCAGTTCGAGGTGCGTGACGACCACGGTGTCTTCCTCGGCAGGGTCGATCTCAAGCTCGATCGCTGGAAGGTGCTGCTGGAGTTCGATGGTCGGGTGAAGTACGGCGATGACAGTCAGGCCCTCTTCAACGAGAAGCTGCGTGAGGACGACATTCGCGATCAGGGCTACGAGGTGGTCCGGATCAGTTGGGCAGACCTCCGGAACCCGCAGCGCCTTCGCGCCAAGATCGCCAAGGCCATCGCCAGGGCCCAGGAGCGCGAAGCCATCACCGGCTGACGGCAGCGCATCA
This sequence comes from Ornithinimicrobium pulveris, assembly GCF_050261105.1. Lineage (GTDB taxonomy): Bacteria > Actinomycetota > Actinomycetes > Actinomycetales > Dermatophilaceae > Ornithinicoccus. The sequence goes on along the minus strand of NZ_CP189837.1, from coordinate 129,018 downwards.
TGGGCTGACGGCAGCGAGCGAGCAGGCGATGAGTTCCATATGTCGCAGGCCCACATCGGCCAGCACCTGGACGTCAGACAAGTGAACGTCAGACAAGGTTGCTCACGCTCTGCAACGCAATATCTACGACATTCCGTGAGTAACCTTGCCTGGCCTAAGGGTCAAGTGCGGGAGGGTCCGCGATGGGCGCGCCTGAGCGATGCGTGGGCCAGGTGTACTGACCACTGAGGTGAGGCATCGGGTGAGCGGGTGGGAGATTCGGGGGGTTAGCCCCATGTGGCCCAGAGGTGGCGATCACTAGGTTTGAAGGCATGAACTTCCCAGCGACCGCCGACGGGCCATCCGCCGTGGCCGCCACGAGCGCGATAGGCGCCTACGCCGCTGGGGGCACCACCAGCGCGATGGGCCCAAGCGGCACCTACGGCACGGGGGGCACCACCAGCGCGATGGGCCACAGCGGCGCCACCAGCGCGATGGCCCACAGCGGCGCCACCAGCGCGATGGCCCACAGCGGCGCCACCAGCGCGGGGGGCACCAGCGTCCTAGCGGGCGCGGGTGGGGGCGGCGCGAGCAGGGGCAACCCCGTCACCCGTCTCGCCAAGGGATGGATCGATGGCTGGTGGGCGATTGCGTTGCGGGGGCCCGATCTGGTGCTGGCCGTCCTCTGCCTGTGCGTGGGCGCCATCGCGATCGGGGGCTTCTTCTCGATCGCTGCGATGGGGGTGGGTCTGCTCCTCCTCGTCCCGGCCCTCTGGGGTGCGTGGCTGCTGGGCGCAGCTCAGCGGCACCTGCTGCTCGCGTTCACCGGCACCGACATCGGATCGCCACCGCCGAGCACGGCGCCGAAGTGGCGGCAGTACCTCGGCATGGACCAGCCGCGCCTGCGCGCCATGGGCTGGGTCGCCATCAAGGGCCTCTGGGGAGTGCTGATCAGCGGCTTCGTCATCACCGCAGTCGGCCATGCCCTCGTCTGGATAGCCGCTCCCGTCCTCCAGCAGAACGCCCCCGACGGACTCAACTTCTTTGGCATCACCATCCACACCCCGCTCGGGGCTGGGCTGCTCTTCCTCGCCGGGATCGTGCTCTTCATCGGCCTGCCCTACTTCGCCCGCGGCCTGGCCGGCGTGGACGTCACCCTGGCCCGCTGGCTGATCGGCGCCGACCCCGACCAGCAGCTGCGCGTGATGACGCGGCGGGTCGAGACGCTGACCACCACCCGTGAGGAGACCGTTGACTCCGTCGAGGCCGAGCGTCGCCGGATCGAGCGTGACCTGCACGACGGGCCCCAGCAGCGCCTGGTCTCCATCGCCATGACCCTCGGCCTGGCCCGCACCCAGCTCGACGACGACCCGCAGTCCGCCCGCGCCCTCCTCGACGAGGCCCACGCTGCGAGCAAGGAGGCCATCGTCGAGATGCGTCAGGTCGCCCGCGGCATCGTCCCGCCGATCCTGTCCGACCGCGGCCTGGACGCCGCCGTCTCCGCCCTCGCCGAACGCAGCCCCATCCCGGTCACCGTCACGACACGCCTCACACAACGGCTCGACCCCACGACCGAGGCCATCGCCTACTTCTGCATCTCCGAATCCCTCACCAATGTCGCCAAGCACGCGCAGGCCACCAAGGCCACGGTCGACCTCGGCCTGGCGCGCACCCTGCACGGCCTCGACGCCCTCGCCATCACCGTCTCCGACGACGGTCAGGGCGGCGCGGTCATCGGCGCTGGGACCGGCCTCACCGGCCTGCGACAGCGAGTCGCCTCGGTCGATGGCGACCTCCATGTCCATTCACCGATCGACGGTGGCACCACCATCGCGATCACTCTTCCCTTGCGCGACCGGAGGACCGCATGAGCCAGCAGGAGACGCCCGAGGTGGGCACACGGCATACGGGACTCGGGGCAGGACCCGACACCCCCGACACGTTGCGCGTCATCCTCGCCGAGGACTCGGTGCTCCTGCGCGACGGCCTCGTGCGCCTGCTGCAGGCGGCCGGGATGGAGGTCGTGGACGCGTGCCCGGACGCGGAAACCTTCCTGGCGAGCGTGCGCGAACACCGGCCCGACCTGGTCGTCGTCGACGTCCGGATGCCGCCGAGTTTCACCTCCGAGGGGATCGAGACGGCGCTCGAGGTGCGCTCCGAGCTGCCCGAGGTGGCGGTGCTCGTGCTCAGCCAGTACGTGGAGGAGCGCTACGCGACCGAGCTGTTGGCGGGGCGGGCGAAGGGCGTCGGCTACCTGCTCAAGGACCGCGTCGCGGACACCGGTGACTTCATCGAGGCGCTGCGCACGGTCGCCTCCGGCGGGACCGCGCTCGACCCAGAAGTGGTGTCGCAGTTGATGTCTCGCGCCCGCAACGCCGACCCGCTCGCCCGGCTCACGCCGCGCGAACTGGACGTGCTGCGGCTGATGGCGCAGGGGCGGAGCAACCAGGCGATCAGCAAGGAGCTGTATATCGGCGAGGGGGCGGTGGAGAAAAACGTGTCCTCGATCTTCAGCAAGCTCGACCTCGCGCCGACCACGGTGGACCACCGGCGGGTGCTGGCGGTGCTGCAGTGGATGGAACACGGGGAGTCGCGATGAGCACGGTCACGCCGCAGGACACGGCCGGGTGGACGCCCGCGGACGGATGGTCGCCGCGCGAGGCGCCCAGGCCCCCGCGCCCCCGCCGGTATGGCGTGCTCAAAGCTCTCGGGGCGGCGTTCACCGCGGTCCTGGTGCTGGGTGGGGCGGCCAGCATGGTGCCCGAGATGGTGGAGCGCTCGGAGGTGACCGAGATCGCCTGGCCAGAGTGGGGCGAGGGCGTGGAGATCGCCCGGACCAACGGCGATGTGCTGGTCAGCGAGGGAGAGCCTGGGGTGCGGTTGGCGACGCGGTCTGCTTTTGTCACGCCGGAGCATGAGGTCTCGCGGACGGCCTCCGACGATGTCCAGCTGTCGATGCAGTGCGGTGGTGGGTTCTTCCAGCGGTGCGTGGGGGACTGGGACGTGGTCGTGCCTGAGGGCGGGCCGGTGACCATCGGCGGGAGCGTCGGGGATGTGGGGGTGGTCGATGTGAGCGGCGATCTCACCCTGAGGACGTCGGTGGGAGACATCCGGGTGCAGGAGTCGTCCTCGCAGGACCTGGATCTGACGAGCAGCGTGGGCGACATCCGGGTGGAGCTGTCCGAGGCGCCTCGGATGTTGCGGGCGACCGGGTCGGTCGGGGACATCACGGTGGTCGTGCCGGCGGGGGTCGCTTATGACGTCCGGACGACGACGGCTGGGGCGGGTGAGGCGATTGTCGACGTGGACGAGGATGCGACATCCGAGCACGTCCTGGACCTGCGGACGAGCGTGGGGACGATCCGGGTGACGAACGGGTGAGGTGGGCCTTCGCTGAGGTGGTTTGGTGAGCGTGAGGCCTGGCCAGCGCCCGTGTGGTTCGGGTGAGTCCGGGCTAGATGTAGGGGAAATCGCCGAGGCGGTAAGGCGGAGCACCCACCGAGCCCCGGCGTGCCTTGCACTGTGCAGATCTGGTGTTGCGTGTCGGGTGCCTGGGCGCAGATCCTGCACAGCCGGATCTGCACATCAAGGGGTGAGGGCGGCCTCGAGCGTGCGGGCGATGCGGAGCAGGCGGGCGTCGGAGCCGATAGGGGTGACGAGCTGGACCCCGACCGGGAGGGGCGGGTGCTCCCCGGGACGCTGAGGCGAGTGCTGCGGCGAGTGCTCCGCAGGACGCGCGTCGAACCTGTCCGACGTGGCAAACCCTGCCGGCAGTGACAGGGCGGGGCACCCGGTGGCAGAGATGACCGAGCAGGAGCGCATCCACTCCACATAACTGCCCATCTCCACCCCGGCGATAGACGTCGGATAGCGCTCCTCGACGGCGAAGGGCAGCACCTGCGAGGTCACCGTCAGCAGCAGGTCGAAGCGGCCGAACCAGCGGCGCACCGCTGCATCCAAGCGCCCTCGGGCGACGGCGGCGTCCATGAGATCTGGGCCGGAGAGCGCGAGGCCTCGGTCGACATTCCAGAGCACCTCGGGCTTGACGAGCCCGTCCTCGCGGTGCCCGTCGACCACTCCTCGTAGGGCCAATGCCATGGCGAAGGCGCGGGTCGTGTCGAAGACCAGGTCGGCCTTGGTGAGTCTGGGGGACGCGTCCTCGACGTGCGCGCCGAGCTCGGTCAGGACGGACGCGACGCGTCGCACCGCCTCGGCCGGGCCCGCTTCAACGGGCAGCCCGAGACCGAGATCCACGCTGACGCCGACACGCAGTCCCTCGAGGCTGTCGACGGCTCGGGCATCCAGCACGTCCGCGAACGCCGCCGCCGAGCTGGGCTCGGTGATCGCCGACATCATCAGCGCCACGTCGTCGACGGTCCGAGCCATGGGGCCGGTCACCGAGAGCCACGCGTGCGGGTCGAGGTTGGGGCCCATGGGGATCAGGCCGTGGCTGGGTCGCAGTCCGACGACCCCGCAGAAGGACGCGGGATTACGCAGGCTGCCGCCCATGTCGGAGCCGTCCGCGAGCGCCTGGATCCCGGCTGCGAGCGCAGCGGCCGCCCCGCCCGATGAGCCACCGGCGCTGCGGGTCAGGTCATGCGGGTTGCGGGTCGCTCCGAAGAGCTCGTTGAAGGTATGGCTTCCCGCCGCGAACTCCGGGACATTGTTCTTGCCCGTACTCACCACGCCCGCCGCCTTCAGCCGCGCCAGGATCACCTCGTCGTGCAGCGGGATCAGGTCCGCGAGCGGCGAGCCGGAGGTCGTGCGGACACCGCGGGTGGCGTGGGTGTCCTTATGGGTCATGGGTATGCCGTGGAGTGGGGGCAGCGGTTCACCCGTCTTCCCAGAGCTCATCGCACGGCGATCTGCCTGGTCCGCAGCGTCCTCTGCCTGGTCGGCCACGAGGGTGACAACGGCGTTGACCTCGTCATTCACCGCCTCGATCCGGGCGAGGTGGTCAGCCAGGGCTTCACGGGCGGACAGCTCCCGCGTCCGCAATGCCCGGGCGAGCTGCACCGCGGTGAGGGTGTCGGGTGGGGTGAGCAACGGCATACGGGACAGGGTGGCAGACCCAGCGGAAGAGCGGTCGCGCGTCCGGTGGGCGATATCTGGAGCACCACGCGCGTCCGGTGGGCGATATCTGGAACACCACGCGCGTCCGGTCGAAGGGGGAGGGAGCGTTAGGGACCGGCGGGGGCGAGGGGGCGGCTGTCGCCGAGGCCGGGGATGCGGACCTTGACTGAGCGGAAGCCGTCTTCTGGGCGTACGTAGTGGGCGGTGACGCGGACGCCTTCAGGGGGCAGGACTGCGGGGAGGGTGGAGCACATGCAGCGCTGGTCGGGGTCCTCGGTGGCGGCTTCGGGGCGGTAGACGGTGGGCAGGACCTGGCGCTCGCCGGCCTCGTCGACCAACGCAATGTCAGCGATCGTGCGCTTGCCCTCACCGAGCTCACCGCTCAACCCACCGTCGACGCCGGTCAGGTCCACACTCTCCTCGCCCGCCGGGCGCAGCTGGATCCGCAGCACGATCGACAGCTCAGTCGCCCGGATCTCCACGATGTCGGCAACGATCTCGCCGTCGACCCCCTCGACGCTGCCCTGGACGGTGTCGATCGGCTGGCCGCTCGTCTGCGCCAGCTTGGCCTCGATCTCGGCAGCGGCTGCGGCATACCCCACGATCGTCGGGGTCGCGTCGTCACCCGGCTGGTGCGTCGCGTCCGCCGTCGGCCCGACGGGAGCCACGATCGGCGCGTCCGAGGCCAGGTCGCACCCGCCGAGCACGAACGCCGCCGCACCCACCGCCGCCACCAACCGCGTCATCCCCCAGCGCCTCATCGGCCGCCACCTTCCGTCGTCTGCGCGTCATCCGCGCCGTCAGTCGAATCCGCACCATCGGTCGAACCCGCGCCATCGCCCGCACCCGACCCAGTCTCCGAGGACTCCGACTCACCCGGCTGCCCCGAATAGCTGATCGTCACCCGCCGGTTCTTGGCCCGGCCCTCCTCGGTGTCATTGGTCGCGATCGGCTCGTCCCAACCCTTGCCCTCGACGCTCACGGTCACGCCCGGCAGCGCGGCGCGGATGACATCGGCGACGGTCTCGCCGCGACGCACGGACAGCTCCTGGTTGTACTCCGCCGTGCCCTGCCCATCGGTGTGCCCGACGACCTCGATCCGGACCGCGCCGGCGTCGTCGAGCGCCCCGATCGCCGAGGCGAGCACGTCGCGGGCCTCGGCGTTCAGGTCGGCGCGGTCGAAGTCGAAGAGCACGTCGGCGTCGAAGCGCACCAGCCCCTCACTCCCCGTCCCCTCGCGCGTGACCTTGCCACCGTCAGATGTGCTGCGCCCCACCAGATCCTGCGGATCGCGCCGGGTCACATTGGCCAGCGCCTCGGGCGTCGGCGCGGCTGGCCAGCCGGTCCCGAGCAGGGTCATCGCGGCGTCCACCTGCGGTCCGGCGGGCAGCTCGTCGTGCACCGGCACGCCGGCGACGATCGTCCCGCGGCCATCGACGTCGACATCGATCATCGTGGTGGAGGTCGGGATGACGGGGAAGGTGGTGTACATCGCCTGGAAGCGTGAGCTGTCGATCGAGGACGGGATGTCGCTGGAGGTCGTGCACACGCATCGATCACCGCTGCTCACCGGCGACAGCACGTCCAGCGAGCGCGGGTCGGCGAGCACGCCGCCGATCAGGTCGAGGTCGTCGTACTGCAGCGCGGTCGCCAGCCCCATCGAGCTCCCCTCGGCCTCGCGCAGCGACCAGTAGACGACGGTCCCGCCGGGCACCCGGTAGGCCCCGTGGATCGCGCCTTCGAAGCGCGCCACCGCCTCGCCCTCCTGCACCGGAATGTCGATGACGAACGCGTCGACGACCGGGATCGCCGGCTCCGCAGCCGCGCGCGGCACCGGCGCGAAACCCGCCGCAGCGAGCCCGCCGATCGCAAGGACCACCCCGAATCCCCTCATGTTCACGCCACTCATCGTAAACGCCCGCCGCGCCCGGGCGGCCCGCTCACGCAGTCTCGGGTCCCCCGGGAGCCCGATCCCGTATGGCGTTCGGCCGACGAACCGACAACCGCGCACCTTCGCGGACACCCCAGGTGGTCATCGAACCGGCAGCGGCTTCGACCACCGCGCGGCCGTGGAGGCGGGGTCGGGTCAGGCCCGTCCACGGGGGCAGGGTGGCGACCTTGAGGACCACACCGTCGCGGTCCAGGACGGCCACGTCGATCGGATAGGCCATCCCCATCATGTGCACGCTCGAGGCGCCGTCCAGCCAGAGCGCGCCCTGCACCGAGGAGGTCCCGAGCAGGCCGCGACCCTTCTCCTTGTGGGTGCGGGCGACGGTGACCTTGGCCACCGGGCTGTCATTGACGAGCAGCACCTCGGGCCCGGCGACGAAGGCAGGCTTCACGACCGGAGCCGACTCATGCGAGCACCGCCACGGTGCCGAGGGCGCCGACGATGAGGAAGGGACCGAGCGGGATGTAGTCCTTGCGGCTGGCTCCACGGGCGATCATCAACCAGATGCCCCAGATCGCGCCGAGGAAGAACCCCGCCACCAGCCCGATGCCCAGGACGATCCAGGAGAACCAGGCACACGCCATACCGAGAATGGGGGCGAGCTTGACGTCACCCAGGCCGAGCCCACCCTGCCCGACGACGGCGAGCAGGTAGTAGACGACCAGCGCGATCAGGCCGCCGACCAACGCGCGAACCCAGGCCCCCCACTCGCCCTCGATAGCAGCAGGGACGAGGAGAAGGAGCGGGACGAGCAGCATCAGCGGCTTCTGGATGCGGTCGGGGAGCCGGTGGACGTCCTGGTCGATCCCGGCGAGCGCGAGCAACGGCACCGTGAGCAGCAGGAAGACGACCAGCGTGGCCGGCCGGTGGAGCAGGCCCCACGCGAGGCCGCCCCAGACGAGGGCGGCGAGCGGGATCAGCCACCACTGCCTCGGCTCGGCGAAGGTGCGCTCGTCCGGGTAGCGGTAGCTGCGGGTGCTCAGGCGGCGACGCACGAGTTCACCGACCACGGCGCCGAGCAGCGCGAGCGCGGCCGGAACCCCCCAGGTCAGGACCTCCCCCAAGACAGGTCAGCCCTGCTCGGGAAGCATCGTGAAGGAGTCGGCGACCCGGTCGAAGTCGGCCTCGGACAGGGTGTCCTCGCCACCGGAGAGCGCCAGCCCGATCGTCTGCGCGTTGCTGCTGTCCACCGCGAGGATCCACATGCCGTCCATCACGCCGGCCTCCTCGTCCTCAGTGCCCCAGGAGAAGTTGACGCGGACGGCATTGCTGGCGCCGGGGACGTCCATGTCCTGCTGGGAGTGGATGGTGAAGCCGGGGGTGCCCATCTGGATCTCGGCGATCAGCACGCTGGCGGCCGACCGGGACATCCGGAATCGGCCGAAGTCGCCCGCGAGGCTGAGCATCGGGTCGGTCTCGCTCTCGCCGGCCTGGTAGCGCAGGTTGAACAGATCATCGACATGGGTCTCGGTCCACCCCTCCGGCACCTCGACCTGGGCCCGACCGGTGACGCCGCGCTCGGTGCTGTCGGGGGCCTCGGTGGCCGCCGGGAGATTGTCGATCCGGCCGCCCGGCTCCTGGGTCGCTCCGGCGTCCTCGGAGCCGCCGGCCTCGACGTTGTCCTGGGTGGTGGACGTGCTGCTCACCTCCGACTCGGGTCCGCAGGCCGTGAGCATCAGCGCCACGGCAGCGGTCATCACGATCATCTTCTTCACGGTCATCCTCTTGCTGTCCTCACTGGAAGCAGACGTCCATGTTGTGCCACGGACGGCGGCCGTTCTCCGGCGCGCCCGCGTACTGGGCGTCCACGATGTTGCCTTCTGAGTCGGTGTAGGTGTACTTGGCTCCGAGCTTCAGCCCCCACTTGACCTCGCCGCCGACAGAGTAACTGTCCTCCAGGTTGTTCATGGTCACCTGGCTGATCTGGGCCTCGTTGTAGAGCATGTTGATCACCGGGTCGGTGCCGGGCTTGGTCGGGTCCCAGAGCATGGTCTGCAGCGGCTTGAAGCCCATGTAGTTGTCGCTCGGGTCGCCCATCCAGTTCTCGACCGTGGCCCGGTTGGCGTTGGTCACCTTCAGGGTGGAGGTGGTGACGGTGTCATGGTTCTGATTGCCGGCGGCAGCCAGTTCCTTGCCGCCGACCTTGAGGTTGGAGCCGGCCTTGCTGGCGGTCTTGAACTGCACCTCGACGAGCTGGCCGTTGGCATCGCGCTTGATGACGATGCTGGTCGTGCCCTTCCAGGAGCCGGAGGCGTCCGCGGCGTCGGGCACCTTGCCGCCGCCCTTGATCTCGCCCGACCAGCTGGTGGTGTAGACGGTGCTGCCGTCCTCGTTGGTGGTGGTGGAGTACTGGTGGCCGCCGGTCAGGGCTCCGTTGAAGCCGACATCTGGGGTGTCGGTGGGGTTGTCACCGCCACTGTCCCCACCCTTGTCGCCGTCCTTCTTGCCAAACCCGATGCCGAGGTCGAGGGAGCCCTCGAACTCGCCGCCCCAGGTGGTGGTCTCGCTGATCGGCTCGTGGCCGACATCGGCGAAGGGGTTGGACATCAGCTGGTTCTGGATGCGCTGGGCCTCCTCGAGGGAGTCGACCGAGTAGGTCGGACCGCCGCTGTAGGAGCCCTTGAGCTTGAGGTCGCCGCTGAGCTTGGCCTTGGGAGTGTCCTTGCCCTCGCCCTTGCCGCCGATGCCGACCCCGAGGCCGAGGTTGCCCTCACCGGTCTGGGCGACGCGATAGCTGGTGGTGCCATCGGCATTCTTGACCTCGGCGATCTGCACGCCGTGCGAACCGCCGGCATCGACGATCGCGATCGAGACGTCGACCTTCTCCTTGGAGCCGGAGGTCGCGACCGTGCAAGAGTTCGGCACGAAGTCGGGACCGGCGAAGTCGGCCGGGTCGCCACGCCCCTCGCAGCCGCCCTCGCCGCCGGGTGCCATGGAGGTGATCGTGCAGATGGCCCGGTCATAGGCCGCCGCGATGTTGGGCCCGAAGGACGCCGTGATGAGCGCGCCGACGATGATGACCCCCACGATCAGGGCGCCCAGGTACTCCAATGTGCCGGCACCCCTTTCGGGCGCCCTCCAGATCGCTCGCATTCTCGTCCTCCCGAGGATTCGCAGCAGTCGCATCGACTCGTCGATGCACCCGTCCCACCGCCTGATACCTCGACAGTACGGCCGCGGAGTTGGGCCCTCGGGCCTACTGCGGGCCCAGCCAGACGGGCCCAGAGCGCTCCTACAGTGGGTCACGGAGCAGGGCCGGGGAGCCCACTCCCGGGCTGGGGACAGACCGTCGGGAAGGGCTTGAGACACGGAGGGAGGATCGGCGATGCGCGAGATCGATCGCATCCGGAGACGCCAGCGCTGGCGCGCCAGAACGGATCGTGTGACGACGGTTCTCGTCGCCGTCCTCGTGGTCACGGCCGCCATCACCCTCCTGCCACAACGCACGCAGCAGCGCATCATCGCGCTCGGGTGCAGTGGTGTGACCCTGGGCGTCACGGACTGCCTGGCCCGCCTCTATCAACCACCACCAGCCGCACTCAGAGCCGTGCCGCTCTGCCCGGTTGACCAGGTGGCCGAGCAGATGGTTCCCACGGTGGAGACCCAGCGGATCAGCTTCACCCACGGCGGTGTGCTGGAGAGGTGGGTCGCCCGCGACGGAACTGTGCGCGTCGTGGCCGAGCCCAGTGAGATCACCGCTGAGACCTGGCAGGACGAGCCCTGGCCCCAAGCACCTCTCTTGCCCGGAGTGACCGTGCCGCTGTCCGCCCAGTGGGATTTCGAGGAGGAAGGTCAGGAGCGAGACTTTGTCGCCGCACTTCAGCAGCAGCATGCTCTCCACCACCAGCGTCGCTCCGCCATCGCCGGCCTCCTTCCACAGTCTCTTGACGCTTCCGTTCGATCGGCAGTGGCTCCCGCAGCCTGGGTGAGCACGACCTCGACCACGGCTCTCGAGGGGCTTTCCGCAGCACCCCAGGCCCAGGGAGAAGCAGCCGGCGACCTGCCTGGCCACGTCCGTCCGTCCGGGGGGTCCGCGACGCTCTTGCATCAGGTCAACGACAACCTTGTAGCCACGACTATCTCGTCGACTGGCGTCTCGCCCACCGGAGCACCCGTCCACGGGGCCCTGCGCTGGGTTCGGGCTGCATCGGGCGATCTGGTCGAGCTCTCCGGGAGTTGGGCGTGGAGCGAGGGCGAGGGGAGCACAGTGATTCATCTGCTCACCCCGTTGGCCGAGGGGGACGGGGCCGAGGTGGAGGCCTGGCTCGCGGACCCTGACGGTCCCACCCTGGACCTGTCCTTCCTGATGGCCGATCGCCGCCCCGAGCGCGGCAACGACCTCGAGCGCCTTCTCTATGCCGCCAGCACCGTCGCAGTCGAGAGTCGCGCGAGCGACGCGTCGGCCCTAGGCAGCCTTTTCGAGCAGGACCTGTCCTTGGACCGACGCCGCTACGGAGAGCTCTCCGGAGAGCGTTCAAACGCCCGCATCGTTCGCCCTCAGCCGTCAGGAGCCGACCGCGTCGCCCAGGAGGTCACGTGCTGACCCGCAGACAACTGATTGGGATGTCCGTCGCACTCCTGGTCCCAGGAGGCGCGCTGGCCGCTCGAGCAGCCAGTGAGTCCGAGGATCCCAGCAGCCCTGCAACCGGGTCTTCGTCGTCACAGCGTCTACGGGTCGGCCTGCTCACGTTCACCATGCCCGGAGGTGGGGAACCATCCGTTGTCCCGGCGGGCTGGGACTGGGCGGCCGAGACGCCAGAGGGCGTGCGGTTGCTCATCATCGGGCGTTCGCCCTCCCCGACACCGGAACTCGCATTGTCAGCCGTGCTGTCCACCAGGTCCTCGGCCTCGTTCGATCTTCGGGTGACCGGCCACCCACCCGAGAGCGTCGTCGGTGCGGACGCGCATCGGGTCTGGTCCGTCCGCAGCACCCGCGCACCTCTGCGCACGGGCGCGCTGGTCGCGGCCACTTTGGGTCGCGAGACGGCTGTCGCCCTGCTCACCGGCCCTGAGGGCTGGAGCCCCTCTATCCGACGCGGCGTCGTGAGCTCGCTGGAGGTGTCCCGCGATGCGTGAATTCCTGACCTACGCCCTGCACGCCCTCATCGTCTGGGTCGTCATGCGTGGCCTGGTAGCACTGGCCCTCTCCTCCGGGAGCCAGGACCTCTGGGCTCTGGCCGCCGCGACAACCACCGCGGTGGCGCTCGCGGGGCTCGCGACGGCGTGGCTCACCCGGACCGCACGGAAAAGCGTCGCGGTCGTGACCCGGCGCCTGATGCCTGTCCCACTCGCGGGCGGCGCACTGGCTGCGTGGGCGGCAGGAAACTACGCCTCGACCACCGCTCAGATTGCCGTCGCCGCAGCAGCCTGGATCCTCGGCGGCATCGCCAGCGTGGTGCTGGTGCACCTGGTGTGGCGCAAGCGACGTCACACAGAAACAGGAATGAGGCCGACATTTGCGTGAGGGGCAAAGCACAGGTTACGTTCATTCCGTTCTCCGGGCGGGCGTCTTGGGAGGGATCTGGGAGTATGACGTTCTATGCCGTCGTGTGCGGTGGCGACCGGTCGTGGCCGGTCCCTGCCCTGAGTAACGATGTCCTCGACACCTTCGAGGACCTCGTGGGGCCGGACCGCAGCGCTACCCTGCCCTCGGACGCCACCCATGTCCTGCTCGTGTGTCGCACGGAGTGGGGACCGGCCATGCGACGACTGGCGACCTTGCTCAAGGCGCACGACGAGGCCCTGAACGTGTCAGTTCTCGAAACCGACACCATGCCCCTGGGGGCAGCCGTCGTGGCCGAGCATGTGAACGCCCTAGCTGTCGAACCCGGCCATGCGGCCCGGGAACTGCGCAGGCTGCTGGGGACCGTGCGGAGCGTGGTCTGGGTGCGTCGACCCGGCAAGGTGAACGGCGCCCGCCCCAAGTGGTGGGAGGTCATCAGGTCTTGGTGGTCCCCGGACGGTGCTCTCGCCGAGGGTGAGAGTCCGATCGGGATCGAGCGGGCGCAGGTGGAGCGGTGGGCCGAACTCTTCAAGGGTGCTACCAGTGTTCACCGCAGTGGGGAAGTTCCACCGCGCCCAGCCGCCGTCATCCAGCCCTATGTCGGTGGAGAACGCGTCTGGGGGCGAGACGTATCTCGCGGTGCTCGCGCCATCACGGGAAAGCAGCCCTCCTTCGAGGTCGCGACCTTCACCCCGACCGACGCGGTGTCCGCTGAGGAAACCACGGAGTGTTCGGGCTGCGGCGCGAGCGTTGTCGACTTCTGCCCGTTCTGCCACGCCGCATGGGGTCTCGGCGCCACCGTGGTCCACACATCGACCACTACCCCAGCAACCCCTATCGATGACAAGGATCTTCAGCCCGTGAACGAGAGCGAGCTCCGATGAACCCGAGGCAACGCAGGGGCGTCATGCTCATGCTCCTGTCCATTGTGCTCGCAGTCGCCGTCTTCTTCGGCGTCGCGAGTTACGTCTCCGGGGTGAATAGCCAGGTCGGACCGATCACCACCATCTACCAAGCCACGGAGGACCTGAGCGCCTTCTCCGAACTCACGGCAGATCGTGTCGAAGCGGTCGAGGTTCCCGTGCGGTGGGTGGATGAGGCTTCTCGATTGACGGTGCAGGACATCGAAGGGCGGACGATCGCCGTTCCGCTGAGCGCCGGCTCACGCATCACCATGGACGTCCTGGTGCCGCCCAGCGATCTCAATCCCAACGAGCGCGAGGTCGCGATCAACGTCGACGCCGTGACCGGCATCGCTGGTCGGGTGCGGCCTGGTGACCGCGTCGATGTGTATGCCGTTTTTGCCGACACACCGGGGCTGGCCAACCAGTCGCGCATCCTGGTCCGCAACGTCCGGGTGGTCAGCGTGGGTGGGACCCAGCAGGTGCAGGAGCGACAGACAGGGGAGTTGCAGGACGTCGTCCCGGTGACGCTTGCGCTCGTTCCTGGTGACGCGCTCTCAGTCACCTACGCCTCGACCTTCGCCGCCGAGGTCCGGCTGATCGGTCTGCCCGCCGGCACCACGCAGGACCGGGAGGGCGAGATCAACCAGTTCGATGCCGAACAACTCGGCGGGGAAGCCATCAGAGAAGAAGGGATGCGGGTCCCGTGAGAAAGATCCTGCTCGGCGTCGCTGACCAAATCCTCAGTTCCGACCTGATCAGTCGGATCGAGGCGCTGGAGGACTTCGAGGTTGTCCACATCTCGGAGAGCACACAAGAGTTGCTCCCCGCCGTGCTCAACCACAATCCAGACGTGGTCATCCTGGACAAAGACCTACCCCCAGGGCCGATCACCAGGGTGATGCAGGACGTGACAGTGCGGCGTCCCGCCCTTCCGGTGCTGCTGGCAACCCGATCCGCCGACGAGGAGAGCCTGACCCTCGGCATGCAGGTGGGCGCGCGCGGCGTGCTCGCCTACCCCTTCGTCCTGGCCGAGGTGAACGACTCTCTGGTCCGCGCCACCGAGTGGGGCGAGCGGATGCAGGAAGTGCTTGCCGGCGGGTCAGGGGCTGACGTCATCGAGGGCGGGGTCACCTCTTTCGCCGGCAGCAAGGGTGGGGTGGGCACGACCGCCATTGCGACGCACCTGGGGTGGCAGCTTGCCTCGGGCCACCGAGAGAAAAAGGTCGTGCTGGTCGACGTCGATCTGGAGAAGGGTGACGTCAGCAGCTACGTAGACCTCAACTACCGCGTCAGCATCGTGGACCTGGCCAAGATCGCGGATGACATCACCGACCGCATCGTGCGGGACACCGTGGCCGTGCATGACAGTGGACTGCACATCCTGCCGGCCCCCATCGACGTCCGTGACGTCGATGCTGTGACGGCCTCCGCCATCCGCGCGATCCTGAGCCAACTGCGCTCGATGTACGACATCGTCCTCGTTGATGCCGGCAGCAATGTCACGCCGGCTCAGGCAGCGGCCATCGAAATGAGCGACCATGTCGTGCAGGTGGTCACCACGGATGTGCCCTCGCTTCGAGCCGCCCGTCGTCAGGCCCAGGCCTGGTCCGATCTTGGGGTCCGCAACCCCAGCGACGTGCAGGTTCTCGTCAACAAGTTCTCCCGAGACTCAGAGATCCAGCAGAGCACGATCGATCGGCTGGTCCTTGGCCGCCGCATCGAAACTCTCATCCCGGACCTGGGGCGTGGGCTGGAGGCTTCGGTCAATACCCGCACCCCCGGACACAACGTCCCCAAAGCCTGGAGACGCTCGCTGAAAGCCCTGTCGCAGGAGGCAGAGATCATGATCGAGCCGGTATCCGAGACCAAGCCAACGCGAAAACTGCTCAGCCGTCCCCGCCCCGCCAAGGCCGAATCGGGCCAAGTGGCACTCGAAACGGTGGGCATCCTGCCCATCACCGTCATGTTCCTCCTCGTCCTGTGGCAAGTCCTCGGACTCGCCCTGAGCTTCGTGTGGGCTGGCCATGCCGCCAACGCAGCCGCTCGCGAGGCCTCACTGGGGGCCACCCAGTCCCAGGTCAGGCAGGCCGCCCTCGACGCCGTGCCGTCGGGAGTGCGCAGCGGAGTGACAGTGCACACCGCCGGTAGCCAGGTCGAGGTCAAGGTCAAAGTGGCTCCCGTCGGTAGCGGATCGTCAGTATCCGACGTCGGTGTTGCCAGGAGCGTGGTGAAGGAGCCGAGGGGATGAGGACGTCAGCGCAGAACACACACCGATCCCGCGAGGGCGGTTTCGCCGCGCTGGAGGCGCTCGTGGGGACCACGGTCGTCATCCTGATCCTCACCCTCGCTCTCCAGTTCTTCAGCGCCATTTACACTGGCCAGGCTGCTGGCAGGGCGGCGTGGGACGCGGCGCGCGCGCAATCACTGGGACAGAGCCCGAGCGCTGCTGCAGCGCACTCGCTCCCTGGGGGCGTGCGACTGGTGTCAGTGCGCTCCCTTGGAGACGGAGTTGAGGTGAGGGTGCAGGCCCCGCAGCCTCTGCCCTGGCCGAAGATCCCTGAGGTCTCACGACGGGCCTACATCCCGTGAGCCGGCAGTTCGGCTCAAACTTCGGGCGCTCAGCCGCGAGCCAGATCAGTACGACCGCCAGCAGCGAGGACGCGTCACAGGTACGCCGGTTCAAGCAGCTTCTCCTTGACGAGGTGGACCTGCAGGAACTGGCGCTACTTGACAATGAGCAGCGCAAGATCCGCCTGGAACGAATTCTGACCCACCTCATCTCGCGCGAGGGGATCATCCTCGCCAACCGTGAGCGGACGGCCCTGGTCACCACCGTCATCAACGAGGCCGTAGGTCTCGGTGTGCTCGAGCCGCTCCTCGGCGACGAGAGCATCAGCGAAGTCATGATCAATGGCCACGACACGGTCTACATCGAGCGCTTCGGCAAGGTCGAGCAGATCAGCTCCGCGTTCACCTCGGAAGCCCAGTTGCTCCAGACTATCGATCGGATCGTCTCCACGGTGAACCGCCGCGTAGACGAGTCCAGCCCCATGGTGGACGCTCGCCTGCCAGCGGACTCCAGACTTCCGCGTGGAGCTCGCGTCAACGTCATTCTGCCCCCCTTGGCGCTCAATGGCCCTACCGTCACGATTCGCCTCTTCCCCAAGGCGTACGGGATCACCGAGTTGATGGCGCGGGGAAGCTTGGACAGAGCGACGGCCGAGTTGCTCGCTGCTTGCGTCCGCGCCCGCCTCAACATCATCGTTTCCGGGGGAACGGCTTCCGGCAAGACCACCATGCTCAATGCGCTCTCGGCCTTCATCCCGGAGCGCGAGCGCATCGTGACGATCGAGGACGCCGCTGAGCTCTCGCTCTCGCAGGTCCACGTCGTACGCCTGGAAACTCGACCACCCAATGTCGACGGCAAGGGGCAGGTCACCATTCGGGACCTCGTCCGCAACTCGTTGCGCATGCGTCCCGACCGCATCATCGTCGGTGAGGTACGTGGTGGTGAGGCGCTGGACATGTTGCAGGCGATGAACACTGGACACGAAGGCTCACTCGCCACTGTGCACGCCAACACCGCCGAGGATGCCCTCGCCCGGTTGGAGACCCTCGCCACGATGAGCGATGTCGAGGTTCCGTTCGTCGCGCTCCGCGACCAGGTGAACTCGGCAGTCGACATCGTCGTGCAACTCACGCGTACCTCGGATGGTGCGCGTCGCATCACCGAGGTGTGCCAGGTGGTCTCCCGCCGCCGGGAGGAGTTCACCCTGGCTCCGATCATGCAGTGGGATGACCTGGCTGAGACGCCGTCCTTCGTGCGCTTCGGGCTCACCCATCAACTCATCGAACGTTTGCGCTCCCGAGGTGAGCAGGTGCCGCTGGACTTTGCGACCGCCGACACTCCCGCCGCCGAAACCCGGGCGAACTGATGGTCGGCGCGATCTTCACCGGTGTGGTGCTCTGTCTGGTCCTGGCGCTGCTTGCCATCCGCCTCTTCCTGACCAACGCGCGCGTCCAGACGTCTGCCGGCCGGCACGTCCTGCAGCTGGGCACACAGGTGGAGCGCTCGTGGCTGCAGGAGATGGAGTCCTTCCTCGGAGCCACGCGTCCGGGCCGCTGGCTGCGGAGGGAGTTGACGACGGCAGGACTCCATTACCCGCTCTGGGCCGTCACTCTCGTCGCAGTCGTGGCCACTGTCAGCGTGCCCTGGCTGCTGTGGGTCTACGTCGCGCCGCTCTTCGCCGTGCTGGGGCTCGCAGCCGGGTGGTTCGGGGTGCGCTGGTGGATCACCTTCCAGCGAACGCGCTACCGCGACAAGTTCGTCGACCAGATCCCCGATCTAGCCAGGGTGCTGTCCAATGCCACCAACGCGGGGCTGTCGATCAGGACTGCCTGGACCGTCGCCGAGCACGAGATGGGGCAACCCGCATCCGAGGAGATCGGGCGCATCAACACAGCCGTCCGGTTCGGGGCGTCGCTCGAGGACGCGATGCTGCAGGTGGAGGACCGGCTGCCCTCTCGGGAGGTCAAGGTCCTCATGTCCACGTTGGTCATCGCAGCTCGCTCGGGTGGATCTCTGGTCTCCGCGCTCCGCGATATCTCCTACATGCTCGATGAGCGCAAGGAGACCAAGCGTGAGGTGAAGTCCGTCGTCGCCCAGTCCGTCGCGACCGGCAATGCCATCATCGTCATCGGCCTAGGTTTGATGCTGCTCGTCAATTCGATCTTTCCCGGCACCATCGAGCGGATGACGCAGAACATCGTGGGCATCGTGGCGCTCGCCTTCTACGCAGGTATGACATTCCTGGGTTGGTGGCTGATCCGCAAGATCACCAGGCTCGACGCATGAGCGATCAGATGCTCCCCGTCCTGCCTGCGTTGGGGGCCCTCCTGGCGTACCTGATCTTCAGCGTCGGATTACGCATGGTGCGTGGCGACGTCGTCGCGGGCTTGGACGCCGGAGACATCGCACTGCTGCAGCAGGAGCGCCAGCGCGAGGTCCGTAAGGAGTTCTCGGTGATCGAGCGTCTGGGCGGGCAGCTGCGCGCACCGCTGCGTCGCCTCCTCGGCCGCCGTGGAGTCAACTGGTTGGCCAGGAATGTGCACTACGCCGGTCGTCCGGGAGGGATGACTGTCGACACAGTGCTCCGCAAGATCGGCGGATTGCTCGTACTGATGGTCCCGCTCGGGCTCGCCCTGATCCTCTCCGGTATGTGGTACCTCGCGCCCCTGGCGATCCTCGTCGCCGTCGTGATGCCGATCTCCTCCCTCGCAGCCCTCGGAAATCGTCGGCGCGAGCAGATCGATGCCGATCTCCCCGATTTCCTCGACATCCTGGCCGTGACAGTCACAGCGGGTATTGCCTTCCGACCGGCACTGCGCCGTGTCTCGGCACGCTTTGAGGGGGCTCTTGCCGACGACGTCAACCTGGCGCTCGACCGGTTGCTGCACGGCGCCAGCGTGCGGGACGCCTTCGAGCAGATGCGCGACCGCTCCACCTCGCGGATGATGGAGCGCTTCGTGCGTGCCTTCCTCCAGGCCGAGGAACTCGGGGCACCGCTTGCTGAGACGCTCAACCAGATTGCTCTGGACATGCGTCGGGACAACTCGCAGCGGCTTCGGCAGAAGGCCGCAGCCGCTGCCCCCAAGGTCACTCTTGTGGGCTCGATGATCCTGGTCCCGGCGACCCTGGTGCTGATTCTGGTGGGGTCCTACTTCGGCATGAACATTCAGCTCGACCTGTCGTCGGTGTCCGATGCGTTCTGATCGACTCAAGAGTGGCAGAGAGGTCCTCGAGGACTGCACCTATCTTCGGGTCTGCCGGGCTGTCTTCTCCTTCCGCCTGCTTGCTGCGGCCATGACTGCGGCCTTCACCCCAACGTCCAGCGTCAGCACCGACGCTCTGCTCATCGTGGTCGCCATCAGTTCCACCTGGGCCATGATCTCGGACCGCTTCGTCAAGGTCTATTTCCGGCGCCCCGCCCTGGCTGGTCTCGACGTCGCGGTCGTCACGCTCGTGGTGGCCTTGGAGTGGCCCGCCACACTCAGCCTCCTTGTTCTTGCCCTCACCATGCTCATCGTCGGTCTGACTCTCACACCCTGGCTCGGGTTACCTGCCCTGGTGATGAGCATGGGGCTCAGCGTGGGGTACGCGTCATTGGGCTCGCCGCTCTCGGGCGAGACCCGGCTCGTGGCCGCGGCTGCTATCGCCCTCCCCATAGCCCTGATCGGAACGACAGCCCTCGGCTGGACTGTTCGCTATGCCTTCGTGGAGCTGCATCGCACCCGACAGGAGGCGATGAACATGCGAATGTCACAGCTGGAACTCGAGGAGCGGAACCGGCTGGCTCGCGAGATGCATGACTCATTGGGCAAGACCGTTAACGGCATCACCCTCGCGGCCCATGCGCTGGTCGGTGCGGCATCCGCAGGAAGACTGCAGGACACACAGTTGCTGAGTGCAGAGATCGCGCAGGCCGCCGACACGGCTGCGGAAGAGTCACGCACGCTCCTGCGGGGACTGAGAAGACACCTGGATGATCGGCCCATCGCAGAACAGTTGGGGGAGCTAGGCCGGGCACGAGCCACGGAGAGTTTCGCCGTCCGCACGCGCGTTGACGGCATCGCCGACCTGCCACGAGGGCTGTCAACCGAAGTCGTCAGCATCGTCGATGAGGCGTTGGAGAACGTCATCCGCCACTCCGGAGCAGCTTCCGCCGAGGTACGCCTATGTCAGCTCGCCGACGAGCTCACTCTTGAGATCGAGGACCATGGCGTCGGGTTCGACCCTCTTCGCCTCTCGGAGCGGGAGCGGGCCGGCCACTTCGGGGTGCGCGGGATGCAGGAACGAGCCCTGTCCACGCACGGGTCGTGCGAGATCGACGGCAGACCCGGCCAGGGAACCATCGTGCGCTGCCACTGGCCGAAGCACGCTGTGAACGAAGGAGCCAACGCGTGACCAGACCCATCACGGTTCTTGTGGCCGACGACAACGCCGTCGTCCGCATGGGCATCAAGGCGTTGCTCAGCCAGATGCCGGATATCCACGTCGTGGGCGAAGCCTGGGATGGCGAGCTCGCCGCTGAGCTCGCCAGGAAGTTCACCCCGGATGTCACGCTCCTGGACGTCCGGATGCCACGCCGCGATGGAGTCTCCGCGGCTCAGGACATCGCGCGAGTCAGCAAGGTCGTGATGATGACCTACAGCGATAGTCCGGACGTCGTGCGCTCCGCGCTGCAGGCCGGAGCCTGCGGCTATCTGGTCCACGGCGCCTTCGAACCGGCCGATGTCGAGGCGGCAGTACGCGGCGCCGCCCGAGGCGTGGGGACCCTCTCGCCGGCAGCCGTGGCTGCACTGGCACAGGACGCGCAGCCCAGCCAGGTCCGCACGGATCACGAACTCTCACCTCGCGAGATCGAAGTCATGGAACTCATCGCCCGAGGCCGGACCAACGGCCAGATCGCGCGGGAACTCTTCCTCTCCGAGAAGACGGTGAAGAACCACATCAACCGCATCTTCGCCAAGCTCGGCGTGGAGGCTCGTGCCCAGGCTGTGAGTTGGTGGCTGGGAGCGGACACCAATTGATCAGTGGGCCCGCTTCTGGGCCCTCGGACCAGTCGGTTAGTTGGGCCCAGGTTAGGCCTCCGGGCCCTGCTCCTCGCCCACGCTCCCGCCTAGCGTTAGGGATGTCAGCAAGCACCGACCCGGGGGGACCCGGACCAACCGAGAGGTTCGATCATGAAGTCTTACATCTACCTGAAGAGCCTGGCCAACCGTCGTGAGGCCGGTCAGGGTTCGCTGGAGTACCTGGGCGTCATCATCGTCGCTGTGATGATCGTCGGGCTGCTCATCGGCGCAGCCAACGGCTGGGGTGGCAGCGTCCGCGACGCCTTCCAGACCGCGATCGAGAAGGTCACCAGCAAGGCCTGATGCCCTCGCCACGAGAAGGCCCGACGCTTGGCGTCGGGCCTTCTCGCTTGGATCAGGAACGTCGAGACCTGTTCCGGGTACTGTGTCCTGAGGGAAAGATCATGCTTGGGGAGAAGACGTCATGATGTCCGGACAACGCGACAGCGCTCGTAGCGAAGAACGAGGCCTGGTCAATCTCGGCCTGCTTCTGGTGACCAGCATCTTCACCATCTTCACCCTGCTGATCATCACGGGACTGGCGGTGGCCACCAACAGTTCGCAGAGCAACCAGAACGCGGCGGACGCTGCGGCCTTGGCCGCCGCCGACGCCTTCGACACGGCCGGGGCGCACTACTTCGCTCCCGGCTTCTCCGGCAGTGCTGAGTTGCGTGGCCGCGTCCTGACCTCAGGCGCGTGTCCCAGCCAGGTGCGCGCAGCCGCGGCCACCTACGCGAGCAAGAACGGCTCGCGGCTGACCTCGTGCCGGATGCTCAAGTGGGGCGAAGTCAGCGTCAGCGTCGATCGCGACGTCCCAGTGGAAGGAGCTGGGCGGGGGCGAGCTACCGCCCGCGCGCACTGGGACTTGACCTGGGAGTCCTGTTTCGTCGATCCCGCCTTCGTGGCCCCCGTGACAGGTGCCGGCTTCACCTGGATGCAGTGCGGCAAGGACCGGTTCGACCTGAAGTACGCCGGTGGTCGCTATTTCCTGCACCCGTGGGGGCAGGTGAAGAAGGCGATCAACCCACGGCTTACGGGCTGAGGCGCCTCATCCCAGATGTGGGTGGAGATCGGGCAGGGCCCGGACCGATTGGTCCGGGCCCTGCCTGATGGGGTTAACGCTGAGAACTCAGTTGCCGAGGCTCTTCCGGTAGTACTCGGTCCACCTCTCCGAGCCCAGGTCGTTGATGCCAGCCTCGTACTCCTCCAGCGTGGCCCTGCCCTGAGCGAAGTTGCCAGAGCGCTGCTCGCCTGCGTACACCCGGATCGGCTGCTCGCGTTCATCGATCAGTCCGAGGATGCCGACGCGCTCCTCATAGCCGATGAGCCCATCCTCTTCCAACCCCCTCACGACAGCCATGGACTGCTCGCGCTCCTCGAACGAGGTGGTCCGCAGGAGGTCGGAGTTGTCCAGGTTGGCCTGGTCATCGTCGAAGGCCTGGCCACGAATGCGCTCGAGTTCCTGATCACGCCAATCGCGCCAGGCCACCGCCATCCGGCCGTTCTCCTTGTCCCAGTACTCCTTGAGCGCCTGCCCGGAGTCAACTGAGGTGTACTCACCACCACCCGCCGACGCGATATCCCGCAGCGCCTGCTGATCGGCATTGCCGATGTCGAACCCGATCACATTCACCACCGGCTCCACCCCAGCGGCAGCCAGGTCGGTCGCCGCCTGCACCGGATCACCGCCACAGGTCTCCAGACCATCAGTGACGACATACACAATCGCGTCCGACGAATCCTCCGGAATGTCCTCCACCGAGTCCCCGATCGCCTTCGCCAACGGCGTATACCCCACCGGCTCCACCTCACCCAGCGCCTCGTTCAGACCCGCATCGTCGGCTCCGCCCTCGAAGACCACCTCCGAGGACTCACACGACTCCGCCTTGCCCTCCGAGGTGTTCGACCCACCGTGACCATAGATCCGCAAACTCAGCGTCGACCCCGGCGGCAAGTCCTCAGCAAACGTCGCGATCGCATCCTTCGCCGCATCCATCCGCGTCCCCGACCCCGACGCCTCAGCCATCGACCCCGACGCATCCAACACCACCGCAAAATGGTTCTGACCCACCGCCTCCTCCTCCGGCGGAACCCCCGCCGTCGGACCAGCACCCACATCCTCAAGATCACCCGTGAACGCCAAGTTGAAGCAGACGCCCTCGAGGTAATCGGCGTGCACCTCGTTGAGGATCGCGTTGTGCCAGCTCTGCACATCGCCTGGATCCTGAGCTCGCACCGACTCCACAACTTCGTCGACGTCGAAAGCGTCTCCCGCGAAGGGTCCAGGTTGCTTCATCAGCGAGGCTTCCAAGGTCGACGGCTCGCGTGCCGGGTCGGTGTCACACTCTGCCGCGGGCAGGGTGACAGTCACCGAGCTGGCAGCCGTGGCCTGAGTCGAGTCGACGGTGTCCGAGGTGGCCGTCGTTGACGCATCCTCGTTGGTGTGAGTCGGCGTGCCGGTTGTTTCGCTCGGGTCATCGCTTTCCGTGCACGACGCCATCAGCGGTAGTACGCACACCGCGGCCAGCACAGACTTATGCCGCTTCATCAACATGAGATTCCCTCCCCGGGTCTCGGTCTAAAACATGGGCAGCATAGCCGAGCCACCCTGCGATGACACTGAGAGCACAATGAGCCTGGCGGGTGGTCACTCCCCTGCACCCTTGCGGTAGTACTCGGTCCACCTGTCGGTGCCGAGCTCCTCGATCCCGGTGAGGTATTCCTGTCGAGAGACGAACAAGTCCCTGAAGTCCCCGGCCCGCGTGTTGCCGGCGTACAGATAAATCTCTTGCCCACGGTCCACGCCCAAGCTGTCGACCTCAAGGGCGTCTCCACGATCTAGGTCCCCGGAGTCGCGCAGGGCCCAGATGACCTCCTTGACCTGGGCGCGTTCGGTGTTCGACGTAGCCTTGAGCGCGTTCTCCACCTCGAAGCCGGTGGTTGCGCGTGTCAAGCTCTCGTCGCGGATCCGCTTCAGCTCCTGATCCCGCCACTGGATCCACGCCAACTGCATTCGCGCGTACTCCTTGGCCCAGTACTCCTCCAGCGCCTGGCCGGAGTCGACCGAGGTGTACTCACCGCCACCCGCCGACGCGATATCCCGCAGCGCCTGCTGATCGGTGTTACCAATATCGAACCCGATCACATTCACGATCGGCTCCACCCCAGCGGCAGCCAGGTCGGTCGCCGCCTGCACCGGATCACCGCCACAGGTCTCCAGACCATCAGTGACGACATACACAATCGCGTCCGACGAATCCTCCGGAATGTCCTCCACCGAGTCCCCGATCGCCTTCGCCAACGGCGTATACCCCACCGGCTCCACCTCACCCAGCGCCTCGTTCAGACCCGCATCGTCGGCTCCGCCCTCGAAGACCACCTCGGAGGACTCACACGACTCCGCCTTGCCCTCCGAGGTGTTCGACCCACCGTGACCATAGATCCGCAAACTCAGCGTCGACCCCGGCGGCAGATCCTCAGCAAAGGTCGCGATCGCATCCTTCGCAGCATCCATCCGCGTCCCCGACCCCGACGCCTCAGCCATCGACCCCGACGCATCCAACACCACCGCAAAGTGGTTCTGACCCACCGCCTCCTCCTCCGGCGGCACCCCCGCCGTCGGACCAGCACCCGCGTCATCAAAGTCGGTAGAGAAGGCCAGGTTGTGGCACACGCCCTCGGCGTAGTCGCCGTGAATCTCGTTCACGATCGCGTTGAGCCAGCTCTGCGGATCACCCGGATCCTGAGCGATGACCGCAGCCGTCACCTGCTGCAGATCGAAGGCATCCCCAGCAAACGGCCCCGGCTCCCGCAACATCGAGACTTCCAACGCGGTCGGCTCACGCACCGGAGCCGGATCACACACCTCCGCCGGATCCACCTCAGGCCGATCGATGGCGACCACGGTTCCAGTAGGCGGCTCCGTGGTCTGCCCGTCGTCCGCCTCGTCCCCGTGACCTCCGTCGTCCTCCCCGGAAGCCGTCACCCCGCCCGTCTCCACCCGAGCATCGGTCGGCGCGGCTGGGTCGTCGCCCCCGGTGCACGACGCCAACAAGGGCACCACACACAGCACCGCCACGACAGACTTCTGGCGCGTGAAGAACATGAGATTCCCTCCCCGGGTCTCTAACAAGACCTGCCCACCGTAACCGATAGAGCCCTCACCCCAGGTGAGAGGTGCACAATCATCGGGTGCTCGTTCGCCTGTTGACCCGCCACCTGCGGCCTTACACCGGGCTGGTGATCGTGGTCCTGGTGCTCCAGCTGATCGCGACCATCGCCAGCCTCGTCCTCCCCACCCTCAACGCCGACATCATCGACGACGGTGTAGCCAAGGGCGACACCCGGCTGATCTGGGAACTCGGCGCGATCATGCTCGGCGTCAGCGCCGTGCAGGCCGTCACACAGATCGGCGCCACCTGGGCCGCGGCCCGGGTCGCGATGGGCGTGGGCCGCGACATTCGTGCGGGCGTCTTCGACCGCGTGCTCTCCTTCTCCTCCCGAGAGCTCGGCGAATTCGGCGCACCCACCCTGATCACCCGCAACACCAACGACGTCCAGCAGGTCCAGCAACTCACCTTCATGTCCCTGGTCATGCTGGTCGCCGCCCCGATCACCGGCGTCGGCGGCGTCATCATGGCGATCCGTCAGGACGTCGGGCTCTGGCCGCTCATCGCCGTCGCCGTGCTCGCCCTGCTCCTGGGCATGGGCCTGGTCATCTGGCGGATGGTCCCCCTCTTCCGCGCCCAGCAGAAGCAGCTCGACGCGGTCAACCGGATCCTGCGCGAGCAGATCAGCGGCGTCCGGGTCGTGCGCGCCTTCACCCGCGAGCGCGAGGAGACCGACCGCTTCCGCGCCACCAACACCGAGCTCACCCGGATCGGCCTGTCCGTCGGCGACCTGATGGCGTTGATGTTCCCGATGGTCATGCTGATCATGAACCTGTCCAGCGTCGGCGTGATCTGGTTCGGCGCCCACCGCGTCGAGGCCGGCCAGATGGAGGTCGGCTCGCTCACCGCCTACATCAGCTATCTGATCCAGATCCTAATGTCGATCATGATGGCCACGATGGTCGCCACCATGATCCCGCGCGCCGGGGTCTCGGCCGAGCGCATCGGCGCCGTCCTTCAGACCGACAGCACCGTCACCACCCCCACCAACCCGGTCCGCCCCGACCCGGAAGGTCTGGCCGGCCGCGTGGACCTGCGCGACGTGGACTTCACCTATCCCGGCGCCGAAGCCGCGGTCCTGCACGACATCTCCTTCCGCGCCACCCCCGGCACCACGACGGCGATCGTCGGCGGCACCGGCTCGGGCAAGACCACCCTGCTGCGCCTGATCCCGCGGCTGGCCGACGTCACCGACGGAGCGGTCGTCGTCGACGGGGTGGACGTCCGCGATCTCGCCCCGGCCGACCTCTGGTCCCGGGTCGGGATCGTCCCTCAGCGCCCCTACCTCTTCTCCGGCACGGTCGCCAGCAACCTGCGCTTCGGCAACCCCGACGCGACCGACGAGGAGCTCTGGGAGGCGCTGCGGATCGCCCAGGCCGACGACTTCGTCGGCTCCTTCGCCGAAGGCTTGGAGCACCCGATCGCCCAGGGCGGCACCAACGTCTCGGGCGGTCAGCGCCAGCGGCTCTGCATCGCCCGCGCCCTCGTCGCCCGCCCGGAGATCTACCTGTTCGACGACTCCTTCTCCGCCCTCGACCTGTCCACCGACGCCCGCCTGCGCGCCGCGCTCCGACCGGTCACCCGCGAGGCCACCGTGATCGTGGTCGCCCAGCGCGTCTCGACCATCGTCGACGCCGAGCAGATCATCGTCCTGGACGAGGGCCGGGTGGTCGGCACCGGCACCCACGCGCAGCTCCTGGAGACCTGCCCCCCGTATGCCGAGATCGTCCGTTCGCAGGAGCACGTCACCGCTGGGGAGGTGGGCTGAGATGACCGACCACAAGAGTGACGCGCCCGAGCTCAAGGAGACGCAGCGCCCTACGCCACCCCCGGGACCCAGGGGCCCCCGAGGCGGCGGTCCGGGCTTCGGCCAGCCGGTGGAGAAAGCCAGCAACTTCAAGGAGTCGGCGCGGCGCCTGCTCGGCCAGCTGGCGCCATACCGGCTTCGGATCGCGGTCTCGGTGACCCTGACCCTGGGTGCGGTCATCCTCTCGGTGCTCGGGCCGCGGGTGCTCGGGCAGGCGACCGACTACGTCTTCGCCGGGCTGATCGGCACCCAGCTCGGGCGCACCTTCCCGGCCGGGACGACGCCGCAGCAGGCCGCCGAGGTGCTGCGTTCCCAGGGTCAGACCACCTTCGCCGACCTGGTCGAGGGCACCCCGCACCTGGTGATCGGGCAGGGCATCGACATGGACGCCGTCGCGAGCACGATCCTGCTCGTGCTCGGGCTCTACCTGGGCGGCGCGTTGCTGATGTGGCTGTCGGTGCGGATGGTGAACCGGATCTCCATGTGGACCGTGCGCGACCTGCGCAAGGAGTCCGAGGACCAGTTGCACCGGCTGCCGCTGTCCTACTTCGACCGCCAGCCGCGCGGCGAGATCCTCTCGCGCGTCACCAACGACCTGGACAACCTCCAGCAGACCCTCCAGCAGACCTTCGGGCAGCTGCTGAACGCGCTGGTCACGGTGCTGGCGATCCTGGCGATGATGCTGTGGATCTCGCCCTGGCTGACGCTGATCGCGGTCGCCACCATCCCGGTCTCGGTGGTGGTGACGCTGCTGATCGCCTCGCGCAGCCAGAAGCTGTTCAAGGCGCAGTGGGCGCACACCGGCACGCTCAACGGTCAGATCGAGGAGGCCTTCACCGGGCACGAGTTGGTGACGGTCTTCGGTCGGCGCGAGCAGATCTCGGCGCGGATGCGGGAGACGAACGAGCAGTTGTATGACGTGACCTGGCGAGCGCAGTTCATGAGCGGCGTGATCATGCCGGCGATGTTCCTCATCGGAAACCTGGGCTATGTGCTGGTCGCGGTCGTCGGTGGGCTGAAGGTGGCGACCGGCAATCTGTCGCTGGGGTCGGTGCAGGCCTTCATCCAGTACTCCCGCCAGTTCACCCAGCCGGTCACCCAGGTCGCCTCGATGGCCAACCTGCTGCAGTCGGGTGTGGCGTCGGCGGAGCGGGTCTTCGAGCTGCTCGACGCTCCGGTGCAGCTGCCCGATCCCTCGGACGCGCCGCCGGCGGGGCGGGGCGCCGGGAGTGGGCGGATCGAGTTTGAGGACGTGTCCTTCTCGTATGGCGAAGAGCCCCTGATCGAGCACCTCTCGTTGGTCGCGGAGCCGGGTCAGACGGTGGCGATCGTCGGTCCGACCGGTGCGGGCAAGACGACGCTGGTGAACCTCATCATGCGGTTCTACGAGTTGAACGGCGGCCGGATCACGCTGGATGGGCGGGACATCACGACGATGACGCGGGCGGACCTGCGCTCGCGGGTCGGGATGGTGCTGCAGGACACGTGGCTGTTCGAGGGCACGATCGCGCAGAACATCGCCTATGGGCGGCCCGGTGCGACGGATGCCGATGTGCGGGCGGCGGCCGAGGCGGCCTATGTCGATCGCTTCGTGCAGCACCTGCCGGAGGGCTATGACACGGTCCTGGACGACGAAGGGTCCACGGTCTCGGTCGGGGAGAAGCAGCTGATCACGATCGCGCGGGCCTTCGTGGCCCAGCCCTCACTGCTGATCCTGGACGAGGCGACGTCCTCGGTCGACACCCGGACCGAGCTGCTGGTGCAGGAGGCCATGGCACGGCTGCGGGCCGACCGGACCAGCTTCGTGATCGCCCACCGGCTCTCGACCATCCGCGATGCCGACCTGATCATCGTGATGGAGCAGGGCCGCATCGTGGAACAGGGCACCCACGAGGAGCTGCTCGAGCGCGAGGGTGCCTATCGGCGCCTGCACAACGCGCAGTTCAGCGGCGCGGCGGTGGATGTCGACGGCGCTGGCGTGGCCCAGGGCGCGGGCGATGGGAGCGGTCCGACGTAGCGCGGCCTTGCCGATGCGAGTGGTCCGGCGTCACGGGGCCGGGCGCACCAGTTTCCCGCGTCCCAGACAAGGTTACTCACGGAATGCAGCGATATTGCCTTGCATTCCGTGAGTAATCTTGTCTGCCCCTCGGCGAACCCCCGCCATGCGGCCACGCGGCGATGCCGGTCAGGCCGGTGGAGTGCTCAGGCCGCCTGCCAGATGCGGCGCCGATCAGCCGCCGGACATCAGCTCTTCGATGGAGACGGCGTCCTCGGGTGCTTCAACCGGCTCGGCGTCCCAGTCGTGGATCACGATCTCCATCGTCTCTCCGCCCTCGTCCGCGCTCATCCGGAGCAACTCGGCGCTGTCGTCAGCCGCGATCCAGATCTGCGACCCGTTGGCCAGCGTGTAGTGATAGGCCTCGCGGCCGTCGACCTCGTCCATCACGCCCGACGCGCCGTCCATGTCGGACTCGCTCGGCTCGAGCATGCTGAACTCCTCGAAGAGGAAGCCGATCCCCAGCCCGGCCGGCGCCTCATCCTCCGGGACCTCGATCCAGCGGTCGGCCATCATCGCGGCCTGGTCCTGCGTCAGGCCCGAGTCCATCCAGAAGGCCTCGTCGGACTTCATGTAGAAGGTGCCGTCGACCGTGAGCATTGCGACGCTCATGTCGTCCATCGTCATCTCGATGACGTACTCGCTGTCATCGCTCTTGCCCTCGAGCTCCATCGTCATGTCAGAGCCCTCGAGATCGCCGCTCAGCGTCGCCGTGACCGCTTCGGCCTCATCGAGGCTGGCCTGGACATCCGGCCAGATCTCGGGCAACGGCGGCACGCCCTCGGCGTAGTCACCGCCCGTGCCCGTGCTGTCCGCGCCGTCGTCCGTCGCGTCCGCGGTCTGCCCCGCAGCGTCGGTCAGCTCCTCGGTGGTCTCCTCGGCGTCATCGCCGGTCGTCTCCTCCGGAGCCTCGGCCGTGGCCGCAGGTGTCTCCGGCGTCGTGGTGGGGGTGGCGTCGTCACCGCCCCCGCAGCCGCTGAGCCCGAACACCAGCCCCGCGGCCAACAGGAACGAGGCGGCCGGTCGAGCCTTGGATGATGTCGTGGTCACGAGCTACTCCCTGCCAGTCGAGAGGGACACCCGCCGTGCCCCGGCGTGCCTCGACGTTACCCCGATCTCACCCAGCCCGCCCGAGACCGGAGCCTTCCCGCCCGACCCGGCACACGACATACGGGACGCTGAGCACGCACAATGTGCGCATGGAGATGACCGGGGATCAGCACCCAGCCCAGCACCCGCAGCACGAGCCGGTGCTCGACCCGCACCGTGACGAGATGCCGGCGGAGGCCACCGCGCACGACGTCGACCTCGGCGCCCCCGCGATCGTCGCGCTGTCCACCGATCACGCCGACGTGCTCACGGCCCAGCTCGGCCGCTACGCGCAGGAGTACGACGTCCACGTCGAGACCACCCCGCAGCAGGCCGCCGACTGCACCACGAAGATCATCGAGGGCGGCGGCCAGGTCGCGCTCTTCGTGCTCGACTCGACCGTCGCGGTGATGCCGGTGGAGAAGGCGATGGCCGCCATGCGCGCTGTCGTCCCGACCGCCCGCCGGCTCGTCGTCTCCCCGTGGAGCAGCTTCATGGAGCACTCCCGCGCGCTGCGCCCGCACCTGGTCTCCGGTGCCTTCGACGCCCAGCTGCTGCTGCCGCGCGGCACGAGGGACGAGGAGTTCCACACCGCGGTCGTCGAACTGCTCAACGACTGGAACTCCACCGTCGCCAGCCCGCAGGTCGAGTCGGTCACGGTCGTGACCCCCGTCGTGGACGGGCTGACCCGCTCGCTCACCGACTTCCTCTTCCGCACCGGCGCCCCGTATGGCGTGCACGCGCCGGACTCCGAGGTGGGCCGCGAGGTGCTGGCGCGCTATCGCGGTGAGCCGGACCGGTGGCCGGTTGTCGCGGGCTGGATCGGGGACGCCGAGCACTGCCCGTCGGTGCGCGCGCTCGCCACCCGTCTCTATGGCCGTCCCGACGAGATCGAGGTCGATGACGTCGTCGATGTCGTGGTGGTCGGCGCGGGTCCGGCCGGGCTGGCCGCCAGCGTCTACGCCTCCAGCGAGGGCCTGTCCACCATCACCCTGGAGGCCGAGGCGATCGGTGGGCAGGCGGGCACGAGCTCGATGATCCGCAACTACCTGGGCTTCCCGCGCGGCATCTCTGGCATGCGCCTGGCCCAGCGGGCGCGCAGCCAGGCGCTGCGTTTCGGCACGCGATTCTTCACCGGGTGGCCGGCCGAGGAGCTCGTCCTGGGTGCGCAGGGGCAGCCGCACCGGGTCATCACCGAGGGTGGCGAGGTCCGCGCGCGCACCGTCATCGTCGCCACCGGGGTCGCCTACCGGCGGCTCGGCGTGCCCGCGATCGAGGAACTCGTCGGCAACGGAGTGCACTATGGCGCGGCGATGGCAGCCGGGCCGGAGATGCAGGACCTGGACGTGATCGTGGTCGGCGGTGGCAACAGCGCAGGTCAGGCGGCTGTTCACCTCGCGCGGTTCGCGCGGAGCGTCACCGTCGTCGTCCGGCGGCCCGATCTGTCGGCCACGATGTCGGACTACCTGATCCGCGAGCTGCTCCACAACCCCCGCATCACGGTGCGCGGGCATGCGCGGGTCGTCGACGGGGGGACCGAGGAAGGGCAGCTCGCCTGGGTCACCCTTGAGGACGTGCGGTTCGGGGGAGCGGGAGCAGGTCGAGATCCAGGGGCTCTGTCTGCTGCTGGGTGCGCAGCCACACCGCGACTGGCTGCCGGCGCAGGTGCTGCGCGACGAGCACGGCTTCGTGCTCACCGGGCGCGACCTGCCCGCCGAGCAGTGGGTCGACGAACGACCGCCCGGGGACCTCGCCACGTCCGCGCCGGGCGTCTTCTGCGTCGGCGATGTCCGCGCGGGCTCGATGAAGCGCGTCGCCTCGGCCACCGGTGAGGGCGCCTCCGTGGTCCCGCTGGTGCACGCCTACCTGGGCTGACCCGGCCCGTAGGCTCGACCAGGTGAGGATCTTCGACGTCGCCGTGGTCGGCCTGGGGCCGGCCGGGCGTGCGCTGGCGTCGCGGTTGTCCAGCCGGGGGGCGTCGGTGCTCGCGATCGACCCGCGCCCCGACGCGGTCTGGACCCCCACGTATGGCGTGTGGGCACCCGAGCTCGGCGACGCACCTCCCGGCGTGGTCCGCTCGCTCATCCGGGCACCCGAGATCCGTGCGCACGGCCACCACGTCCTGCCCCGCCCGTATGCCGTGCTGAACAACTCCGCGCTCCAGTCCGCACTCCCGTTGTCGGGTGTGGAGATCCGCGCGCAGCGGCTGAGTGATGAGGACGTGCGGGCCTTGCGGTCGACCGCGCGGGTGGTCGTCGATGCGCGCGGCGCCCGACCTGCGGGAGACGGCTCGGGTGCGGGCGACCCTGCTCCTGCGCAAACGGCATACGGGATCGTGGTGGGGGCGCCGGAGGCGGCGCCGGCGCTGGACGGTGCCGAAGGACTGCTCATGGACTGGCGGACCGACTGGGCGGAGCCGGGTGCGGTGCGGGGGCCGGCGACCTTTCTCTATGCGATCCCGCTCGGGGACGGGACGGTGCTGCTGGAGGAGACCTGTCTGGCGGCGGCGCCAGGGCTGCCGATCGAGGAGTTGCGGGCGCGGCTGCGGCGGCGGCTGCTCGCGCGCGGGGTGGCGGTGGCGGCGATCGATGACCCGATCGACCGCGAGGTGGTGCGGATCCCGATGCGCGGGCGCGGGCGACCCGGGCCCGAGGGCGTGCTGACCGTGGGTGTCGCGGGGCGAGGCGGGAATGTGGTGACCGGCTACTCCGTGGCGCACTCGCTGCTGACCGCGGATGCGGTGGCACAGCGGATCGTGACCGGGCTCGACGAGGGAACGGTGCCGCAGCGGCTCGATCCGCCCGGGCCCGCTGACCTGCTGCGCGAGGCCGGGCTGCGGGCCCTGCTGCGGCTGGACGTGCCAGGGACGCTGGACCTCTTCGACGCCTTCGGGCGGCTGCCGGGGGAGCGGCAGCGGGCGTTCTGGTCGCGGGCGAGCGGCGCGGGCGGGATGGCCGGCGCGATGTGGGGGATGTTCGCGCGGATGCCGGTCCGGTCCAAGCTCGAGCTGGCGCGGGCGACGCTCGGGCGGTGATCCCGTCGGCAACCCACCCGGATCGCGGGGTGCAGTCGCCTGAGCAAGGGTGACATCGGGCTACAGGACGATGTCACCCGTGCTATCCCTACTGCACCCCTGGGTTGAGGGAGGTGCACCCCGGGGCCGAGGGGTCACATGGCGCGTTGCAGGCTGCGGCGCATCAGGTATGCCCCGAGCGCCAGCACCGCCACCGCCATCGCGGCGAGCACGCCGAGCTGGGGCAGGACGTCGCCCAGCCCACCACCGCGACGGGTGATCTCGGCCAGCGCCTCATAGCCCCACGCGTGCGGCGTGAGCAGCGCGACCTGCCGCAATCCGTCGCTGAAGAACTCGAGCGGGACCATGCAGCCACCGATCGCGGCGAGCACCAGCCCGCCACCGACCGACAGTCCGCTCGCCGGCCCCTCCGCGTCCATGATCACGCCGATGACCAGCGCGAACCCGGCGGCGATCAGCCCGAAGATCGCGATCACCACCGCGACCGCGAGGAGCGAACCCCACTGGACCCCGAAGAGCAGGCTGCTCATCCCCACGATCCACCCCGCCTGGAAGAGCGCGATGACGAGGCGACCAAGCGCCATACCGGACACGGTCTGACCTGCGGTGACGGGCGCCGCGAGGCCGCGCTTGATCGCGCCGCTGCGGCGGGCCTGGATGGTCGCGGCGGAGGCGGCGAGCGTGTTGAGGAAGACGAAGAGCAGCAACTGTCCACTCGCGCCGACCTCGAACCGGCTCGCCCCCGCGAACGCCTCGCCGAGCGCGCTGGTGCTGGTCACCTCCACCTGGGCGGGCTGCCAACCATCGGGTCCGGCGAGGGCGGCGTCCACGGTCGCCTGGTCGGCTCCGGCCCTGGTCAGCGCCTCGCCGCGCGCCTGCTCGACCGCCAGCGCGTCAGCGGCGGAGCTGGCGAGGGCCTGCGCAACCGGGTGCGGGTCGCCGACGGAGACGAGCTCGACGCCGAGCGGCTCGGTCGCGCTGATCACCATCCCGAGGTCGACGGAGCCCTCACCGACGGCGAGGTCCAGGGCGTCCCGGTCCCCGTATGTCGTGACCTCCACCCCTTCCTTCTCCAGGTGGTCGGTGGCTCGGGTGAGGACGGACTGGCTGTCGGTGGTCCCGGTCGTGGGGTCGGTGCCGGTGGCGGAACTGGTCGCGCTGCCCGTGGCCGAGCCGGCGAGCAGCCCGATGCGGGCCTCGGGTGACTGACCGGACTGCAGACCGAGGACGGCCACCAGCATGAGCGGCAGGACGAAGACGAAGAACAGGTTGAACTTGTCCGCCAGGAAGCGGCGCAGTTCGAGGCCGGCGAGGGCGAGGACGGATCTCACAGCGCATCCTTCCGGCCCGGCATGAGGCGGGCGATGATGAGTACGGCGACGGTGAAGGTGAGCAGGGTGAGCAGCACGGGGGTGAGGTCGGCCAGGCCGCCACCCCCGGCGGTGATGCCCAGCCCGCGGCCGAGCGCGGCGACCGGGTTGATCTGCAGGAGTTGGCCGATCCAGCCGTCGGTGGAGATGCGGAAGAAGGTGCCGCCGCCGATGCCGAGGCTGATCGCGACCACGGACATGGCGAGCGAGGCCTGCTCGGAGGTGCGGGCGACCTTGAGGATGATGAACATCACTGAGGTCGCGGCCGCCACCACGGCGACGACGAGGGGCAGGACCACCGCCCAGCTGCCGAAGTCGACGCCGTCGAGGAAGAACGAGCCGGCCACCAGCACGACGGTGGTGGAGGCGACGCCGAGCAGGAGCGCCACGGTGGCCTTGGCGACCGGGAGCAGCCAGCGCGGCATCGGCATCGAGCGCAGCCGGGCCAGCGTGCCCCACTCGCGCTCGGTAAGGAGGGTGAGCACCACGAAGCCGACGGTGAAGAAGAGGAACATCCCGGCCTGACCGGCCACGATGCCACCCGCGAGGGAGAGCGTGCGACCGCTGACCTCGGTGGCGGACCACTCGACCTCGGGTTGTGCCTGGGCCAGCTCCTGACCGAGGACAGCGGGGTCGATAGTGCCGTCGGTGGTGGAGGTGGTGGCGACCGCGACGGCGGCTGCGTCGCCATCCATCCGTTCCACGGTGGAGCGCACGATGCCGGCCACCACCTCGCCGGAGAGGCCAGCGTCGCGGCCGAGGGTGACCTGCACCGTGGCGGCGGCCGACCCGTCGCCAGCGCCGAGGGCCTCGCTGAAGCCATCGCGGACGATGACACCGACATCTGCGCCGCCCGTCTCGTCGGCAACCTCGCCAGCCACGTCGTCAGCGGCGACCTCCCGGACGGTCACCTGGAACTGCGGGTTGGAGGAGGAGCGGAGCACCTCGCCGATCGCCTGCGCGGCCTGATCATCGGCGGGCGTCGCGACGGCGACGGAGACCGGCTCGAGCTCGACATCGTCGAGGCCGGAGAAGGCCAGGCTGAAGACGAAGGAGAGCGCGAGCGGGATCGCCACCCCGAAGATCAGCAGCGAGCTGTCGCGCAGCTGCTGACGCAGATCGTGCCCGATCAGGGCGAAGAAGGAACGCAGCATGTTCGGCTCAGCCCCTTTCAGTCCCGCAGCGCTTTGCCGGTGAGGTGCAGGAAGACCGACTCCAGGTCGGGCCGGGTGATCTGGACGTCCGACAGCGCCATCCCGGCCCCGCTGGCGGCAGTGACGATCTGGGCGATCGAGGTCGCCGCCCCGTGCACGGTGAGCCGTAGCCCTGCGCCGTCGCGCACGACCTGCTGCACCTGCGGGAGCTCCCGCAGCGCCGCCTCGGCGGCGTCGAGATCACCGCTGCCGGCGAGCGCGATCGTGTCCACCCCGCCCGTGAGCTCCACCAGCTCGTCCCGGGTCCCCTCGGCCTGGATCTGGCCTGCGTCCATGATCGCGATCCGGTCGCACAGTCGTTGGGCCTCCTCCATGTAGTGCGTCGTGTAGAGGACCGCCATCCCCTCGTCGGTCAAGGCCTCGACCGACTCCAGGATCGCGTTGCGCGACTGCGGGTCCACGCCGACGGTCGGCTCGTCGAGGATGAGCAGGGTTGGGCGGTGCAGCAGGCCGATGGCGATGTTGAGCCGACGCTTCATGCCCCCGGAGAACTTCTTGGCCGCCCCCTTGGCCCGATCGCCCAGCCCCACGGTCTCGAGCACCTCACCCACCCGGCCGCTCAGCTCCTTGCCGTGCAGCCCCTGCAGCTGCCCGAAGAAGCGCAGGTTGTCCCGCGCCGAGAGCTCGGGATAGATCGCCAGATCCTGCGGCACCAGCCCCAGGTGGCGCTTGGCGGCCAGCGGGTCCTTGAGCATGTCCACCCCGCTGAGGTGCACGCTGCCGGCATCCGGTGTGAGGAGCCCGGCCATCATCGAGATCGCGGTGGTCTTGCCGGCGCCGTTGGGACCGAGCAGGCCCACGGTCTGGCCCGGCTCGATCCGCAGGCTCACGTCATCGACCGCCGTGAGGGTGCCGAACCGGCGGACCAGACCGCTGGCCTCGAGCGCGGGCGCGGCGCCTCGTGATGCGGGTGCTGTCGTCATAACCACGACGCTATGCCCGAGCACCGACAGCGCGGTATGACATTCGTCCTCTCTCCACCGGGTGATCTGCAGGTCTGTCAGAGGCGCGACATAGGGTTCATCCCATGCAGCTCGCCGAGCAGTTCAACCGCGCCGCCCCTCGCTATGACCTGCTCACGCGCCTGAACCCTGGCTACCACCGGGCGCTCGCCGACGCCGCCCGCGGCCTGGTGTCCCGCGTGCGCCGCGCAGCCCCTCGCGCACACGCCGCAGTCACCACCGAGGCGGGTGCCGTAGTCACCACCAATGCGGGTGCCGCACTCACCACCGGTGCGGGCGGCTCGACCCCGCCATCCCTCACGCTCTGGGACCTCGGCTGCGGCTCCGGCCTGTCCACCCAGGCCCTGGTCGACGCCGCCGGCCCGGACGCACGCATCATCGGCCTTGACTCCTCGGTCGGCATGCTTGACCAGGCCCGCGCCAAGGACTGGCCGAGCGGCGTCAGCTTCGTCCAGGCCTACGCCCAGGACCTGCCCCAGGTGGCCGCCCGCGAAGGTGCCGGCCAGGCGGATGGTGCGTTCGCGGCATACCTGCTCAGGAACGTCCCCGCGGACCAACGGGACGCGGTGGTCGCGGCGATCCGGGACCAGGTCGCGCCCGGCGGCTGGATCGCGCTGCAGGACTATCACGTCAAGGGATCGCCTGTGGCACAGGCGATCTGGACCGTCGTCTGCTTCGGGATCGTCACCCCGCTCGCGATCGCGCTGCGCGGCAACCCGGCGATCTACGCCTACCTGTGGCGCAGCGTGCTCGACAACGACAGCACTGACGAACTCGCCGCCCGCCTCACCCGCGCCGGCCTGACCGACCTGACCTGGAGCACCGCGCGGGGTTGGCAGCGCGGCATCCTGCACACCGTCCTCGCCCGCCGCCCCGAGACCGCCCCCGGCCAGGAAGGCACCGCATGACCCGCCCGCTCGTCCCCGGCCGCGACCCCCACGCCGTCCGCCACCCGGCCGCCCCCGGGTCGGCGAAGGTCGGCGAGGACCGCCATGTCGTCGTGGTCGGCGGCGGGATCGCGGGCCTGGGCGCCGCCACCATCCTCGCCGAGCGCGGGGTCCGGGTGACCCTGGTCGAGGCCTGCGAGCAGCTCGGCGGGCGGGTGCGCGCGTGGCCGCTCGGCGATGGCCGCACGATGAGCCGGGGCTTCCACGCCTTCTTCCGGCAGTACTACACGCTGCGCGCCCTCCTCCGCCGCGCCGACCCGACGCTCGCGCACCTCGTCCCGGTGCCCGACTACCCCCTGCGCCGCGGGGACGGGTTGACCGACTCCTTCGCCGCGCTGCCGCCCACGCCACCTGCCAACCTGCTCGCCTTCGTGCTGCGCAGCCCGACCTTCCCGGTCGCCGCGCTGCCGTCGGTGCACATCCCGAGCGCGGTCGAGCTGATCGACGTGTCCTATCCGGAGAGCCACGGCCGCTATGACGGCGAGTCTGCGCAGGCCTTCCTGGACCGGCTCCGCTTCCCCGAGGGCGCGCGGCACCTGGCGCTGGAGGTGTTCGCGCGGTCCTTCTTCGCGCATCCGACGGAGTTCGGCGCGGGCGAGCTGGTCGGGATGTTCCACAGTTACTTCACGGGGAGCTCGGAGGGGTTGCTCTTCGACGTGCCCGACGACGACTACGACACGGCCCTGTGGGCGCCGCTCGGGCGCTATCTCGAGGGGCTCGGAGTCGACGTGCGGCTGGGTTCACGGGTGACCTCGCTGATCGAGCCGGCCGACACCCTCCGTCCCGTATGGCGCATCCACACCCACTCCTCGTCCTCACCCGAGCAGGTGGCTGAGGAGCTCGAGGCCGACGCCGTGGTGCTGGCGACCGATCCACGGGCGACCCGGGAGCTGGTGGCGGGCTTGAGCGGGGCGTCGGGAGGTGGCTCGGCGGAGACGTCTCGCGGTGGATCGAGATGGTCTGGGGTGATTGCTGCGCAGCAGGACTGGCACCGCCGGGTGGAGGCCGGGGTCAACGCGCCGCCGTTCGCGGTGCTGCGGGTCTGGCTCGATGGCGAGGTCGCGCCCGAGCGCGAGGCCTTCCTCGGGACCAGCGGGTATGACCTGCTCGACAATGTGACCGTGCTCGAGCGCTTCGAGGACGGCGCCGCCGCGTGGACGGCCGAGCACGGGGGCTCAGTGGTCGAAATGCACGGCTATGCCGTGGACCCTGTCCGGGATGCGGCCCTGGCGGGCGAGGGGCCGCGCGGGCTGGATCTGAGAGTGGTGCGCGAGCGGTTGATGGCGTCCCTGCACGAGGTCTATCCGGAAACGCGCGGCCTGGGTGTGGTCCATGAGGAGCTGCTCATCGAGGACGACTGCGGTCTGGTCGGCACCGGCGCCTGGCGGGAGCGGCTGACCGTCGAGACGCCCTATCCCGGGCTGGTCCTGGCCGGCGACGGCCTGCGGGTGGACTGGCCGATCGCCCTGATGGAGCGCGCCGCCGTGACCGGGGTGCTTGCCGCGAACCGACTGCTCGCAGGGTGGGGCGTGCGCGGCGAGGACATCTGGACCGTGCCGCTGCAGGGCATCCTCAAGCGGCGCCCCAGCGCTCGGACGATGGCCATCGGAGCCGGTGCCGGACTGGCCGGTGCCCTGGTGACCACCGCGGTGGCGCGGGCTGCGCGGGGGGCGAGAAGCGGCATACGGGCGCGGGGATGAGCGTGGGGAGGGGCGTCGGGCTGCTGCGGCGAGCGAGCGCATCCTGCGCCGGCAGGGGCTCGCGGTGAGTGACCGGCGAGCCGTCCGACCGGGCGAGCCGAGCACACCCCGGTTGGAGCGTGTGGATCCTGGCGGCGAGGCCGGAGTGAGCGCGGTGTGGCGGGTGCGCGGGCTGCGCGAGGCGAGGTCGGTGCTGCGCGCGCGGCACGCGACGACCCAGGCCGGGTTCACCGCGGAGAAGATCCCGCAACGGCTCAAGCTGCACCCGATCCTGGTCTCGGACGGCCCGCTGCACGACGAGCAACGGCGAAAGGTGGCGAGATTCCTGGCTCCCAAGGTGGTGGAGGAGCGGTATCGGGAGCTGATGGACGAATGCGCGGCACGGCTGGTGGGAGCTGCACGGGGTGAGGGCCGGTGCGAGCTCGATGAGCTGGCGCTGCTCTACACGGTCGAGGTGACCGCCGAGGTGGTCGGGCTGACCGAATCGTCCGTGCCGCGGATGGCGCGGCGGCTGGTGAGCTTCTTCAACCAACCGCCCTTCGACATCACCCGCGCCGACCTGGGCCGGACCAACCGGCAGTGGGCGGCAGCGGCGAAGAACGGGCTGGTGCCGGTGCTGCGGTTCTGGTGGTCGGACGTGCGGCCAGCCGTGCGCGCCCGGCGCACAGCACCGCGGGCGGACATCATCAGCCACCTGATCGAGGAGGGCTACAGCGACGTCGACATCCTCGTGGAGTGCGTGACCTACGGGACCGCGGGGATGGTGACGACGCGGGAGTTCATCGTGATGGCGGCCTGGCACCTGCTCTCGGACGAGGCGCTGCTGGAGCGCTATCTGGCGGCCGAGGAGGTCGAGCGGCTGGCGATCCTGCACGAGATCATCCGGCTGGAGCCGGTCGTGGGGCATCTGTATCGGCGGGTGCAGAAGGAGATCCCGTTCGAGGGGAGTGCGGGGCAGGCGGGCTCAGGAAAGGAGAGCCAGGGCGGGGAGTTGGAGAGCCCGGCCGCGGAGGTGGCGCCCGATGAGCCGATGAGCCTGAGCGCGCAGCCCGGGGACCTGCTGGATGTCTGCATCCGATCGGCCAACGCCGACGAGGACGTCGTCGGTCCCGATCCACTGTCCCTCTGCCCAGGACGCGAGTTGCCTCCGGGCGTCAACGCTGCGGGCCTGGCCTTCGGCGATGGCGAGCACAAGTGCCCCGGTCAACCGCTGGCGATGCTCGAGTCCGATGTGCTGTTGCGGCAGGTGCTGGCGCTGCGGCCGACGATCGAGCAGGAGCCAGACCTGGGATGGGACGACCTGATCGAGGGGTACACCCTGCGGGGGCTGACCCTGCGACTGCCCGGCAGCACCCGCGCGCGCGACTAGGCTCACCCCCATGAGCCACCGGATCTTCACCACCAGCGTCGCCTCGGTCTACCCCCACTACGTCACCAAGGTGGAGAGGAAGGGCCGCACACAGGCCGAGCTGCACGAGGTCATCGAGTGGCTGACCGGCTTCGACGAGGCCCAGCTGCGCACGCATCTGGACGACGGGACCACCTTCGAAGACTTCTTCGCCGCCGCGACGCTCAACCCCAACGTCGACCAGATCACCGGGTCGGTCTGCGGCGTCAAGGTCCAGGAGGTCGAGGACCCGCTGATGCGCCAGATCCGCTACCTGGACAAGCTCGTCGACGAGCTCGCCAAGGGCCGACCGATGGACAAGGTGCTCCGGTCTGCCTGAATCGGACCACAGGCTGCCTAGTGACGGCCGTAGACGTCGCGCCGGTGCTCGGCGCGAAGGACGACGACCTCGTGCGCTGCGTCGTTGATCCGATACAGAATCCGGTAGGTGCCCCGCCGGGCGGAGTAGATCCCGGCTAACTGGCCACGAAGGGGTTTCCCGACCCGACGAGGATTGTCGATGAGGGCACCTGTCAGGAACTCGACGACGGCCGCAGCCACGGGCTCTGGCAACGCCTTCTGGATGGCGCGCTTGGCGGGCGGGGTAAGAACCAGGGTGAACGGCTCACTCACCGGAGGAGCGCTCGCACCGCATCGGTTCCTCGGACCACGTCCCCAGCCGCATAGGCGCGGTCCGCTTCGCGGATGTCCGCAAGCGCCTCCGGATCACTGAGCACTGCGAGGGTCTCCTCGAGCTCCGCCAGGTCGTCTGGACTCACGATGACTGCCGCAGCCTTGCCGTTCCGGGTCACGGTGACGCGCTGGTGCTCGCGTTGAACCCTGTCAACGACATCACTGAAGTGATCGCGCACGTCGCGCAAGGATTCGATACTCATGACCACAATTGTGGCCCCATCACCGCTCTGGGTCAACAGCGACGGGTGAACTCACCGGGGTGCAGCGGCGCCGGGGATCAGCGAGCGTCGACCCCGCGATCGGGGACATCCGGGAGCTGGTGGCGATACGTCCAGGACGTCAGCGCCGTGGCCAGCATCGCGAGCAGCACGCCGAGGAAGATGTGGGGTCCGCGCACGCCGAGCTCGCCGAGGGCGACCTGCAGAGCCACGACCGCGGCCACACCCAGCGCCAGACCAAGGTTCACCGCACCTGCGGACCGGCGGAGAACGACATACAGGACGGCGGAGGCGATCGCGACGGCCAGCGTGACCCAGGCGCCGACCTGGTGGAAGGCGGCGTAGCGGGGGTCGCCGCCGAGCCAGGCGGCGGCCCACCCGGCCTGGCCGATCACGCAGGACAGCAGCACCGTCGCGGCGAGGCGGAGCGCGATCAGGTGCGGGTGCGGCAGGGTCACGTGCGCACCAGGCGATGCGAGGGACCGCGGGTCAGCACGTCGGCCACGATCGCCACCTTGGTCCGGCGGGGGACGCGCAGCCGCTCGGTGAAGACGTCATAGTCGGCGGCCTCGATGCGGTCCAGGATCAGGGAGTACATGCGCAGGGCGGTCGCGACGCAGCGGGCGCTCGGCGTCGGCAGCATGCCCACCCCGCGGGCGGCGTCGCGGTAGAGCGCCCGGTTGCGCTCGATCTGCTCGGCCATCATCGCCCGCCAGGCCGGCGTGACCGTGCGCTCGTGCGGGTCGGCGCCGTGGCGGGCGAGGTCGTCCTGGGGCAGGTAGACGCGGCCGCGGTCGAGGTCCTCGTCGATGTCGCGCAGGAAGTTGGTGAGCTGGAAGGCCAGGCCGAGCGAGCGGGCGGGCTCCTGGGCGAGGGGGGTATGCGGTTCGAGCACCGGGAGCATCATCTCGCCGATGACCGCGGCCGAGCCCTCCATGTAACCGTCGCGCAGCTCCTCCCAGGACGCCCACGTCTCGCGGGTCAGGTCCAGCTCCATCGCCCGGAAGAAGCGGTCGAAGCATTCGGGGTCGGTGCCGCGGCGGCGCAGCGAGTCGACCACGGCGGCCATCACCGGTTCGTCCGACCCGCCCGCGAGGACGGCATCCCAGAAGTGCCGCTCGAACATCCGCAGCCGCACCGCCGGGTCCGCCTCGCCGTGGCCGGGGACAGCGGGGTCGAGCTTGTCGGGCTCATCGACGATGTCGTCGGCCAGCCGACACAGCGCATAGACGGTGTAGACGTCGCGGCGCTGGTCCGCTGGGAGCAGGCGCGCACCCCAGAAGTAGGTGGTGCCGTGGCGGCGAGTGAGCTCGGCGCACCGGCGATAGCCCTCGACGAGGAGGGGGTCGGTGGCGGTCTTGCCACCTGACAGGCCCGGTCCAAGCAGGCTCATCCGAGGAGCTCCCGCACCCGCTCGGCCGCGAGCCGCCCCGAGGGCAGCACCATCGGCACGCCGACCCCGGGCACCGTGCCAGACCCCGCGAAGACCAGCCCCGGCACGCGCCGGTCCACATTGCCCGGCCGGAACGGCCCGGTCTGCGGGAAGGTGTGGGCGAGCGCGAAGGGGGTCCCGGCGGCCATCCCCTGAGCCTGCCACTCCAGCGGGGTCACGAGCTCGTCCACGACGATGTCGGTCGGGTAGCCCGCCTCCTCCAGGAAGCCGAGCAGCCGCTCGCGCATCGGCCCGCGCTCGCGCTCCCAGTCGATCGAGCCGACGTCCAGGTTCGGCACCGGCTCGAGCACGTAGAGCGTGCTGCACCCCTCCGGCGCGGCCTCGTCGTCGTCCAGCGAGTGCAGCGTGACCAGGCGCGACGGGTCACCCATCAGCGTCCCGCGCTTCATCAGATCCTCGAAGGCGCCCGCCCACTCCCGCCCGAAGTGGATGTTGTGGTGCGCCTTGTCGGTCGGGACCCCGCGCACGCCCACGTGCCAGACCACGCACGAGGGCGAGTAGTTGCCGCCCAGGATCCCCGCGACCGCGCGCGGCGGGCGCAGGTCGGGGAGCAGATTCCCGTATGCCGTGGGCAGGTCGATCGTGCACACGACGGCATCCGCGGCGAAGAGGTGGTCATCGGCCACGACCCCGCGGACCCGCCCACCGGAGTCGCGCACCAGCTCGGTGACGCTGGTCCCGTAGCGGAACTCCGCGCCAGCATCCGCGGCCGCGCCGGCCAGCGCGTCCGGGACCGCCCGGATCCCGCCGCGCGGGAACCAGACCCCTTCGATCGAGTCCATATAGGTGATCACCGCATAGATGGACAGCGCCTCATCGGGTGCCAGGCCGGCATACATGGCCTGGAAGGAGAACAACCGGTGCAGCCGCTCGTCGCGGAACCGGCGCCGGATCATCGGCCCGAGCCGGGAGAAGGCGCCCATCGTGAGCAGTTCCGCGGCCGG
The DNA here is from genome assembly GCF_050261105.1 of Ornithinimicrobium pulveris. Taxonomy (GTDB): domain Bacteria; phylum Actinomycetota; class Actinomycetes; order Actinomycetales; family Dermatophilaceae; genus Ornithinicoccus. The sequence continues at coordinate 84,929 of NZ_CP189837.1, read as the reverse complement.
TCGCGGGCGGGCGAGCAGGTCGGTCGGCCGGTCGAAGTTGCGGTCGATGAAGTGCGGCATCTCCGCGTGGTAGAGGCGCCGCAGCCACGTCACAAAGTCGTCGAAGGCGGCCGCGTCGTGCTCGGAGCACTCGCGCCGGATCTCCTCGCGCATCGCCTCGTGCCCGTGCCGGACCTGCAGCGTGGACCCGTCGGCGTAGAAGGCGCGGTAGGCCGGGTCGAGCAGCTGCAGCTCGAGCCGCTCCTCCAGGCTGGAGCCCGCCGCGCGCAGCGGCCGGTCGATGAGGTCCGGCATCGTGAGCACGGTCGGCCCGGTGTCGAAGGTGAACCCCTCCCGCTCCAGCCGGCCGGCCCGCCCCCCGGGCACGTCCTCGCGCTCGAGCACGGTGACGCGGTGGCCGTCGCCGATGAGATGGCAGGCGGCGGCGAGCCCCGCCAGGCCGGCGCCGACGACGATGACGTGGCTCACGTGGTCCTCCTCGGGCGTCGCAGACCGCGGCTGCCGGGGCCGCGTCGCAGACCGCGGCTGCCGGGGCCGCGTCGCAGACCGCGGCTGCAGGGGCCGCGCCTCACGCGTCGCGCCACGCGATCGCCCGGGCCAGCTCACGCAGCCCTTCCACACCGTCCGGCGTCAGCGGCGAGTCGTCCAGGGCCGCCTCGGCCTGCGCGATCTCGGCGGCGATGCGCTCCTCCAGCTCGCCCCGGACACCAGCCTCCTCCAGGGCGGTCTGCAGCAGCGGGATGTCCTCCGCGCGCGCCTCGGGCGTGCCGACCCGCGCCATCGCCTCGGCCGCGTCCCCGGTGAGGCGCCCTGCGCCGAGCACCCAGATCAGGGTGTTCTTACCCTCCCGCAGGTCGTCGCCGGCGGGCTTGCCGGTGACCGCCGGGTCGCCCCAGACGCCGAGCACGTCGTCGCGCCAGGCGAAGGCACGGCCCAGGTGGTGACCGAAGCGGGCGAGCGACTCACGCTGCTGCGGTGAGGCGTTGGCGGCGAGCGCGCCCAGTTGGAGGGGGCGTTCGATCGTGTAGGCCCCGGACTTGAGCGCGGCGACGGCCTCCGCGTGCTCCGGGTCGTCGCGGCGGGCGGCCGCCCCCGTGAGGTCGGCGCGCTGGCCGACGATCAGCTCCAGGTTGAGCTCGTACCAGTAGTCCCGCATCACCGAGGGCAGCGTGTGCACGAGCCGGTCGGCCTCGCAGTGCGCCAGGTCGCCGAGCAGGATCGCGATGTTCTCGCCGAACCGCCGGGCGTCGCCGTGACCGTTCTGCTCGCTGTGCCGGTCGGCGGCGACCACGTGCGCGGCCGGCCTGCCGCGCCGCTCCTGCGACTGGTCCATCACGTCGTCGTGGACGAGCGCGAACAGGTGCAGCGTCTCCAGCGCCGCGGCCGCGCGCACGATGTCCTCGTGGCAGCGGGTCCCGAGCCGGCCGCCGGTCGCGACGAACCCCCAGTGGCACATCCGCGGGCGCAACCGCTTGCCGCCGTCGGCCAGCAGGCTGCGCAACCAGGCGGGCAGGTCGCCGGGGTCCTGGCCCAGCAGGTCGGGCTGCCCCGCGGGCGCGAGCGTGTCCCACACCTGGGTGATCCAGGCGAGCTCGCGGTCGAGCAGGTCGCGGACGGCGTCCAGGGTGATGTCCGCCCCCGTCCCGGTATGCCGTGACTCACCACCGCGCGTCAGCGGCAGTCGCGAGCGCTCGGCCTCCAGCTGGGGGATCTGCAGGACCGACCAGGGGCTGTAGACCTCGGGGGTGGCGCGGGCCGCGGTGACCAGGTCGTCCCAGGCCACCCAGGCGTGCTGGGCGACCTCGGTGGGGTCAGGGGCGAGGTCGCCGTCAGCCCGCCCGACAAGGACCGGGCAGAGCTCGTGCTCGACGATGCCGGAGGCGTCGACGGCGCGGTAGCGGAAGTCGGGCAGGACCAGCTGGAGGTCCTCGACGGTCAGGCCCAGTTCCTCACCGAGGCGGCGGCGGACAGCCACCCCGAGATCCTCATCGGGCCGAGGGTGGCCGCAGCAGGCATTGGTCCACACACCGGGCCAGGTGACCTTGTCCAGCGCTCGGCGGGTGATGAGCACCTGGCCGTCGTCGTTGAACAGATAGAGCGAGAAGGCCTTGTGCAAGGGGGTGTCGGTGCTGTGCACGCTCGTGCGCGGCGCGGTCCCGAGCGCACGCCCATCCTCATCGACGAGGACCACCTCATCGAGTGCGGACTGCGATTCGGTCACGCTCACCAGTGGTCCGGTCCCTCCTGCTCGAGATGTGTCACCGACGGTACGTCAGCGCTGGGGGTGGCTGCTTGCTTGTTCAACCTCTGTTCAAGGTTAACCTAGCCGACCACCTGAGGCGAGGGATGCGTCATACAGGGCTCGGGATCCCCGGGGGTGGACGCCCGGGTCACAGGTCGTAGTCCACGACGACCGGCGCGTGATCGCTGAGCCGAACACCCCGGTGGTCGCGATCGACCTCGGCGCGGACCGCGGTGCGGGCGAGGCGCGGGGTGGCGAGGTGGTAGTCGATCCGCCAACCCGAGTCCTTGGCGAAGGCCTGCCCGAGCCAGCTCCACCAGGAGTAAGGACCGTCGGCGTCGGGGTGCAGCGAGCGCACGACGTCGACGAGCGAGCGGGGGGAGATGAGCCCGTCGATCCACGCGCGCTCCTCGGGCAGGAAGCCCTCGGCCTGCTGGCTGCGGCGCCAGGCGGCGACGTCCTGGCGGGTGTGGGCGACGTTGAGATCGCCCATCAGCAGGAACTCGCGCCCGTCCGCGGCGGCGGCGCGGCGGGAGCGGGTGAGGTGGCGGGCGAAGGCGGCCATGAAGCGCTGCTTGCGGGCGTACTTGGCGCCACCGTCGGGAGCCTCGCGCATCCGGCCAGGCTTCTGCAGGTGGGCCGGCAGGCCGCCCTTGGGCAGGTAGAGACTGGCCACGGTGACCGGCGCCTCCGCCAGATCGACCTCGACGTAGCGGCCCTCGTGGGCGTGCGCGGCCAGGCCGCGGGCCAGCGGGATCCGGTCCGGGGCGGGCTCGGTGTGCAGGTGATCCTCGCCAGGCGCCCGGACCAGCACGTCGGCGTCCCAGGTGCGGACCGCAACTGGGCGCTGCCTGGTGAGGACCGCCACGCCGTTGCGGCCCGGGATCTGGCCCGGCTCGTAGACGACATGGCGGTCCCCGAAGGCATTCTCGGGGAGGGACTCGATCGGCGCCCTGACCTCCTGGAGAGCCACCACGTCGCAGTCGCGGGCGGCCAGCCAGTCGGCGAAACCGCGCTTGTGGGCGGCCCGGATGCCGTTGACGTTCACGGAGGCGATGCGGAGCACCCCGTGACGGTAGCCGGGGGTTAGGCGCTGTCCGCACCTGGGGTGCGGGGTCGGGCCCGCACCTGGGATGCGGGGTCAGCGCAGCGGCACGAAGCGGTAGTAGCCAGGCGCCTCCCAGCGTCGCGTGCGCCCCCCGTCGCGGTCCACGACAAGCATCCGACCATCGACCGGCGCGACCATCCGAGCGCCGTCATCCGCGAGCTGATCCACGAGCTCGGTGGGCGTCGTCTCGGCCATCGCGGAGACCAGGATCCGGTCGTAGGGACCCTCCGTCGGCCAGCCGAGGACGCCGGTGACGGCGGGGACGACCCTGGCTTGCGGCATACGGGAACGGGACACGCGGTCCTGCGCGTCCGCGGCCAACTCGGGCACCAGTTCGACCCCCAGGACCGAGCCCTCCCCACCCACGAGGTGCGCGAGCAGGGCGGTCGTCCAGCCGGAACCGGCGCCGACGTCGAGCACGCGGTGGCCTGGGCAGGCGTCGAGCAGCTCGAGCATGGCGGCGACCGTCGAGGGCTGGGAGTTGGTGGCGCCGTGGCCGATGCGCAACGGGACGTCCTCGTGCGCCTGGTCCCGGGCCTCCGGCGGCAGGAAATCGACGCGCGGCACGACCTCCATGGCCCGCGCGACGCGCCCACGGGCCGAGGTGTCCCGGCGCCGACCGCTCAACCAACCGACCATCACCCCATGGTGGCACTGCGCGGTGGGGCGCGGCGGCTCAGGCAGACTGGGGGGATGACGTACGAGATTCTGCTCTACCCACGCACGGCCGGACAGAGTTGGGATGAGGTGATCGCGAACGCCGAGGCCGACACCCCCGACGAGGTGCTCGGCGACGAGGCGGCGATGGCCGAGGGCGTCAAGACCTGGGAGGCGATGGAGGACCGGCTGCGCGAGGTGCTCGCCGGGCCGGTTGAGACGTGGGTGGCCGAGGAGACGGGTGGGGACGTCTTCGGCGAGGCGGAGGCGCCGTGGTCGGGGATCAAGGTCGAGCTCTTCCACGGGGCGGCGGCGGTGTCGGTCGACGGCGACGCGGCGGATGCGGACGTGCAGGAGATGATGCGCAAGGCGGTGGGCATCGTGGCCTCGCAGACCGGGTATGAGCCGTATGACCCGCAGGCGAAGGCGCCGTTCTATGGGAGTTTTGTGGGGGTGGCTGGCTCGAGCTCGCGTGGTGCGGCGCTGGGGTCGGGGCGGCCGACGGATGAGTTGGGGACCGTGAACCAGGCGGATCTGGCTGGTGGTTTGGGCGGCCCGGGTGGGTCCGGTGGCTCTGGCGGCTCTGGCGCTGAGGTGCCGGGGGTCGGCGCTCAGGCGCCGGGGGCTGGCGCTGGCGTTGCTGGGGCCGCCGGCGCGCCGGGCGGGCGGGTCGACCCGTTGCGCGATCCCACGTCGCTGCGGCGGCGCGGGAAGTTCTACTTCGTGCTGGGTGCGCTGCTGCTGGGTCTGGCCGGCTGGCGGATGAGCATGGGGGAGGCGACCTGGCTGACCTACTTCCTGCTGATCCTGGGTGTGCTGGAGGTGCTGGGCGGCTTCATGCTGATGCGGCGGGCCCGGTACTTCGCCGAGCAGGAGGCGGGTGGGCCTGCGGCCTCCTGACCGTCACGTGGAAGTCGTCACGTGGAAGTCGGAGAGGTACCCAACTCTCACGTGACGACTTCCACGGGACACTCTGTGTGGGGTCGCCGATCACGCAATGGGGCCGGTGCTGCCTGCGTCAGCGCCAGCCAGCGACCCTCCTCAGCAGGTCGCGAGCAGCGCCGGCACGATCACATCGCCCAGGTCCCAGCGGGGCTCGATCGCGGAGATGTCCCGGCCGGTCGCGGCGAGGGAGATCTGACGGGTGCCATCCGCACTGGTCAGCGCCACGCTGAGCGTGCCGAAGCTGGCGCCGTCGTGGCCGATGAACCACTGCGGGTCCTCAGGCGACGAGCACGGGTCCGGCACGAGATAGACACCAAGGCCATAGCCCTCCGCCGTCACCGGGGTCGCCATCTCCTGCACGAGAGCCGGGTCGACCAGCGCGCCGTTGACCAGCGACCGGGTGAACGAGTTCAGGTCGCCGGTGGTGCTCACGACCGCCCCAGCAGCCCTGAACAGGTCAGGGTCGAAACCCCGAAGACCCAGCCAGCCATCCCCGATCCAGGCGTCCTCTGCCAGGGCGGGATTCGGCATACCGGGATTCAGGGGGTAGGCGGAGTGGCGCATGCCCGCGGGCGACCAGATGCGCTCGCGGAGGAGCTGCTCGACCGACCGGCCGGTCTGCGCCTCGAGGAGCATGCCGAGGACGACATAGCCGGCGTTGGAGTAGACGAACTGGCCGCGCTCGGTCCACGGGAAGGCGTTGACGATGTCGACGTGGTCCTGCTGGCTGTAGTCGCGGCTGATCAACCCGCGGAACTCGTCCCAGTCCTCGGGGTCGCTCATCTGCGCGAGGAGGAGTTCGGTGGTGCCGTTGGGCATGCCGGAGGTGTGGCTGAGCAGCTCGCGCAGGGTGGCGTCGCCGTGCTCGGGGAGCAGGCCGGGCAGGACCTCGTCGACGGTGGTGTCGAGGGTCCAGGCGCCGCGCTCGACCTCCTGGAGGACGAGGGTGGCGATCATCGGCTTGGTGTTGCTCGCCGCGCGGAAGGCGTCCTGCCAACCGGCGGGCGGGTTGCGGTCGACGGCGCGCTTGCCGGCGGAACCACGCCAGGTCAGACCCGGTGAGTTGACCCGCACGCTCACCCCGATCGCGCCGTCAGCGATCACCTGCCGCATCCCGTGGTCGAGCGCGTCGGTGGCGGGGGTCGCCTGACCGGGCGGCGTGCCCTTGATCCGGACGTCCTCGAGCGCCTGCTCACCGGCCCGCTGGACCTGCTCGCGCGACTCCTCGGACGTGATTCCCGGTATGTCGTTGCTCTCCTCCGCGGGTGCCGTCGGCGCGGCGGTGGCGCTGGTGGGTAGGAGGAGGGTCATCGTCAGCAGGGCGCTGAGCGAGCCGGCGGCTGCGGTCTTGGCCTTGGTGGTGGTCTTGTTGGTCGTCGTGCTGGTCGTGCGCATCTCGTTCCCCTCGCGTGACTCGATCAACTGGTGCCGGCCCGTCGTGGGCTGGTGCTCTCCACCCTGCCGGGAGGGCGGTGGTGCTGGCATCGGTCGAACGTGGGAGATCGGTGCGAGGCTGGCTCCGTCGATGGGCGGAGATCATCTGCCGTGGGCGGTTTCGGTGCTTGAGGCGGTCGCCGGGCCTGGAGGTCACGCAGGCGGGATCGTAGGCCCCGGCGAAGAGCTGACCGGGGCACTATTCGCGTCGGTATCCCAGCACGCCCCTGCACCAGCCTGCCCGGAAACGGTTCCGGGACAGCGGAACCGGCCCCACGGCATACGGAATCGGCGCCGACGGAGGGGTCGGTGACGCCCACGACCCCCGGAACGACGAAACTCCCGGCCGGATGACCTCCGGCCGGGAGTTTCGAGAAACGACAACAGGTAGTTCAGGGAACTACGCTTCTGTGCGCGAGGGGGGAGTTGAACCCCCACGTCCTTTCGGACACACGGACCTGAACCGTGCGCGTCTGCCTATTCCGCCACTCGCGCGAGTGCCGAGCAAGATTAGCACGGCGCGTCCTGATGACCGAATCGCGAGCGCGACGCACGTTCGGTGGCCCTGATCGCGAGCACGGTGGACGTTCGGTGGCCGATCTGAGCGACATACGGCGCGTCCGGTCGAGATGGGGGGAGGGTGTCGGGGTGGGTGGGTCAGCCTCCAGGATCCTGCCAGTCCTGGCAAGTACGATCGCAGCGGCACATACGCGTCCTCTTCCCGGCCTCACCCCGGGACGACCGGGGGCAGCGGGCCAGCTGACGACCAGATGAAGGAGAGGCCGTGGGAGTGTTCGACAGGCTCGAGCGGGGGCTCGAGAAGGCCGTCAAGCAGCCCTTCGCGCGCGTCTTCAAGGCTGAGGTGCAGCCGGTGGAGATCGCCTCGGCCATGCGCAAGTCGATGGATGACCGGGCCGCCGTGCTCGGCCCCGGACGCACGATGGTGCCCAACGTCTTCACGATCGAGCTCGCCGAGAGCGACTACGAGCGCCTCGACTCCTACTCGCGCGCGCTGACCGACGAGCTCGTCGCCACCGCCGAGGACCACGCCGACGCCCAGCGCTATGTCGCCCCCGGGCCGTTCGAGGTGCGGCTCGAATCCGGCGAGGACCTGGAGACCGGCATCTTCCGCGTCCGCCCGGCCGCCAAGGACGGCCGCTCCGGTGGGGGCAGCGCCAAGGAGTACTCCCGCGCCACTCCCCGCAACGAGCAGCTCGACCGCTATCGCGGCCCCAGCTCCAGCGGACACGGCGCACACGACGAGGATGGGTATGCCGCATACCGGCGGCCGCAGGCCGCTCCCGGGGGCGCCGCTCAGGGTGGGGTGCAGGACCAGGGCCACACCCGCGAGTTCACCGAGCAGGCGCCGCCTTCGCGCCACCGCAGCGGACGGGGTCAGAAGAGCCGCCCCGTGCTCGAGGTGGGGGGACGCGCCATACCTCTGACCTCGGCCGTCACCGTCCTTGGACGGGACGCGGGCGCGGACGTGCCGGTCGATGACCCCGGCGTCTCCCGCCGCCACGCCGAGGTGCGGATCAGCCACGACGGCCCGCACCTGCAGGTGGTCGTGCGCGACCTCGGCTCGACCAACGGGACCTACCTCAACGGTGAGCAGGTGGGCTCGGAGGAGCTGCGCAGCGGCGACCGGATCACGATCGGCCGGACCCACCTGATCTTCCGCCTGGAGACCTGATGGGAGAGCTCACCCTCAACCTCATCCGCCTGGGCGTCATCGTGCTGCTCTGGGCGTTCGTCTTCTCGGTGGTCGGGGTGCTCCGGGGCGACCTCTATGGCACCCGGGTGAGCCGCAACGCCGGTCCGGCCCGCCGCCGGGAGAGCCGCGGCGAGCGCCGCCAGCGCAAGAACAACCCGACCCACCTCGTCGTCACCCAGGGCCGCCTGCGCGGTACCTCCGTGCCGCTGCACGAGTCCGGCGTGCTCATCGGCCGCAACCCCGAGTGCTCACTGGTGCTCACCGACGACTACGCCTCCGGCCGTCACCTGCGCATCTACCCAGGGGCCGACGCCTGGTATGCCGACGACCTCGGCTCGACCAACGGGACCGAGGTCAATGGGCAACGGATAGACACCGGTGCCCGGCTGGATCCGGGCGCGCAGATCCGGATCGGCCAGACCGTCATCGAGCTGCGTCGCTAGAGCCGCCATGCCCGTCTCCCTCCGCTACGCCGCCCGCACGAATGTGGGCCTGGGCAGCAAGTCCCGCAACGAGGACTCGGCCTATGCCGGCCCTGAGCTGCTGGTGCTCTGCGACGGCATGGGCGGGCATGCGGCCGGCGATGTCGCCAGCTCCCTGGTCGTAGGTGAGCTGGTCCACCTGGACGGGGAGTCGCACGGCGCCGACGATGCGCTGGACATCCTCGAGCAGGCGCTGGAGGAGGCCAACTCCCGCCTCGCCGACGTGATGGACGTCTATCCCGACTCCGACGGCATGGGCACGACGTGCATCGCGATGCTGCGCGCCGGCAGCAAACTCGCGGTCGCCCACATCGGCGACTCCCGCGCCTATCTGCTGCGCGACGGCCGACTGACCCAGATCACCAAGGACCACTCCTTCGTCCAGAAACTTCTCGACGAGGGCCGGATCGGTCCCGAGGAGGCGCTGCACCACCCGCAGCGATCACTGGTCACCCGCGTCTTCACGGGGCGCCCCGAGGATCGGCCCGACCTGTCCCTGCGCGAGCTGCGCCGCGGGGACCGGCTGTTGCTGTGCAGCGACGGGCTGACCGACTATGCCGCCGAAGAGACGGTCGCCGAGATCCTCCGGCAGACCGAGCGCACCCCTGGCCAGGTCGCCGACGAGCTCATCCAACTCGCCCTGCGCGCCTCCACCCGCGACAACGTCACCGTGATCGTCGCCGACGGCGTGCCCTCGGGTGCCGGCACCACCCGCGCCCAGGTCGTCGGTGCCGCCAGCGAGCGCCGTCGCCAGCTGAGCTCGGCCCCGCAGAGCGCCGCGGAGAAGGCTGCCCAACTCACCCGCGAGGCGAGCGGGGCCGGCGGGGCGGAGACCGACGCCCCGGTGCTCGCCGAAGAGGGTCCGACCCACCCCTTCGTGACCTGGTTGCGTCGGGTCCTGGTCACCGCCGCGGCGTTCGCCGTGCTCGGCGGCGCCGGCTGGTTCGCCTGGACCTGGAGTCAGCAGCAGTACTACGTCGGCGAGCAGGACGGCCAGGTCACCATCTACCGCGGCCTCGCCCAGGACATCGGTCCGATCCAGCTCGGCCAGCCCGAGGAGCAGACCGACCTCGCCCTCGACCGGCTGCCCACCTACTACCAGGACCGTGTCCGCCGCACCCTGTCCGCGAGCGACCGGGCCGGCGCCGACACCATCGTCGCCGAGCTGCGCCAGATCGCCGAGCGTGGCACCGCAGCCGCCGGTGGCCCGGGCGACGCCCCCGCGACGACGGCTCCTGACGACGCCGCACAGACCACCGCGCCGGCAACCCAGCCCGGTGACGGCCCGGCGATGACCGCGCTGCCTGAGGGGCATCCGCTGCGCCAGGTGCTCGAGCTCGGCCAGAACCTGGGGGAGGCACCGTGACCGCGACCGCCCACCCCCGCCCGTCCACGGTCACCAGCCTGCGCGTCCGCAGCGGCCGCACCGTCGAGCTCCTGCTGGTCCTGTTCGCGATCGCCATCACCGGACTGGCCTACGTCAACGTGGGGGTCGCCGTCGACGGCGCGCTCCCCACGGACATGTGGTGGCACGTGGCGATCTTCGCGATCTTCCCGCTCGGGCTGCACGCGGTCCTGCGGTGGCGGGCCCGGTATGCCGATCCTCTCCTCCTCCCGATCGCCACCTTGCTCAACGGGCTGGGTCTGGTGATGATCCATCGGATCGACCTGTCCCAGGGCCTGGAGATCGGCAACTCGGTCGCGACCCGCCAGCTGATGTGGACCGGCCTGTCCGTGGTGATCGCCGCGGCCACCCTGATCGCGGTGCGCGACCACCGGGCGCTGCGCCGCTACACCTACACCGCGATGGCGGCCGGTTTCGTGCTCCTGCTGCTGCCGATGCTGCCGGTGATCGGCCAGGAGATCAACGGCTCCCGGCTGTGGATCCACATCGGCCCGTTCAGCATGCAGCCCGGTGAGCTGGCCAAGATCACCCTGGCGATCTTCTTCGCGGGCTATTTGGTGAGCACCCGCGACGCCCTCTCCCTCGTCGGCCGCAAGGTCCTGGGCCTGCAGCTCCCACGCGCCCGCGACATGGGGCCGATCCTGGTCGCCTGGGGCCTGTCCGTGCTGATCCTGGTGATGCAACGCGACCTCGGCTCCTCGCTGCTCTTCTTCGGCCTCTTCGTCGCTGTCCTCTACGTCGCCACCGAGCGCACCAGCTGGATCATCATCGGGATGAGCCTGTTCGTCGGCGGTGCGGTGCTGGCCTGGCAGGTCTTCAGCCACGTCCAGCAGCGGGTCACCCTCTGGCTCGACCCGTTCGCCCCCGGTCAGTCCGACCAAGTCGCCAAGGGGCTGATGGGCCTGGGCCACGGCGGGATCTTCGGGACCGGGCTGGGCTCGGGCTATCCCTACATCACCTACTTCCCCAACAGCGACTACATCATGGCCAGCTTCGGCGAGGAGCTCGGCATGATCGGTCTGTTCGCGATGCTCGTGCTCTACGCGCTCTTCGTCGAGCGCGGCCTGCGCACCGCGATCGGCGCCCGCGAAGGCTTCGGAAAGCTGCTCGCCGCGGGCATGGCCTTCACCGTCGCCCTCCAGGTCTTCGTCATCGTCGGCGGCATCACCCGGGTCATCCCGCTCACCGGCCTGACCACGCCCTTCCTGTCCGCCGGCGGCTCCTCGCTGCTGGCCAACTGGGTGATCGTCGCGCTGCTGCTGCGGATCAGCGACCACGCCCGGCGCCCCGTCTCCGAGCGGCGCCAGGACCCGACCAAGAACATCGCCCACCCGAGGGAGGCGCACGCATGAACACCCCCATCCGGCGGTTGGCCGTCGTGGTCTTCCTGATGTTCACCGCGCTCCTGCTGTCGACCACCTGGATCCAGTTCGTCCAGGCCGGCGACCTGCGCGACCGCCCGGAGAACAGACGCACCCTGATGGACGCCTACGCCCGCGAGCGCGGCGCCATACTGGTGGACGGGACCGCCATCGCCCGCTCCGAGGCCACCGACGACGAGCTCCGCTGGATCCGCCGTTACGACCAGGCGACCCGCTATGCGCACGTGACCGGCTACTTCTCCTTCACGTATGGCGCCGGCGTGGGTCTGGAGCGCGCGCGCAACGCGGTGCTGGCCGGCACCGACGACAGCCTCTTCTACCAACGGGTCGCCGACCTGGTCACCGGCACCCCGCCCCAAGGCGCCAGCCTCGAACTGACCATCGACCCCCGCGTCCAGGCCGCCGCCGTGGAGGCCCTGGGCGACCGGCGCGGTGCCGCCGTCGCGATCGACCCCAGCACCGGCGCCATCCTGGCCCTGGTCAGCCGCCCCAGCTTCGACCCCAACGCGCTGGCCAGCCACCAGCTCACCGCAGTCGACCGCTCCTACGAGGAGTTGATCGCCGACCAGAGCCGCCCGCTGATCAACCGCGCCATCGCCGGCGACCTCTACCCGCCGGGGTCCACCTTCAAGCTGGTGCTGGCCGCCGCCGCGCTGGAGAGCGGCCGCTTCCAGCCCGACAGCGAGCTCGAGGGTGGGCGCACCTACACCTTGCCCGGCACCTCGACCGACCTGCCCAACTTCGGCGGCGCCGCCTGCGACCCGCAGGACCGGCCCACCCTGGAGCGGTCGGTGCAGGTCTCCTGCAACACCTCCTTCGCCTGGCTGGCCGGCGAACTCGGCGCGGACGCGATCCGCGACCAGGCGGTGGCCTTCGGCTTCGGCCAGAACCTCGAGATCCCGATGAGCGTGACCCCGAGCAGCTACCCCGAGGAGATGGACGACGCCCAGCTCGCGCTGACCGGCATCGGCCAGTTCGAGGTGCGGGAGACGCCGATGCAGGTCGCGATGATCTCCGCCGCAATCGCCAACGACGGCGTGGTGATGGAGCCCTACCTGGTGGACGCCGTCCGCAATGGCGACCTCGAGGTGATCGAGCGCACCGACCCCAAGACGCTCTCGCGCGCGGTGTCCAGGGAGACTGCCGAGGAGCTGCGGGACATGATGGTGAGCGTGGTGGACCAAGGTTCGGGACAGTCGGCCGCGCTCCCCGGAGTCCAGGTCGCAGGCAAGACCGGCACCGCGGAATACGGGACTCAGGGCGCAGCCCACGCCTGGTTCACCGGCTTCGCCCCTGCCGACGACCCCCAGATCGCCGTCGCGGTGATCGTCGAGTCGGCCACCGACAACTGGAGCGGCGAGACCGGCGGCGTGGTCGCCGCGCCCGTCGCCCGGGCCATGCTGGAAGCAGGAGTGCAGCCGTGACCGACGAACCCACCTCGCACGTCCCACCTCCCTCGCGGGAGGAGCCGCGCGTGCTCGGCGGCCGCTACGAGGTCGGCCCGCTGGTCGGCCGTGGCGGCATGGCCGATGTCCACCAGGGCCATGACCTGCGGCTCGGCCGCACCGTCGCGATCAAGATCTTGCGCACCGACCTGGCCCGCGACTCCTCCTTCCTGTCCCGCTTCCGTCGGGAGGCGCAGTCCGCCGCCGGCCTGTCCCATCCCTCGATCGTGGGCGTCTTCGACTCCGGTGAGCAGACCGTCCACGAGGCGGGCGGCGCGCCGGTCCAGGTGCCCTACATCGTGATGGAGTTCCTCCAGGGCAAGACCCTGCGCGAGCTGCTCAACGAGTCGACGACCAAGACGCTGGAGCCGGACGAGGCGGCGCGGGTGACGGCGGCGGTGCTGTCCGCGCTCGAGTACGCCCACGACCGCGGCCTGGTCCACCGCGACATCAAGCCCGCCAACGTGATGGTCACCGAGTCCGGGGCGGTCAAGGTGATGGACTTCGGGATCGCGCGGGCGCTCGCCGACACCGCGGCCACGATGACCCAGACGTCCGCGGTGATGGGCACGGCGCGCTATCTCTCGCCGGAGCAGGCGCAGGGGATGGATGTCGATGGGCGCAGCGACCTCTACTCGGTCGGTTGCCTCCTGTACGAGCTGCTCACCGGCCGCACCCCCTTCCAGGGTGACCCGGTCTCGCTCGTCTACCAGCACCTGGGCGAGGTCCCCAAGCTCCCGTCCACCCACGCCCGGCACCTGCCCGAGGCGTTGGATGCGATCACCCTGCACGCCTTGGAGAAGCAGCCGGAGGACCGCTACCAGAGCGCCGCCGAGTTCCGCGCCGACCTCAACGCGGCCCGGGCCGACGAGCCGATCTCTGATCGCGCCGGTCGCAGCCTGGCGATGGTCACCTCCAGCGCCGCCGCTGGGATGGGCACTGGGGCCGGGGCTGGGGCGACCGCGGCTGCCCGCGCCGTCTCCGAGCGTGGTGACCAGCCCCGCCCGTATGCCGATTCCGCCGACGACTCCGGCCTCGTCCCTGGTCTGGGGTCGGGTCGGGGTGGCGATCGCTCAAGCCGTGAGGACGACCGCTGGGAGCGGACCGATGAGATGCCGGTGCGCGAGCGTCGACACCCCGGTGCCGCCCTGCTGCTGGGTGTGCTCGCGCTGCTGGCCGTAGCCGGCGTCGGCTGGGTGCTGTGGCAGGTGCTCGGCCCCGACGCGCAGGAGGAGGTCCCGCTCGTCCCGGTCACCAGCACGATCAGCATGACCGAGGCAGCGGCCCGCACGACGCTGATGGCCGACGGCTTCGTGGTGCCTGAGGCGAGCTCACGCAACAGCAGCGCCGAGATCGGCACCGTGATCGAGCAGGATCCCAATGGTGGCACCGCCCGCGAGGGATCTACCGTGCGCCTGGTCGTCTCCGCGGGTCCGGAGGCCCAGGAGATCCCGCTGCTGGTCGGGATGGAGGAACAGGCGGCCCGTGATGAGCTGGCCAGACGTGGTTTCACCAACGTCCGCGCTGAGGCGGAGGAGAGTGACAACACCGCTGTTGAGAAGGGCCACGTCATCGGTACCGATCCTGCCGCGGGTGAGGAGATCAAGCCCGACGACGAGATCATCCTGGAGGTGTCCTCGGGCAAGGTCGAGGTCCCTGATCTGATCGGCAAGGACCGCGACGAGGCCATCACCCTGCTCAGCGATGCGCGTCTGCGGTGGCGCCCGGAGACGCGCGTGACCACTGAGGAGGAGGCCGACACGGTGCTCGAGCAGTCCGTTGATGCGGGCGATCGGGTCGATGTCGGCACCCGGATCACCATCGTCATCGCCGAAGCTCCCCCGGAGACGGTGTGGATGCCGCCGGAGACGATCACCATCGAACCTGCCCCGCCGCCCACGACGGCTCCTCCCGAGCAACCCACGGACGACCCGACCGAACCGACGGACGAGCCCACCACGGACCCGCCCACCACCGACCCGGCCGATCCCACCGACACCCCGGCCCCGACGGACGACCCCCCGACCGACACGCCGAGCCCTACGGACCCCGGCACCGATCCGCCGGCCGACGACTAACCGGGACCCGGTTGTTGCGACCAGGGACACGCTCTGTGGCGGCCGGGGACACGATCTGCAATCCCTGTATGCCCCCGCCCCGCCCCGTCCCGCCGACACGCGGAGCAGCACCGGCTCAGCCGTGCCCGGGCACGACTGAGCCGGTCATTCCCGGGTGTGTCGCGGAAAGAGTTGCGCGTCAGCGCCAGCGGGTTGCCATCAGGAAGCCGGCCATGATCAGGCCCATCCCGATGCCAAGGTTCCAGTAGCCGATCGGCCGGATCGGCAGTGCGCCACTGGTGACATAGAAGGTGGCCACCCACAGCACCCCGACGATCATCAGGCCGCACATCACCGGCACGAACCAGGACGGGTTGGAGGGCAACTTCTGGGTGGCGGGGCCCACCTCGCTGGTGCGCTGGGCGCGTGCCTTGGCGCCTTCTCGGCCGCGGGACTCGGGCACGGCGGTCTCCTTCTTCACGTTCTCGGGTCGAGGTCGGGTTCCGGTCAGGATACGCGGATAGGCTGGTGCTGATGAGCAGCGGACCAGACAAGGCGCCCCGGGTGCGGGTCCGCACCGCGGGGGTCACTGTGGTGTGCCTGCTCGCAGGGCTGCTCTTCGGCACCAGCGCAGCGATCGCACGCAACAACCCGCAGAGCACCGGCGCGCGTGACCTCGTCGGCCTGATCATGGCCCGCGATGGTCAGGTGCGAGAGCTCGGCGAGGAGGCCGAGTTCCTCCGCGCCCAGGTGCAGAGCCTGCAGGAGGATGTCGACAATGGCGCCGCCAAGGTCGCCACCCGTCGCGCCGACGCGCTCGCCCCCGACGTGGGCCTGGCCGCGGTGTCCGGCACCGCGCTGCAGGTGACTCTCGACGATGCCGGCTACACCATCGAGACTCTGCCTGAGGGCTACTCGGTGGACGATGTCGTGGTCCACCAGCAGGACCTCCAGGGCGTGGTCAACGCACTGTGGGCCGGTGGGGCCGAGGCGATCATGGTCCAGGACCAGCGGATCGTGGCCACCAGCGCCGTGCAGTGCGTCGGCAACACGCTCTACCTGCAGGGCCGCGTCTACTCACCGCCCTACACCGTGACCGCGATCGGCGATCCGGCAGCCATGCAGGCCGCGCTGGACGCGGACTCGGTGGTCAGCATGTACCGCCAGTGGGCCGACGCCATCGGCCTGGGCTACGCCGTGGTCGAGGTCCCGTATGCCGAGCTTCCCGCCTACTCCGGCGGTGTCCGCCCGCAGTTCGCCAGTGTCGTCGAGCAGGTCGCCCCAGTCGAGGCCCCGGAAGGCTGACTTCGGGGTGGGCACAGTCTGTCGTGACCGGGAACGCGAGCTGCAGCCACCAGGGACCCGGTATCTCGTGACCGGGGCACAAGTTCGTCTGCCCCGCCGTACCTTCACACGTGCACATCGTCCGACCTGCAGCTTCCCACCTGCGCATTCGTCGCCGGCCGCTGCGTTGCGCACGTTTGAATGCCCGCTGGATGCGCGCGCTGGGGTGCGTGACGACTTCTGCGGGAATCCCCGGACACCGGTAGGCCCACTTGTCCACAGGTTGTCCCCACTCTGGGGATAATCACACCTGTGTAACTCGATTTCTGTGGATAACCAGGAGGAGGGTGCTCAGCTGAAGGTGAAGGTGAAGGCGTAGTCGCCCATCACGCTGACCAGCCGCCAGACGGCCAGGGCGACGAGGACGACCAGCACCCCGCCGAGGGCGGGCCAGATGAGCCGCCGTCGCCGCTCGGCCTCCGGCGTCCGCCCCGGCACCGAGGTCACCAGCAGCAGGCCACCGATCGCGGCACCCGTGAGAGCACCACCGATGTGCGCCTGCCAGGCGATGCCGGAGACGAAGAAGGGGATCGCCAGGTTGAGGCCGATCATCACGAGCAGCGCGGTCGGCACCTGGCCACTTCGCAGGGCGAGCACGACATACAGCAGCAGCAGCCCGAAGATCGCTCCGGACGCGCCGACCACCTGGGTGCGCCAGTAGTCCAATCCGCTGAGCAGCAGCACGCCCACGCAGCCGCCGATCGCGCACAGCAGGTAGGTCGCCAGGAACTTCGCCCGCCCCAGCGCCTGCTCGAGCATCGGCCCGAACGCGAACAGGATGTACATGTTGAACAGGATGTGCAGGATCCCGCGGGGCGAGTGCACGAACGCCGAGGTGATGAAGCGCCACGGCTCACTGCCCGCGAGCAGCCCGACGAAGGACAGCTCGCGGGTCACCAGCGGGTTGGCCAGCTGCCCCAGGAAAACGGCGATGCAGATACCGAGCAGCGACCAGGTGACGATCGGTCGCCCGTCGCGCACCGGCGCGCCGAAAGCTGTCCGAGGGGTCGGCACCGAGCGCGCCCCCTCCTTGACGCAGTCGACGCACTGGATGCCGACGGCGGCCGGGCGCTGGCAGTCTGGGCAGGTGGGCCGGTCGCAGCGCTGGCAGGAGATGTAGGACACCCGGTCCGGATGCCGCGGACAGACCGGTGCCGCGTCCGTATGCCGTGTCTCGGGGCTGCTCTGATCGCTCACGGGAGGGGGCGGCTGGGTGGTGAACTGGTGGCGGTGGAGTCAGTCAGTCTCTGGCGGTCGGGCCGACGGTCAGGCGACCGAGACGCTCTTGATGACGACCGGCTCGAGCGGCTTGTCGCTGGCGTCGGTGGAGACCGCAGCGATCGCGTCGACGACGGCACGGGAATCCTCGTCGGCGACCTCACCGAAGATGGTGTGCTTGCCCTGCAGCCAGGTGGTCGGCTCGACGGTGATGAAGAACTGCGACCCGTTGGTCCCCTTGCCCATCCGCTTGCCGGCGTTGGCCATGGCGAGCATGTAGGGCTTGGAGAAGTCCTTGTCCGGGCTGATCTCGTCGTCGAAGGTGTAGCCGGGGCCCCCGAAGCCCTCACCCAGCGGGCAGCCGCCCTGGATCATGAAGCCCGGGATGATCCGGTGGAACTTCAGCCCGTCGTAGAACGGCTGTGGGTTGGTGCGGCCGGCGTCGTCCTTGTACTCCTGCTCGCCCGTGGCCAGGCCGACGAAGTTCTTGACCGTCTTCGGCGCAGCGTGCTCGAAGAGCTCGATGGTGATGTCGCCGTGGTTGGTGTGGAGCGTCACGTTCATGGCTCCAGTCTGACATGACGCACCGACAGGGGCCGCCCGTGGATGAGGCCCCCGGTGGTGCTGACGGGGTGGACAAGGCAGGATTGGGAGAGAAACCGAGACGAAGGAGGACGGTCCGTGTTCTTCAAGACCGATGCCGAGCGAGCCGCTGCCCAGGCGGCCAAGGCACGCCAGGACGCCGCGGTGGCGGGCACCAACGCCGCGTCCGGGGCGCGCAACCTCGGCGCTGCCGTCGTGGCCACCCTGGCCGAGGCAACCGCACCCAAGGACGACAAGAGTGGCAAGCGCCACGCCAAGAAGGCCCGTGCCAAGGCGCTGAAGGCGGCCAGCAAGGACCGCGACGCCATCGAGAAGGCGGCGGCCAAGGCGGCCAAGCACGGCAAGAAGGCCACTAAGCACGGCAAGAAGGGCCTGGACAAGCAGGCTAAGGAAGCCGGTCAGACCGCGTCCGCTCTCGCCGGTGCCGCTGGCGTCGGCGCCCAGCGCGCGGCCGAGGTCACCAAGGAGCACAGCGCGCACGCCGCTGACTACCTGCGTGAGCACGGCGGTCACGCGGCCGACTACCTGCGCGAGCACGGCTCCGACGCGGCCAAGACGGTCCGCAAGAACGCCGGCCCGCTGGGCGAGAAGGCTGCCGAGAAGGCCGGCGTCGGCGCCGCCATGATCGCCGCCCTCGCTGCCGCCGCTCGCGAGAAGGCTGCCGAGACCCGCTACCACGCCGTCGCCGGCATGGACCGCGGCATCGACGCTGCGGTGCCGCGCGCCCAGGAGGGCGTGGCGGCCATGGGTCCGCGCGTGGACCACCTGCGCGATGTCATCAACGACGAGCTGCTGCCCAAGCTCCAGGCGATGCTCGGTGACGTCCAGACCGGCAAGGACCGCGTCCTCGCCCAGGACGAGGGCGTCGTCGCTGCGCTGACCGGCGCCCCCAAGAAGCGTCGCCGCAAGGGTGGCGCGCTGATCACCCTCGGCCTGCTGGCTGCGGCCGGTGCCGGCCTGGCCTGGTACCTCTCCCAGCAGCAGAACCAGGCTCAGGACCCGTGGGCAAGCACCCCGGGCGAGGCTGACCCGTGGGCCAGCCGCACCCCGGTCGGGGTCGCGAGCGTGGACGTCGACAGCTCGGGCACCGTCACCAGCACCGAGGGCGGCACCGCCGGCACCGCGGTCTCCCCGGCCTACGGCGCCTCGGGCACGGCTGGCGCTCCGGTCGCCGAGGTTGAGGTCACTGAGGTCGAGGTCACCGAGGGTGACGGCTCGGTGCACATGCTCGAGGCCGACGAGATCGACGAACTCGCCACCCACGAGCCCCTCTCGACCGAGGAGCAGACCCCTGGCGAGACCCCGGAGGACGAGATCGAGCGCGCCCGCCGCGAGGAGGGCCGCGCCTGATCGCCCCTCAGCGCTGCTGACCTGCGCCACCTCAGCGCGTCAGCAACTCCTCACCATCGCCGACCGGCCTTGCGACACACCGTGTTCAAGGCCGGTCGGCGCGTCTGCGGGCACCTAGCCTGACGGGTGAAGTCACGATCGTCGGCCAACTGGGAGGTGCCCTCGGATGTCGGTGCCCGCCCGGGATGCCACCCCCGGCCCTGAGCTCGACCCGCAGGGCTTCGTCGACGCACCGCCCACCTCCCCGACCTACGCCCCCCGGCGACCGACCCGCGGGAGGGATGACACCGCATACGGGGACGGGCAGCGGGCGAGCTCCGACCTCCTGGAGCCCACCCACCCCACCGGCCCGAAGCGCCGTCGCGGCGGACGCGGGGGCCGCGGACCCACCGGAGTCGCCCCGCGCCCCGGCTACATCCCCGGTCTGGACGGTCTGCGCGCCATCGCGATCGCGGCCGTCCTCGTCTTCCACTACCTGCCCGCCTGGCTGCCCGGCGGCTACCTCGGCGTGGACGTCTTCTTCGTCGTCAGCGGCTTCCTGATCACCACCCTGCTGCTGCGCGAGATCGACAGCAAGGGTCGGATCGACCTGCTCGGCTTCTGGCGGCGCCGGGCCCGACGGCTGCTGCCCGCGCTCCTGCTCGTCGTGCTGGTCAGCGTCAGCGCCGCCCGCGCCATCGGCGGCGATCTGCTCGTCGGGATCGGTCGGCAGACGCTCGGCGCGCTCACCTTCACCACCAACTGGCTGGAGATCGCGGCCGGCGCCAGCTACTTCCACGCGACCTCGCCGATCCTGTTCATCAACTTCTGGTCGCTGGCGGTCGAGGAGCAGTTCTACCTGCTGTGGCCGCTGAGCCTGGTGGTCGCGCTCGCGGTGACGCGGACCACGCGGCAGCGGGTGATCGCGGTCGCCACGATCGGTCTGGTCAGCGCGATCCTGATGGCCACCCTCTACGACGGCGGCGACGCGACCCGCGTCTACTACGGCACCGACACGCACCTGATGGGCCTGATGGCCGGCGCCGCGTTCGCGCTCGCCTGGGCCGACCCGACGCACCGGGCGGGACTGCGGTCCCGCGCCTGGCGGCGTTATCGGGGGTATGCCGCACTCCTCGCCGTGGTCGGCCTGTTCGCGCTGATGATGTGGATGGACGAGTCCTCGGCGCTCACCTTCCGCGGCGGGATCCTGCTGGCCTCGCTGCTGACCGTGGTGCTGGTTGCCGCGGCCCTGGAGGCGGACGGTCCGTGGCGTCGGGTGATGGAGCTGCGGCCGCTGCGGTGGCTCGGGGAGCGCTCGTATGGCGTGTACCTGTGGCACTGGCCCGTCCTGGTGATCATGGGTGCCCTGGTGCCCTACGCCGCGGGGACCGTGCGTGGCGGGCTCGTGCTGTCCGCGGCGCTGGTGCTCACCTTCGCCTTCGCCGAGCTCTCGCTGAGGCTCGTGGAGCGCCCGGTCCGGCGACACGGCATACGGGCCTCGGTCCGGCGCCTGACGCGCTGGGTGACGACGCCCTGGAACGTGAGCCGCACCCCGCGGATCGTGGCTGCCGCGGTCGTGCTGATGCTGATCGCGACCGTCGTCGCCATCGCGACGGCGCCCGAGAAATCGGAGACGCAGCGGCAGATCGAGGCGACCGAGGCACGGCTCGCGGGCGAGGGCGGAGCGCCTGCAGCCGGGGCCACCGACGAGGCCGGCTCCGGGGACACCGCGACCGAGGGCGTGGCCGGCGCTGAGTTGGGCGAGGAGCTCGGCTTGGCCAGTGGCGACGGCGCGGGCGACTCGGCGGACGACGGCTCAGAGGGGTCGAACGCGGGTGGCAGCGACACGAAGAAGGACAGCGCGACGAAGGACAGCGCCCAGGACGAGAAGACGGACGACAAGGCGGCCGATGGGGTGGCCGAGGACGGGAAGAGCGCGCAGGTCAACGGCGTGCCCTTCACGGCCGACGCCGACGGCTACCTCGTCCCCTCCGGTGACGCGCTGACCGCTATCGGCGACTCGCTGGTGGTGACCTCGGCGGACGGCCTGAGCTATCGCTTCCCGGGGATCAACTACATCGCCAAGTCGAACCGTCAGTGGGGCGATGCGAACGCGCTGATCGAGGCCGGGATCGCGGACGACACCATCCGCAAGGACGTCGTGCTCCACTTCGGCACCAACGCCGGCGTGGACGAGAAGGCGCTGCGCTCGGCGCTCGACACCCTCGGGCCGGATCGCAATGTGGTGGTGATGAACCTCTTCGTCCGCGCCTCCTTCACCGACTCCTCCAACGCCACCCTGGAAAAGGTCGTGGCCGACTACGACAACGTGGTCCTGGGGGACTGGGCGGGCACGATCAGCCAGCAGCCGGGCGTGCTGCAGGCGGACAAGGTGCACCCCGACCTGGAGGGCATGCACGTGTATGCCGAGGTCGTCGCCGAAGCCTTCGACGAGCTGGCGCGTCGGGACTGACGCTACCCAGCACCAACCCATCTGTGGCAGGCTCGGATCGTGAACATCGTCTTCGTCGAGCCGCACTTTCCGAGGAACCAGCGCGAGTTCCCGCGGGCCTTGGCCTCCGTCGGCGCCAACGTCATCGGGATCGGTGAGACCCCCTGGGACTACCTGGATGACCAGCTCAAGAGCTGGCTGGTGCACTACGAGCAGGTGGGTTCGGTCACCGACCGGCAGGCCATGACCGCTGCCGTGCGCAAGGTCCAGGGCATGGTCTGGGTCGACCGGCTGGAGTCCACGATCGAGGCCCACCAGATGGTGGCCGCCCAGGTCCGGGAGGATCTCGGCATCCCCGGGACCTCGGTGCGCACCACCTGGCTGTGCCGCGACAAGCCGTCGATGAAGGATGCCCTGCGCAAGGTCGGTGTCCCCACGGCCGCCAGCACCGGTGCCGACCATGCCGACCTGGTTTGGGAGTTCGCGCGCTCGCATGGCTACCCGCTGATCCTCAAGCCGCGCGATGCGGCCGGCGCTGCCGACACGATCCGCGTGGACAACGACGAGGAGCTCAAGTCGGCGCTGAACGCGATGGGGAACTACCGCTCGATCGCGGTCGAGGAGTTCATCGAGGGCCATGAGGGCTTCTACGACACCGTCTCGGTCGACGGCAACATCCACCTCGACTTCGCCTCGCACTATTACCCGGGCGTGCTCGAGGCCATGCGCACCCGCTGGATCTCCCCGCAGTTCGTCACCACCAACCGGATCGACGGTGGCGGGCTCTACGACGAGATCCGCGAGATGGGTGAGCGCGTGAACCGCGCCCTCGGGATCGGCACCTCGGCCACCCACATGGAGTGGTTCTACGGTCCCAAGGGTCTGAAGTTCAGCGAGATCGGCTGCCGCCCACCGGGTGTCGGCTGCTGGGATCTCTACAACGCCGCCAACGACATGGACGTGTATGCCGCGTGGGCCGAGGCCATCGTGCACGGCGGGATCAGCCGTCGCCCCAGCCGCAGCCACGCTGCCGGGATCATCGCCCTGCGCCCGGACCAGGACGGCCAGATCAAGGGCTACTCCGGGCTGCAGGATATTGAGAACCGCTACGGCCGCTGGATCATCGATGCCCACATCCCCCCGCAGGGGCACGGCACCCAGTCGGTCACCGCGGGCTTCATGGCCAACGCCTGGATCCGGATGAAGCACCCCGACTACGACCAGTTGCGCGAGATGCTCGACGACGTCGGCCGTACCGTCCATGTCTATGCCGGCTGAGCCCACCGACCCCGACGTCACCCCGCCCCGTCTCACCTTCCTCGGTCCCCAGCGCGACCCGCGCCTGGACTCCGTCGTACGCAATCTCGGCCTCGAGGGCGGCACCTTTGCCACCATCACGGCCGGGTGGCGCGACCGGGAGAGCGATGACGGGCTGCTCGATGAGCAGCTCGGCGGGCGCTCCACCAACCTGCACCTGTGGGGCCTCATGCAGCAGGTCTGGGACGCCGACCCGGAGCTGGAGCAGGCCGACCGCGAGCGCCGCGCGCGTCTGGGGGAGCTGCAGGCGCTCTACCTGATCGGTCTGGAGCAGGCCGCTGAGGCGTTGTGGCGGATCCAGGCCGCGACCATCAAGAACGAGGACATCCGCGATGTCGCGACGCTCGACGCCGTGCGGATCATGCGCGAGATGGACGAGCAGCACCTGGAGCGGGTCGACGATCTGCACCGTGAGTTCTATGAGCGCTTCCAACCCCAGCATCGCGACGCCGTCGTCACCGCCCGGTTCGCCGTGGGGCGAGCCATCTCCCAGGTGGACGCCGTGGTCATCACCGGTGGCCACGTCGGGGTGCTGCTCGGGGCCCTGCACCTGTTCAACCTGGGTCCGGCGCTGTCGGTGCCAGAGGTCGACGAGGACGGTGTCCAGAGCTCCAGCACTCGCCTGCATCGCCCGATCATCGCCTGGGGCGCCGGCGCGATGGCCCTGACCGAGCGGGTGCTGCTCTTCTACGACAACTCCGCGACCAGCCCCGGTGTCTCAGAGATGCTGATGCGTGGCCTGGGCCTGACGCGGGACGTCGTCGCCCTGCCCTCGCCGAAGGACCGCCTCGATATGAAGAACGAGCAGCGCATGCGCAAGCTGGTGGCCCGACTCGCCCCGGCCCGCGCGCTGCTGCTGGATGGCCGCGCCGAGGTCACCCTCACCCCGGAAGGCCAGATCCCTCCTGGCGCCCGCCTGATGGGCGAGGACGGCACCCCGTGCACCTACGAAGGTGAGGAGAGCGCGTGAGCCTGCCTACGCCATACCCCATGCCTCCTCGGCACAAGGGGAAGTTGGCGATCAACCTGCTCAAGGAGAAGAGCCACCACTCCCTGGCGGATATCGATCGCTTCCTCGCCGAGAACGAAGTGCCGATCGTGGAGGGGCCCAAGTGCACCTTCCTCTATCGCGGCGAGGTGGACGCGGTTGCGGTCCGGCACCGGATCGTCAACCAGCCCCAGCATGTCCCGATGCGCAAGCTCGAGAATGTCGAGGGGCCGCCGCTGTGGTTCGTCACGATCGAGCTGCCCGCCCACTCGCGGGTGGAGTATCAGATCGAGGTGCGCAGCGGGGCCGCGGTCGAGACCTTCAACGACCCGCTCAACCCGCACATCGCGCACAGCCCGGTCGGTTCGTCCAGCGTGTGTCAGGCGGCGGGCTACGAGACCCCGGAGTGGGTGCTGCCCCAGGCGGACGCTCGCCCGGGTGAAGTCATCGACTTCACGATCAAGTCCAAGGCACTGCGGCGGACCACGCACAACCGGGTCTACCTCCCTGCGCGCTTCCGGCGGTCCAGCCAGTACCCGCTGCTGATCGTGCACGACGGCAACGACTACATCACCTACTCGGCGATGCAGACGGTGCTGGACAACCTGATCCACGACCTGGACATGGCCGAGACGATCGTGCTCTTCTCCAACCCGGGTGACCGGCTGCGCGAGTACCCGAACTATGCGCCGCACGCGCGGCACATCGCCAGTGAGGTGGTGCCGCTGCTGGAGGAGCGGCTTCCGCTCATGCGACGGGCCGACGCACGCTGTCTCATGGGCGCGTCCTTCGGCGCCGTGGCGTCGCTGTCGACGGCCTATCGGAACAAGGACATGTTCGGCAACCTGCTGCTGCAGTCGGGATCCTTCGTCTTCACCGACATCGGCAGCGATCACGGTGGCGGTCCCGCCTTCGACCCAGTCGTGAAGTTCATGAACCGTTACCGGGAGAAGCCGCGCAAGGTGGCCGACCGAATGTTCATCAGCTGCGGTGTCTACGAGCCGCTCATCGTGCCGAACCGGTCCATGGTGCCGGTCTTTGAATCGACCGGGGCGCAGGTGCGCTACATCGAGTCACGGGACGGCCACTCCTGGGAGAACTGGCGAGATCGCCTACGCGACGGGCTGTCCTGGATCTTCCCCGGGCCGCAGAAGTTTGTCTACGAGTAGGACGCAGACCCCTTGGGGCACATAGGGTCGACCCCATGGCAACGACCTATCTGCTCGTCGATGGCGAGAATATTGACGCAACGCTGGGTAACTCGATCTTCGGCCGCCGCCCCACCCCGGACGAGCGTCCGCGGTGGGACCGGCTGCTGACCTTCGCGCGAGAGCGGTGGGAGCAGGAGACCCAGGGACTGTTCTTCCTCAACGCCAGCACCGGCCTGCCGATGGCGTTCGTGCAGGCGCTGCGGGCCTTGGGTTACACCGCGATCCCGCTGTCCGGCTCACCGGAGCAGAAGGTCGTGGACATCGCGATCCAGCGCACCCTGGACGCCCTGGCCGAGCGGGACGACGACGTCATGCTGGTCAGCCACGACGGTGACTTCCTGGAGTCGGTCGAGCGGCTCGTCGACGGCGAGCGCCGGGTCGGGATCATCGCCTTCGACGAGTTCCGTAACGCCGGCTTCACCGCCCTGAAGCACCAGGGCCTGGAGTTCTTCGACCTCGAGCACGACACGCATGCCTTCAACACCACCCTGCCGCGCCTGCGGATCATCCCGATCGAGGAGTTCGACCCGGCGCTGTTCCTCTAGGACTGCGGCGGCGAGCCCGACCGGAGACTGTGAGTGCCCCCCTTTGGCGCGCCTGTGCCCCTTGGAGCGGGTCGAAGAGGGGCACTCACAGGTTGCAGAGGCACTCACCAGAACACCGACGTGCTGGTGACTTACCTCACGACCCAAGAAGCCCCTCCCTGGCGGACCAGAGAGGGGCTTCTCACTCGGGTGGAGGCGACCGGACTCGAACCGACAACCCTCTGCTTGCAAAGTCCATGGATGGGGTACGCGATGACCCATCCTTGCAGGTCAGGGCGTTGCAGAGCACACCTGATCGCGCCGATTGCGTACCCCACTGCAGTACTTTTCTGGGGTACGGGTGGAGGCAAGCCCGCTCGGCGCCGCCCACGCAGCAGGAGTGCAGGGCAGGGCGAACCGAGGGTTCGCGATCCGCCCCAATCGCTGATCGCAACTGCAGGCCGAACTCGTCGACGCGTCGACGACGCCGGCCGGCGATCCGTGAGCCCGCGGCTCAGGCGGGTGCAAACTGCGCCCAAGCCGTGGTCTTGAGCCGGATGGGACCTTCGGTGGTGAGCAGTCGCTCGGCGCGTGCGATTGCGTGGTCGCCCTTGGTCCGGACCGGTTGGACGTGGTCGACGTACTCGGCCACGGCCTGATACCCGGCCCAAGCGGTATGACGGATCCCAGTCTGGGTCTGGGCCTCGGCCCACAGGCCGAGCAGGGCTGCCTCCCGGCGCTGCTGGTTCTTGGCCTCGTTCTTGCTCGGGTCGTCCTTCCACCCAAATAGGCCCCGCGTGATCGCCACGAACTGCGCATCGGTCACGCTCTGGTTGATCATCGCCTCCGCCTCGGCCTCGAACGCCTCCACGTACTCAAACGTCATGCCAAGCGCGTCGCGGGCGGCGGCGATGCGGGCGGCGGCGCTGACTGTGTGCCTGATCACGACGCTGGCGCGGTGGTCGCGCAGCGCGGCGTGCTGAGTGTTCGCGCAAACGATGCGGACCGGGGTGACCAGCAACCGGAACGCCTGTGAGCCGTCGTGGCTGTTGAGCGCGCCCAGGTTGATGCTGATCTCGTCCACTCCCGCGACCTTGATGGTCTGCGGCAGGCGCATGGTGATAAAGACCTGACGGCCACCCTTGAGGCTGCCTGCGGTGTCGAAGATCGCGCCGGAGTCGTCGACGAGACGGTTGAGCACCTCGGCGTGCTCCTCGTTCTGGATGGGCTGGTACTGCGAGCCGACCACGCCTAGAGCCTCAGCGCACCCGGTGAAGGGGTTCGTGCGGACGGTGGCGAACCGGTTAGGGACCCCGATGCTGCTCATGCCGTCCTCGGTGACCTCCGTGGCGTTCAGCGCCACGGTACGCACGTCCCAGCCGCCCAGGTGGCCTAGGCGCATGGCTTCCTCGGCGGTGAAGGCGTCACCGGCGACGGTGGTGCCCAGTTGGTGCCAGGCGTCCTGGCGGGCGAAGACAGCCGCGGCTTGGGTTCCGTGGGTCTCGATGTGGTGTGCCATTGGGGTTCCCCTCCCTCGTTCTTGGGGCCGGGTTCGGCCTTGCACTCCTTAGCCTGCCTTTTTTGTTCTACGATCGGGGCTTTGTCCGCCGATCTGTGGATAGACCACGCTCATGCAGGCATGGGGGTGCAGGGGTGTGGACTAGGCGGCGGCCTCGTCGTCATGGCGGTCTTGCCCAGGAGCAACTGCTCCACCTTGCTGGGCTGGTACCCCACTCGGCCATCGCCGCCATGACGCGCCGGTCCCACGCGTCGGGGCTGCACAAATCGAGCACGATTGGCCGACAAACGGACGTCGCCCGGCAACTTCTTCACACGACGCGACAACGACCTCACACTCACGGACTCTCGGGAGTGTCCATGGCCGTGGCAAAGTCCCCACTGGTGGCCACGTGAGGTCCCCGCGGGTGGCCAAGTAAAAGTCCCCACCCTCTGCTCGTGTCGTCCATGAGCTGAGCCCCTGGACGGTGAACGGTGGCGGTGTCTAGCCAGTCACCACACCGCCCAGGGAGCTCCATTGAAGAACATGAGGGAAGAGTTGGACATCATCACCGCCTACAACATGGTGGGCACCTACCGCGGTGCCGCAGAGATCTGCGGCACCACCCACAAGACCGTCAAGCGCGTCGTGCAGCGTCACGCCACCGGGGAACCGCGCCCGGTCAGGGCACCGCGGCCGGCCAACTACGAGGACGTGCGCGGCCTCGTCGCAGCCGGTGTCGACACGGCCAAGGCGCGGATCAGCGCCAAGCGGTTGCTGCCCACGGCCCGCGCGGCCGGGTACACCGGCTCGGCCCGCAACTTCCGCCGCCTGGTGGCCGAGGAGAAAAAGGCCTGGCGTGCCAAGCACGGCCGGACCCACCGGCCGGCGTCCTGGTCCCCGGGTGAGCACCTGGTCATCGACTGGGGCGTGATCGCCGGCGTGCACGTCTTCGCCGCGGTACTGGCCTGGTCGAGGTTCCGGTTCGTCCGCTTCGCCGCTGATGAGAAGGCCGCGACGACGATGGCCATGCTGGCCGAGTGCTTCGAGGTCCTCGGCGGTGTCCCGAAGGTCGTCCTCGCCGACCGGATGGGCTGCCTCAGGGTGGGGTGGTCGCCAACCGTGTCGTGCCCACGGCCGAGTACGTCCGGTTCGCCACGCACTACCGGTTCCGGCCCGACTTCTGCGAGGCGGCCGACCCGGAGTCCAAGGGCATCGTCGAGGCCTTGGTCCGCTACGGCAAGGACGACCTCGCCCGGCCGCTGCTGCTCGAGCACGCCCAAGGGCTCGACGGTGAGGAGCAGGCCGCGGCTGCGCGGATCCTGGCCGACCTCGCTCGCGCCAACCAGCGCGCGCGGCCGAGTGGTGTGCGGAGGTCAACGCCGCGGTCCACTCAGAGATCGCCGCGGTCCCGAACGAGCGGCTGGCCAAGGAGGTCGACCTGCTCACCGAGCTGCCCTCGCTGCGCCCGGTCATCGGGCCGGCACCGGCGACCCGCAAGGTCGACAAGCTGTCCACGATCCGGCTCGGCTCGGCGCGGTACTCGGTGCCGAACCGGCTCATCGGCACCCAGGTGGGCGTGGTCGTCGACGGCACCCGGGTGCTCATCATCCTCGACGTCGGCACCGGCGAGGTCCACGCCGCGCACCCGCTCACCTCGCCGGGTGAGGCCTCGGTGCTGGACGAGCACTACGGCGGTGCCCGCCCGGCGGTACCGGTGCGGGCGATCCGGCCGCGCAGCGCGGCGGAGGTCGCCTTCTGCGCGCTCGGCCCGGCCGCCGAGGCGTTCATCGCCGGCGCCGCCGGCGCCGGACACACCCGCCTCGGCCCCGAGCTGGCCGAGCTGAACACCCTGGCCGCCGCCCACGGCCACGCCGCGATGGTCGCCGCCCTGGAGCGAGCAACCGCGTTCGGGCGGTGGCGCGCGGCCGATGTCCGCTCGATCCTGGCCGCCGGCACCGGGGTCCCCACCCCGCGCCCGGCCGGTGACGCCCTCGTGCTGGACCTGCCCACGAGTACGGGACGCTCGCTGGCCGAGTACGCCCCGGCCACCAAGGCGGTGTCCTCGTGAGCGCATCCACCCCGCCGGTGCTGGACGCGGACCTGACCGCGGGGCTGGGGCTGCGCCGGCTGAAGCTCGCCGCGATGCGACAGCTCGCCCCCGAGCTGCTCGTCACGGCCAAGACCCAACGCTGGTCTCCCGAGGAGGTGCTGCGGGCCCTGGTCGAGGCCGAGATCACCGCCCGCGACGCCTCCAACGAGCGAGCACGCCTCAAGGCCGCGGCCTTCCCGGTGCTCAAGACCATCGAGGACTTCGACCTGGCCGCGTCCTCGATCCCCGCGCCGACGTGGGCCTACCTCACCAGCCTGGAGTGGATCCGTGCCAAGGAGAACGTGGCCCTGATCGGCCCGGCCGGCACGGGCAAGTCACACACCCTCATCGCACTGGGTCACGCCGCCGTCCTCGCCGGCCACCGGGTCCGGTACCTGACCGCGGCCGACCTCGTCGAGACGCTCTACCGCGGCCTGGCCGACAACACCGTGGGCAAGGTCATAGAGGTGCTGCTGCGCAACGACGTCGTCCTGGTCGACGAGATCGGCTTCGCCCCCGGGACGACACCGGTGCCCAGCTGCTGTTCCGGTTCGTCGCCGCCGCCTACGAACGCCGCTCCCTGGGCATCGCCTCGCACCACTCCTTCGAGGACTGGGGCAGATTCCTGCCCGAGCACACCACCGCCGTCTCGATGCTCGACCGGCTGCTGCACCACGCCACCACCGTCGTCACCAACGGCCAGTCCTACCGCATGCGCCAAGCCCGTCAACGCCGAGGAGGTGAGCACATCAGTCAGTGATCAACCCCGCAGAGGGTGGGGACTTCCACCTGGCCAAAACCGGGGACTTTGGAGTGGCCGTTGACAGGGAGGCGTGGCGGCAGTGCCTGGAAACCACCCCGCCGAAACTATTCATTCTTCGAGCGCCGCCGACAGAGCGGACCTCCCGCCCGTCCGCGGCCCGCGCAGGAAGGCCTGTGGGTCCCGCAGCACCGAGACGGACCAGTGCTGAACGACGGTGCAGATCAACGCCTCGGCACCCTCGGGCGTGGTCTTGCGGGTGATGAATCTGACCTCATCCTTCGGCCAGTTCGCGAAGAATTGCCGAGGAGCCACGTGAGTTCACATGGATTATTGGCAAGCCACGCCGGTGCTCCTTGATGAACTCGGTGGCCGCATGCTTGGCCGATGCCGAGACCATCACGAACACGTCGGCGTTCGAACTCAATGCGGCCAACTGCTGACTTCCGTCATGAGCGGACGTTGTCCGTACGTCTATGTCGGGGAGCAGTCGTCGAAGGATCTGAGCGGCGCGGGTCGTTGCAGACTCGGTGAGTGAGTAGAGCACGACGAGCGAGCCTTCGAGGTGACGGAACTGGGCGGCTGGGTCTGTGCCTGGTGTGTGGACCTCGAAGTCGTCCGGCAGGCGGGTGGCCAGTTCGTCAGAAACGACGCGAATGCCCTCGATGTCAGCGAGGCTGAGGCTGGAGCGAACAGGCCTCAGCACCTCAAGTGCGGTGTAGAACAATCGAGTCTTGGCATCAAGCGCGAGCGCCTGCGGGCTGGCAGTTGCGGCCTGCAGGACATCGACCGTCCAACTCGCCGTGACGGCTGAGGTGCCGGCTCGGACGACGTCCTCTGTCCACATGAGCGCAGATCTCAGGGTCTCCACCGCCGGGTGCAAAGCGGATAGGTATTCCAGGAGTGCGACCGTCTGAAGGCGGATGCCCGCGGAGCCCCTCTCGCTGACCGCGAAACCCCCGAGCACACGCTCACAAAGTTCGGCGCCGTCCGCGGCGGCGAACAGGGGCGAGTGCGCGGCCATGAAGGCACCACCATGGTCGCCGAGCCGAGCCAACGACTCCCCGTCCAACGTGGCAAGTCGGTCAGCTACGGTCGCATGGTCGAGCGGTGGCCACTCGGCGCTGACGCTCAAGTCGACTCTGATGCCCGCGGCATCGTTAGATTGCAGCGCATCGAACCATCCGAGCCATCCGAGATTTCCCTGCTGGCTGAGGAAACCCGACAGCCAATTCAGGTCGGCCCAGACGACGACATCGTCGTCACTCGCCTGTTCCTTCAGTCCAGAAGCATCCACAAAGTCAGCGACTTCGGCGGCCAGTTGCGGATCTTCGAGATCGCGAACGCATCTGAGCAACAGGGCTGCCGTGCTCGGCGATGGCGCCTCGGCCAGACCGGCAACGATCGCGGATTGGAACTCTCCTTCCGCGATGAGGCGGTGGAGCTCATCGGCCTGGACAACGGCGGACGGCTCAGACGGTTCCGGAGCGCCTGTCTGAGCGGGATCTTCTTCCGGCGTCATCAGCAGGTGGAGCGTGTGCGCCAATGCCGGCGAGATGGACTCGGCTTCATCGACCAACCGCTCAAGTGTGGCGGTTGCGGCGCCCCTAAGTCTGGCGAGCACGAACTCGACGACAAGCGCGGGTCTGCTTTCTGCGGCGCCTCCTGTTGTGAGTGTTCGGAAACCAGATGGGATCCGGTCGGAAGCTTCGAGCAGTGTTGCTCCATCGCCGTATGCGTCGGCCGCTTCTAGGTAGCGCTCGTAGACAGCGTGCTGAAGCAGTCGAGTGATACCGAGTGGGCGACGCAGTTGGAGGACGTGTTCCAGATCCTGGTCGGCGAAGATCGCGGCCATGTCGCCAAGCCCGGCGTGCACGCGTAAACGGAGGAACGCGAGGTTGGAGTGGTCGAGATCGGCGAAGGCTTCGAGTTCACGCAGGCATGCAAGGGCGATTCGCCGATCCTGAGCACCGATTGCGTGGCCCAGGTCGTCTAGCGCCTCGACCGTGGTTCGGGGGGCATCGAACTCAGAGCGGGGACGCTTCCACACCAACTTGGAGAGAACGAGGAGTGCTTGGCGTACCTCGTCGCGAGCCGTCCCACTGCCGCGAGGCAACACCTCAAAGCGAAGCGGCGGCACGTCCTCCCCGGCCAGCGCCGTGTCAAACGGATCCTGTGGGTCGAGCCGCCCTCGACTTCTTGGTAGGTCACTGAAGGTGGGGCCAACCCAGGCGTCCAGGAGCGCGAGCAACTCCTTCTGCTCACGCATCGTGGGGGCGAATCCGTACCAGTACAGTTCACCGCCGGTCTTACGCGGAAGAAACGCGACTTGTCCCCGCTTGATGGCATCGAGCCAATTCTCGATCGACGTCTCGTGCTCGGGTTGCAGGCGGGCGGGCTTAATGTCGTTGCCCGGGCCGAAGAAGTCCTCAACTTTCATGAGCGGCGCCTTCGTAGAGAGCGTTGTACGCGATTCGCGCTTCCGCGATGGCGTGCGGATCACTGGTCAACGTGACGCCTTCTGCGTTGACCGCCTGTCCGAAGTAGGTGAAGTTCATGGATCCTTGAAGATGGAACCGGTCACCCAAAATGCCCTTGTCATGCAGTGTTGCATGGATCCGCACTGCGGGCTTCGCACCGAGTCCGGCGACATTCTCGAGTCGCTGCCGCGCAACGGTGTTGCTCTCCACGTCGCGCGTCAGGACGCGGACGTCGCTGCCGCGACGAGCCAGTTCGATCAAGACCTCGGTCAGGCGAATCCTTCGTGCCGGGAGTCCCGGCAAGACCGTCTTGAACTGGCCCGCGGTGTTATCGATGACGTCGATGTCAGAGATCCAGGGTGAAAGCACCCATAGTTGCGCAGACGGCACTAGCAGTTCTGTGACCAGGAGGTTCTGCATCACGTCGTTGAGGATGCGAGTCTGTCCGCGGCCCGCCGTGGTGATCCGTCTCATATCGACACCTCGGCAAGTTCGAGTCCGACAAGCACGTCGCCGTTTGCGCGGTGGTCAATCTCAACGATCCGCGGATATACGTTTAGGTACTCGGTCGCCACGGGTTCGACGGTTAGATCCACGATTAGGTCCGCAAGATCGCCCGCCTGCTCCGGAGTAGCCAAGACCTGCACGGACCCCTTCTGCGCGAGGACCTGCCGGACGTGGTTTCGGAAATCGCCGGTTAGCGGCACCGGCGGATCACCCGCGGAGGCGAGGAATCGCAGAACCTCCGGTGCCGCAGGAAGGTTTTCGGCAAAGGGATTCCAAGCGTTCAGTTGTTCGGCACGGAGTTGCCACCCACGGGGCCACAGCAGGCTCTGTACCGCGTCCATGCGTTGGCGCTCGCCGCCTCCGTCCGCGAGGACCAGGCCCGGATCGAGGTCTGCTCGCGTACGCATCAGATAGGCCCAGGTGCGTGGCGGGATCTCGACTCCAAGTCGCCCCTCCTCCGCCTTCCACTCGGTGGTTACTGTCGACAAGGTGGTGTCGGTGGACGGTGTTGAGCCCGGCCGCAGAACTCGGGTAGCCAGCGACGACACGACGGACTGTTCCGCGCCGTATATTCCCGACTGGCGGAGCCCATCGCGGATCTTGCCAAGCGTGTTGACGCGCGTCGCTTGGTCGGGAGCCGAGCGGAAGTCGTTGACAAGGGCGGCCCAGGTTGCGTTCGTCGTCGTCAGATCGATTACCCGCTGAAGGTGACTATCAACGAGTTCGTACGTGCTTGGCTGCACAGCGCGAACGATGAGGCGCAGTAGTCGGCGAGGGTCCGGACGAACCCTTGCGGCGAGAGCCTCAATGAAGCCGCCGCCGCCGACAGAGGACTCGGTCAACCAGACCTCGCCGGTTCGTGCCCCCCCTGCCGAGTCATAGCCGGGCTCAATGTCCACGATGACGCTCTCAGGATCGTGCTCCGGGCAGATCTGTCGAGCTGCGGCGAGAGTGGCCAGTCCGAGAGTCGAAAGCGTGCGTTCCCGAATCCAGCGATTGAAGGCGGTCGAGTCAGGCGCCCAGTACTGAGATGCCAGCGCATCCAGGCGGGCCACGATGGCGGGATTCTTCAACGCTTCCTTGAGTCGAGCGCCCATGCGTGAGAGTGCCGCGGACTCCGACTCGATCACTCCGGTGCTCCTGAACATGGCGTCTAGAGTCTCGTCGAGCCTGTCGTCGAGTGAGTCGTGGACCGCGGCGTATGCCTCTGCGAGTGTGCTCTGGTTATTTGCGGCCGCGGTGAGCAGCATCGCCTCCAGACACTGGTGAAGCCAATCGATGCGGAAGCTGTTCAGGGAACCGAGCAACTCATCGTCGGTGAGCAGGACGTGTTTGAACCACGCACTGCGCAGACCGGGGAGAAGGTCCGCTGGAAGGTCGATGTCTTCCGGCAGTTCGACTCGGATCCGCATACCATCCACATCGAAGGTGGAGCCCAATGCAGCAAGTTCGCCATTGAGTGAGAACCGGGTCCGGGCGCGTTGCTCGGTGCCATCCTCGAGGTTCAGCGTGGCGTCGGCGCTGACAGCAGCGCGGTGAACGTTCACGTGGGCGTTTTGGGCGTGCAGGTAAAAGCGAGCGTCTTTGATCAGGCGCCCTACAGGGTCACCTGTCGGTACGCGGATGATGAGGCCAGTTCCAGTCTCGACGAACTGCGATTGCCATTGCATCGTTGCGTTCGACGAGTCCTTAACCGCCGACGGTGGCAGTTCGACCAACACCTGATCGGGACGGACCACAGTGGTGGTGGTCGGTGTGCCGTCGATCTCGATGGTGCACGGCTCCTCAATCCCGAAGAGTGGCAAAATATCAGTGAGCTCGAGGACTGGATTCGCGACGCCGATCGGGATGGGAATCCAGTGGCGGTGGTCAAGATTCCGAGTGGCGAACCGGCGCGAGACGCGGCCCGGAGCATATTCCCGGAGCATCTGCCCGAGTCCCATCGCATGCAGTTCACGTTCGGTCTCACGATCTGACTGGGGCGGTGTGCTGACGTACGCCTCAGGAAGGGCCAGTTCGCTGAACAGGTTCATCGGGAAGAAGTCGGGCAGGGGATTGCGGCCCATGAGGTCACGGAACTCGTGGACTACCTTGGGATCTGCTACGCCCCAGTTGTGGAGGAGACGGCGACGCAATGTGGGGATCGCCTGGAGCAACAGTGGCCTCGGCGGATGCCACAGGACTTCGTTCGCTTCCGCGTCCGACAGTCCGAGCGCATTCTGCACCCATGTGCGTAGGCTGCGCTGCCGGTCCGGATCGCGCAGGGCCTCGTTCAGAATGTCGGCGGCCTTGAGTTGGGTGTCGCGACCGGGTCGTGCGAAGCTTTCGGCCGGCTTCTGACTAAGAGCAGTCCACGCGGTTGTTGTCTTCGGGATGCCGTGTTGCCGAAGCTGGCTCGTCAGCCAGTCGATCATCGAAATCGTGGCTTGCATGCGCAGGACCGCCCGGTTGCGAATCGGCAAGACCAAATCTGGGAGTACCGGGTCGAATAGGCTGTCCCAGGCTTCGTACGTCGCCCGGTCGCGGCCGTAGTCGGACAGAACGACTGCTGCGTAGGGCCGCATGGTGCGCTTGCGTCCCGCCCGGCCCTTGCGCTGGAGGAACGCGGCTACTCCGCGTGGCGCCTTGTGCTGGATGACCACGCCGACGTCGGGATCGTCGAAACCGACCTCCAGAGAGGCTGTCGCCACGATCAACTGACTTTCGGCTGTGACACCGGAGTCTTGGGAGGTTGTTCGGCTCACCCGTAGACCCTCGCCGATGGTCGCAAACTTGTGCCCGATCGCGGTCGGCAGATCCCAAAGTTGGCCAGCCCTGCGCTGCTGCGTGACGTCGCCGCCGTCGGCGTTCGCGCGCAGCGACGCGAGCGGAGGTTTGATCGACTTGGGCCTCCCGAAGGCGTAGCGCTGCCCCTCCGCGTCGAGCAGATATGAGAACAGACGGTTGGTCACATCGAGATCGTCGGTGAAGACGAAGGCCTTCGTCCCGTAGACACCGGATGAGATCCGACTCCCCGGCTCATCCTGCGTTCGCGGGAGCAGCATGGATGTCTGGATTGTCGTGGACAGTACGGACGCGCCACTGGTGGGGTCGCTGCGGAGCGCGAGCAAGTACTCCGCGCCCTCGTACTCCAACTCGTCGGCATCGGGCGTGATGCTGGTGACGAGTTCGTCGCTGACCCCGGTGAGGTCTGCCATGTGGCGGATCGGGTTCGACAACGTCGCAGAGAGACCGACGAACGCAATGGGGGCTTGAATGCTGTGGTGCCACCGACGGAGCACCATGGCGGCCTGGGCGCCGGTGGTTCCGTCGTAGGTGTGAATCTCATCGAGGAGCATCATCCGAGGCTTCTTGCCGACCGGTACGTCAATGCCCAAAGGCCGTGTGAGATTGAGATCGGAGAGTCCGCGATTGAGCATCTCGGTAGTCACGAAGAGCAGGTCGGGAGGCGAGCTCTGCATGGATTGACGGGTCAGGACGACTTGGTCCTGTCCGAACGACCGCCGGCAGGTCGCGCACACCAGGCGTTCGACTCCGGCATCAATGTCTTCGTTCGGCCAGACGAGCTCGCCCCCACATGGAGCGAAACCATCGCCGGGACAGCGCATCTGCGGTGAAGCCATGCCGTAAGAGCGCCTTCCCCAACCCCGATAGGGAAGCCTTACGTTTTTCGCATTGGTGGGTGTGCTGCCGTAGAGGGCACCGATCGTCATCGATCGTCCAGTGGACCCCTTCCACAGATCGTCGAGTCGGCAGGCGTGGGCGAACGCCGTGTCCAATTGATCCTTCAGCAGTTCGGTCCGGGGATAGACGGCTAATGCGCGGGTCCATGCGGAAGGGTCGGTGATACCGGCCAGATAGCTGAAGGCAGGGAGGTAGAACGCGTTTGTCTTTCCGCTTCCGGTTCCAGCACCGACCACGGTGGCTGTTGTGGTCTGACTCTGCAGCGCGGTCAAGATGTGCTTCGTAGCGCGGACCTGGAACCCGCCTAGGAGGTCATGCTTGCCGTCGCGTTGCGTCATGAGCTCGAGGACATCGCGATAGGCGTCGACGGGGCCGACGACCTCGTCGATGGCAGCAGTCCAAGTGTGATCTCGTTTTGGATAGAAGCGGGGACGGCGTGCGTACCGGAAGTCGGAGATCAGATTCGTTCCGGATTGCCACGTCTGGCCGGGGAAAGTCTGCCGGAGCCGCGCCACCAAGCGGATGGTCTCGCCATTGCGGGTGCGCCAACGGGCAGGTGACGAACTGGAGTCGTGGACCAGCAGTGTCTGCGTGGTCATCGCCTCGATGATGTCGTCGGCGCCCAAGTCCCATTCGTGGCTTGCGGTGAGTTCGTCGCTGATCACCTTGCGGAGTTCGTCTGTGCTGAAGCCACCGTCGACGACTCCCCAGCACAGCAGTGGATCCTCGAGTGACTCGAGTCGGTCAAGGATTCGGGTCAGCAGGGCTGGGTTCATCGCAGCCTCACGTGGAAACGATCGAGGATGCCGAGGGCCCGGAGCTTTTCGAGACGTTCTGGCGTGAACCAGGTGAGCGGGATCCCAGAGGGCTCCTGAGAACCTACGATGCCCTCGGCGATATCGGGGTCAACGACCCTTCCGAGCTGTTCGCCGCAGCGGCGAATCGACTCGATTGCGTCGCGGTGCCTCTGAACCGAGCCGCGGTCCGGGACGGACCTGCTGCTGATAGCGAGCAGGTGAGCGCGCGCCGTTTCCAGCGCATCGCGAATTTCCTCTACGTCAACGCCGCCCTGTGCCAGGGCGTCGATGAGGTCGACGTTGACGGCCGGTGGAGGTTGGTTCACGTGCGCCTGCCAGGTGTCCACGACAAAAGCGCGGAGTTGGCTGGCGTACCTCTCGGCTGAGCGGACGCGCTCTTTCGCGAGGTCAAGGTTCTGCTCGCCGCCTAGCGATGGCAGTTCAGCCGCCAGTGCACGAAGACTGTCCGCTACCTGGACGGCATCCTGTTCGCGGCCGGGCGGCAGATCGACATCGAGTTGGGCAAACTCCCGTAGTGCGGTATTGAGCGCGGGCAGTTCCTTCATAGAGGACGCGAGGCGTGCACTGAGTTCTGCGAACTCGCCTGTTCGGACCTTGACCCGGTGCTCGTCGTTGGCGACGTCGGCGTAGGCGCGCAGATGTTGGATGGTACTTCGCAAAGTCACGCATACTCCTCTGCGACAGTCGGGTCCTCGGTTGCTGTGCTCGCGATTGAGTCGGCTGTGGCGATCAGATCCGCGACTAGTTGGTCGCGTGCCTCAGCGTATTCGCGTTGCACATCAGACTGACCGCCCTTGCCGAGGCTGTGTTCAAGCAGGCGGACCGTTTGACGGGCCATCTGGAGCCATGCGCCTACTCGCTGTGCAGGCTCATCCCAGTCGCCGTTAAGCGCCTGGAGTTGCTCGTCGCGTGTGAGTTGATCCCAGCGACTCAACTCGGCAAAGGCAGCCTCGACCTTGCGTTGGTCTCCGTGTTTGATGGATTTGGCTGCTGCTTGGAGGTCGGCCGGGCTGATTCCACCAGGTAGGGCGCCGACTGCTGCGCGTTCGTTGACCAGGACAAGCAGTTCCGAGGCGACGTCGACGATCCCACCCCCGAGGTCGGAAAGGTCGGGTACAAGTCGGGAAGCTTCCGCCTGCAAGGAGTCGATGGACGCCAGTCGGGCCTCGATCGTGGCGACCGACGTCTTGATCAGGTCGGGCGTCGAGTCGGGCCACGGCGCGCCTACCGCCCCGGTACGTACGACCTTCGTCAGTTTGTTGAGGTCCAGCGCAAGGGGCTTGCCTGAACCCTGGCTGTAGGAGGCGTGACGCAGCAGTCGCTGCTGGAGTTGGCTGCGCCCGACGCGAGACAGGTTACTGCCGCTACCTGCTCCGTCCACCAGGAAACCGTGGAGGGACCGTAGCCCAGGCCTGCGATCGAGATCCATCCGTGCCGGGACCGGGGCAAATAGGGCCCGGATCCGGCTCGGGGTGTCAGACTTGTATGCATCGCGTATCCCGAGGGCTCGCGCGATACTGAGCAGCACTTCCACCAGTCGGGCGAGTTCGGTGTCGTCGTTCGGTTCCTGTGGCGGGAGAAGTGCGTCGCCCACGCGCGTGGCCCATCGGTCGATGGCATTCTCAGTGAGCCTCTGCAACAGTTCACCGTCCGGCACTTCGGCCCAAGTGGTGTTCTTGTGGTTTACCCATGCAAGTGCGCGCAGGGCGCGCATGTCATCTGTGTTGGATCGGTCCATCGGCAGGAGAGCGCCAGCGATCTTCGCCTGGTTGAACTCGATCATCTTTGCTTCAAACCCTGGTGCCAGGGTCTTGTCGTTGTTCCACAGACTGTCACCGCCGTATCCGTCGTCGAACCCGAGTCGCTGTCGGACAGCGTGGAAGACGATGTTCCGGAGGTCGTTAGTCGGCCCCTGCGGCATGTTGCCCGTTGCGAGCCAGACATCGACGGCCACGACCAACGGGGGTGCGGCAGCGACATGCTCCCGCGTCGGTGTGAGAGTCTCGGAGGGCTCGATGGGCTGAGTCGACCTCGGCTCCACTGTCGCCTTCTTCGGACCGCCGAGTTCGGCGACAGGCGGAACCTCAAAGGCCTTGTGGACGGTCGCAGCGAGGTTCTCCGCACCCTCCCCGGATCCCCAGAATCGGACGAGTCGGATGCGACGTTCGGAGAGATCCTCATCTCCCGGTGATCGCAATTTGACCTGGTCCTCGATGTTCGTCAAGCGGTCGTTTGCCCCGGTTCGGAAATCGTCAACAAAGCCGTCGCTGGGGAACCGCCCACTGTTGATTTCTGCCTCATCACGATGCAGGACCGGTCGAAGAACCCGGGTCAGCACGTCACGCGCTACGAAACTGCCATCCGTCGATTGGCTTTTGATGGCGCGGTCGAGGGCGGCGGGGTTGAACGGGAACAGGCCGTAGCCGCCAACCTGTCCGAAGGCCGAGTGGCACTCGGCGTTGACGGGGCACTGTTCGCAGGCGTTAGGCACCCCATCTCCGCGTGCGCGCGCGGCTTCGAGTTCGTCAACCCCAACGCGAACAGCGTTGAGGTATCGGCTGGCAAACCCGGACGGTTGGAACGACACATCGATACCCTCGGGAAGATCTAGGTCGAAGACACGGTAGGTCCTCGTGTAGACCGTCTCTGGCATCTGATTGATGAAGTATCCGGTCGTAACAGCCATGACGACTCGCATCGGACACAGTCTCTGCGCCTCGGTGGAGATAAGAGTGATGGCATCGATCAGGCCACCCTGGATGCCTTGGAAGATCGAGAAATCCTCGATCAGTACGAGCAGTTCGAGACCCTGCTTGTCCATGTCGACACGGACATCCGTGAGGATCTGCTTGAGGTCGTCGCCGCCCAGGCCGAAGACCTCGCTCACGGACGGCCCGAGTTGCTCATTGATCATTTGCGCGGCGAGTTTACGTAAGGCGAGTTCGCTCGTGAGAGCGCCGGCGACCTCACGAGCTGCCTGTCCGGCCCGGTTCACGTCGTCAACAGAGAGGTTCAGATCGTCGGCGGTGAACCCGAACGCGTCCTCCTTGTCCTCGTCACCCCTGCCGGCTAGCTTTTCACGAACAAGTCGGGCAATTGGCCCGTTCTGGTCAAGTAGTCGACCACGGAAAACGTCGT
This sequence comes from Ornithinimicrobium pulveris, assembly GCF_050261105.1. Classification (GTDB taxonomy): domain Bacteria; phylum Actinomycetota; class Actinomycetes; order Actinomycetales; family Dermatophilaceae; genus Ornithinicoccus. Next base: position 44,095 of record NZ_CP189837.1, on the reverse strand, counting down.
CACCGAAGAGAGCAGGCAGACCACGCGGGGAAGCGAGATAGGAGCGGAGTTCAATTTCCTCGGCCGATCCATCGCTGCGGTTCCCGCGCGTCTCGATGTTCACTGCTAGCGCGTTACGCAACCTCAACTGCGCGGTCTTTTCATCTGCGGCGGCGTCGACTGCTGTGGCTACCTTGGCGCGGAGTTCGTCGGCCCTCTCGCCACTTGCATGCTCGAGGATCAGTTCAAGGATCCCACGAAGAGACATGCGGTGCTTGGGGACGAAAATCAGGCGGGTCGAGTCTTTGGTTTCGAGGTGGGCCCGCAACCACCGGACGAGGTGAGATTTCCCTGTTCCGGACTTGCCGAGGATGGGAATGATGGGTTGGTCAGCAGGTTGTTCCTGCACGGCACGGAGCAATGCTTGCTCGTCGACCACGGCGCCGCCGAGGGCGTTGTTGACCTGGTCGCGTTGGGTGATCGGGATGGTGCTGTGCGTGGCGAGAAAGACGCCGTCGGACGTGCTTTCTGCCTCAACGGGGATGATGGCCGAAACCTCAGTCGCGGTCCAGCACGCCGCCGGCAGAGTGCCGCGCCAACTCATTTCTCTCCTCCGCCCTGCACAATAGCGTGCGTTCGACGCGCAGCATCGAATCGCGACAAGCGGATCCCATGTGCGTCTGGAAGGGTCTCGAACCGGATCCGACCACGCTCCTCAAGAATGCGCAACGCCTGCCCGACCGAACTGTCAGCACAGTGGGCGTTAATTCCTGGGTCTGGGTCGGCGCCGAGGAGGGATACGAGTCCGGAACGCATCGACCCCCCGTGAAGGACGGGCAATGCGTTTCCAATTCGGGCCAAGAGGTCGGAGAGCGGAATTCGCTCCGCAGGAATGGTTCGAAGTGCGTCCGCGACCGCGGCAACAGGTAGTGGGACGATGCCGGCCCGGTCCCTCATGACCGATGGTGTCGCCAAACCAAGCGCCACAATCCATCGGGACGCCGCCAGCCACCGCGTGTCGTTGACGATGGCCCACGATTCATGGGTGGTGCCGAACTGCTCCGCTTGAAGCCTTTGCACGTTGTCAGTCCAAGACAGGGGTTGGCCAAGCGCGTCCTGAGCCATTAGCCAGGCGAGGGCGCGGTTGAGGTCACGAGCGCCACTCGTGTGGCCGTCGCCCGGTTGCGTTGCCCAGACATTGCCATCTCGGCTCAGGTCGAATACTCGGACTTGCAGGAGTCGACGAAATGCCCCTGCGTCGAATGGAGACTTTGGGGTCGGGACCTGAGCGCCCAACCGAAGCGTTCCGTCGGAAGCAGTCTCGAGGACGTTGATGGCGCGCAGCGAGGAGATCGTGTTCTTCATTCCGCCCGCGGCCTCAGCGCCAGGATTGACACCGTCCGGCTTGAATGCGTCGACTAAGTCGTTCTCGGTCAACGAACGTCGGGTATCGAGGAGGTAGTTGACGATGGCGCGACCAAGGCCTGGCAGTGTTCTCGGCGGGTTAAGTACTGCCATCACAAACTCCTAAGGAAGTATGAAAGCGTCCAATGTGGGAAACGAATAGTCTTGACCGGTTGGCCGGGGTACTGAGGATCGCGCGTTTCTTCCGGCAGCACGACGATCCGGAGGGAGCCAACCTGGCCTGCGAGCCAACTCAATTGTGGCGGATCGGTATGATTCAAGAGGATCAATGTGGGGATCGGGAATGTTCGCGGTGGGCCCGGAACGATGGGATCTATGGCTACCAACCCCTCGGACGCAGAGCGACCTGCGTCAGTCACTGCAGGCAAGCCGGCCAGACTTGCAGATGCCAAGATACCTCGGACGCCGTGTGTCACTGCCTTTGTGACGAGTTCGGAAAGGTGGATCCGGAGATCTCCCTCGGGATAGGTCACCACCAGCGTCCGGCCACTGTTGGCCATCGACTCAAGTTTGGGACTTACTTTGCGGTGCAACTGGGGGAGGGAGGCTTCTTGCACCACGGGTCGCGCAGCCCGCAAAGACGGCTCATGGATATGGGAGGCAGCGGGGCATCCCGAACACGCGGGTGCGACCACTTGGTGAGCGCGCATCGGGCCCACATCTTCGTACGCATATTCCTCGCTCAGGATCGACCCCCAGCATTCATCCAGCCTGAACATGCGCTCGATGCGGTCGCGCGAGTCGGATTCTGAATCGCGGATCTCACGTCGGACCCTGTCGATCGCATGCAGGACAGTCGCCTCATCGACGTTCGCAATGCCCGAGCGGATTCGCACGGTCGCATGCTTGACGTATGCGGACCACGCAGTATCGGCTCGGCTCTGCCAATCGGTTTCAGATTCGTCCTTGGCGCGCTCCAGGGTTGGCGGGGGAGTGTCGACAATGTCGAGTACCCCGGCCCGTTGCAGCAGAACCAGAGTGTTGCGGTTCCACAGTTGGTTGCTGTCGGAGGCGTAGTGGAGCCAGGAAGGAACTGTACTGGTGTCAACGACAAGTTGGCGGCGCGACGGGTCGTCGGAGATGCGAGCCGAGCGCATTGCGTCCCAGCGTCCCCAACTCTTCTTGTCGCCAAGAACGGTCGCGTTCTCGATGGCGCGGCCATCCTGGGCATCGCTACTGCTCGGCAGCCAAACAGAAACGGCTGCGTGACCATCACGCCCGCCGCGTCCGACTTCCTGGTAAAAGCGGTCGACTGAGGCGGGCACGCAAGCATGGACGACGGTCCGAACGTCACTCTGGTCCACACCGAGCCCGAAGGCACTGGTCCCCACGACCACGTCTATGGACGTCGGGCCGGTGTCGCCCGACCATGCCCTCAGGATCTCGAGCCTGTCGTCGGCGTGCACATCGCCGTGGAAGACCGCCGTTCGGCCAAATCCCGCCTCTCGGAGTCGAACTGCGAGCGTGTCGGCCGACTGCTTCTTGGTGGTGTAAACGATCGCCGGCCGCGGAAGGTGGTGGAGCGCTTCGACTACTCGGTCGAGTCGCGATTCGTTGGGAACGGGCGGCGCAAAGAGGTAGCGGATCTCCGTGCGCAGGTGCGTGGAACCCACGAAGAGCGAGGTGTCGTCCCCGGCGAAGAGTCCGTCGTTCAGCAAGAGGCTCTGTCGGGAGAGCGTCGCTGTCAGCAGCTCTACGTGGGGCGGTGCTACCCCTTGAGCTCGGGCGACCTCTCTCAGTTCGGCGATCAGCGAGGCGACGACCTGAAACTCGGGTCGGAAACTCAGGCCCCAGGTTCGTACGAGGTGCGCCTCGTCGATCACGACGTGGCTCAGTTCGCCCCGGGCAGCAAGTCGCCGAAGAGTATCCGCCAGACCGGTGACCAGAGCCTCGGGTGACGTGTAGAGAACCCTTTGCTTTCCCTCGCGCAACCGGTCCTTTATCGCCTGCTTTTCAGTTGCTGCACGAGCGCCGTAGTAGGCCAATTCCTGAGGGAGGCCCTGGTTTGGAAACCGTTGATGAAGTTGGCGCTCCTGGTCAAGGGCCAGTGCAATGGTCGGGACCACGACGACTGTCACGCCCGAGCGAGTGAGTAGCCCAGGCGTAATGCCCACCAAGGACTTACCTGTTCCGGTGGGTAGGACCACGTGGAGTGTGCTGCCCGCAGGTGCAAGCGCGGCCGCCCGGACGGCGCTCGCTTGGCTGCGCGAACGGTAATTGGATATGCCGGCAATAGCAGCCACGGACGGGTCTACTGGCACTGCCATGTCGTGCCGGGCAGAGGTGGATACGATGCCCTCCGGACCTTCGAAATTGTCGGGGCTTGTGCAGGCCAAATCGATCCAGCGCCCGTCGCCGCGCAGCCAGTCGGGCGCCCAGTCTGGGCCGAGGGTGACGCGGTGCTCGTGCAGCCCAAACTTGGTGACGTCGAGGTTGGCCCGGCGAAGCGTCTCAAGAGGAATACCGCGGTCGTCGAGGCGAAGGATCAGGTAACTGTTGGAATGCCCTGTAGTCCCTCGGCGGTGACGCAGTACCTGGCCCACGAGCGCGGCAACATCACCGGCGATCTGGGCCCCCGGCACATCCGACAACCATGCATCCACCAGTCGGCGGTGGGGCCCGGCCAGAAGTTCGCGGTTGTTTGTCGCACCAGCTAGGTTGGCTGTCGCCAAGTTCCACTGATCCGTCATGTCAACTCGTCAGGGCTCGGCCGGACAGGACCACAATCCCAGTGCTGTCCAAGCGCAGTGAGGGCGCGGTCACGGCGGCGGACATGGCACGGGCGATGACTTCCTCGCGATGGAGTTCCTCCTGCAGACGGACGAGTTCCGACCCTGTAGTGCGCATGGCTCGGAGTCGCAACTGCGAGAGCCTCGTTGCCGCGTCGCGTTCGGCGATGGCAGTAGCTCGCTCGACCGCCGAACGAACGTCCTCGCGATTGCGGACGAGATGCTGAGCCGCTCTTTCCGCGGATCGCCAAGATTCGCCCCAGTGATGTGGGGGAATGAGGTCGTAGGCCTCCTGGATCCTTGCACGGTTTAGCGAGTAGTCGCCGCCGGCACGGATTGTGCCTGGTTTCGCGTATGGGGCGTCGAGTGCGTCGAGATGCGACTGGGAGGTCAACTCCTGCGCGTCGGCTGTCATCCAAACGCTGACGATGATGGGAGGGAAAGTCCCATCGGCCCGCCGCGTGAGCGCAAGTTCGTCGATACCCGCACTCACTGTCACGAGTTCCCCACGTGGGTCGCTAGAGGAGGGAACCCCGAGGGGGTTCCCTTCGACGGCGTAGTCGAACCGGTAGAGCGGGGTGTCCTCACGCGGCCATTCAGGCATCCACCGCCACATGCCGAAGGCTCGGCCACGATCGTCGTGCCAGAGGAAGTCGCTCACCGCGTCGATGAACGGGTCCCCGTAGCGGTAGAGGTGGACGTCCTCGCACGAGAGGGCGACCTCACGCACGAAGGTTCCGACGTGGCCTTTCAACGGAAGGAAGTCGCGAACGAGGCGCGATGCCGGGATCAGCGGAATCTGCGTTTGCTTCCCCGGCAGACGGCCGAGCGGCTCGTATCCGCCCAATCCGGTGGCAGGGTTGCCCCTCCTCTCGAACCTAAGGTTGCCCGGGGCGCTATTCGCTGCAAGAAGGTCGTCGCTCACCTTGGCGAATTTTGATGCGTCGGATTCCACGCTAGCGATCCGCGCGTGCACGGAGCGCTCGTCGATGCTCGTCTCTAGGCTGTCGAGCGCGTCCTGCTCGCGGACGCGCTGGATCTCCGCTTCGAGCATTTCTTGAACCCGCGTCACAGCGGAGGCGACACCTTCGAGCCCCATTTGAAGGAGGATGACCCACGCCTCGTCTGTCGCGTTGTCGACGGCATGCTGGAGGCTGGCGACCGAGTGGTCGAAGATCCCGAAACCGTCCCTGAGGATCCGCTCCCAGGCGCCCGAATAGGTGTCATCCGCGTGTCCCGAAACGACATATGACCGCCATTCCCCGAACCCTTCGGGCGACCACCGATCACAACGGCCGATGCGCTGCTCGAGACGGTTTGCTGATCCCGGAAGTCCCAGATGCACGAGAACATTCGCGAACTGGAGGTTGCGACCTTCTTCGGCCGAGGAGTCTGCGACCATAACCGCGGCCTTGCGGATCGCCTCGAACGAGCGCACCGCGCGCTCGTTCTCCTCGCCACGTTGGGTCGTCACATGGCAGAAGACCGACTTGGCGCCGAAGGGATCCTTGAGGTCCTCGGCCAGGTCGGTTGCCATGTCAACTGTTGGGCAGAAGACGACGGCACGCTCGTTGGACGTCATGCGCTCGCTGAGTGCTTCAGCGAACGGGCGGGTGACCGTTGTCCGTCGGTCCACGTAAGCCATGTCCTGCACGATGCGCTTCAGAGCGGTGATTTCGTCAGCGGCTATCGGCGCGGCGGCGCGCTCTGTTGCCCAATTCTGCAGCGCACTCGGATCAAGGCTCACTGCTGCGGCCTCGGCGAAGGCGCGTCCGGCTAGGGTCATCGCTGCCGGGTTGCCTTCTGCCGACGCAAGAGCCTGTTCCCGCCATCGGTCGAGAGCCTCTGTAACGTGGTCGCGCAGGGTGGACTCCAGCAGAAGTGGCTTGGGCGCGCGACGACCGGTCACCCGATAGGTGCCCTGCAACGCTGTCGTACGCCGGGTCCGAAGCATCCGTCTGTGTACGCGGTACACCTCGGCAACGTGCGTACGCAGCGCTTGGATCAGGGATGCCGTCTCGCCCTTGTCTTGTGTGGCCACCGACTCGCGGGCGCGCGCAACCAGCTTGCAGACCTCGGCGTCGTCGGGGAACGAGGCTTCGATCTCCGTCAGGCGGCCCTTCAGAAGTACGCCTGGCAGGCTGGGTTGTAGCCCGAGAAAGACGCGGCCCAAGTCGGCGCGAGCCTCCAAGCGCGATCGAAGTTGCTCCGCTGTGGTGTCGGCATACACCGCCGGGTCAAGCAGTTTGAGCATCGCGAGGAAGGCGTCCTCGTTGTGCAGGGCTGGTGTCGCGGAGAGCAACAGTAGGCGCGGACTTGCAAGTGCGATCTCACGAAGCCGCTGGAAGCGGAAGGCGAGGTCGGGATCCGTGCTAACTGACATTCGTGCAAGGTTGTGTGCCTCGTCGACAACGACCAGATCTGCTGCATCCCACGCCGACGGCTCATCATCGCGACTGAGGCGGACATGCGCCCGGGTGAAGTCCTGCACGCGGAACTTCTGTGTCAACTCTCGCTTCCACTGGTCGACTAGGAACGGAGGCAAGATCAACTGGACGCGCAGGGTGGGATTGTCCAGCAGCATCTGGCGGATGACGATCCCCGCCTCGATGGTCTTGCCTAGGCCGACCTCATCGGCTAGGAGATAGCGCTGGACCGTGTCCTGCAAAACGCGCCACGCGGTCTCGACCTGGTGCGCGTGGAGTTCTATGCTGCTCGAGAGCACGGCTCGCATGCCATGAGCCGCCGAACGCTGTTGAAGGATGTTGCGCAGGTAGGGGAGGCGCAGTTCGGCGAGCATTGGCGATTCGAGCATGCCCGCTTCGGCGAACGCCACAGGGTCGGTCAAGGGCTTGTTCCAACGCACATGGAGTCCCTCCTCCGGAACGAATCCTTCCCAGTCGTGTCCGCGAACGTAGATATCATTGTGGTCGCTGACTTCGATGATGCGCCCGGAACGCCATCGGTTGTCTTTGTCGTGCCAGAAGATGCGCAACTCGGGGGACAGGGGAAATCGGGAGAGGCTGGCTCGTGACACCGCTTCGCGGTGTCGCTTGGAAGGGTCCGGTCCAGGTGCGTCGAAGTACTCGAGTACTAGCTTGTCGCCTTCGCGAGCGACGAGCTTGCCTGGGCCTAAACGGTTCTCCGAGGACACCAGTAGGTCCCCGCGGCTCAGGGACTTGGTTCTCCGTCCGACTGACGGCGTGGCTGGCGGCGGGGCGGCCTTTTTCCGCGACTGACGCGGCTGCGGCGGCTTGCCATCGGCGTCGCGGGAACCGCGGCAACGCGGAAACTGCGAGCAGCCCCAGAATGCCTGCCCAGCGTTGCGCCCACGGGAAGCGAACTGAATCGTCATTGGCGATCCGCACAGGGGACACGCCACCCCAGTCGTCATGCCGGTCCCCTCTTGACCCTCACCCGGCAGAGCTTAGCCCGGATGAGGTTGACCCCGTTGGGTGGACATCCTGACCGGCCAGGTGAGCCTGGCAGGAGAGGATGCCCTCATGGGTGCCAAGAGGAAGAGTTACACCCCGGCGTACCGTCGTGACGCTGCTCATCTGGTGATCGATACCGGTCGCACGATCGTGGAGGTCGCTGGCGAGATCGGCGTCGGTCAGGCGCTGCTGGGGCGGTGGGTCGCAGCCGAGCGGGCCCGCATGGACGACCCGCCGGGTGCGCTGGACATCGACGAGCGGGCCGAGCTGGAGCGGTTACGGGCCGAGAACGCCCAGCTGCGCATGGACCGGGAGTTCCTGAAAAAAGCAGCGGCTTATGCGGGTGATCGGTGTCAAGCGGGGGTGTCCTCGAGGCGCTGGAGGAGGGCGTCGTAGACCTCGGCGCGTCGGGTCTGGCCCTTGGCGGTGGCGTCGTCGCGTTGCGCCTGGATGGTGGGTCGGTGCTCAATCGTGGTGAAGAACATCGTGCAGGACTCGCAAATCGTCTCGTAGCGGCAGTCGAGCTCGATCGGTCGTGCGCAGTAGCCGTTGCCGAGCAGGCGTTTGCTGGCTTCCGCGTGGACGGCGCGCATCGCTGGGCCGGCGGCCTCGGCCGGGAGGGTCACCGGCGTGCTCGCGGGTTGGGTGGCGGCGTAGAGGGACTCGATCTTCTGGGTGACCTTGAAGTACTGGTCGGCCACGGTGCGGTCGCCGATGCGGGCGTAGACCATCGTCATCGACAGGTCGTGGTGGCCGAGGAGGGCGGCGATGGCTTCCAGGGACATGCCTCGGTTGATGGCCTGGGTGGCCAGCGTGTGCCGCAGCTGGTGGGGGTGGACGTGTCCGAGGCCGGCCGCGGCGGCGGTCTTGTGGACGGCTTTGTCGACGCGGGTGGCGGGGATCGGTCGGCCGCGGTCGAGCAGGAGCAGGTCGGAGGACTGCCAGGAGGCGCGGTGTGCCAGCCAGTCGTCGATGAGGTCTTTGACGTGCGGATGGAGCGGGATGTACCGGTCTGTGTGGAGCTTGCCGACCGGGGGGTGCGCAGCCAGTAGCCGGTGCCGATCTGCACGACGGCGTCGATGGTCAGGCCGAGGAGCTCGCCGCGGCGCATCCCGGTGCGGGCCAGGACCTGGACGATGAGGCGGTCCAGGGGGTCGGGCAGGTCGCGGGCGGCGTTCATGAACGCGGCGGCCTGGGCGTCGTCGAGGAACTTGGGCAGGGGCCGGTCCAGGCGGGGTCGGTCGGTGGCGTAGACCGGGACGCGGGCGGGGGCGTCGTCGTAGTCCCACTCGATGATGCGGGTGAAGAAGGAGCGTAGGTGGCCCATCCGCATGCCCAGGGTGGGCTTGGACAGCCCCGGCTTGCCGCGGTACCCGGGCCGCTGGGCCAGCCAGGTCTTGTAGCCCTCGATGTGCTCGCGGTCGACGTGCGCGGCGGCGGTGACGCCGGGGTGGTGGGTGAGCAGGTACCCGGCGAACTGGCGCAGCGTGGTGTCGAACAGCGCCACCGAGGACGGGCGCAGCGACAGCGCGCACTGGTCCAGGTAGCGGCGCATCGTGGATGCCAGGACGGGGGTGCCGGCGCTGATGTGCTTCCAGTCGATCTGCGCTGCTCGGGTGTGCAGCCAGCGGCGACGCTTGTCCGGTGCGGGTGCCTGGCCGCGGTGGAACATCACGGCGTCCAGGCCGAACAGCGGCGTGGATAACGACCTGTGCGGCACGTTCCCGCCGTGCCGGGCGACCGTGTGTTCGAAGAAGGTGGTCCGGGCGGCGGTGTACTGCTCGGGTGTCAGCGCCGCCGGAGAGGTCCCGGCGATGACGGCGATGCGCGACAGGTGGGTCCACATCCGCCCGATCTCCTTGGTGCAGAAGCCGAGGTCGGCAGCCTGGCTCATGAAGAGCGCATGCTGCGCCGGATAGGCCTGCCGCACGTAGCTGCCCCACCGGCAGCAGCTGGTGACCACGAACGCCGGGTCGACCTGCAGGCCGGTCGCGACCGCGGCGTGCGCGGCGAACGAGGCCACCTCGGTCGGTGCGCACCTGACGCCGCGCCGCGCCGGGGGCGTGGTTCCATCCGTCCAGGTCGCCGAAGGCTCGTCGGAAGCCGATCACGCCGAGGCGTCGGCACTTGCGCGCAGCCTCGGTCGCGCCCGCCAAGATGTAGTCGGCGACGAAAGCGTCGAGCTGCTCGACGCCCGGCGTGGTCGCACGGGTGATTGTGCTCACGGTGTCGGTCCTTCCTCGTAGAGTCGGTCCAGGACGGCCATGGCCTGCTGGTACTCCGTAGCGAGCCAGTCGTTGGACAGGTGCAGGTAGATCCGGGTGGTGTCCAGGTTCGCGTGGCCGGCCTGGGCCTGGATCGCCTCCAGCGACATCCCGGCTTCCCGCAGCCGGGTGAAACAGGTGTGCCGCAGCTCGTGGCAGGAGGCGTGGGACAGTCCCGCCCGACGCCGGGCCCCGGCGAGCACCTCGTCCAACCCCGCCGCCGTCAGCCGGCGCCCGCGGGTGGGGCCCTTGAGCACGACGAACACCGACTCGGCGTCGGTCCCGGTGGGTCGTTCCTGGGCCAGGTAGGCGGCCAGGTGGGTGAAGAAGGCCGGCACGACCGGCACGATGCGTTGGTGGCCGCCCTTGCCTTCGGCGACGAACACGCGGCCGTCGCCGGGCTGGACGTCGACGAACCGCAGGCCCAGCACCTCGCAGCGCCGCAGCCCGGCATGCAGCATGAGCGTGACCATCGCCCGGTCCCGCTCGGTCCTCAGCGCCGCGAACAGGGCGACCGCCTCGACCGGCTCGAGGATCCGTGGCAGCCGCCTGGGCGCCCGGACCAGGGGTGAGCCGCGCAACGACCGTGACCGGGGCGTCATGCTGCGTGGGACGACCTGCCGATCGACGATGCCGCGGGCGAGCAGGTAGTCGAACAGCGAGGTCACCGTCGCCAGGCGCCGCCTGATCGTCGAGGCCGCCAACCCGACCTCGCCATCAGCCAGCCGTACCACGTTGGCGCCCCGCCGCGGTGTCCGTTGCGCCTCGATGAAGGCGAGCACGTCGCTGGTGGTGACCTGGACCGGAGGCTTGGGCACCACGGTGAAGAAGACCTTCAGGTCGTACGCCTGCGCGGTCAGCGTGTTCGGTCTGACCCGCGCCGCGGTAAACCGCAGGTACTCATCCACCAGCGGTTCGCCCAGCGAGGGAGCCGGGCCTCGGGCATCGATCAAGCACGGCATGAACGAGGCTCCCGGAGCCATCCCGGCCTCCCTCCCGATAAGGCTGAGGCCATCGTCCGCCCGCACCCTGGCAAGACTTGGAAGCCACGCGGAGATCACCTACATATCAAGCCCTTCTTCGTGACGGAGAACGCCTCGAGCAGCCAGAGCGGGCGTTCGAGTTGATCCACGCGGAGAAGGCCGACCACGAGATCGTGCGGATGTGTGACCTGCTGGGTGTGTCCCGGTCGGGTACTACAAGTGGGTCGACCGACAGGCTGCCGGCCCTTCGCCCCGGGAGCAGCGCAACGAGGACCTGCTGGTCAAGATCAGGCAGTTCCACACCGACAGCGATGGTGTGAACGGCGCCCCGCGGATCACCGCGGACCTGCGTGAGAACGGCGAGGTCGTCTCTCGCAAGACGGTCGCCAAGCTCATGCGCACCGACGGCCTGCAGGGCATCAGCCCCCGGCCGTGGCGGCCGGTAACCACGCTGCCGGACCAGGTGCCGCACACCATCCCGGATCGGGTGGGACGAGTCTTCGACCGAGGCGCCCTCAACGTCGTCTGGACCTCCGACATCACCTACCTGGTCACCGGCCAGGGCTGGCTGTACCTGTGCGCCGTGCGGGATGGCTGCTCACGCCGCGTCATCGGCTATGCCTTCTCCGACTCCCTGCACACCGACATCGTGGAGAGCGCACTACGCCGAGCCGTGACCTTCCGCGACGGTGAGACCGCGGGCGTGATCCTGCACGCCGATCGGGGCTGCCAGTTCACCTCGACCCAGCTGGCCGACGCCGCCGAAGAGCTGGGCGTGCTGCTCTCGGTCGGACGCACCGGCGTGTGCTGGGACAACGCCCAGATCGAGAGCTTCTGGTCGACCCTGAAGACCGAGTTCTACGACCGACACGAGTTCGCCACCAGGACCGAGGCGATCCACGCCGTCAGCTCCTGGATCGAGACCGTCTACAACCGCCGCCGGCGCCACAGTGCCCTCGGCCAGATCCCTCCGGTAACGTCCGAGCACCGGACCATCACCGCGGCTCAAGAAGCCGCTTAACCGATGTCCACCAGACGGGGTCAACCCCACGGATCGTTCACGGGGTGGTGGTGTGATCGGCGTGTAGAAGCACCGAAGTGCTCCCTTATCAGGGAAGACTTGGACTTGTCTAAGGTCCCAGGTCCGCCCAGCAGGAAGCACTCGGTAAGTGAAGCGTACGTTGTGGTCGTCGGGGTTGTCCGTCTCTGCTGATGGTGTCGGCGTGGTGGCCCACGCGGGCAGTGTGGGGCTGCGCCTGCTGGCCGAGCGCACCGGCCTGACACGGGAGCTGTCCGGGGCGATGGCCCGCCGGTCGTTCGTCCCTGTCCACGACCGCGGGCAGATGCTGAGCGACGTGGCGGTGATGCTCGCCGACGGCGGGGAGGCGATCGCCGACATCGACGTGCTGCGCCACCAGGACGGGGTGCTCGGGCCGGTCGCCTCGCCACCGACGGTCTGGCGTGCTCTTGCCGAGGTCACACCGGCCCGGGCCAGGAAGATCGCCGCCGCGAGGGCCAGGGTCCGGCGCCGCGTGTGGTCCCTGATCCCCGGTGGGTTGCCGGCCAGCAAGGTCGCCGGGACCGACCTCGGCGCCACGGTCGTGCTCGATGTCGATGCCACCATCGTGCTCGCGCACAGCGAGAAGGAACAGGCGGCGCCGACCTTCAAGCGGACCTTCGGGTTCCACCCCCTCGGTGTCTGGTGCGACAACACGAGCGAGTTCCTGGCTGCGAAGCTGCGCACCGGCCGGGCCGGGTCGAACACCGCCGCCGACCACATCGAGGTCCTCGCTGCGGCGATCGCCCAGGTCCCCGGCACCCACCACAAGGACCTGCTGATCCGCTCCGACGGGGCCGGGGCCTCGCACGACCTGCTGAACTGGCTCACCGCCCAGGGCAAGGTCCGCGGCCGCCGGGTGGAGTACTCCGTCGGGTTCGCGCTCACCGAGCAGGTCCGCGACGCGATCGTCCTGGTCCCCAAGCAGACCTGGACCCCGGCGGTGGACGCCGACGGTGGCGTGCGCGAAGGCGGACACGTCGCCGAGCTGACTGGCCTCATCGACGCGGACCTGCTCGCGACGTGGCCCGCAGGGATGCGGGTCATCGTCCGCCGTGAACGGCCCCACCCCGGTGCCCAGCTGTCCCTGTTCGAGGAGGCAGACGGGTGGCGCTACCAGGCGTTCGTCACCAACACCACCACCGGGCAGCTGGCCCTCCTCGAGGCCCGCCACCGCGCCCACGCCCGCGTCGAGGACCGCATCCGGCACGCCAAGGACTCCGGCCTGGGACGCTTCCCTTCACGAGAGTTCGGCATCAACCAGACCTGGCTGCTGCTCACCGGCATCGCCGCCGACCTCATCGCCTGGACCCGCCTGCTGGCCCTGACCGGTGAGGCCACGACCCTGGCCGCCTGCGAGCCCAAGGCGCTGCGCTACCGGTTCCTGCACGTCCCCGCCCGGCTCACCCACGCCGCCCGCCGCCGACGGCTGCGGATCCCGAAGTCCTGGCCCTGGGCGGCAGCGATCGTCGCCGTCTTCGCGAACATCGCCGCCATCCCCCGACCCGCCTGACCACCCCGTCCGCTCACGACCAGGAACCCGGAGAACCGCAGCCCGGCAGCGCCAGCCGGCGCTACCCCACGTCCACGCGCCGAATCCGAAAGGCGATGACCATCACGCTCGCGCCGAGCCAACCAGCCCGACCTCATGAAAGACCGGGGTTAGTCGAGACGTCAGCGCAGGACGCGAAGCAGGTGGCTTGTCAGGAGCCGGACGTCATTTGGTGTGTTCTGGATCCCGTTCCAGCGGCGCGCCTGCTCGGGACCGAAGTCCCAAGTTCCTGACGTCCATGCGCAGTGTGCCCAGAGGCCTTGGATCTTCTTCTCCAGGTTGAGACCCGGAAGTTCGGCCGCGGGCACGCCATCGGTTAACTGGTCCATCACGTAGCCCATGGCTTGGATGCCGGCGCCGTGCGTCAATCGCGACTTCGTCGGGGGCAGGTTCCAAGCCTCCGGGAAGGTTACGGCTACCACCGTCCAGAAGTAGTTGAGGTGGAGCAGCATCTGGTCGACGTCGCCAGTGCCGTCGATCGGGTCACGGTACTGGTACAGCGCGCCGTCGTAGAGGCTGTTCTCGATCATCTTCAGGACGCTGTTGTCCTTGATGTAGCCGTTCGCCATCGTGGGCGTGGCGATACGAGTCGCGAACGGCTGGCCGTCAGTCCGGCTACCGAAGTTCAGAGCCGCGAGCACTCGCGCCGGAAGTTGCTTCTTTGCGTACGCCGTGGGGAGGTGCCCCTCGGTGTCGGGCAGCAGTTCGTGGACAAGGCCCTTGGGCAGTGGCTTCGTGTTGTTGACGAGGATGAACTGCGAGCGTTGCTCCGCTTCGCCGTGTGCGATGAAACCGACGGCGGCCACTGCGAACTCCGGTAGGTCCGCGTCACGGATTGCCGCGCTGCGCTGCTGTCCGTCGACCAACCACGCGGGCTTCTGGTCGTCGGGCAGAGACACGTCAACGGGGATCACGAGTTCGCCTGGCGTGACGTAGTCAAGGTCCTGTCGGCTGGCCGACGGTTCGAACGTGACCCTCTGGTCAAACGCCAGTACGACGGCGTTGGGCAGCATCGCTCCGTCCGACTCGAGGTACCTGCGGATCGCGCGGATGTGGCTGAGGACCTCCGGGCGCTGGTAGCCCTGAAGTTGAGTGTCGTCGCGGTGGACGCGGCTCACCGTCGTGAACTCGTGGATGCGCTTGCCGTCGACCCCGAAGGCGTAGATGGCCTGCTCGCCCTGGCGGATCTTGAGTGCCGGGAGTCGGATGTCGTAGCGGTCGGCCATGGGCGAAAGCCTAGGTCCCCGCCTCGGGGCTCGGCGTAGCCGCCCCAGGGGATCGGTGGACAAGTCTCGACATCCGCTCCTGCAGCACCGATAGGTTGTGGAATCCGCGGCGCTTGTTGCGTTCCGTGCCACGGAAGATGACGATCTCTATCCCGTGCTGGCGGCAGATGGTGCATGTGCACTCGCGCCATGGAGCGGCGGCGAGTGTCTCGGCGTAGACGTCGAGGTATGACTTCTTGGTCTGGCAAACCACCTCGTATTCGCCGAGCGCGTCGAGGCACGCTCGATAGCTAGAGTCCCCTCCGTCGAAGGAACGCAGGGCACGCAACGCCTCGCGCTCGGCTGACAGCGCATTCTTCTGGCTGACGACGCCAGACAGGATTGCTCGTTTCAATGTCGGGTTGCCGTCGACCTGAGGTACCCGGATCGCGACGTAGGCCCTGTCGTTGGTGTGGTAGTTTTTCCGGTCGTCCATGAAGGCCTGCCTGAAGGCCGAGGTGCTGTCGAAGCTGGTGACGCCTAATTCAGCGAACTGGTCCATGGCGTCGATGCGCGTGATTCCGAGCAGGTGTAGTTCTGTTCCTGGCGCAAGAACAGTCGAGATCTCGGCCAGGCAGGCCAGGATCTGATCGGTCTTGAGAGGCACCATGCCGCCCAGTGCGATGCGCTTGTACCCCATGTCTTGGAGGGCGCGGACACTGTCGGCGTAGCTTTTGGGGCTCCATCCTTGTGCGGCGCCGACCGGCTCGAGGTGGCTGCGCCGGTCAGTCGTCAGCGAGATGAAGTCCTCAGCCAGTCGAAGGGTGAGCTTTCGACGCTCGACCCACTCGGGATCCGCCGTCTTGGGACTGGCATCGGGCTCGTAACCGAAGATGACGTGGTCGGTGCTCACGCCGGCGTCGAAGCCGCACTCCTCGTAGAAGTCAAGGGTCTCGCTGACTGTGACGGGCGGGGCAGGTTCGTCGATGTAGTTGAACGCGCCGTTGTCGCCCAACGTCTCGACACCGGGGGGGAGCCGGAAGAACCGATGGACGCCCATCCGGTAGAGCCGAGCCCGCTGCGCGCTGGAGTACTTGCCGGCACCCTTGATCGATCCGTCCACGATCGACTTGCTAACGAGGATTCCGTGGTAAGGGGCCCGTGACAGAACCTCGTGCGCGTACCTGTCGTCCCGTTGGCGCACGCGGTGTGGTGGGTACTCGTCGCGGGTGAAGTCGTAGGCAGGGCTAACGAGGTCTTGGCTGTCGGGAAAGTAGAACTTCACTTGCGCCCCGTCCGCTCAGCGAGGTAGTTCCGGACGAGGTAGTTCGACAGAGCGCTGATGTGCCGTGGCGTGTTCTGCAGGTCGTTCCACGCCACTCCGAGTTCTTCCCACGTGCCAGCGGTCCAGCGGCACTTAGGAGCGATGAGTGCCAACTCGGCAGCGGCGCGCTCCCGCGCTCGTGGGTCGTCGTCCCGAACGTGCGTCATCACTCGATCCATGAGCCTGCCCATGGCTCGGATTCCGACCCCGTGCATCAAGCGGCTCGCCGTCGGGGCAGCTCCCCATGCTTCGGGGAAGGTGTCGTGAACAGCGCCCCAGTAGGCGAGTAGGACTCGACGGATGCCTTCGGTGTCGGTGGTCCCGCTCGCGATGTTCCGATAGGGGAACAGGACTCCGGAAGGGGACTCGACAGACTCGCGGATGGCCTCGACGAGGCTGTTATCGGTGACGACCGTGACCTTCTTGTCGTCTGCCGGAGTGGAGGCGCGGCGGATAATGCCGTGGAAGGGGGACTCCGGGTCATGGTTGAGCAAGTCGACAAGAGCGGAGGGCAACTGCCTGGTTGCCATCCGTGCAGACGGGACTCGAGAGATCTCAGGAAGGAGTTCCGTGACTAGCCCCGTTGGCAAAGGCTGAACGGTGTTGACTCGCAAGAACTGCTCGCGCTGAATCTCGAGAGTGGGTGCGACGAACCCTGCTACCGGCACCGGAAGCCGACGGTTCTTCGTACGCGAGAGGGCCAGACTTCGTTGTTGCCCATCGACGATCCATGCAGGGCGGGGGCCATCACCGTCGGGAGCGATCGGGATCTCAAGCGTACCGGCGACGGCCAGGCCATCGGTTGTGGTCGGGCCACGACTGGACTTGAACTTGACCTCTGCTGGCAGCGCCAGGATGAGCCCGTTGGGGAAGATGGGGTGCTCCGAGTCCAGGTAGTCCTGGATCTGCCTGACATGCTTCTGCTTCTCCGGACGCTGGTATCCGATGAGCTTGCCGGCCTCGTCGCGACCGATCCGGGCGACGTCCGCGACCAGGTCGACCTCCTCCGCCGCCAGGGTGAAGAGGTAGAGGGGCGTGTCCTCGCTTTGGAGAACCTTCAGTGCGCGTCGTGTCAGCCACTGCGGATCCGTCATCGAGCCATCACCTGCTGAAAGAGAGTTGAGAACCGTCGTTGCTCACAGGCCATACCTGCCTCGCGAAGAAGCGTGAGCGCGTTCGTCTTGGAGATGCTGGGCTGACGGTCGCGGAGTTCGCTGATGAACTCAACTACCGCGGAGTCCGACAACGGCCTGCGATCGAAGACCTCGTGATGCCGTTTTTCTCGCGCCCAGGCGCGCCACCTCTGCCACGCCGCCCCTGCGAAGAGATCGTCGCCGCCCGACAGATTGAGCCACTGCACCGCGGAGCGCACGTTGAGGCTCGTCACGGTGCCTCCGAGCGCATGCCGCAACGATCGGTCGGCAGGGACTCGCACTGTCTCGCTGACTTCGCTCGATCCCCCGAACACCAGCAGTTCATTCGGCGCGGTTACGTCGAGCAGATGCTGGCTGACCACGCGTGAGTAGGCCTCTGACAGGACCCAGATAGCTCGCCCCCCAGGGGAGATCTCGGCGTGGGGGAGTTCGTTCCACCACTCTTGGGCCGCTGGGAGAGACGCGCCGACGGAGTCAGCCTGGCCAGTGCTGAAGGTCGCGGAGTAGGAGGGAGCCGAGGTCAAGGCGGACTGAAGTCCGAGCCCTGCCGAAGCCACGAACATCGTCGGGTCGTAGCCGAGGGCCGTGACCTTGCTCGCCAAGGTGCGCACCTGGGTCCAGGTCTCGCCGCTGTAGAGGTCGATGAGTGGCCGACGATCCGTCGCTCGTGCGAGGGCGTGGCGCCATACCCGGGCGCGCAGCGGCACCTCCCCGTTGGGGAGATGGCGGACCATCAGTTCGTCGGAAGGGGTCGCCGACTTCCTGTCCGTGCAGGTGACGATAATCGTCAGTTGTTGTCGCGACATGGACCTCACAGGCTCCGAAACTACGTGTCTGTTCCAGCTACTCTATCGTGTAGTTTCGATGCTGTGAGGTCGACCGGCTGATCGGACCGATTGGAGAAGGTGTTGGAGATGACGCGGAAGGCCATCGTCCTGCTGAGCGGGGGCCTGGACTCGACAACCGTTCTCGCGATTGCGAAGGAGCAAGGTTTCGAACCGTACGCGCTGAGCTTCCGCTACGGCCAGCGCCACGAGATCGAGGTCGAAGCAGCGCAGCGCGTCGCTGAGGCCGCAGGGGTGGTGCGGCACGTCGTGTGCAACCTCGACCTGCGGGTCTTCGGCGGATCAGCGCTGACCTCGGACGTCGAGGTGCCGAAGCACGACTCGGTTGACGAGATCGGTGACGACGAGATCCCCCTCACCTACGTCCCGGCGCGCAACACCGTGTTCCTGTCCTACGCGCTGGCTTACGCCGAGGTGGTGGGCGCCAGCGACATCTTCATCGGGGTCAGCGCCTTGGACTACTCCGGATACCCCGACTGCCGGCCCGAGTACATCGCGGCCTACGAGCGCATGGCCAACCTCGCCACCCGCGCGGGGGTGGAGGGTAACGGACTCAAGATCCACACCCCGCTGATCGACCTGACGAAGGCACAGACCGTCCAGGTCGGAACGCGGCTCGGGGTCGACTATTCGTTGACCTCCTCCTGCTACGACCCGGGTGACCAGGGCCGTCCATGCGGTCATTGCGACTCCTGCCTCCTCCGCCTCAAGGGTTTCGCGGAGGCGGACCTCAAAGATCCCCTCGAGTACCAGGACGAGCCGGCATGACGTACAAGGTCAAGGAGATCTTCTATACGCTCCAGGGCGAGGGTGCTCACGCCGGACGCCCGGCGGTGTTCTGCCGCTTCAGTTCGTGCAACCTGTGGACGGGTCGGGAAGCCGATCGCGAGCGAGCGATCTGCAAGTTCTGTGACACCGACTTCGTCGGCACCGATGGCGAGGGTGGCGGAAAGTTCCGCGAAGCAGAGGCGCTTGCCGAGGCCGTGGCGTCGAAGTGGCCGGTGAACGGCGGCGGACGTCCGATGGTCGTCTGCACCGGCGGCGAACCTCTGCTTCAGTTGGACGTTGAGGCCATCGCCGCCTTCCACGACCGCGGCTTTTACGTTGCGGTCGAGACAAACGGGACTGTTGCTCCGCCGCCCGGGGTCGACTGGCTATGCGTCAGCCCGAAGATCGGCTCACGGCTCGTCGTCAAGAAGGGCCAGGAACTCAAGTTCGTCGTCCCTCAAGGCGGCGTCGACCCGACAGCCTTCGAGCATCTCGACTTCGAGAGCTTTCGCGTCCAACCGATGGACGGCCCGGAAGTCGCGGCCAACACCGCACTGGCCGTGCAGTTCTGCCTCGACCACCCGCTTTGGCAACTCAGCCTGCAGACGCACAAGCACCTAGGAATTCCGTGACCTACCACTCCGAGATCTACCGCGAGTTCACGTTCGAGGCCGCACACCGATTGCCAAACGTCCCGGAAGGCCATAAGTGTGCCCGCCTGCACGGGCACTCGTATCAGGCTGCGGTCCATGTCTCTGGCCCTGTTGGACAAACCACGGGTTGGGTCCAAGACTTCGGCGATATCAAGGCAGCGTTCAAGCCGCTTGAGGACCAACTCGATCACCACTACCTCAATGATGTCCCTGGGCTCGAGAACCCCACGAGCGAAGTGCTGGCTAAGTGGATCTGGGACCGACTCGTGCCTAAACTCCCGAATCTGAGAGAGGTGCGCGTGCGCGAAACCTGCACCTCCGGATGCATTTACCGTGGAGGGGACCAATGAGTACGCTACTTCAACGCGCACGACCGGCAGGCAGTGCCGAGCGGTCGAAGGCGGCACTCGGGGTGGCGGTGGTCGCGTACGTCGCGGCGGTCGTACTAGCTAATGTAGTGACTGAGCGCCTGGGCTTAGTATCCGTGGGCTTTGGTTTGCTGGTTACGGCAGGTACTTACGCTGCCGGGTTCGCCTTATTGGCTCGTGATTTCGTCCACCGTTTCGGCGGCCGGGGGTGGGGTCTAGCCGCGATCGCAATGGGCGGCGCCATCTCATGGGCGCTGTCGTCACCAGCGTTAGCCGTTGCCTCGACGGTCGCGTTCGTGAGCGCGGAACTGGTCGACTTCGGGGTCTACGTACCAATCAGGCGAGCCAAAGGTTTTATCCAAGGAGCTCTTGTCTCAAATATCGTCTCCGCCCCAATCGACACCTTCGTGTTCTTGTCGCTCGCGGGTTTCCCGCTGACCATGGAAACGGTTGTCGGCCAGTTCATAGGCAAGGTGTTGTGGGCGACCGCCCTTCCTCTGTCGCTATATTGGTTGGGGCGACGATGGTTCGCGTCAGAAAGACCACGCGTCCAGGCGAATGAGTAGTCCGATGAAGATCGGCGTCGACTGCCTCCCTATCGAACATGGCGCGCCATCTGCCACGGGCATGACGCCGGAGTCGTGCTGATCTAGTGCGCGGCCAGACCGTGCTGGTCACGGTGAGAGTGTCGTGGGCGGTTAGGCGGAAGGGTGGCCGAGAGGCCACCCTTCCGCCCCAAAGCAGGTCATCGCCTCCCTTGCCCTCTGCGCATCCAGAACCCCTGAAGCTTGCACTGAATACGTGGCTTTCCAAGCCCAAGCCGCTTGGGCCATCTTCAGGCATGGATATCGGCATTGCGGCATGTAGCGCGGCGGCGAACCACGTGGACTCAGCCTTGGTCGGGGGACCGATCACCGGGAAGGACCAGACGCTTCACGTGAGGCGTTGTCATGGAGCGCATGACGCTCTGCTCGTCGCTGGCTGGCTCGGAGGCTGTTGCCACCAGCGTCTGTCTTCGGATTCGACACGTGGGGAGCCGAGGTCCGCGCGCTCACTCGCCGGATTAGTCGGGTCTGGTGCCTTGCTGCCTCGGGTTCCTTGATGGGCGGGCCGGTGGGGCTGGGCTCGGTGTGTGGGAGGCCCTGTGCGGCTCGCCAGATGGCGAGGTCGCCGATGAACTGGTCGTCCACGTGCGATGGCAGTGCCCGTTGCCATGGCATCTGGTCGGATGCGCCTGCCTGCCGGGCTTCGTCGGCGATGCGCTGCTTGAGGTCGTCGATCCGCTGGGCGAGCCGGTTGAGGTAGTCGCTCGTACCTGGGTCCTGGCGTAGGACGGGTGGGACGTCGGGCAGCCAGGGCAGCGGTGCATCCCGGTACGGGGGCGGGGTGGCGCCGGCGATGCGCCAGGCGAGGGCGGCGGCGGGGTCGTCGGCCTCGGTGAGGGACTGGGTGCCGCGGTACCAGGTGGCCTCCTCTACCACCCTCTGTGGCGGGGTCCCGTCGGCCCAGCGCAGCGCGAGCTGGCCCCGCAAGTGTGGGTATGCCGGCTGCCCGGGCAGGCCCGGTAGCCACCGTTCGAGCGCGTCGTCCAGAGCAGCCATCTGTTCGTGGCCGAGGTGTTGCTGGGCTAGGACCGGTAGGGCGTCCTGGTAGGCCAGCACCGCCTCACGCAGCAACTGGGCGGCGTCGCCACGCTCGACGGTCGTGGCGGACTGGGCGCGGCCGTCGCGGGTGAGGATGTCGGTGAGCACCTGCCGCGGCTCCACCACCGTGTCTTGCACCTCCGGACCGACGGCATCCAGCGAGGCGGTGGGTGTGGGGAGGTAGAGGTGGTTGGTCTGCCGGCCACGGGAGAGTGCCACGTACAACGCCTGACGGGACTCTGCACCGGTCAGGACTGTGTGGGTGGTGTCCACGGTCGCGCCCTGGGCGCCGTGAATGGTGCTGGCGTACCCCAGCTGCACATGCTCCGCCACGTACTCCGCCGGCAGGGTGAGGTGGGCAGGCCTCCTCCCTCCTCCGTCATGGTGGCGTTCGACCGACACGGCCCCGTCCGGGTGGACCGCGAGGAGACGCCACCGGTCGCCGTTCTTGACCCAGGACCCGTCCGTGCCGCGCAGACTTCGGTCGTTGCGGCGGGTGATCACGGTGTCGCCGGCGCTGGCGCGGGTGCCGTCCCTTAGGCTCACGTCGCAGCCGGGAGGCTGCTTAGTAGCCTCGAAGCGGTCCTGCCGGGCGCGCTGGTTCAGCTCGCGCACGGTGTCCCGGGTCGCGGCCAGCAGCAGGCTGGACAACCCGACCTGCTGGTCGGCGACCCAGGCCGCGTACGCCGCCTCGACCACGTCCGCGGTGTCGCCGCTGTGGACGCGGCCGTGGTCGACGTAGTGATCGAGCGCGGCGGGGTCGGTGAACCGGTGCAGCTCGGTCAACGTCGCGGTGGTGCCGTGCGCGTGGCCCTGCTCGGCCAGGTCACGGAAGATCCCACCGGCGGCCACGGCAGCCAGCTGCTGGTCGTCCCCGACCAGGCGCACGCTGCCGCCCGCGTCGACCACCTGCCGGACCACGGCCGCGAGGTCGCGGGTGCCGGCCATGCCGGCCTCGTCGATGAGCACCAACGTTCCCGGACCGACCGCTCCACCCAAGGCGGACGTCGTCCCCGTTCCCGGAGAGGCACCTGCCACGGCGTTCTGGTGGAGGTGCCTGGCGAGGGTGTCGGTGCGCATGCCGGTGGCGCGGCCGAGCTCCTCGGCCGCGACCGCGGTCGGAGCCAGGCCGAGTATCGGGCCGCCGGAGGCCTCCCATGCCCGGGCGAGCACCCGCAGCGCAGCGGTCTTGCCAGCGCCGGCCGGGGCGAGGGCGACCTGGACCCGGCACCCGCTGGTGGCCAGGCTGTGGACCATCGCGGTCTGCGACCGGTCCAGCGGCAATCCCGCGTCTGTCTGCTTGGTGAGAGCAGCCTCAACCCCGCCGGGGTCGGCCTGGCGGCCGTCGCGTCGCAATCCCAGGGCCAGCAGCTCGTCCTCGGCGGCCAGGATCGCCCTGGAGGTGTAGGCCTGGCTGCCGTGCACGGTGTGGGTGGGCTGTCCGTCCGGTCGGCGCAGCACCTCAGGTTCGCCCAGCTGCGGTGGTACGCCGACGGGGACCGAGAAGCGCTGCAGGACCCAGCGTTCGACCTCACGCGCGTGCTCCTCGAGCCTGTCCAGGGAGACTTGGGCAGTGCGGAGCTGGCGCAGCGCCTCTGCGCGCACATGCCACACCTGCCACGTGGCCCGCGAGCCCTCCAGCACCTTCAGGACCCGTGCGGCGACGACCTGGGGACGCACGCCCCCACCCCCGCGCTGCCGGGGAGGTGTCCCGGGAGCGTCCCCACCCGATGACCTGCGCCGATACCCGCGTCTCTACTGCGCTCCCGGTTGCGTCCCCCCCGCGCCCCCACCGCCGCGGCGACCATGCCTTCTGGGCTGCGCCCGTCGGGGGCGAGCACGGCGGTGGCCTGCTCCCGCCAGGCCCCCCGCTGCTCGGCCTCGGAGCGGGGTTCGTGCTTGTCTGGCCGCGTCTCCAGGTTCGCCTGCTGCGCCAGCGCCAACGCCTCGATCGTGGTGGGGTTCCGGCCGTGGTCGGAAAGGAACGCCGAGGCGAGCTCGGACTGGCGGGTCTCGATCGCCTGCCGCCGGGACGACCACGCGGACAGCAGAGCCGGGTCGACGCCGGCGATCTCCCGCACCGAACGCTTGCCTTCCTGCCCTGGACGGTCGACGAACCGGACGCCGAGCCGCTCGACGAGCCCAGCTTCGAGGTGGGTGTTGTAGTGCTCGGAGGCCATGACCTTGGCCTTGAACAGCATCCGCCCGTCGAGGGTGAGCCACCGGCCACCTTCCTCGGAGAGGGACTGGACCTTGTTGGAGACGACGACGTGGGTGTGCAGGTCCGGGTCCCCGGTGCGCGAGTCGCGGTGGTCGAACGCCGCCGCCACCAACCCGGTCACCGGGACCTGGCGGATGCCGCCCTTGCCAACCCGGGTGAACGCCACCTCACGCTCGAGCATCGCCAGCGTGGCTCGGACGGCGTCCTCGTGCGCGGCCTCCATCTGGTTCGCGACCTCGGGATTGGCGAGGGCCCACAGGGTCGAGACCGACTTCACCGGGGAGAACGTCAGGTCGAACCCGGCCACCGGCACCTGCCCCGGCCGCGACGCCCTCGCGACGAACCTCGTCAGCTCGGCCTCGTCCGCCGGGGCGCGGCCGTGCCGCTGCTCGAACGCCTCCTGGGCCACCTGGGTGCGGATCGCCGCCCGCTCCTGCGCCGGGATGGGGGCGTTCCACGCCAGGCTTCGTGACGTGTTGTGCTCGCTGAACGCCCGCGCCGTCAACTGCCGCAGCGTCGTGGCGTCGAAGGTCGGGAACGCCCGCCCCAGCGCGCCCCACCCCTTCACAGCCGCCTCGGGCTCGTCGGAGCGCGGGTGGCGGCCCTGCCCGAAGAGCAGCTTCATCTGCTCCTCGGTGACCACGTCACCCTCGGCCAGGTCGAGACCGGCCAGCCCCGTTCCCAGCCAGCGCCCGGGCGCCTCGCCCTTCTCCTCGTAGTAGGAGGCGAGGCCGACCTGCCGCCTCTCGGTGGCGTCGTGGGCGGCGACCTGCTTGGTGAGGTACGTGTATCCGGACCCGGCGGCGAGCTTGTGCAACGTCATCACGTATACCAAATGCGGCCGAACGAGCCCCAGGGGTTCACGAGTTTCACCGAGTGCAGTGGGTGTGTCCTCGATCTGCTTCTGCAGCGCTGTCGGTGGGTCTGTCGGTCGGTCGCGGAGCTGCTCGAACAAAGTCAGAAAGACGTGAGTCCCAGGGGTGGGTCTCGGCCGCATATGGGGGTAGGCGGATTCGTCGTCGAGTGGGTTGTCCACAGGGACGGTCGAGTGCCTGCCTGGTCCGCACGGGATCTGGCCTACTGGAGGTTGGTCCCTGAACGAAGGGAGTGGACATGTCGACGATGGCAAGCGGAGGTCCGGAGCAGCGGCGCAAGGCACCGGTCGGGCCGCTGCAGCGGCGGTGGTACAGCGTGCCCGAGGTGGCGGAGATGCTCGGTTACGGGCCGACGAAGGTGCGGATGATGTGCATCTCCGGCGACCTGCGCTCGCTCAAGGACGGCGGGTCGCGGCGCATCCTGCCTGCGTGGGTCGACGAGTACGTCGCCAAGCGGGCCGCCGAGGCGGAGGCGGACTGGCCGTGAGCAGGCGGGCGAACGGGGAGGGGTCGATCTACCCCTACCGGAACGGCTTCGCGGCCCACGCGTGGATCACCACTCCCGCGGGCCGGCGCCAGCGCAAGTCGGTCTACGGCAAGACCAGGGCCGAGGTCCACGAGAAGTGGCTGCGGCTGCACGAGCAGGCGCGGCGCGGCCCGGTCGTCCCGGTCTCGCCCAAGCTGCGCGACTTCCTGGAGCAGTGGCTGACGGAGACCGTGCGCCCCGGGCTCTCGCCGGCTACGGCGAGCAACTACGAGATGTTCTCCCGGCTCTACATCGTGCCGGACCTGGGGGACCGCAAGCTCGAGAAGCTCTCGGTCCGCGACGTCCAGACCTGGGTCAACGAACTGCGGGTGCGGTGCCAGTGCTGCTTCCAGGGCAAGGACGCCGCGCGGCCCGAGCCGCAGTGCTGCGCACGTGGGCAGTGCTGCCACGAGGTCGCCTCGGAGTGGACGGTCCACCAGGCGTGGCGCGTGTTACGCGGGGCACTCACCCAGGCGATGCGCGAGGAGCTCGTCCTCCGCAACGTGGCCGCGCTCGTGCGCGTGCCCGTGCCCCGGGCGAAGCGATCGGCCGTGTGGTCCGTGGACGACGCTCGGCGCTTCCTCGAGTCCGCCCGTGACGCCCGGGATGCGATGTATGCGGCCTACGTGCTGCTGCTCGTGCTCGGGCTACGCCGGGGCGAGGTGCTCGGCCTGGCGTGGGAGGACGTCGACCTGGAGCAGGGCGAGGCGTACATCGCCTGGCAGGTCCAGCGGGTCGACGGCCAGCTGCTCCGGCGACGGACGAAGACCCCTGCCTCCGACGCTCCGCTGCCGCTGCCGGACATCGCCGTGCGGGCCCTCGAGCGGCACCGGGCCCAGGAGAACCGGCGACGGCTCGCGGCCGGCGACATGTGGGGCGACTGCGGCCTCGTCTTCACGACCCGGCTCGGTGACCCGCTCGACCCGCGCAACTTCCACACGGCGTTCAAGACCCGGGCGCGCAAGGCCGGCGTCCCGATCATCCCGGTCCACGCCACGCGGCGGACCTGTGCGAGCCTGCGCGTCTCGCTCGAGGTGCACCCGCGAGTGGCGATGGCAGTGCTGCGGCACAGCCGGATCTCGATGACGATGGAGGTCTACTCCCAGGTCTCGGCGCAGGCCACCCGCGAGGCACTGCGTCAGCTCGGCGGACAACTGGGCGGCTCTGCTGGCTAGGGCGGCTGCAGCACCCGTGCGACAAACGCGGATGTCACGGTTCGACGACAAATGCGAATGTCGGCGAACCGTGACATTCGTGAATGTCACAGATCCGTGACATCTCGGGTGGAGGTGGGCCGCATGCTCAGGACGGTCAAGGACCCGGGTGCGGCGGTGCGCCGAGCGCGCCGGGAGGCCGGGCTCAGCCAGCAGGCGCACGCGGACAACGGCGGTGACTCAGCGCCTTGCTGGCCGGTGCGCAGCGGCGGGCCGCGCCGTACTCATTGGCTCAGGGACATCTCGAACCTGTCGGTGAGGGTCTCCAGGGCGATCTCGAACTCCTGAGCGCTCTTGTCCTGGCTCAGCAGGGGCCGCAGTCGGGTGATGCTGGGCATCTGCGTGAGGTCCAGATCGGCGTCGTCGCCGGGGATGTCGGCGTTGCCTTCGTCGAGGGGTTCCTCGACCGGACCGGTCTCGGCGCCCTGCTGCGCTGACTCCAGCAGGAGGTGACCGAGCAGGAAGGAGCTGAACGCCTGGTAGGCCTCGACGGTCTGCTCGTCGGAGAACCCGTGGCTGTGCAAGGTGGTGAGGAAGTGCTCGACGACGTCCAGCCGGCGCAGCGGCGGCCGCAGCCAGGGGGCAGCGGGGTGCCGGGTGGCGACGAGGGGAAACGCTTGGGGGTGCTCGGTGGCGACGGCACGGACCTGGTGCGCCAGGCTCTGCAGGTAGCCCTGCCACGTGCTGGCGAGCTCCTCGTCCAGGCCGGGCAGGATCCCCTCGAGGAGATGGTCGACGACGGCTTCGAGGAGGTCCTCGCGACCTGAGACATGGCGGTACAGCGCCATGCCCTCCACCCCCAGCTCTGCGCCCAGCTTGCGCATCGTCAGTCCCTGGGCGCCGCGCGCGTCGATGAACTGCAGCGCCGTGGTCACGATGACGTCGCGGCTCAACCGGGTCCTGGTCGCGGTCGTCCTGGGTCTGGCCACCTGAGGCTCCCTCGCGTCTGTCGACTGGGTTGACTCGGTCCACAGTAACCCGGTCGCCCCGTGCTCTCCCGAGGTGAGGACGCCCCTGCGCCGGTCAACCGCCGCGCGGAAGCCGGCCTCCTTCTCGGAAGCTGCAGAAGCCCCGTGGCCCCGCCACCCGTCAGGGCAGCGGGACCACGAGGCGTGAGGGACTGATCAGCCGCGGTCGGTGCGGTGCTCGGGCACGTCGGCCTCGATCTCCTCCTTGCGGACGTCCTCGGTGACCTCCACCTGCTCGGTGACGGTCTCCTTGCCGAGGCTGACGCGCTCGACCGGGACGGTCTCCTTGTCCACCACGACGCGCTCCTCGGACAGGACGACCTCGTGCTCCTCCTCGGTCAGGTCACCACCGGCCAGGGCCTGGTCGCGGTTGGCCTCGGTGATGGGCTCACGCTCCAGGCGCACCTCCTCGCGCTGCACGGGGACGGTGGTGGTGACGTTCTCCGTCACGATGTACTTGCGCAGCCGCGCCCGGCCGGTCGCCACGTTCTCGGTGTGGACGTCCAGGCGCTCCTCCGAGCGGGTCATCGCGTCGTCGGTGTTCGGGCCCGACGTGTCGTGCCCGACGTTGGTGTCCACGCCGGTGGTCCCGACGGCGCTGTCCTGCCTGCCGGAGGTGTCGCCCCCGGCCCCGTTGAGGCCGTAGTAGCGGTAGAGCTCGGCCTCCTGCCGCTCGCTGAGGTGGTGGTCGGCCTCCACCCGGGGGGCGTCCTTGATGAACTCCGTTGCGTAGGGCACGCGAACCTCGCGCCCCTGGACCGAGGCGGACTGGAGCGGGACGAACGTCTCGCTGGTCCCGAACCACCCGGTGCTGACGGTGACCCACTCGGGGCGGCCGCTCTCGTCGTCCAGGTAGACCTGGCCGACCTTGCCGACCTTGTCGCCGGACTCGTCCAGGACGACACCGTCGTTGAGGAGGTGGTGGACCTGCTCGTCGGTAATCATGGTCATGCTCCCATCTGTCGAGTGGAATGTTTACCTTGTAAACGTAGGGCGGGTGACACCTGCCGGCAACCTGATGCGGCACCCCCCGCCGTAGTCGACCTCTGCGCTCAGTGCTTGGCGCGGTCGAACGGCACGTCGGCCGGGCTCGCGCCGTTGCCGGGGCGGGTGCGCGCCTCCGTCGCCTCGACCTTGGCCTTGGCCTGCTGGGCCTGCTCCTTCAGCGAGGGAGCCTTGGCAGCCTCGGCCTTGATGTTCTCCGACTCCTCGGCCATGGTGTTCAGGTAGCGCTCCCACCGGGCCTGCATCGGCTTGATCAGGCCACCGCCGACCCCGACGACGAGGATGCCGCCGATGGTCGCGAGCACGGTGATCAGGACCGGCAGGGTCACGGTGGTGGCGACGCCGACCTGGTTGAGGGCCGCGATGACGCCCAGGCCCAGGATGAACACCGCGGCCAGGTTCGCCAGGATGTTGCCGTAGGACAGCCCACCGAGGGTGTTGGAGATCAGCTCCTTGACCGCCGCCGCGATCGCGGCCGCGATCACGATGATGATGATGGCGACGATGACGCTGGGCAGGAAGGCGATCACCCGCGTGAGCAGCTCGCTGATGGGGTTGGGCCCGAAGACGCCGAACGCCATCTGCAGCACGAACAGCAGCAGGGTGTAGTAGACCAGCTTGCCCACGATCGAGGAGGGGTCGTACGTCGACTTCCCCAGGGCCTTCTTCACCCCGCCGCGCTCGACCGCCCGGTCGAAGCCGACGCGCTCGAGGACCTTGTCGACGGCCTTCCCGATGGCCTTGGCCACCAGCCAGCCCACCACGAGGATGAGCAGGAACAGGACGACCTTGGGGACGTAGACGACCAGCGTGGTCCACAGCTGGTCCAGGGCGTTCTCCATGATGACTTCTCTCTGTCAGGGTATGACGCGTGCCAGCAATGTTTACGGGGTAAACGTCCGGGGCGCAACCCGAGTCGCCACCCAGGGGCAGCCCGCGGGATCGGCGGCAGCGCGCCTTCGAGTGCGCTGCCCGCGGGCCCATGCTGACCACATACCCGCAGGTCAGGGCGATACGAGGCGCATCTGCTGCAGTACTTTGCTGGGGTACGGGCACGAAAGAGGCCCTCCCCGCGGAGCGGGAAGGGCCTCTGACCTGGGTGGAGGCGACCGGACTCGAACCGACAACCCTCTGCTTGCAAAGCAGATGCGCTACCAATTGCGCCACGCCCCCGAGCGTGTTGCTGCAGTCAGGTTGCCCTGCTTCAGCTGGTGATTAACTTGTGTTGTGCGTGTGGTGTGCGCAGAGCGAGTGACTCAGCGCGCGTGCGCGCCGGTCACATCGTCAGTGGCCTCGGCCCACAGGTCCCGCTCGGCCTGCTGATCCTGCATCTTCTTCAGGACTGCAAGCCCAGCCGCAGCGGCGGCGATGAACAGAAAGCGCTTCATGGATCGAACTCCTTGGCTCAAGAACTGGTGCGTCGGCGGCGATCTCAGCGTCTCATCACCATCGACGCGAGGTCGGCTGGTCGTGAACGGCGGGTGGTGGGCCTAACTGGACTTGAACCAGTGACCTCTGTCTTATCAGGACAGCGCTCTAACCGACTGAGCTATAGGCCCGCGCGCCGCACGAGATTACCTCACCGCAGGCCCGCGCACCAAAACAACGCCGAGCACACGGCATACGGGGCGGCGGAGCGGAGCCGAGCACCACGTAGGGTGACCAGCATGGAGCCCGCCGTCACCGCCCGAGGGCTCACCATGGCCTACGGCGACAATGTCGTCCTCGACGGCATCGACTTGGAGATCCCGACCGGCCAGGTAGTCGCGCTCCTCGGCCCCAACGGCGCGGGCAAGACCACCACCGTGGAGATCCTGGAGGGCTTCCGCAAGCCCTCGGCCGGGACCGTGAGCGTCCTCGGCCAACGCCCCGACACGGCGCCCGAGGCGTGGCGCGCCCGGGTCGGGGTGGTCCTGCAGAGCTGGCGCGACCACGCGACCTGGCGGGTGCACGACCTGGTCGAGGTGATGGGCACCTACTACCGCCCGTGGTCCACCCCCGAGACGCCCCGTCCGTGGCAGACCGATGAGCTGCTCGAGCTGGTCGGGCTCGGACCCAAGAGCGGATCACGGATCGACTCCCTCTCCGGCGGCCAGCGCCGCCGCCTCGACGTCGCCGTCGGGCTCGTCGGCCGCCCCGAGCTGCTCTTCCTCGACGAGCCCACCACCGGTCTCGATCCGGCCGGCCGCCGCGACATCCACGACCTCATCGCCAGCCTGCGCGACGCCAACAGCCAGCAGGGCACCACGATCCTGCTCACCACCCACGACCTCACCGAGGCCGAGAAGCTCGCCGACCGGCTCCTCATCCTCGCCGGCGGCCGGATCGTGGCCGACGGCAATCCGGACGCGCTGCGCCACCAACTCTCCCGCTCCAGCGAGGTCCGGCTGCGCGACCTGGCCACGGGCGAGGTGAGCGTGCACCACGACCCGGACCCCACGGCATACCTGACTCGGGTCCTGGCCGAGCGCCCCGGCGAGGTCCAGGTCGTCGAGGTGCGCGCGAGCAGCCTGGAAGACGTCTACCTCGACATCGTGCGCGACGCCGCCCAGCCCGCTCCAGACCACCAGGAGAGCGCATGAGTCCCACCGCCGCCGTGCTTAGCGCCGCCTGGCAGCAGGCCAAGGTGGTGCTGATCCGCAAGTACACCTCGTTCGCCGGCGTCGGCAGCCTCGTCCTGGCCGCCGTGATCCTGGGCGTGCTGTGGTTCATCCGGGACGCGGACTTCGGCGAGGAGGCGATCAACGCGGGCGTCTACGTGTTCACCGGCTTCCTCGCCTTCGGCATCATCGCCGCGGCCGTGATGGGCGTCGCGGGCGAGCTGCAGACCGAGCGTGAGGACGGCACGCTGCTGCGCGCCAAGGCGGTGCCGCACGGGATGACCGGTCACCTGATCGCCAAGCTCATCGTCACCCCGTTCGAGGCGGTGCTGCCGATCCTGCCGGTGGTGGTGGGCGCCACGCTGCTGCTGCCGGGGGTGATGCCGACGAGCGTGGGGCCGTGGCTGCTGCTGGTCGTGGTCTTCCTGCTCGCCGTCGCCGCGATGATGCCGTGGGGCGCGATCCTCGGGTCGATCTTCCGGACGATGCTCGGTCTGGCGTGGGCGATGATCGCCCTGTATGCCGTGGCCTTCATCTCGGGGTTGTTCTTCCCGGTCGTAGCGCTCCCCACGTGGCTGCAGTGGATGGCGCAGGCGACCCCGATCTATTGGATCGGGTCGGCGCTGCGGATGATCCTGCTGCCGGAGGCGGGGGAGCTGGAGTTCGGCGGGGAGTACCGCGTCGGCCTCACCCTGATCGTGCTGCTCGGGTGGGCCATCGTGGGGATGGCGCTCGCCCCGGTCCTGCTTCGCCGTATGGCGCGTCGCCAGTCCGGCAGCCAGGTCGCCGCGGCGCGGGACCGGTTGCTCAGCCGGGGGTACTGACCCTGAGCAGGTAGGTCAACCACATCGATCGGACCCGGCCACGCCCGTGTCAGCCTTGCTGTGAATGCCCCGGTTTGATCCAGCCAACGGCGCCAGAGCGTACCGAATCGGGGCACTCACAGGCAGATGATGTGCTCAGGTGCTCACGCTGACCGAGCAGGTCACTCGTCGGACAGCGTCACCTGGGCGCCGCCGACGAGGGCCGCGCAGATGTTGTAGAGGAAGGCCGTCAGGGTGGCCAGCGCGGTCAGCAGGAAGACGTTGAGGACGCCGATCACCGCGGCCAGCGAGACGACGCGGCCCAGGCCCAGGTAGTCCATCAGGTCGAAGGTCGGACCACCGGTCTCACCGCTGGTGACCTGGTCGAAGAAGTCGCTGACCGTGGAGAAGACGTTCATCCCCGACAGCACGGTCCACAGCACCGCCACCATCACCACGCCGGCGATGCCGAGCGCGACGGAGACCAGGAAGCTGATCTTGAGCACCGACCACGGGTCGATCCGCTGGGCGGTCAGCCGGACGCGGCGCGGGCCACCCCGGCGCGGGGGGCGCGGCGGACGCGGGGCTCCGGTGCGGGCGGTGCCCTGGTTGGTGCGAGCGGTCCGGGCGCCGAACTCGGTCGTCGACGACGAGCCGCCACGCTGACCGGCCGGACGTTCCCCAGCGGGAGCCCGACCAGCGCTGGCGCCCGCGGCCGACCCGGAGGCCAGGCCAGCGGTGGCTCCCTTGAGCGCACGCGCCTTGCGGGCTGCGAGGTCGCGACCCTGGGCCGTACGAGCCAGGGCACCGTCGCGCATCTTGGCGGCC
Source organism: Ornithinimicrobium pulveris (assembly GCF_050261105.1). Classification (GTDB taxonomy): domain Bacteria; phylum Actinomycetota; class Actinomycetes; order Actinomycetales; family Dermatophilaceae; genus Ornithinicoccus. Next base: position 11,672 of record NZ_CP189837.1, on the reverse strand, counting down.
GTGGAGGTGCGACCGTCGCCGCCCTCACCCTTGCCAGCGTTGCTCGGGCTGTCCTTGCTCGCCTTGGCCTCATCGGCGGAGGCGGCACCGTGGTCGCGAGCAGCCTGGTCGCGAGCAGCCTGGTCCTTGGCAGGAGCGTCGGAGGAGCGCTCGTCAGCGCCTGCCCGGGCGTCCACCTGGGTCTCGTCGCTCATTCCTCGCCCTCCGCACTGCTGCCGGTGTCACTCGTGCCAGTGTCGCTACTGCCAGTGTCGCTGCTGTCGGTGCCCGCATCCTGGTCGGTCCCGGACTCCTCCGACGGTACGCCATCCGTCCCACCAGCAGAGACATCCTCGCCGGTGACGTCGGCACCTGCTCCATCGGCGGTCTCGTCGTCCGTGTCGTCCGCAACGACGTCCGCGACCTCCTCGGCAGCCTCGGGGTTGCGCGCCACGGCCACGATCGAGTCGTTCTTGCCCGGGCGCGCGAAGATGACGCCCTGGGTGTCCCGGCCGGTGACCCGGACCCCCTGCTCACCACCGACCGCCGAGCGCACTACGTTGCCGCGCTCGGTGAGCACGAGGACCTCGTCGGTCTCGTCCACCAGGAGGGCACCGACCACGGCGCCGGCCTTCCCGGTGGCCTTGGCCACCTTGATGCCCACGCCGCCACGACCCTGCACCCGATACTCCGAGACCGGAGTGCGCTTCGCCATACCGGACTCGAAGACGACGAAGACGAACGGATCGGTGCCCGAGGGGACCACCTGCATCGCCAGCAGCTGGTCCTCGCCGCGGAACTTCATGCCGGTGACACCAGAGGTGGCGCGCCCCATCGGCCGCAACGTGTTGTCGCTGGCCAGGAAGCGCACGGACTGGCCACCGCTGGAGACCAGCAGCACGTCGTCCTCGGCGGAGGTGAGCGCGGCGCCGACCAACTCATCGCCCTCACGCAGGTTGACCGCGATCAGCCCACCGGAGCGGGGGGAGTCGTAGTCGGTGAGGCGGGACTTCTTGACCAGGCCGTTGCGGGTGGCGAGCAGCAGGTAGGGCGCCTGCTCGTAGCTCTCCAACGGCAGCACCGAACGGATCCGCTCACCGGGCTGGAAGGCCATCAGGTTGGCCACGTGCTGACCCTTGCCGGTCGGACCGGACTCGGGGAACTCGTAGGCCTTGGCGCGGTAGACCCGGCCCTGATCGGTGAAGAAGAGCATCCAGTGGTGGGTGCTGGTGACGAAGAAGTGCTCGACCACGTCGTCGGCGCGCAGGGCAGCGCCACGCTTGCCCTTGCCGCCACGATTCTGCGCACGGTATTCACGCACCGGGGTGCGCTTGACGTAGCCACCCCGGGTGATGGTGACGACCACGTCCTCCTCGGGGATGAGGTCCTCCATCGACATGTCGCCGTCGAAGGCATGGATCGTGGTGCGTCGGTCATCGCCGTACTTGTCGACGATCTCGGCCAGTTCCTCGGAGACGATCGAGCGCTGCTGCTCGGGGGAGGCCAGGATCGCCTTGAGCTCCTCGATCTGCGCCTGCAGAGCGTCGTGGTCGGCCACGATCCGCTCGCGCTCCAGGGCGGCCAGCCGGCGCAGCTGCAGGTCCAGGATCGCGCGCGCCTGGAGTTCGTCGATGTCCAGCAACTCCATCAGCCCGGTGCGGGCCTCATCGGCGGAGGGGCTGCGGCGGATGAGGGCAATGACCTCATCGAGCTGGTCCAGCGCCTTGAGATAGCCACGGAAGACGTGGATCTGACGCTCGGCCTCGCCCAGCCGGTGCTGGGTGCGGCGGACGATGACTTCGATCTGGTGGTCCACCCAGTGCCGGATGAAGGCCGAGATCGGCAGCGTGCGCGGCACCCCGTCGACGAGGGCCAGCATGTTGGCGCCGAAGGACTGCTGCAGCTGGGTGTGCTTGTAGAGGTTGTTGAGGACGACCTTGGCGACGGCGTCGCGCTTGAGCACGATGACCAGGCGCTGCCCGGTGCGGCCGGAGGTCTCATCGCGCAGGTCGGCGATGCCAGTGATCCGGCCCTCCTTGATCAGCTCGGCCATCTTGCGGGCCAGGCTGTCCGGGTTGACCTGGTAGGGCAGCTCGGAGACGACCAGGCAGGTGCGCCCGTTGATCTCCTCGACCTCGACGACGGCGCGCATGATGATCGAGCCACGACCGGTCCGGTAGGCATCCTCGATGCCCTTGCGGCCCATGATCAGCGCGCCGGTCGGGAAGTCCGGGCCGGGGATGATCTCGAGCAGCTTCTCCAGCAGCTCCTCACGGGAGGCGTCCGGGTGGTCCAGCAGCCACTGGGCACCGGAGGCGACCTCGCGCAGGTTGTGCGGCGGGATCTGCGTGGCCATCCCGACCGCGATCCCGGCCGAGCCGTTGACCAGCAGGTTCGGGAAGCGCGCGGGCAGGACCGAAGGCTCCTTGGTCTTGCCGTCGTAGTTGTCGACCATGTCGACGGTGTCCTCGCGGATGTCGCGCACCATCTCCATGGCCAGCGGGTGCATCCGGCACTCGGTGTAGCGCGGGGCGGCCGCCGGGTCATCACCCGGTGTGCCGAAGTTGCCCTGGCCCTGGATGAGGGGGTACCGCATCGACCAGTCCTGCACGAGGCGGACCATCGCGTCGTAGATCGCGCTGTCACCGTGCGGGTGGTAGTTGCCCATGACGTCGCCGACGACGCGCGCGCACTTGTTGAAGCCGCGGTCGGGGCGATAGCCACCGTCGTACATCGCGTAGAGCACCCGGCGGTGCACCGGCTTGAGGCCGTCGCGCACGTCCGGCAGGGCGCGCGCCACGATCACGCTCATCGCGTACTCGATGTAGCTGCGCTGCATCTCGGCGTTGAGGTCGATCGGCTCGACCCGGTCGGTGCCGTCGGTGGACAGCGCGTTCTCCAGCGCCTCGTCCGCGGTCAGCGGCTCCTCCGGCAGGTCCGGGGTCTCGGGCACGTCGGTGGTCTCGTCGTCAGCCATGATTCCTTAGGTATGCCGAGTGGTCAGATGTCGAGGAAGCGCACGTCGCGCGCGTTGCGCTGGATGAAACTGCGGCGCGACTCCACGTCCTCGCCCATCAGGATCGAGAACAGCTCGTCGGCCTTGGCCGCGTCATCGAGGGTCACCTGCAGCAGGATGCGGGTGTCGGGGTTCATGGTGGTGTCCCACAGCTCGCTGTAGTCCATCTCACCCAGACCCTTGTAGCGCTGGATCCCGGTGTCCTTGGGCAACCGCCAGCCACGCTCCATCCCGGCCCGCACGAGCGCATCGCGCTCGCGGTCGGTGAAGGCGAACTCGTGCTCGGCGTTGGTCCACTTGATCCGGTAGAGCGGCGGCTGAGCGAGGTAGACATAGCCCGCCTCGATCAGCGGCTTCATGAACCGGAAGAGCAGGGTCAGCAGCAGCGTCCGGATGTGCATGCCGTCGACGTCGGCATCAGCCATCAGCACGATCTTGTGATACCGCGCTTTGGAGATGTCGAAGTCCTCACCGATGCCGGTGCCGAACCCGCTGATCAGCGCCTGCACCTCCTGGTTGGCCAGGATCTTGTCGATCCGGGCCTTCTCGACGTTGAGGATCTTTCCGCGGATCGGCAGGATCGCCTGGTTGTGCGGGTTGCGCCCGCGCACCGCCGAACCACCGGCCGAGTCACCCTCGACGATGAAGACCTCCGAGATCGTGGGGTCGTTGGACTGGCAGTCGCGCAACTTGCCCGGCAGCCCGCCGGACTCCAGCAACCCCTTGCGCCGGGTGGCATCGCGGGCCTTGCGGGCGGCGATCCGGGCGGTCGCGGCCTGGACGGCCTTGCCGACGATCTCCTTGCCCTCGCGCGGGTGCGCCCCCAGCCAGTGGCCGAGCTGGTCGGTCATCACCGACTGCACGAAGCCACGGACCTCGGAGTTGCCGAGCTTGGTCTTGGTCTGCCCCTCGAACTGCGGCTCACCCAGCTTGACCGAGATGACCGCGGTCAGGCCCTCGCGGATGTCCTCACCGGTGAGATTGGGGTCCTTCTCCTTGAGGATCTTGTTCTCCCGGGCGAAGTCGTTGACCAGGCGGGTCAGCGCGGCGCGGAAGCCCTCCTCGTGGGTGCCGCCCTCGTGCGTGTTCACCGCGTTGGCGTAGGTGTGCACCGACTCGGTGTAGGCACCTGTCCACTGCATCGCGACCTCGACGCCGAGCAGGCGATCGGTGTCCTCACCCTCGAAGGCGATGACCTCCTCGTGCACCGGCTCCGAGCGCTTGCTCTTGTTGAGGTGGGTGACGTAGTCGAGCAGCCCGTTGTCGTAGCGGTAGACGATGGTGCGCGGCTTGGTCGCGCGCTCGGCCGCGTCCGGGGCCTCGGGGGTCGCCTCCTCGGCGTCGACCTGCCCGGCACCGCTGTCCAGGTCCGCGTCGAGGTCCTCATCGATCGCGTCCACCGGGGCGGCCTCGCGTGGCCGCTCGTCGGTCAGCGTGATCGTCAGACCCTTGTTGAGGAAGGCGGTCTGCTGGAAGCGCGCGCGGATGGTCTCGTGATCGAACTCGACCGCGTCGAAGATGTCGGCGCTGGGCCAGAAGGTGATCGTGGTGCCGGTCTGACGCTCCTGCTCGTTGTCGGCCGGGCGTTCGGCGAGCGGCGCCTGCGGCACGCCGAGGGCGTAGGTCTGCTCATGCACCTGGCCCTTCTGCCGCACCTGGACGTCGAGCCGGCTCGAGAGCGCGTTGACGACCGAGGAACCCACGCCGTGCAGACCACCGGAGACCTTGTAGCCGCCGCCACCGAACTTGCCGCCCGCGTGCAGCTGGGTCAGCACCAACTCGACGGCCGGCTTCTTCTCCACCGGGTGGATGTCGACCGGGATGCCGCGGCCGTCGTCGCGCACCTGCACCCCGCCGTCGGCGAGCAGGGTGACGTCGATCCGGCTGGCGAAGCCGGCGAGCGACTCGTCGACCGAGTTGTCGACGATCTCCCAGACCAGGTGGTGCAGGCCCCGCTCACCGGTGGAGCCGATGTACATGCCCGGCCGCTTGCGGACGGCCTCCAGGCCCTCCAGCACCGTGATGGCGGAGGCGTCGTAGGCCGAGGCTGTCGCCAAGGAGTCCGGATCACCGTCCTGCGCGGGGGCCTGCGGAAGCTCCGGCATGGCTGGCTCGTCAGGAACCTCGGGACCGGTCGTCGGCACGCGGTACTCCTCGGGGTGGGGGTGAGAATGGGCAACGTCCCCATGTTACTTCACCGAGGGCCCCAGAACCGACTTTCCACACCCCAAATCCGGCCCGTAAAGGCCGATTTCCGCGCTTCCGCAGCGCTCGTCCCATCCCCTACACGTCAACTGGCCCCTGAGCGGCTCTGCGAGGCCTTTCTCCGTATGGCGTTTCCCACCTCAGCCGTACGTGTCCCGCGGCCCTCTGCCTCGGGTGGTGAGCGGGCCTTTACGCCAACTCGGACCGCCCGGTCCCTGCACCACGATCTCGGTCACCACGCCCGCGCCGACCTCCTGGTCGATCCGGGCCAGCACGGTGGAGACGAGCAGCCGCATCTGGGTCGCCCACGCCGTGGAGACCGCGCGCACGGTGAGCACCGAGCTCTCGAAGGCCACCACCTCCACATTGGCCGCGACCTGCTCCCCGACGATCGCTGGCCAGCGTCCGACGACCGCGCCGACCTGCACCCCGGGATCCCAGCCGCGGGAGGCGACGAGCCGGTCGACCTCGGCGCCGAGGCTGTGCGGTTCACGGTCGGTCCGCGATGCAGCCGCGCCCTGACCGACGGCCCGGCGCCGTCCTGCTCCGGCGGGGGATCCAGGTCTCAGCCCCTTGGCCCGCGCGCTCCGGCGGGCACGCGCCAGCGCCTCGTGTGCGGCGTGCAGGGGGTCGACGTCCTCCTCGGGGGCACCCGACTCCGCTCTGTCTGGTTCTGGCACACCCGGCGTGGGCAGCTCCGTCCCCGCCCTCCCCGGCGGCTGCTCGCTCACGAGGACCCACCCGCGTCCACGGAGTTGTCCCCATCGTCGTCATCCCCATCGTCACTGTCCGGCACGACGCTCCCAAGACTCACGTGCAGCACCGTGCCCCCCGCACGCCCGAGCAGGCTCTCCGGCACGTCCTGCGCCACGGCAGCCGTGACCAGCACCTGCTCGCAGTCGGCGACCAGCTCGGCCAACCGCTCCCGCCGCCCGGTGTCCAGTTCGGCGAAGACATCGTCGAGCACCAGGACCGGGTCGGTGCCCAGGTCGTGCCGTAGCAGTTGGAAGCCGGCCAGCCGCAGCGCGAGCGCCAGGCTCCAGGACTCTCCGTGGCTGGCGTAGCCCTTGGCCGGCAGTTCCCCGAGCGTGAGCAGCAGCTCGTCGCGATGCGGCCCGACCAGGCTGACCCCGCGCTCCTGCTCCTGCCCGCGCACCGCCTCGATCGAGTCCCGCAACGCCCCGACCAACTCCTCCTGCGCCGGCACCTGATCCTCGCCACCCTCTCCCGTGGCCACCTCTCCCGCCGCCAACCGGTCGGCCATCGGTCCCGACACCGAGGCCTTGTATGCCGCATCCGCCACCGTGTCGCTGTCACTGATCGTGCGGTAGGCCGCGCGCAGATAGGGGCGCAGGTCCCGCAGGAGCCGCAACCGGGCATACAGCAGGGCGCCGCCCACCTGGGCCAGCTGTTCGTCGAAGACGGCGAGTGTCGCGAGCGCGGACTCCCGCGCCTCCTCGAGGGTTTCGCCGGGAGCCAGCCGCGGAACGGCAGCCCGTCCGCCCCGGCCGCCAGCCTTGCGCCCGCGCCCGCTGCGCCAGAGGTGCTGGCCGGAGCGGAGCAGGGCGTTGCGCTGCTTGACCACCTTGTCGTAGTCAGCGCGCACCCCCGCCCACCGCGGCTGCCGCGCGACGAGCAGGTCATCGAGCAGCCGGCGCCGCTCGCTGGGGTCGCCCTTGACCAGAGCCAGGTCCTCCGGCGCGAAGAGCACCGTGCGCACGGTGCCGAGAATCTCCCGCTGCCGGGAGACAGGGGAGCGGTTCAGCCGCGCCTTGTTGGCCCGACCGGGCACGATCTCCAGCTCGACCAACGACTCGTGCCCGTCCCGCACGATCGCGGCCCGCACGATCGCGGTCTCGGCACCGGCCCGCACCAGGGGCGCATCCTGGGCGACGCGATGGCTGCCCAGGGTTGCGGCATACCCGGCCGCCTCGACGAGATTCGTCTTGCCCTGGCCGTTGCGGCCGAGCAGCACCGTGACGCCTGGGCGCAGCGCGACCGAGGCGCTCGGATAGCTACGGAAGTTGAGGAGCTCCAGGTGGCGCAGGTGCACGATGTGGGGTCAGTCGTGGTCCTGGTCGCCGGGGCGCTGCTCGCCCTCGTCCTGCTTGGGCTCGGCGCCGTGGTGCACCTCGACCTGACCCTCGTCCAGGTCGGCCTCGAGCATCTTGACCTTGTGGCCGCCGAACTGGCCGCGCAGCGCGGCGACCATCTGCATAGCGGGGGAGTTCTCCTGGCGGGAGGCGAAGCGGGCGAACAGAGCGGCCGCGAGCACCGGCATCGGGACGGCCATCTCGATGCCCTCCTCGAGGGTCCAGCGGCCCTCGCCGGAGTCGGTGGTGTACTCGCTGATGCCCTCCAGCTCGGGGGTCTCATCCAGCGCCTTGACCGCGAGGTCGAGCAGCCAGGAGCGGACCACGGTGCCGCGGCTCCAGGCCTGGAAGCAGCCCTGGACGTCCTTGACGATGTCCTTGGCGGCGAGCAGCTCATAGCCCTCGGCGTAGGCATGCATCAGGCCGTACTCGATGCCGTTGTGGACCATCTTGGCGTAGTGGCCGGCGCCGACATCGCCGGCGTGCACGAAGCCCTCCTCGCGCGGGCCCTCGGGGCGCAGCGCGTCGAAGATCGGCATCGCCTTCTCGATGTCCTCCTCACGGCCGCCGGCCATCAGACCGTAGCCGTTCTCCAGGCCCCAGATGCCGCCGGAGACGCCGCAGTCGACGTAGCCGATGCCCTTGGGGGCGAGCAGTGCGTCGAGCTCGGCGTCCTCGGTGAACTTGGAGTTGCCGCCCTCGATGACGAGGTCGCCCTCGCTGAGGAGCTCGCCGAGCGCCACCACGGTGGAGCGGGTGGGGTCCCCGTGCGGGACCATCACCCAGACCACCCGGGGGTCGCCGCCCTCGAGCGCCTCGACCAGCGCCTCCAGGCTGTCGACGTCACGGTGCGCGGGGTCCAGGTCGAAGCCGTAGACCTCGTGTCCGGCGCGGCGCAGGCGCTCGCGCATGTTGCCGCCCATCCGGCCCAGACCGATCATGCCGATCTTCATCGTGTCGACTCCTCGCGCTCGTATCGGGATCTGCGTGGTGGCTGCGCGGTCAGCTCAGCGAACGGCCTCGGTGATCAGCCCGCGAAGCGGACCGGCATCAGCACATAACGGTAGGACTCATCGGAGTCACCGTCGACCTCGGCCTGCCCGGACAGCACGGCCGGACGGCTGGGCTGGGTGAAGGCCAGCCGGGCGAAGGGGGCGTTGAGCACACCCAGCCCGTCGAGCAGGAACTGCGGGTTGAAGGCGATCTCCAGCTCGGGACCGGTCAGGGTGGCCTCCACGGCCTCGCTGCCCTGGGCGTCGTCACCGGTGCCCGCCTCGATCGCGACCTGGCCGTCGGTGAACCGCAGGCGGACCGGGGTGTTGCGTTCGGCGACGAGCGCCACGCGGCGGACCGCCTCGATCAGGGCCTGGGTGTCGACGACGGAGACGCTGTCGACGGAGTTGGGGAAGATCGAGGTGACCTTGGGGTACTCGCCGTCGAGCAGGCGGGTGGTGGTGCGGCGCTGACCGGCCTCGAAGCCGACCAGACCGTCGGAGCGGGAGCCATCACCGAAGGCGACATTGACCGAGGCCGCCGCCCCGAGCGACTTCGCGGTCTCGGACAGCGTGCGGGCCGGGATCAGGCTGACGTGGTTGGCCTCCGAGCTGCCCGGGCTCCAGGTCAGCTCGCGCATCGCCAGGCGGTAGCGGTCGGTGGCCAGCATGGTGATCTTGTCGCCATCGACCTCGACGCGGACGCCGGTGAGGATCGGCAGGGTGTCGCCGCGGTCGGCCGCGACGGAGACCTGGTGCACAGCCTGGGTGAAGACATCCCCGGCCACGGTGCCGCTGGTCTCGGCCTGGGCAGGCAGCTGGGGGTAGTCCGCGACCGGCATCTGGATCAGCGAGAACCGGCTCGAGCCACAGGTCAGCTGCACCTTGGCACCGTCGGTCGCGACCTCGACCGGCTTGGCCGGCAGGTTGCGGGAAATGTCGGCCAGCAACTTGCCCAGCACCAGGACCTGGCCGCCCTCACTGACCTCCGCCTCGACGGTGATCGTGGCCGAGACCTCGTAGTCGTAGGCCGACAGGGTCAGCGTCCCCTCCTCGTCAGCGGTGAGCAGGACACCTGCCAGCACCGGAACAGGCGGCCGGCTGCTCAGGCCACGAACGACCCAGGCCACGGCCTCGGAGAGGACATCGCGCTCGACACGAAACTTCACGACAGGTGCCTTTCGGCTCTCGGAGAACAGTGGCTCTCGCGGGCGAACTACAGACGTGCGGGCAGGCGAACCCGGCGCCAGCACGTGGGAGAGCAGCATGTCACGAGCAGGGCCACGGCACCACCCCGGGTCGAGAGCGATCCAGGTGGTGCTTCAGGAGTGGTTCCGGTGTCGATCGTGAGTGCTCTGAGCGGGGGTCAGCCCAGCAGGGACGTGGGACGAAGCTGATCTTCTCTAGAGGTTTCGTCGTCGTCATCGGGGTTGTGGACACTGTGGACAACCACCTGCGAATGACAGCTTTCCCGCAGGTCGGCACGCATCTGTGCCATCCCGTTCACCATGTGGACACCCTGTCCGGAGTGCTGGGGATGAGCAGCACCGGGATGTGGACACAGATCGACCGTCCACACGGCATACCCGGACGCACACCCCCTGTCCCCAGCCTGACCTGCACGGATCCGCAGCCTGTCCCCACCCTCATGCACAGCCCGCCGCGACACGGGTGAGGCAGATGTGACGCAGGAGAGTGTGTTCGGGGCGCGCCTCGACCAGGCGAATGTGACTCGGGTGAACGGTGAGCAACGACACACAGCGTTATCCACAGGTGTGGACAACCTCGGTCGGGTGCTGTCGCCCCTCGGTCGGGGGCTGCGCCCCCACCAGCCCCCGCCAACAGGTAGCTCGCTGCGCTCGCCTATCGATGTTCCGCTGAACCAGGCTTGCTGCGCTCGCGTCAGCGGGCGCTCGCCTTGCGGATGATGCCGGTGAGCTCGCTGATCTGGTCATAGAGCGCCCGGCGCTCGCCGATCAGCTGCCGGATCTTGCGGTCGGCGTGCATCACCGTGGTGTGATCACGGCCCCCGAACTCCTGGCCGATCTGCGGCAACGAGGCCTCGGTGAGCTCGCGGCACAGATACATCGCGATCTGCCGGGCGTTGACCAGGGCCCTCGAACGCGAGGTGCCGCACAGGTCGTCGACACCGATCTGGAAGTACTCCGCCACCTCGGCCATGATCGTCGGCATCGTGATCGCCGCGGCCTCGCCGCTGGGAATGATGTCCTTGAGCACGTGCGAGGCCAGGTCCGCGTCCGGCGGCCGACTGGAGAGCGAGGCGAAGGCGGTCACCCGGATCAGGGCTCCCTCGAGCTCGCGGATGTTCGTGGTGATCTTGCTGGCGATCAGCTCGAGCACGTCGTCCGGCAGCTCCATCCGCTCCTGGGCGGCCTTCTTCTTCAGGATCGCGATCCTGGTCTCCAGGTCCGGCGGCTGCACGTCGGTGAGCAGCCCCCACTCGAACCTGCTGCGGAGCCGCTCGGCGAAGCCAGACAGCTTCTTCGGCGGCTGGTCGGAGGTGATCACGACCTGCTTCTCGCTGTTGTGCAGCGTGTTGAAGGTGTGGAAGAACTCCTCGATCGTCTGTTCCTTGCCCTGCAGGAACTGGATGTCGTCGACGAGCAGGAAGTCGACGCTGCGGTAGCGCTGCTGGAAGGCGCCCGCCTTCTCGTCACGGATCGAGTTGATGAAGTCGTTGGTGAACTCCTCGGAGTTCACGTAGCGCACCCGCACCCCCGGATAGAGCTTGCGGGCATAGTGCCCGATCGCGTGCAGCAGGTGGGTCTTGCCCAGGCCGGACTCGCCGTAGATGAACAGCGGGTTGTAGGCCCGCGCCGGCGACTCGGCGACCGCGAGCGAGGCGGCGTGCGCGAACCGGTTCGAGCTGCCCGAGACGAAGGTCTCGAAGGTGTACTTCGGGTTCAGCCGGGCATCCTCGGCGCTGGTGGTCTGGACGGCGCCGTGGGTCGCGCCAGGCTGGGGGGTCCCCCGGCCGCCGTGAGCGCTCACCTGGTCCGAGGACGCGGTCCCGTATGCCGTGTCCGCCCCCGCGCTCGGCCCGTCGCCCTCGTCGTCGGCCGGCTCGTCATCGACAGCGTCGGCATCGAGCTGGCGCTGCAGATCCTCATCCACGGTGATGGCGAGCCGGACCTCCTGGCCGAGCTCGGCGGACAGCGCCTCGGTGATCGGGGTGCGCAGCGTGGTCTCGAGGACGTCCTTGGTTTGCGGGTACGGCACGGCGAGCAGCGCGGTGCTGTCCAGCAGTCCAACGAAGGTGGTCAACCCGATGTAGGCGCGGTCGCGTGGGGCGAGCCCGTTCTCCTCCAGGGTGGAGATGACGCGATGCCACACGGCCGAAGAATCCACCGGGGGCTGCTGCGTCAT